>CAZZHG010000102.1:0-17263 GCA_964653655.1 uncultured Pseudobdellovibrionaceae bacterium
CGACGGGAGTTGCTCTGAGTCCCACGTCGAGCGACATGCGGCCCGAGGGGTTGTCGCTCGTGACGGCTACTTCGGCGGCGCCACCCGTGACGATGTAGAGCGAAACTCCGGCTCCGAACATCAGGTATTCCGGAATGACTTCGACCGCTCCGCTCAGAGTCGCTTTGAACTGGGCGTCGCTCGTGCCGTAACGAAGCGGGAAAAAGTCCTGCGGCGTGGATGCGTTGTAAGTCCGAAGGGTGGAATAGGGCCCGCTCAGCGCGAGGCCGAAGCCTCCCCGCCGTTCCATCCACCTGGGCATGTCGAAGGAGGTTCCGTAGCCCACCGACCAAAGGGTGAGGCGGGAATCTGGAAGCTTGAACTGCCCGGGCTCGCCGGCGCGGCCCTCGGAAGTGGCGAGCCGAACGTCGCGAAGCGGGGCGAAGCTTGCGACCGCGGAAGCCGTCGAAAAGGCGAAGGTCGGGTACTGCTGGGCCGCGAGTAGGGCCGGGTTGTAGAGAGCGGCGTAAGGATTATTTGCCTCGGCCGTGACCGAGCCCACCCGCCCGGCCGAACGATCGCCTAAGCCGTAGGCCTGGTCCTGGGACGCTCCCGCGGGGAGCGACATTGAAGTTAACGTTAACATTAACGTTAACTTCAACATTGGTTTCAATATGTTACGTGGGAGGGGCACGCCCTACAATTAGCACGTTGCATCATGCCGAAGCAAGGAGGTGGGACAGTCTAAGGTAGTCCTCCCTGGAGAGCTCCTCGGGCCTGGCTTGAGCGGAGTGGCCCAAGCCCACGAGAATCCCCTCCAAATCCTTGCCCGGATAGAGGGATTTCAGGTTCCCCGCGAGCTTTTTTCGCCTGTGGGCAAACGCCGTTCGAATGAGCTTTTCGAAGGGTTCCACCTCCGCCGGGGCCTGGGATCTCGGGATCAATACGACCGCGGCCGAATCCACGTCGGGCACCGGATAGAAAGCGCCGGGCGGGAGCACGCCGATCGGGTCCACTTCGAAGAAGGTCTGCACCATGACGGTCAGGCCCGCGTAGTCCGGAGTTCTCGGTTTGGCGGTAAGCCGCTCGGCGAACTCGCGCTGAAACGTCATCACGATTCGGCTGAAGGAATGGCGGTGGGGAAGCAGCTGAAAGATCAGCGCCGACGAAAGGTGATAGGGAACGTTGGAAAGAAAGCTCACCTTCGGCGAGTGGGCGAGAAATTTCGGCAGGTCCGTATCCAGAAAATCGCCCTCGTGCAGATCCACCGTGGGAAAGGTCACTCGCAGGTACTCGGAGAGCGCCCGATCGTACTCGAAGGCGCGTACTGGAACCTTTGCGCGCTCGACGAGAACCGCGGTGAGCGCGCCGAGACCCGGCCCCACTTCCCAAATCTCCGTCGCGCCCGGAGCATCGAGGGCGCGGGTCGCAAGCTTGTCCGCCCAATGGGGGGACGTCAGAAAATTTTGGCTGAGGCTTTTTCTCGCCCGGATGCCTAGGGATTCCAGTATCGCTTTCGGGTGCATGGCGATCAGTCTAGATGCGCTTGGGCGGCTACATCCCAAGGCGCCGGTTGGAGCCGGCCCTCGCGGCTGTATAGCGCGCCGAGCACCGCCACCATCGCGGCGTTGTCGGTGCAGTGGCGGGGCGCCGGAAAATAGGCTTCCGGGATCTTCGCTCGAAGCCGTGAGTTACAGGCGACTCCGCCCGTGATGACGGCGTGCGGGCAATCGTACCGGCGCATGGCTTCGCGCACTTTGTCGACGAGAGGATCGAGAATCGCTTCCTGGGCGCTCGCCGCGACGGCCAGCTTTCTTTCGTCGTCGAGGTCGCCCGTGCCTTGCAGGTGCACCGCGACCGCGGTTTTGAGCCCGGAATAGGAAAATTGAAATCCGTCCACCTTCGCGCGCGGGAAGGGATGGCGCGAGCGTTGCTCTTCCGTCGCGGATTCGCGCACCCATTTGTCGATGCGGGGACCGGCCGGGTAGGGCAGCTTCAAAAGTTTTCCGACCTTGTCGAACGCTTCGCCGGCGGCGTCGTCGAGAGTTCCCCCGAGCCAGGTCCAGTCGGAGCCCGACTTCACGTGAAAGAGCTCCGTGTGCCCGCCGCTCACGACGAGCGCGATCCACGGGAAAGGCGGCGGAGGTTTGGCCGTCTCGTCCCGCTCGGTGATGAGCGGGGAAAAGAGATGAGCCTCGATGTGGTTCAGAACCGAAAAAGGTTTGTCCAGCGCGTAGGCGAGGGCCTTCACGTAGGACACGCCAACGAGAAGCGCGCCGATGAGCCCGGGGCGGTTCGTGACCGCGAACCAGTCGATGTCGGAAAGCTTAACCCCCGCGCGGTCGCACGCTTCCTGTACGGCCAGGGGCAGCCCGCGCAGGTGCTCGCGGCTTGCGATTTCGGGCACCACGCCGCCGTACTTTTCCATGGCGTCCACGTGGGAGTGGACCGCGTCGCCGAGCAGTTTCCAGGCGTCGACGTCGAAGACGGCGGCGCAGGACTCGTCGCAGGAGGTATCGACCGCAAGAAGTTTCACGGCGAGCGTCATATCACATCGTCTTAAAAGGTACTTAGTACCTTTTAAGGCAGGCTAGAGGAGGGGGGCGAGGTTGAAGGTCTTCAGCAAACGCTGATAGAGCAGCAGCTGGGTCCGCCGGTACCACAGGCTCGGATGGGCCTGTATCTCTTTCCATTCCGGGCTGCCCCACATCGTCGATTTTTGCACGAGTCCATCGATGTTCGCCTGGACTTCGGCCACCGATTTCGCGCCGGTGAACTGCACTCCCAGCTCGCTCTGAAGCCAGCGGCTTCTGAGGTCCCCGTTGGAGCTTGTGACGAGGGCCTTCTTGCTGTCCACCACCATCAGCTTCGTGTGCAGGCTTCCGTAATCCACGGACCCTCCCGTCAGCTCGGAGTCGAGTTTGCCCAGCTCGTAGAACTCGATTTGCCCCTTCGAGTTGTCCCAGCCGCTCTGAAAGAGCGCCGGAACTATCTGGCCGTCCACCATCGCGCGGACGATGGCGTGATCCATCGAGAGAATTCCGTTGGTGACGATGCGAACCTTTCGCTTCGGATCCTGGTCCACCCAGTTCTGAAGCCAGCGGATCTCTTCCAGGGTGAGATACAAATACGGCGTCACGATGTCGATCGTGTGGTTCGCCCGCTTCGCCATGTGGGTTCCCCACCGGAGAATCGAATCTCCCTGAACCGGATTTTTCGGGTTGGTGGCCGGGTCCGGATTAGTGAGCGCGTCTTGCCGCTTCAGGTTCGCCAGCTCCGTCAGCAACCTCGCGTGGATCGGCTCGAATCCCTCGTGCAGATAGTTTTCATCCTCCATTTTCCTCAGCTGTTTGCCGAGGTCCCTGTCGGCATCGAGTAGACGGGCGACTTCTTTTTGTCGCCCCATCTCGGCCCCGACGGAACCGCCGAGCCATTCCCGTACCGCCGAGCGTTCGAGCTCGTAGTTGCCCGAGTGATAGAAGAGCCGGTTGAAATGAGCCTCAAAGAGCGCTCCCATTCCCGTTCCTCCGGCCCCGGGCCGCAGAAGCACGTCGATGTCATGCTTCGGTGGGGTGTTGTCGCGCAGACCGAAGTAGTGGTTGGCGATGTTGCGTCCCCCGAGAAGGGCGGTGGCGCGATCTCCGTAGAGGGCGTCGGCGAGGAAAAGTTTGTCGTGAAGGCGATGGTTGATCCAGCTGGTGTTGTCGGGGATATCGAACTTCCTTCCCTCCGGAAGAAAAGCGTTGGCCATCCCTTTGAGGGAGCTCGACGCCGTCGCGAGGAAGCTCTTCGACAGCGAGTTGAAGAGCACGACTCGGGCGCTGCCGGTCAGCCCGTTGAAGCTTCCGTCCTCGTTCACCGAGGGACCGCCGGAGGTCGCGAGCAGCGATCGAAGGGCCGTGTGGTAGGGGCTCAGGCTTCCGACGGAATCGGCGAGAATGCGGACGGCGACTCCTCGCTTAACCGCTTCCCGCACTTCGTTCAGGATCAGCCTTCCGGCGGCGTCGGGTGAAAAAATATAGATCGTGAGATCCAGCGTGTGCTTGGCATTGCGAATCACCATGAGGCGGGCGGCGAGCGATTCCAGGGGGTCCGAGATGATCTTCGCGTCGGCGTCGAACCGGCCGGGAGGTCTCGACGACACGTCCTCGACGGAGTCCTTTTGGGAGTAGATTTTCTCGGCGGCGGCTCGGGCCCCGACGTGGGGAATCGATTCGAGCGAGGGGACGGCGGTAACCGCCGTGAAGTTCGCGTTACAGCGGACGAGGGGTCGGACTATGCCGGGCTGGCCGACGGCCGAACTCAGAAAGAATACGGAAACGAGCCAAGCTCGAATGCCCAGCCCTAGAATTGATTTAGACCACCCCATAACCCCGCCCGGGGTATGTGCAATAGCCAGGCCCTGGACCTAGGCTTGGACCGGGGTGGGAACGCCGAGGGAATACGTCGTCAAAGTGGTCGGCCGGATCAGTGGTAAATGTTGACGACGTTGTCGCCTTGAGGGGGGTTCGCGATGGGGCCGCGGCTTCCGGTTTCGTTCAGTTTGATGCGCATGGTACGGACGAGAGCGTCGAAGCCGATGAACTTCACCGAGTAGCCGATGCGGCCGGGGCGGTTCGGCGGAGTCCAGCCGCTGTGGAGCTGGGCCTTGGTCGCCCAGCCGAACTCGTTTGCGTTGCCTTCGTTCACTTCGGGAAGCCCGTTCGTCGCGAGTACCGTCGAGTGGGACGCGGCTCCTTCCGTCGCGTACCGCCCGTAGGACTGGTTGCCGGCGACGTTTCTCGCGAACTGCGCGATCCACCCTTCGCCCGTTTGCGCGGGACCCACGCCTTCCGGGAAGTAAGGTCTCGTCGACGGTGCATTCTGCTGGATGATTTCGTTGTTCGGTCCGCCGGCTTCCAGATAGTCCGGATAAAGGGCCGCGGCGTAATCGCTTTCGATGTAATCCTGTGCCGCATTCGGATCCGGATGGATCGTATAGAAGGCGGCGTCGAATATCGTCGGAGCGCGGATCGCCTGCAGCGCGAGCCGGAGGTTCGCTCCCTTGTCTGGATCGGGCCAGCCGCGATCCTGGTTTCCTTCGGGCCGTCCCGCACCGTTGAACGGATGGAGTCCGTCGAGGTACGCCATAATCTTCGAGTTCATGATGCCCAACTGATCGCCCGGGCGGAAACTGAAGTTGATCGAGCGGCTCGCGTTGCCGGGACGGTTCGGAACCGGCACGAGCGGGTCCGCCGTCGATTCCGGGCCGATGCGGCTGCCGAAAGGTTTCGCGGCGGCGAACGCTTCGAAGCGCGGGAAGACGGACTCCGACCACGCCTGTGGCATGAACATGAAGCTCGGTTTGGAGGCGAGTCTCACGGCGAAGTAGGTGATGATCGGCTGATCCTTCGTCACGCCGACGGTCATATCGTCGAAATCCAGCGATCTCGGGCGGCCGACGCAGCCGTCGCCGACGACGTTGAAGTCGAAGTAAAACATGGAGGCGCGCATCTTGTGCTCGATGATCGAAAGATACTGCCCGCCCGAGGGCTCGAGCACTTCCATTTCGAATTCTTCCCGGTTGGCGAGACTGAGGTTTCGGCGCGCCGACTGGAAGGCGGCGCCCTTCACGGGGTTGTCGTCTCCTTCCTCGACCCGGCCGCTTCCGATTCCGTTCATGAACTGCTGCATCGCCTGAATCTGGTTCATGTGGGCGCGGGATCTCTGCACGTAAACGGTTCTCAAATGCTCGGAGAGGATGCGGTTGTCCTCGGCGGCGGCCCGGCACTCTTGGTTCGCGGCGTCGGCGATACGGCGGATCTGAGTGGCGATGGCGACGGCGAAGGGATCGAAGGCCGCGATCACGGGCGGAACGACGATCGGCGGAAGACCGCCGCTCGACGGGGAGGCGTTCCGGCAAAGGTTCGTGTCGTTCGCGTAAGTCAGTCCGGAGATGGCTCTATAACCGTGGGCCTGCTGGCAGATGAAGGGCTCGACGTTCGCGCGCCCGCCTCCGCCGCCGATGAACTCCGATCCGCGCGGAAAGCCGCGGTTGTGGCGCAGATGGGTGACGTTCACGCGCATCGCGAGCTCTTTCAAATCCTGGCGCATCTTATAGTTGATCTGCCCGATGCGGTTGAGCACCTGGGCCTGGTAGGCCGCGCCGGAATAGGCGGCGGCGTCGGCCGCGTTCTGCAAATTGATTTTCGCGTTCACGAGATGGCCGAAGTCGACCACGAAGGCGAAGAGAATGAACATGAAGGTGAAGACGAGGGCGAATAGCACCGCCACCTGGCCGCTTTGGCCATGTCTCTTTCCCCTTTGTCCCATATCCTTAATTATACGCCGTGTCATACCGTCGGGATATCCCCTGCCTACGCACCCCGCATCGGAAGCTTTTGGTAAGTAAATTAGGCTCTTAGAAAAGACTCAGGGGAATCCGGGGTTTATCGGCCATTAAATTGACACCCCCATCAAAGCTAACCCTTTGGGCCCCCCTTGCCGATACGCATAGTAAGGAGTCTTCGCATGAAAAAGCGGATCCAAGGCCTCGTTAATACGATGTTGGGTGGGCTGGTGGGAGTCACACTCGGACTGGGTGTCGGCTACTACAAAACGAGTGAGGCCGCCCCCAACTTCGAGTACCTGGATCTCTTCACGAAGGTTCTTCACTTCGTGCAAAGCAACTACGTAGAGGAAGTGGATACGAAGAAGCTGGTGGAAGGCGCCATCAAGGGCATGCTCTCCACGCTCGATCCGCACACGGTTTATCTTCCGCCCGAACAGTTCAAGGAAATGCAGGTCGATACCTCGGGCAAGTTCGGCGGTCTCGGCATCGAGATCACCATCACCGACGGATATCTGACGGTGGTCACGCCCATCGAGGACACCCCCGCTTTCCAGGCCGGCGTCGAGCCGGGCGATCGCATCATGATGATCGAGGACAAGGAAGCGAAGCTCAAAAAAGACACGAAGGGTTTGTCGCTCCAGGAAGCCGTGAACCACATGCGCGGCAAGCCCGGCAGCAAGGTCACCATCCACGTCGCGCGCAAAGGCGAGCGTAAGTACATCCCGATCGAGCTGAAACGCGACATCATCAAGGTCGTCAGCGTGAAGTCGGGGCTGCTCGACAAGGATTACGGCTGGCTCCGCATCACCAATTTCCAATCGAACACGACGCGCGATCTCCAGCGCGGTCTCGATAAGCTCGTCACCGACAACAAGGGCCCGCTGAAAGGCGTCGTTCTCGATCTCCGCCACAACCCGGGCGGTCTCCTCGAGGAAGCCGTCTCCGTGTCGGGGCTTTTCCTCGGCAAAACGGGAGTCGTCTCCACCATCGGCCGCAACAAGAAGAAGAAGGAAGTGGAGTACTCGAACCCGAAGAAGGCTTACAAGGACTTCAAGATGGCGGTGCTCGTGAACGAAGCTTCAGCCAGCGCTTCCGAAATCGTCGCCGGTGCTTTGCAGGACAACAAGCGCGCGGTGGTCGTCGGTAAGCAGACGTTCGGCAAGGGCTCGGTTCAGACGGTCATCGACCTCGAGAACAAGTCCGGTCTGAAGCTCACGGTCGCCCGCTACTACACTCCGAACGGCCGCTCCATCCAGTCGCTCGGCATCACGCCCGACATCGAAGTGGATCGCATCGATCCCGCCGCCGTCGAGAAAGCCCGCAAGGGCCGCGTGCTGCGCGAAGCGGATCTCTCCAACCACATAAAGGGAGAGAACGAAAAAGAAGGCGACAAAAAGATGCCCGACGAGATGGAAGAGGGCGACGAGGAGAAGGTCGCCAAAGACGGCAAGGACAAGGAAGAGGACAAGGATCAGCGCCCGATCACCATGAAGGACGGCAAGAAGGTGCGCGTGACCGATCCCAAGATGATGCTGAAAACCGACTTCCAGCTCCAGCAAGCCATGAGCTACCTCAAGGCGTGGAGCATCTTCCAGGCGGCCGACGATACGTCGAAGAAAGCCAACACCACGGCTTCCGTCGATCCCAAGTCTCTCGACGATCGTAACGTCCAGAGCGAAGACAAAGACAAAGAGAAGGAAGACGAAAAGAAATAAGCGCGGGACAACCGCGAACAGACCCAGGCCCGGTCACCGAAAGGTGCCGGGCCATTTCTTTTTCGGGCAAGCCGGTTTTCGCAACACTCTGCTGGCGCGTTGGCGCGCATCCAGCTTACCGAGCTAGCCGCGAACGGCTCCCACCATGGCTCTCCGATCAACCACGCGCGTTACTTGCACTGCGTCTAAGTAGGCGGAATCCTTAGCCTTATTGAAGTTATTTGTTAACGCTCTCACCTCACGAAGTTTTTGCACTGCCTGGCTCTGCCCTTACAGTTCGCACATCAATCGACCCGCTATGTGGGTATTTGGAGGTTAGTGTATGCGGAAACTGCTCCTATCGTTCCTGCTTCTGGCATCTGCCGTATCGCAAGCTTACGATGCGGTCCCTGGTGAGTTCCTCATCCGGTTCAAAGACATCACCCGCGCGAAAGCGTTCCTCAGCAACCCCGCGAATCGCGCGCTTGGTGAGTATCGCGTTCTGCAGACGCCCGTGGCGCCCATGGCGCTCGTGCGTTTCTCGAATCCGGCCGACTCCGCTCGTCAGCTTCGCGCGATGACCGGCATCGACCACATCCAGTACATCGAGCCGAACTACATTTACCGCGTTCCGGCGGGAATGGATCAGGCCGACGCGCGGTTCAACCGCGAGCCCAAACAGCCGAACGACGACAAGTTCAAAGAGCTGTGGGGCTTGTACAACACGGGCGATCAGGGCGGACTCGCCGGTGCCGACGTGAACGCGTTGAAGGCGTGGCAGGTTACGACCGGCCGCAAGGAAGTTCTCATCGCGGTCATCGACACGGGTATCGACTACACGCACCCGGATCTCGCCGCGAACATGTGGAAGAACGAGAAGGAAATCCCCGGCAACGCCAAGGACGATGACGGCAACGGCTTCGTCGACGACGTTTACGGTTACGACTTCGCGAACCACGACGCGGATCCGATGGACGACAACCGCCACGGCACGCACTGCGCGGGCACGATCGGCGCCGTTCAGAACAACAAGATCGGCGTCGCGGGCGTCATGGGCCAGGTTCGCCTGATGCCCGTGAAGTTCCTCACGGCCGGTGGCAGCGGATCGCTGGCCGCCGCGGTGGAAGCGATCGGCTACGCGACCAAGATGGGCGCGCACGTCATGTCGAACTCTTGGGGCGGCGGCGGTTACTCGGCCGCGCTCTTCGAGGCGATCAAGCTCGCCGAGAGCCGTGGACAGGTCTTCGTGGCCGCCGCGGGTAACTCCCGGTCGGACAACGACGTCAACCCCACGTACCCCGCTGGCTACCAGGTCAGCAACGTGATCAGCGTGGCGGCGATGGAACGCACCGGTAAGCCCGCGAGCTTCACCTGCTACGGTAAGAAGACCGTGCACGTGGCCGCGCCCGGCGTGAACATCGTCTCGACGACGCCGAACAACACGTACCAGTCGCTGTCGGGCACTTCGATGGCGACCCCGCACGTGGCCGGCATCGTCGGTCTCGTACTCTCGAAGCAGGGCACCCGCGCTGCTCCGACGATGCGGGAACGGCTCATCCTGACGTCCAAGAAGCACGCGGACCTGACCAACATCTCGGTCTCGCAGGACTTCGTCGACGCGCTCGCCGCGGTCGAAGGCAAGCGGTCTCGCAAGTAATACCTGTTTAGGTAGAGGCCGGGCTCCTTCGGGGGCCCGGCTTTTTTTATGCCTAGAAGAAAGCGCCTTCGAGCGCGACGGTCACGTAGAGCGGCTCGCCCTTGGGGCGTCTTCCTCCGGAGCCGCCTATGCCGTGGTAGAGGCCCAGCCGCAGGGACATCGGCAGGTACCAGCCCAGCTTGAAGTTGCCTTTAAGCTCGGCGCCGAAGCTTGCGTAGTAGATTTTGAAGATGTCGCTCGGATTGCGGTTTCTCGCCGGAGGCGCGTCGATGCCGAGATCGTACGTCGTCAAATCGCCTACGAAAGCGAGATCCCAGCTGCGGAAGAAGAGCGGCGTGAGGCCGTAGCCGCGCTCCGGCCGTCCGAGAAGCATGTGGTATTCGGCGTTGAGCGTGACGTTACGCCGGCCGAAGAGGGCGCCCGGCAGAAAACCGCGGTTGAGAAACGGGCCGCGGCCGAAAGAGAAGTTCAGCTCGCCGCCGCCTTCGAAGTAGGAGTTGATGCGGGAAGTTCCGTCGGTATAGCCCGCGCGCGCGCGGATGAAGAAGCCGTGCTCGCGGTTCCACGGCACGGGAAAGTATTGCAGCCAGGTGGCGATCGCGTAGCCGTACCGATCCGTGCTTCCCAGCTGCTGCGGGAAGCCCGCCACCGAAAGCGACATCGCGCTTCCCCATTGAGGCAGAATCGACGAAGGGAGCTGACTCACGCCGAAGCTGTAGCTGACCGTGGCGCTGGGTCCGATGGACGTCGTCGGAACGGCATTCGCCGCGGAAGCTTCGAGCTTCTTGAAAACGAAACCGAAAGACAGCGTGGGATCCCAGTTGAACGGCCTTCCCGCGATGGAAACGCTGCCTCCCCATTGAGTGAGCATCGTTCCCGTCGAGATAATGTAGCTCGGCTGAAAGTACATGCTGGATGACAGCTGGGTCGCGAGGCCGAAGCGGTAGCTGTGGCTGAGGCTGACGTAACCCGATCCTTGCCCGCGGGTGTCGTAGCCGGCGTAAATTCCGTAGAAATGGCGCTGGCCGATGTCGAAGCCCGGAATCCAGGCGGAGATTTGCATTCCGTCCGGAACGAGCAGCAGAAAGGGAACCCAGAATCTCGGGCGCAGGGTGGACCAGGCGCTGTAATCCTGGGGCTCGGTCATCGCGACGTCGGCGGCCGGCTTTCTTGCCCCAAGCGCCTTTCTCGCCGCGATCGCCTCCGTCTTGAGGTTCGCGTGCTTCGCGGTCGTTTCACTCACGGGCTGCGCTTCGGCCACATCGTAGCCACCGTGCTCGTAGCTCGATAGTACCCAGCGGTTGCCGGCGCGCGCGAAGGAGTTCGCCCCGCCCGAAAGCGAGATCCACTTGCGGGCGTCTCCCTTCGAGGTGTCGAGCTCCCACACTTCCATCCGCCCGTCCTTGTCCCAGATCCCGTATAAGTGGCCGCCCCAGCTGCGTAGCGAGTAGAGATGGCCGGGCATTTCCGAGACCTTCGCCGGAGTGCTCTCTTTCGGAGCCCATTTCCACAACTGGCTCGTCGTGCCTTCCCGGATCACGAACCAGGCGTTCTGGGAGTCGTCGACAGTGATGCCGGAGATGAAGGTGCTCTCGGGGATTTTCCACTGCCGGCCCCGGGCGGTTTTTCCGGCGACACCCGCGCTGGGTAGAGTCGGCTTCAATTCGACGATAAAACCGATTCCGCCGGTTTCTCGGTACACGAAGACGGTACCGAGATCCGCGCTGCAGCCGATCGTGTGGACGTGCTCGAAGGGCGCGCCGTCCACGTCCACGCGGTACTTCTGGCCGCTCGGGACGTTCAGGTATTTAAGGACCGTTTTGTTGTACGAGTACTCGCTGACGGTCTCCGAAAGAAAAAGTCCTTCTTTGTCGCCGATTCCGCCCCAGCAGAGGCCTTCGTTCGAGCCTCTAGGCATGTCGAAGGCCTTGATGCGCTTTCTATCGGCGGCGTCGTAGAGAACGATCTCCGCCTTGCGATCGAAGCCGGCGCTGCGGAAGGCGACCTTTCCGGCCCCGGGGCCCGCCGTCAGATCCCATTTGCTTCCCTTATCCGCCGTCAGATACGTGAGCTTCGAGAGAGGGGTTTTCTTGAGCTCCTCTATTTCCTTGCGCGCGGCTTCCCCGCCCATCGCGAAAATCCGTTCCCAAAGAAGCTGGTAGTCGACGCCGTAGACTTCCTCGAGGGGCGTGTTGACGAAGAACGGCCAGTTGTTGGAGCTCGCCTCCGTCAGCTTGTAGATTCCCTTCGGTCCCCGGGATTTCCACAAGCTTTCGTACATCTGATAGCCGAAGAAATAGGGTGATACCCCGTGGGGCCAGCGGATGCTGCTGCCGTCGAGAAGATCGAGCGGCGCGAAGTCCTTACCCCACACTCCCGCTTCGACGGCTTTGCGCCGGTACATATGAAAGGGCGCGCCCCGGCCACGGCCGCCGCCTGTCATCTCCGTTTCGAGAAGGGTCGCGATTCCCTCGTGCAGATGGCTCGGCATCAGCGCGTTGGGCATTACCCAGCTTCCGAATATGGCTCGCAAAGGAACCCACAGCCCCCCCGCCGGATAGATGTGCAGGATGTGGACGTACTCGTGAAGGATGACGGAAGCGAGCCAATCGTCGAGTCCGGCGAGAAGTCCGCTCGGCTCCGGCGGCGCCGCGAAGATCACCATGTGCGGGTAGGGCACGTCGAGGGCATAACCGTTGGTGGAATCCTGGAAATCGGCGAGGACCATCCACGTTCTTTCGGGTCCCTTCGGAAAGATCGGAGTGAGAACCTGGTAGGCGCGTTCCGCGTGTTTCAGAGCCCGGACGGCGAGCGGATCCTGACCCCGGCGATAGAGGGCCGTGAAGTGGGGGCTTTCGCGGGTCACCCAATCTACGTTCGAGGGAAAAGTAATGAAGTCCTGCTCTCCTTTCGCGCAAAGCGCGAAAGCGAGTAAGCAGAGGGCGACTATCCGCATGGGCGCCATTGTATCAAATGAAAGTGGTTCGGTTTTTTTCCAGCGCGGCCTCGACTTGCTCTGGTCTATGCAGGGTGACGCAGGCGTGGGAAGAGAGCGGACACGTTTCCACGCCGCACCACGCAAAGAGGCGGTCTTCCGGATTCTGATCCCGGCAAGCCATCTCGTTTTGAAGCGCGATGTGACGTGCCGGATCGTAGCCGTGCCATTCCCCGACCGACTCGGGCCCGAACAACGTGACCGTCCGAACACCGAGGGCCGCGGCCATGTGCTTGATTCCGGAATCCCCGCCCACGAAACCGTCGGCGAGAGACAGAAGTCCGGCGGCGTCCGAAAGGGCGGGCGTTTCAAAGAGTCTCGCGCTGGCGGCGAGACGCCCTTTTTGCCAGACTTTATCGTCGAAAAGCCGCTCCGACTCGAAAATCACGGCGATGTCCCACCGTTGGGACAATCGTTCAGCGAGGCTCGCGAAATTTTCCAGCGGCCACCTTTTCGAGGGTCGGCTCGCCGACGGGCTCATCACCAGCCTCGGCCGGGTCCCCTTCGGTCCCCAGCGCAGAGCGGCCGCTTGCTTCCAGCTTTCGGGCGTTTTCAAGCTTGGCGCGGGACTGTCGCCGGCCCAACCGAGCGTGCGCACGACGTTGAGATCGCGCTCGATGGCGGAAGCGGGTTTTCCCAAATTCAGGATTGGTTTGTCGGAGCCGAAGTTTCTTCCGGCGCGATCGTGGTGGTGAATGAGCCGCACGGCGGCACCGCCGACGGCCTGGCAGAAGGCGCGGGACTTGGCGCTCGCGTGAAAGTTCAGAACAAAGTCGTAGCGCCGCGTCTTAACCTCCCGAGTCACGGCGTGCAGGGAAGGCACGTCTTCGAAGAGAGGCCATTTACCGTCGAATCGGCCGTCCGCCTCGAAAAGAGCGCGGTACGCCGCCGGCATCGCGATATCGACGACAGAATCCGGTTCCCAACGCTTCAACGCATCGAGAGCCGCCGTCCAAAGGATCGTGTCTCCGAGCTGGCGCCATTTCACGGCGAGAATTCGTTTCATGACCGGATCAGATTTTATCTTTCGCTCCGGGTCGTAAAGAAAAAAGAGAAGGTAACTTCGCGTAAGCTTGGTTGAATTTTTTGAAAAACGGTGGTCTCATATTACGCGTAACGAGTGAGTCTCAAATTGGACTGTGGGCATTCATAAGGAGAATACGATGAAGGTTTCTCGGCATCTTCGGTTTTCATTTATTACGGTTTTCGCTCTCTGCTTGGTGGTGGCTCTTTCCGCCTGTAGCAAAAAAGACGTAACCGAAGGCGAGCCCGGCTTCACTACGGAGGGTGGCGGCGCCGCTCTCGGTGACGACGCCGGCGCGACGGGAACCGCGGGCGACGCGGGCAGCACGCCCGCCGCCGACATGCAGACGGCTTACTTCCCTTATGACAGTTACAAGCTGACGAACGCGGCCCGCACCGCCATTCAGGCGAACGCGGATTGGCTGAAGGCGAATCCGTCCGCTTCCGTCCAGGTGGAAGGCCACTGCGACGAGCGCGGAACGACGGAGTACAACCTCGCTCTCGGCGAGCGCCGCGCGAACGCCGCTCTCGATTATCTCGTCAAGCTCGGGATCGAAAAGTCCCGGCTCTCCACGATCAGCTACGGCGAGGAACGGCCGTCCGTGCAGGGTAGCGATGAATCGGCCTGGTCGAAGAACCGCCGCGCCGAATTCGTCGTGCTGAGCAAGTAAGCCCGGTGAAAAAATACGTCTGGTTTGCCCTCACTCTTTTGACCCTCGGCTGCCAGCACCGGCCCATTCAGGAGCTGGTGCTGGCAGACGTGGCGGTTAAGGCGGCCGCGAAAGTAAAAGCGGACGCGCTGGCCCCCGACATGTACCGCAAGGCGGAAAATACCTACTTGAGAGCGAAGCGGGACTTCGAAGAAGGCTATTACGATAGCTGCCGCAAGTACGCGACCGAAGCGCGCCTGCTCGCCGAGAAAGCCGAGTACCAGTCCATCTTCAAGCAATCGAAAATCCGCTCCAGCTCTCCGGATGAGGAAGGGGGAGTGGAGTGAGAAGGCTCGCCTTCTTCTGTCTTCTTCTCGGGCTCTGCGGGTGTCAGACGAAGTCCGACGTGCGCCGTGAGCAAGAGATGCTGAAGCTGCGCAAGGAAGTGCAGAAGGCCAGGGGCGACAAGGCCGACATCGAAGTCACCAGCGAAGAGATGAAGAGCGACATCGCCCGCCTCGGAAGCCTCCTCGACGAGCGCGCTCAGTACCAGACCGTTCAGTTCGAAGCGATTCAAAAGGAACTGGAAGCTCTGACCAAACGGGTGGAGGCCATCGAGAACCGCCCCGTTCCCGAGCCGGCCGCCGAGCCGCCTCCCTCGGTCGCGGGTAACGGCAGCGCTCCGGCAAACACCTTCGAAGCGGGCAAGAAACTTTACGACGCCGGCAAGTTCGAGGACGCGACGGAAGTTTTGCGGGCCGCGATCAAGAAGTCGGGGAAGGGCAAAGACAAGAAGGCCCGCTACTGGCTCGCCGAGAGTTTGTACTCCGCGAAGGACTACTCCTCGGCCGCCCTCGAGTTCGGTGAGTTCAAGAAGCGCTTTCCCAACGACGACCTCGTCGCGAAAGCGACCTATCGTCAGGCGAACGCCTTTCGCAATCTGAAAAAGAACCGGGAAGCGAAGCTCTTCTATCAAGAGTTCCTCGATCGGTTCCCGAAGAGCCCCCTCGCCGGTAAGGCAAAAGCCGAGATGGCCGGCCTGAAATAGACGCCCCGCCTCCCGGATCCTGAATTTTTTTCCCCCAGTCCCTTTTCGCACCCCGTCGAGCCGGGCGAAACGGAGTCAAAAAGACACCGTTCGTGCGGAAGAAACTTGGCATCAATCGTGCTCTTACGTCCGGCAACGATAGCCAAAACCGGCTTGCTTGGAGGATAGAGAGATGAAAAAAGTTGGGTTGTTCTTACTACTGCTAACGAGCGTCACTCGCGCCGATATCATCATCGGCGTCGGCGGCGGCCACATTGGAATCGGCATCGGCGGCCGCGATCAAGCGGTCCGTTATCTGCAAAACGAAACCAATCAATTGGTTCAGGCCGTCCGTTATGCCGGCCTCGATTACGCGACTCAGACCGAAGTGTTTCAGTTCCAGCGCGCGGTCGAACGCCTCGCGGACTGCACCGAATTTCGTCGTCCCGGCTTCGGCTTCGGCTTCGGCGGCTACGGCGTGCCCGCTCACTGCCGTGACGAGCTTCAACAAGCTCGCGGACAGTTCCAGCAGGCGGCCTACTACCTGAACGGAACTCAGGGTTATTACCCGCAGGTGTATCGCCAGTACCGTCAGACCGCCCAGGCGTTGCAAAACGTCCAAGTCGGCGGCCCCGGCCCTGGTCCCGGCCCCGGCCCCGGTCCGCAGCCGACGTACAGCTGCGTGGCGGTGGACAACGGATGGGAAGAGCACGCTGGCGGTCACCCCGGTTACGGCCGGACGATCGCCGAGGCTCAGCGCTCGGCTCTGTACAATTGCCAGCGCGCTCACGGCTCCTGCCGTATCCGCAGCTGCAACTGAATCTCGTCTGGAAAGCTAACGAGATTCATCCTGAGCCGTAGGCGAAGGATCTTCTCCTTAGACTAGATTGGACCCCGGGGTGGCGAAAGCCGCTCCGGGGTTTTTTATTTCAGGGAAGCACTTCGATCCACGTGTGCATCCCGCCCATTTCCATTCCGGCGTGGCCGGCGTGCCCCGTGCCCGCTCCGGCGAGCGGCCTTCGGTGCATGTCGTTCATCACGTGGTGCATGAAGTGGCAGTGGAAAAGCCACTTGCCGGGACGAAGCGTGGTGAACTCGAAGCAGCGTGATTGCGCGCTCGAAACCTGCTCCGTGTTGGCGAGAATCTGCTGGCTCGGCGGCACGAAGCCCGCGCCGTACTCGGTGATGCGGAAGCTGTGGCCGTGCAAGTGAATCGGATGGGCCATCATGCTGAGGTTTGCGACCCGGATACGCACCCGCTCGCCGACCTTCGCCTGCATCGGAACGATGTCCGGGCCGGGCTTTCCGTTCATAGTGAAGTAATTGAAGTCCGTCATTTCGAGCGCGTCCGGAATCGGACTGCCCGGATGGATCATCCACATCTGCAGAAAATACGCGAAGTCCCGGTCGACGACCTGATGAGGGGCGATCTGCTTCGGGTGCACGATGAAGAACCCGCTCATGCCGAGTCCCACCTGCTTCGCTCCCATGAAATGCGGGTGGTAAAAGTAGGTGCCGTGCTGCTCTAGAGTGAACTCGTAGGTGAACGTTTCGCCCGGCTGAATCGGATTCTGCGAGAACTCTGGAACCCCGTCCATTTCGATCGGGACGTGGAGCCCGTGCCAGTGGACGGTGGTCGGCTCGGGGAGGCGGTTTTCGACGAGGATGCGGACGCGATCGCCTTCCACCGCCTCGATCGTAGGGCCGGTGATGGTTCCGTTGTAACCCCAGCCGTGAATCGGCCGGGTTCCCATTCCGTGAGGGTCGCTCATGTCCTGAAAGGAAGTGACGACGGGTTCCGCCCGCAGACGGAACACCTTCACGTTGCCGTCCATTTCGAACGGTAAGCTGGGAATTCCGGGCGTGACGACCGGAAGGTAACCCGACGGCGCCGGGCTCGGGGCGGC
>CAZZHG010000103.1:0-16978 GCA_964653655.1 uncultured Pseudobdellovibrionaceae bacterium
GGCCCGGCATGATGCCGATCTTGCACTCGCCGGGAGTGATGATGCCGGGGCAATTCGGTCCGATGAGCACGCAATTGGTCTGCTTCAGATAATTTTTCACGGGGATCATGTCCATCACCGGAATGCCTTCCGTGATGCAGACGATGACCTTGATGCCGGCTTCCGCCGCTTCGAGAATCGCGTCCGCCGCGAACGGCGGCGGAACGTAGATCATCGTGGCGTTCGCTCCGGTCTTTTTCACCGCTCCCGCGACGTCGTTGAAGATCGGAATGCCTTCGAAGCTCTCGCCCTCTTTACCGGGAGTCACTCCGGCGACGATGTTCGTGCCGTATTCCTTACACTTTTGGGTGTGGAAGGCGCCGGCCTTGCCGGTGATGCCCTGAACGAGAAGCTTCGTGTTTTTGTCGACGAGAATGCTCATTTTCCACCTCGCGACGCGGCTACCGCTTTTTTGGCGGCGTCACCGAGATCGTTCGCCGGGATGATGGCGAGACCCGATTCCTTCAGGATCTTCTTGCCGAGGTCCACGTTCGTGCCCTCGAGCCGGACCACGAGCGGCAGAGTCATGTGCAGCTCCTTCGCAGCGGCCACGATGCCCGCCGCGATGATGTCGCACTTCATGATGCCGCCGAAGATGTTGACGAGAATCGCCTTCACCTTGGGGTCTTTCGAAATGATCTTGAACGCCTCACGCACCTTTTCTTCCGTCGCGCCGCCGCCGACGTCGAGGAAGTTGGCGGGCGAAGCGCCTTCCATCTGAATGATGTCCATCGTCGCCATCGCAAGGCCCGCTCCGTTCACCATGCAGCCGATGGTTCCGTCTAGGCTGATGTAGTTCAGGTCGAACTTTTTCGCGGCGAGCTCGTTCTGATCTTCCTCGTCGGTATCGATCATTTCGGCGAAGGACGGGTGCCGGTAGAGGGCGTTGTCGTCGAAGTTGATCTTCGCATCCAGCGCGATGAGCTTTCCGTCGCCGGTCTCAATCAGGGGATTGATTTCGGCAATCGAGCAGTCGCACTCCGAGTAGAAGCGCACGAGGTTGTTCAGGATGACCCCGAACTGCTTCGCGGTGTCCCCCTTGTAACCCATCTTCGTCGCCAGCCGCCGGGTCTGGAAGGAGCGCAGGCCGACCGCCGGATTCACCCACTCCTTGAAGATCTTCTCGGGCGTTTTGTGGGCGACTTCCTCGATGTCCATGCCGCCGGCCGTTGAGGCCATGATGCAAAGCCGCGAGTTCTGCCGATCCAGCGTAATGGCGAGGTAGCTCTCGGCCTTGATGTTCGCGCCTTCCTCGACGAGAAGCCGCCGCACCTTCTGGCCCTCGGGGCCGGTCTGGTGGGTGACGAGCTGCATGCCGAAGATTTGGTTCGCGTACTTCGCGACCTCTTCCATCGTCTTCGCCACTTTCACGCCGCCGCCTTTGCCGCGGCCGCCGGCGTGAATCTGGGCTTTCACGACCCAAGGTCCGTTCGATACCGTCGGAGCGAGCTTCACCGCCTCGTCGGCGGAAAAGGCCGGTTTCCCCTTCGGCACCGGAATCTGGTACTGCCGAAACAGTTCCTTGCCCTGGTATTCGTGGATTTTCATTTTTAGCCTTCGAGTACGTCGATGAGTTGCTTCACGGCATCGCAGGACTTCTTGAGCCCCGCCTTTTCCTCGTCGTTGAGCTGGAGCTCGACGACCTGTTCGATACCGTTCGTGCCGAGCTTGCACAGCACGCCGACGAAGAGATTCTTCACGCCGTACTCGCCCTCGAGCCAGGCGGCGCAGGGAAGAACGCGCTTCTTGTCGCGCACGATCGATTCCACCATCGCCACGACGGAGGCCGCCGGGGCGTAGAAGGCGGAGCCGGTCTTCAAGTAGTTCACGATTTCGGCGCCGCCGTTCTGGGTGCGGGTCACGATTTCCTGGATCTTCGCTTTCGAGAGGAAGGTCTCGAGGGGCGCGCCGGCAATCGAGCAGAAACGCGTCATCGGGACCATGGTGTCGCCGTGTCCGCCGTAAACGAAGCCGTGGACGTCCTCGACGCTCACGTTCGCCGCTTCCGCGATGAAAGTCTTCATGCGGGCGGTATCGAGAACGCCGGCCATGCCGATTACCCTCTGCTTCGGGAAACCGGAAACTTTTTTCGCCACGTACGCCATCGCATCCAGCGGGTTCGAGACCACGATGAGGATGGAGTTGGGCGAGTACTGGGCGACCTGTTTCGTCACCTGCGTGAGAATGTTCGCGTTCGTTTTCAGAAGGTCGTCACGGCTCATGCCGGGCTTGCGGGGAAGGCCGGCGGTGATGACGACGATGTCGGAGTCCTTCGTCGCCGCGTAGTCGTTCGAGCCGGTGATCTTGAGATCGAAGCCTTCCACCGGGCCGGACTGCAGAAGATCGAGTCCCTTGCCTTGCGGGATGCCTTCGGCGATGTCGACGAGAACCACGTCGCCGAGCTCTTTGGTCGCAATCCAGTGGGCAGCCGTGGCGCCGACGTTGCCGGAGCCGACGATCGTAATCTTGGGTCTTTTCATAAGTCTCGCCTTCTTGGTTTTGAAAATTACAGGTTATCGACGATACGGCCCGCGAACTGCGAGCACTTCACCTCGGTCGCGCCCGGCATCTGACGGGCGAAATCGTAGGTGACGTACTTCTGGTCGAAAGTCTTTTCGAGCGCCTTCACGATGGAGTCGGCCGCTTCCTGCCAGCCGAGATGCTCGAACATGAGCACGCCGGACAGAATCACCGAGCTCGGGTTCACCTTGTCCTGGCCCGCGTACTTCGGGGCCGTTCCGTGGGTGGCTTCGAAGACCGCCGCGCGGTCGCCGATGTTCGCTCCGGGGCTGATGCCGAGGCCGCCCACCTGGGCCGCCATGGCGTCGGACAGATAATCGCCGTTCAGGTTCGGGGTCGCGATGACCGAGTATTCCTCGGGCCGGAGCAGCGCCTGCTGGAACATGCTGTCGGCGATGCGGTCCTTGATGAGTACTTTGCCCGAGGGCGCCTTGCCCTGGTGCTTTTCCCAAACTTCGTCCTCGGTAATCGTCGTGGACGCAAACTCTTCCTTCGCCACCTGGTAACCCCATTCGCGGAAGGCGCCCTCCGTGAACTTCATGATGTTGCCCTTGTGGACGAGGGTGACGCTGCTGCGGCCGCGTTTCAGCGCGTACTCGATCGCCATGCGGACGAGACGCTTGCTGCCGAACGGGCTCATGGGCTTCACGCCGATGCCGGAGTCCGGGCGGATCTTGCATCCCATGTGGCCGTTGAGAAAATCGATGACCTGCTTCACTTCCGTCGAGCCGCTCTTCCACTCGATGCCGGAGTACACGTCTTCCGTGTTTTCGCGGAAAAGAACGACGTCGAGCTTCTGCGGTTCCTTCATCGGGCTCGGAACTCCCGGGAAGTACCGGACGGGACGGATGCAGGCGTAGAGATCGAGAAGCCGGCGAAGCGCCACGTTGATGGAACGAACGCCGCCGCCGACCGGAGTGCCCAGCGGGCCCTTGATGGCGATGGAGTATTCCTTGATGGCGGTAAGAGTCTCTTCGGGAAGCCAGTTGCCGGTCAGCTTGTTCGCCTTTTCGCCGGCGAGCACTTCCTTCCAAACGAGTCCGCGCTTGTCGCCGTAGCATTTCTTCACGGCGGCGTCGAAAACGTGCTGGGAAGCGGCCCAAATGTCGGGTCCGGTTCCGTCTCCTTCAATGAACGGGATGATCGGAAAGGAGGGGACCTGGATGCGGTTGGAAGTGCTGTAAGTGATCTTTTCGCCAGCGGATGGGCTCATGCGTCATACCTCGTGGGGGCTTAAAAATTCCCAAGAACCTTAGCGGCCTAGGTTCGGTCTTGTCAATTAACGGAGCCCCTAGCCATAATGGCTCGCCGTTGAATTTGGAGGCTCCATGACGACCTGCGATCTCACTCAAAAACACTGCGTTCCCTGTGAGGGAGGGGTTCCCCCGCTCACCGCCACCCAGGCAAAGGATCAACTGAAGAGCGTCCGGGGCTGGGAGTTAAAGGGAAACCAGATTCAGAAGAGCTACAAGTTCAAGGATTTTAACGAAAATATGGGATTCGTGAACCGCGTGGCGTTAGTGGCGGAATCCGAGGGTCATCATCCCGACATCAACATCCATCAGTGGAACCGGCTCACCATCACGCTCTGGACCCACGCGATCAATGGGCTTAGCGAGAACGACTTCATCGTGGCCGCCAAAATCGACGCCCTGGAGGCGAAGCAGTGAAAACGTTCCTGGGCCTAATGCTCTGCGGGGCGGCCGCGGCGGCTCCGCTCCTGCCGGACGAAAAAAACAACGTCGACGTCTACTCGGCGGCGAACCCGGCGGTCGTCAACATCACCTCCGTCACGCTCACCCGCGATTTCTGGATGGACGTGGTTCCCCAGACGGGTCTCGGGTCCGGCTTCATTTTCAAACCCGAGGGTTTCATCGTGACGAACTTCCACGTCGTCGCGAACGCGCGCAAACTGGAAGTCACGCTTTTCGACAAGAGCACGTATGCCGCGAAGGTCGTCGGCATCGATCCGGATAGCGATCTCGCCGTTCTCAAGATCGATCCCAAGGCCGTGAAGCTTCACACTCTTAAGTTCGCTCTCTCCGAAAAGCCGGCCGTCGGGCAGAAGGTTCTCGCCATCGGAAATCCTTTCGGTCTGGGCGGAACGCTCACCGTCGGCGTCATCAGCTCTCTCGAGCGCGACATCCGAACCCCGACGGAAAGCTTGATGAAGGACGTGATTCAGACGGACGCGGCGATCAACCCGGGCAACAGCGGCGGGCCGATGCTAGACAGCTCCGGCGACATTCTCGGCGTGAACACCCAGATCCTCTCCCCCGCGGGCGGAAGCGTCGGCGTGGGCTTTGCGATCTCCGCCCGTACGGCGGCCCGTATCGTCGATAGTCTTATCCGTTTCGGGAAAGTTCAGCGGCCGGAGCTGGGCCTCGACGGCGTGGGGCTCAGTCCGGGCCTGCTCGAGGCGTTCAAGGTGCCCATCAATTACGGGATCATGGTGACGGAGCTCTCCCCGAGAGGAGTCGCGCGAAAGGCGGGGCTTCGCGCCGCCGATCGGGACGTGATTCTGGGTTTCCGCCGGATTCCGTTCGGCGGCGACGTGCTGTTTCGCGTGGACGATACTCCCGTGCAGACGATGCGGGACCTACTCGATTACATTTTCGAGAAGAAGATCGGCGACACGGTCATTCTTCATTACTACCGCAACGGCAAGAAGCTGCAGACCACCGTCAAGCTCTGACCCTACTTGAGCCCTCGGAATGGCGATTTCGCCGTATTCCGTCTGTGTGGGGCTTCCTAGAACCGCCAGTCCACAGCCATAGTTCAGGACTATGTTGGTGGTGGGGAAACGGGGAAATCTGGGCCGGTTTTTGCTTTTGCTCGGCCTGGTCTTGTGGCCACAGACCGGCCAGGCGGGCTGTCCGGAGTATTTCGCCTCCTTCGCCCGAAACGCCATCCACACCGTTGTCGCCACCCCCACGCTCAGCTTGCGTTACCACACGTCGACCATCGGCCTCGACGAAGTCGCGGCTAAAGGCACGACCGGTATTCTGTTTCTGTCGAACCATTCGGGCCTCATCGATCCGATCATCCTGGCGAATCGTCTGAATAACCAGTTTCATCCGCGGCCGGCCATGATCGAAACCCGGGCGCAGGACATGGGCGGAAAGTTCGTGGCCTGGGTTCAGAACGCGATTCTGGTTCCCGACATCACCGCGATTCGGCAGTTTCCGGGCGAGACTTCCCGGGAAAAGCGGGAGAATTTCCTCAAGGCGGCCCAAGGCTCATTGGACGAAATGGTGGGCACTTTGAAGGGCGGGGGGAATCTGCTCGTTTATCCCGCGGCCCAGCTCACTCCCGGCGACGGCGTCGAGAAAATCAACGCCAAGAGCGCCGTGCATACGATTTTGCAGGCGAACCCGAACATACGCATAGTGCTGGTCGACGAGCAGGGGCTTCGCGGATCGAGCTTCGCCTACGACCAGAACAACGTTGCGCCCAACTTCGGCGCGGCGGCTTTGAACGGCCTAAAGGCGACTCTCGCCAACGGTATCCTTTTTAATCCCAGACGGGACGTGACAC
This sequence comes from uncultured Pseudobdellovibrionaceae bacterium, assembly GCA_964653655.1. Lineage (GTDB taxonomy): Bacteria > Bdellovibrionota > FAC87 > UBA2466 > UBA2466 > CAZZHG01. Next base: position 6,097 of record CAZZHG010000103.1, read on the forward strand.
TCACTTTCACCGAGCCCACGGATTTTCCGCGCGGGGGAACCAAGGATGAAATGAATAAGTACTTGGAGGCCCACTGGGCGAAGACCCATCCGGAACCCGTGGTGCACACACCGTACTCCTGGTTCTGGAACTGGAAAGCTCCGGCACGCGAAATTCCGCAGCCGCCTCAACCGCAGGTGGCTCCGCCGGTCGCGCCGAACGCCGAAGCTCCGGCGACGCCGTGACCTTCATTTGATTTTCTTGTGATTCTTCGAGACCGAGGGAGCGGGGGTCGCCGCGCCTTGGAGGGAGCGTAGAAGCTCCGCGAGGCCGCCTTTGAACTGCCCGAGGAACTCGGGATCGAGGGGGCCGAGATTGAGAACCGCGGGGAAATGTTTCAGGAAGGCGGGCGTCTCGGCGCCTACCCAAGCGAAGGCGACGCCTTTCACCCGCGATAGAAAAGTTTCGAGCTCGATGTCCCTCGCGGCTCCCGAGCAAAGCATCACGAGAGCGTAAGGAAGAGTTTTACTCTTCTGCTCCGCGAGCCAGTCGCGGCTATCGGCGGGACAATCCGTTTTCCAGTCCGCGTACTCTTCGATCGCCTGCTGGGCGAGCCGTTTCTCGACGGGGCTGGAAGAGAGAATCAGGACATGGTGGGGCGCGGAAGTGGGAGTGAACCGGTTTCTCGCGCTTCCCAGGGTCAGTAATTCCTGAGTGCCGCCCGTGGCCGCCCGCCCGTAGCTGACGGCGACCTTTCCGTTGTTGATGTCGACACGCACGTGGCGGGGAAAATTTCTTCCCAGGTCTTTCGCTTCGAGCTTGAGGCCGTGGACTTCCAGCCATTGATAGAGCGCCAGCAGCTGAGTCTCGTCGCCGTGGCTCGCGCCGAAGAGTTTGACGTAAATCGGCTTCGGATGATCGCCGACGTGTTCCAGAAGGTGCCGGAAAGCGTTGTCGAGCATCTCCTTGAGCTCGGCGGGTGAGCCGTCGGTTTCGGAGATGAGCCCGGTGCAGAGCCCGAGATCGGGCACACAGAAGAGCAGGAGCAGATTGCGGCCGACTTGAAAGACAGGCTGAGCCGGAGAGCGGAAGGCGAAAACTCCGGATTGGCTGAGGGGTTTCTGAGTCATTGGATGGGCCCTCGAACTCTATTTTATCACTCTCCGTACTTTTCCCGGTAAAAACCCACTATGTCCCTGAGCTTCTTGATCTCTCCCGCCTGTTCGGCGATGAGAAGCGTTTCGGGGTTGGTGCTGTTCTGCGTGGCTTCGGGGGTACGGGGTTTCAAGGGACGGCCCTCGCGGATCTGGTCGATGCGCCGAGTAAGTTCTTCGAAAGCGGTGACGCCGACGTTGAGTTGATAGATCTGTTCCACCTCGTGGAGCACTTCCTCGAACTGGGTTCCCAATTTGTCGGCTTTGAGTTGAAGCTCGGACCGCAGCTCCTGTTCCTTCTGAAGCGCGGTGGTGGCGGTGGCAAGTTTCTCGAGCAAAACGACTCTGTCCCTCTCGGCGTCGGCCCGCCCGGCTTGCGCCTGGGCGACCTTCGCCTCGAGGGACAGAGTCAGTTCTGAATTTGGATAAGCGCTTTCCGTGATCGCAGCCGGCGGAGGTGCCGGAGCTATCGGAGTCGTCGCCTCGTCGTCAGTCGTCACGCGCACCGGTTTCACCGGCCCGGAAGCCTTGAGGCTCTGCGCGAGGGAGTAGACGGCCACGCACGCGGCGGTTCCGAAAATCACGAACAGCGGCAGAAAGATTACGAACAGGCGGGGATCCGCTAAACGCTCCCATATCGCTATGGAGTCGGCCAGCATGCTGTCCCCGCTCCTGACTTACTTCAGGAGCTGAAGGGCGATCGCCGGGCTCTCGTTAGCCTGGGTCAAGATCGCCACACCAGCTTGACGGAGGATCGTCTCCTTCGCCAAGTTCGTCGCTTCTTCGGCCACGTCCGCATCGCGGATGCGCGAGTAGGCGGCCATCAGGTTTTCGCGGAAGATACCCTGAGACGACAACGTCGTTTGGAGGCGGCTCTGGAAGGAGCCCACTTTCGCGCGGACCTGATTTACCCGGACCATCGCTACGTCGATTTCGTCCAGAGCGTCTTGCGCTCCGCTCTTGCTCGACACGTCGACGCCTTCGATACCCAGCGCATCGGCCTGGAGATCACTTTCACCCGGGTTGAATTTAATACGATCCTTTTCGGGATCGTTGTTCGGTCCGACCTGGATGTCTAGATCCTGGATTTGGCCGTTAAGCAGGTATCGACCGCTGTAGTTCGTGGTGTTAGCGACACGGCTGATTTCCGCGTTCAGCTCAACAACTTCGTTGTTGATCATCGCGCGTTCCGCGTCACCGACCGTATCCGACGCCGCTTGCATCGCAAGCTCGCGCATACGGACCATCATGTTGTTGATTTCGTTGGTGCCGCCTTCGAAGACCTGCACCATCGAGATTCCGTCCTGCGCGTTCCGCATGGCGGCCGCAAGGGATCGAACTTGAGCGTTCAATCCATCGGAGATGGCGAGGCCGGCGGGGTCATCGCCTGCCTGGACGATACGCGATCCGCTAGCAAGACGTTGCATCGTCTTGGATAGCGCTCGCTGGGTGTTGCTCAGATTTCTCTGAGCGGAGAGGGCCAGCTCATTGGTGTTAATACGCAACCCCATAGGGGGTCCTCCTTTGTGTGTTCACCTCCTTCCGTGAGTACCGCGCTCCCTGCGCGGACGGCCGATCCTTCGGCCGCGTGGTTTAGAATCTCCCGCGAATCCGACCGCGGGAAAATGAGCGCCGGGATACCCCGACGTTCACCTAATCTTTCGACGCCTGGGGGAAGATTTTAAGAAGAAAAAACAATGCGTTGCGCTATTTCTCGATGACACGGAGTTGCAATCCGATCGTCGTGCGTCGAAAAACTCAAGCTGTTTGGGTTACTTTGGGCCGGATGTGCGAGCGGCGGAGGTCGCCGAAAAAAAATTCGCGAACCGAGGGAATTTTTCTTATCCACGATTTGCTTCGGGGAAAGTTTCCCATTCCGCCGTCTCGCGCTCTCGTTTTTTCGACGAGAATCGACGGTAATTGTGACAACGAACGCACAATTGTGATACCCACGAGGCGATGAAACAGCCTGTTTCTCGTCGATATCGCGTTCTCGTCACCGGCGGGCCCACGCGAGCCTATCTCGATCGCGTACGATACCTTTCGAATTTCTCGACGGGAGAGCTCGCGTTCGAATTGTGTCAGCGGCTTCACAAAGCGGGCGCGGAAGTCACTTTGATCTCGGGCCCGTGCTGTCAGCCGTTCGGGGAGCTGGGTTTGAAGCGCTGGATTTGCGTGGAGACGGCGGACGAGATGCACGCCGAGGTGATGAAGCAGTGCCGGGCCTCGCGCCCGGATTACGCGGTGTTCGCGGCCGCCGTACTCGATTTTCAGCCCGTGAGCGTCGGTAAGGGCAAGACCTCGTCCTCGTCCGGCTGGACGTTGAAGCTCAAACCCACGAAGAAAATCATCGATGACGTGGGCAAACGTTTCCCGGCGATCAAGCGAGTGGGCTTCAAGCTGGAGTGGAAGGCGCAAGCTTCGGCCGCGCGCGATCGTTTCGCGCGCGCGAACATGAAGAAGAAGGGACTCGATGCCCTTTGCCTCAACTATCTCTCGGAGATCTCCGGTAAGAAGCATCCCGCCTATCTCTACTCGGGAGAGGGCAAGCCGGTCCTAGCCGGGACCAAGTCCCAGATAGCGTCCTGGATTACCAGACTCGTGTTCTCAGCCTAGTTCTGGAGAGGAACCGGATAGGCCCGAGCCGTTACGGGGCGGCCGCGGAGCGTCCGCGAGGCGGTCGGCTTCCTGCTGGCGTTCCTTCTCGTACAGCGCGAGCTTGTTGTAGAGCGTTTTCACCGTGATGCCCATCGCTCCGGCGGCTTTCGTCTTGTTGCCGCGGAAGTGGCTCAGCACGCGAAGGATGTGGCGCTTTTCGATCTGCGAGAGCAGAAACGTGGACGCGCCGTCGAAGTACTCCGTTTCAATCTCCGGGTTACGGATGTTGAACGGAATGTCGTTGTCTCCGATGACTTCTGAGTCCACGAGGATCTTGAAGCGCTCCACCGTGTTTTGAAGCTCACGCACGTTTCCGGGCCAGTGGTAGCGCTTCAGAAGTTCCATGGCCTTCGCGCTCACCGAGCGCACCTGGCTCGCGGAACCGAGGGCGAGAAACTGATTGATGAGAAGCGGGATGTCTCCGGGGCGCTTACGAAGCGGCGCGATCCGCAAGGTCACCGTATTGATGCGGTAGTAGAGATCTTCGCGGAACTGGCCGCGCTTTACCGCTTGCTCGAGATCTTTATTGGTAGCCGAGATGACCCGCACGTTCACGCGGATGGGAGCTTTGCCGCCGACGCGGAAGATTTCTCCTTCTTGCAGAAAGCGAAGGAGCTTCGCCTGCGCTTCCATGCCCATCTCGCCTATCTCGTCCAGAAAGAGCGTTCCTTCGTGGGCGACTTCGACCAAACCCTTTTTTTGCTGAACGGCGCCGGTGAAGGCTCCCTTCTCGTGGCCGAAAAGCTCACTGAGAAGAAGCGTGTCCTGAATCGCGCCGCAGTTGATGCTGACCTGGGTTTTGCCCCGGCGGTTGGAAAGCTGGTGGATGCGTTTGGCGATGAGCTCTTTGCCCGTGCCGCTTTCGCCCTGGATGAGAGCGGTCACCTCAGTCGGGGCGATGCGCGCCACCATCTGAAGCAGATTAATCATGGCCGGGTCCTGGGTCAGGAATTCACAGTCAGCGGTGAGCTTCGCTTCATCCATGCAACCAACCTCCGAGTAACAACAGGAGGTAGGTAAATATAAAATTTACAGGGCCGGATCAACTACTTTTTACCGATGGGAATTTAGGCGCGGATTACAGAGGGTTGGCCGGGAGGACGCAAAACGTCCCCCCGGCCAGGTGCCGTAAATCAGTCGAGAATACCCAGCGGATCTGCCTCCGACCGCAGCGAGCGGTACGGGTTGTCCGCCATTTCGAGCATGTAGAGGACCGGTTCCAGGTTCGCCTGGAATGCGGGCGCAATCGCCTTCGCTCCGGGATAGAACCCGCCGCTCAACATGGAAGAGGGCGACAGCTCGAAGGTGAACGCGAAGAGTTTCAGCTCGTCGTACGCCCAGTCCGTCGTGTCGCCGGAAGCGAGATACAGGCCGCTGCTCTTCATCGGCTTGTACTTGTTCCAGCTCGCCATCTTCTTGCCCATCTTCTCGAACACGGCGAGATCCGTGCTGCTCGAAATCTGGCTGTTCGTGTGGCCGTAAGGCCACAGCACGAGCTCGCTGAAGGTGTGGAAGCTGAGAAGCATCGTCGCGCTTTTCCTGTTGCGGACGAAGTCACGGACGTTCGCCGTCTCGGGTTCCGAGAACGCGGAAGGACCGTGATAGATGTCCGACGACGTATCATCGCTCGATCCTTCGCCGCCGAAGCCCGCGCCGTAGTTGCGGTTCAAGTCGACGCCGTAGGATCCGTCGCCGTTGTTCTTGCGGTTCTTGCGCCAGTATTTGTAACCGGAGCCGGAAATGTCGTACTCGGCGCCGTCCGGGTTCACCATCGGAACGATCCAGACTTCGCGAGTGTCGAGCAGCTTCGTGATGCGCGCGTCTTTGCCGTATTGGCCGGCGAGATGCTCCGCCATGAGAAGCGGCAGCTCGACACTCAGATGTTCGCGCGCGTGGTGGCAACCGAGCAGCACGACGGCGGGAAGCTTGTCCTCGTCCTCGTTGCTGGAAAGACGAATGCCCGCCATCTCGCGGCCTTCGAGGCTCTTTCCGATGTTGATGCGGGTCGCGATGGCGGGATACTTAGCGGCCAGCTGATCCAGTGCGGCGAGCATCTCCTTATGATCGTGGAAGGCGCCGTCGGAACCCGGAAATCCCGCGCGCGTCGGCATCGCATCGACTTCGAAAGCGATTCCCGCTTTTCGCAGAGCGCTCAGGTCGCGTTCCGTTCCGACGAACGTCACGGAATCCGAAAACACGGCGTCAATCGCTATGCCGGCCTCGGCGATGGCGGTTCGCTCGGCGGCGTCCTTCGCCGGAGCGCGTACGAAAAACAGATCGTTGTTCTGATTTCGCGCCTGAGCCTGTTGGCCAAGCAGCACGCAGAATCCCAACAACCACAACCGAGAAGCACGAGACATAGGATCTCCCTCCCGCGGATGGCGGATGACTTCGTTATTTATGGATGAGCTGTGAGAGTAAGACGCGCGTGGACGATGAACTTGTCACAAAACTAACCGAGTTCAGCGGAGAGTATATCATTGGCATTCCGCTTCTCGTTAACAGATGTGTGCTTTAGCCGTGGTTTACGACGTGCTGTGAGGCGACCTCGCCTACCTTTAGAGGCACCCTGGTTATCGCGCTTGGAGAAACTATGTTAAATTTGGCGGGTCTGCTCACCCCTACTCGATGAATCAAAAGATCAATAGCCAGCTTCTTGAAGCCAGGGACCATTACTACGCGCTCCGTCTGGTCGAGGCTTACAATATTCTGCGCCGCTATTTCGATCGAATTCCGTTTCAGGTCGACAAGGAGCACGCCGAGTATGTGGGGATGTTCGTGCGCACTCTTACCGAGCTCGGCAAGACGCACGAGCTGAAGTTCTACGTCGCCGAGCTGGAGAGGCACTACGAAAAAACTTCGGATCCGGCGATCGGCTACGCGCTCGCGATGGTTTTCCGCAGCCTTCCCGATCCGCGATCGGAATCCGCCCGCAAGCTTTTCGAGGACGTCATCCGCCACCCCGATGCGGGGCCCTACCGCACGAAGGCCAAGATGATGCTCGCCCATTACTACGACTGGAAAAACAGCGACACGGCCGCGTGCCGTCAGCTGATTGATTCCATCGAGGAGCCCGAAGATCCGTCGGTGAGGCTTCTGTGGAAGATCTGGCAGGCGAAGATCCTGCGCGACGAAAAGAAATTCGAGGACGCCGAGCGGCTTCTGAAGCTGGTGCTCGATTCCGCGACTCCCGAGGCGGATTGGTACGCGCACTATTCGGCGAAAGTGGTCTTGGCGATCCTGTACCTGAAGCGCGACGATCTGGAGAACGCGAGCCGCGTGGTTTCCGAAGTGCGCAGGCTCTTCGACGGAAAGAATTTCAAGTCGCTGCGTATTCAGATGGAGGAGCTGGAGAAGCAGCTTCGCGAGAAGTCCTCCGTCGGAGTCGTGCAATTCACGCCCCGGGAAGACGGGGCGGTGTTCAGTTACCAGAACCGCGAGCTCAAGCTGAAGCCCCATTCTCCGGCGGAGAAGCTTCTGACTTTGATGATCCGGCGCAGAGTTTTGGACAAGGAAGGCATCGTCCGCCAGCTTTACGACCGGGACTACAACGGTTTGGAGGACGACCGGCTCATCTACTATCACATCCACGCGTTGAGGAAGCGGCTTCAGACGATCGGAATTCCCGGAGAAGCGATAGCCACCGACGAAGAGGGCTACCGTTTTGTTCCCAAGGTGGAAACGGTGGAGGCGGTCCCATGACGTTCGCCATCCAGGCAACTTCCGACGGCCGGCGAAGGTTCGAGCCTGGTCACCTGAAGCCATTTCTTGAACGAGTCCGGATGATTTTAGGGGGATAGCGTGCGGTTCTTAGGTTTACTTTCTTTCGGCGTCCTGTTCTTTCTCTTTTGCGGCCAGGCATCGGCCTCGCCCGCGAGCCGTTGCGGCGGCGACGGTCCGCAACCTTTCACCGATATTTCGGTCGGCATTCCGAAAACGAAAACCATTCCGATTAACGGGGAAGTGAACGACTTCGTCTACTGGGAAAACCGGGACAGCGTGGTCTACCGCAACACGCGCGGACAGATTTACTCCAGGGGACTCGCGAACGGCTGGGAAATCCACTACGGCTCATCGGGAGTCGCGCTATCTCCGGTGGTGAACGCCACGGAAGAGGCCATCCTCCTCGACAAAACCACCAATTACTACGAGTTCGGCTACTGGCACTCCTTCTACATGCAGGCCGTCGCGCCGAAACATCTTTTCTGGGAGGGCAAGTACCTCTTCATGCTGGAGACGGTCGCCGGCACCAGTCAGTACTCGCAGCAGCTGCAGTCCCACCGATACCGGGACGGCTTGGGAAGCGCGCGCTACCTTTGCCGCTACCTCGTTCCGGTGGGCGAAAAGTATCTTCAGGCGGAAGGCGCGAGCTATCCCGTCGTGCCGTTCTATAAGGTCCGCCCGACTCCCCAGGGTAACGAGCTTTCCATTTACGAGATGGACGTGCGCAACTGCAACGTGTCGCTCTACGGAACCTACAAGGATCTCTTCGAAGGCAAAATCCTGTCGGTCCACCGTTACGGGAATCTCAAGTCGTACGCCGTCCAAACCGATCACCCCACGAAAAATCTCATGTGGGACTACGGAACGGGTTGCGAATTCTTCAGCATCGGCCAGGGGCAAATGCTTTTTCCGTCCCACGATCGGGCGGTGGTCGGCGCCTGGGTACCCGGCACCGGCCTCGAGCTGATGAATCTCACTTCGAAGCACCGGGCGGTGTACTTCTCCGGCGCTTCGCCGAAAACCGTGCGGCCCCGCGATCTGGTTCTCGCGAAAAGCCGCGGCAAGGCGCTGTTTTCCCCCGACGGAGAGAAAACGGGCCGGCAGCTCTTCGAGATCGACGTGAAGGACATCCTTCCTTAGCAGGAAAGCCGCTCAGGAAGCGGCGGATCACCTGTTAACGCCTACTGACTTCCATCCGAAAGCCCGCGCTCGCTTGCCGATATCGTGAAGGAAACGATATCGGAGGGCCGCCCATGAAAGCTAAGCTTTGGCTGTTGCTTCCGCTTTGGTTCGTTGCTAATTGCGTTGGCGCCGAAGAAAGAGGGTTCGTGGAGAGCCCGAGTGCCGGCAACGAAGCCCTCGTCGTGAACGTCCGCAACGGGCTTCCGGGCGGCCGCTCCAACATCCTGCACATGGCGGAGATGGTTTCCCATCCGCAGTACCAATTTCACCTGACGACTCTCGAGGACGGACTCGGTACCGCCTCTCAGATCAAGAACTCTCTGAAAGCGGCCGCGAAGAAGGTTCCCTCCGGGGGGACGCTGCTCTTCTATTTCGCGGGCCACGGCGGAAACCAAATCGTGCAGGTGGCCGACCGGCACCTCACCACCACGGAGATCCGAAGCGCCATCGAGGAGGGCCGGCAATCCGAGGGACCGCTCGCCCGCCTCGTTTTGATTTTCGACGCCTGCCACGCGGGCTCCCACATCGGGGGCGTCGGCCGTGGGCGATCGCTCGAGGCGGACTCGATTGCCGAGGTGATGAACCGGGGAGAGCGGGCGAGCCAGTATTGGAACAAGCTCATCGTCATGACGTCGTCGCGGGCCAGCGAGCTTTCGTGGGTGACCTCCACGGGGCACATGTTCACGACGGCGGCCCATAAGGCGCTGCCGCTGTCGCTTGCCGCGAACGAGACGATCGGGGAATTCTTCAAGCGGACGAACGAAAACCTGACGGCGAGCCACCCGACCTACAAAGTGATTCCCGAAGACCTGATGAACGAGAAAATGGCCCCCTGACCTGACTAAGTTCGAGTCAGTGACCAAGGCTTAGGCGAGGTTTCGCCGAGTAAGGCCTCGAATTTCCAATACTCGGATTTGGTCCGATAGGTGCAATCTCTAGCTCTCGCAACCGGGGGGCCGCACCATGATTCGCACCATTTTCCTCGTCTTAACCTTCTCTCTTTCCGTATTAGCTTCCGAAATCGAGCCTGGAACTTGTGGAGACAGTATTGTGGACTTGTCCATGCATCCCATCAGCCGCACCAACTGCCGCTGGAAAGGGGAGTGCGGGCAGCGGTTCGTCTTATCGAGCTCGAAGGATCCCGTAACTTGGATGCACGTCTTGATCGTTGAAGACGGCAAGCCGAGCCGGCCTCTGACGGTAGATTATTCCTCGGATCCGATTCAGTTCAGCGTAGGGCAGGACGTCTGTTTGCCCGAGGGGACGAAGCTTCAAGTTTCCTACCAGAGGGACCTGTACGGACCCACGGTGGCCTTGCCCCCAGTTCCCAAATTTTGAATGAGATTAGGCGGCGAGCTTGAGATTCTGCTCGCGGGTGATCTTGCGGGACCGGACCCACCAGAAGACGAAAAGGCCGATGAAGGTGACCAGCACGGTCGAGATGACGCCGATCAGAAACCAGATTCCGTTGTTCGCGCTCTGGACCAGCGGCGAGTTCGGATCGCCCACGCAAACCGCGCAAGCCTGCGCCGGGGAGGAGTAGGAAAGCCCCAGCGCGAGAAGCCCCGCCACGGAAAGATACGAGTACTGCCGGTACTTCTTCAAAAACCACGGCAGATAAACGAGTAGCGCCCCCGTCACCAAAAACGATCCCACTCCCAAGACCAGAAGCCACGTCTCGTTGAGATCGCCGTATTGGCGCAGGCTCCATCCGCCCATGCCCGCAGCGAGAAGCGTAGAGATCAGAATGAAGAAGAGATGGAACGCCTTCAGGGACATATGGGCTCCTCAGCCGTGAATGAAGATCGGAATCATCATCAAGATGAAGAACATCAGGAACGTAAGTCCCAGCGTGGCGTAGATGATCGTCTTTTCGTGGTTTAAGTGCATGAAAAACGCGGCCACCAGACTGCCCTTGATGGAGGCGACGATCATCGCGACGACGATCGCCACCGTGTGCGGCAGGTGGTAGTAGGCGATGCCCACGGTGACTACCGTGAGAAACGCCAGCGCCACGAAAATCATCCAGTAGATTTTCAGGTGCTTCTTGAACTCTTCCTGGGAAACAGCGCTCATGTTGCTCTCCTCACAGTAGGTATAGAGACGGGAACAGGAAGATCCACACGATGTCGACGAAGTGCCAGTAAAGCCCCGCGATCTTGATGCGTCCCGTGAATTGTTCCTGA
>CAZZHG010000104.1:0-16869 GCA_964653655.1 uncultured Pseudobdellovibrionaceae bacterium
GCCACCTTGATCAAGTCCGCGGATACGCACCGGGTGTTCGAGTTCCGGGGGGACTCGCCGGTCGCCAAGGAGGCCATATCCAGTTCCGGAACGAGAGCGAAGTACGTGGCGGCAAATCCCTGAGCTATACTGGGCCGGTGAAATATTTCATCGCGCTGGTCCTGTTGGCAGGCTGTTCCTCCTGGCAAAAGCGGGCGGAAGAGCTGATGGAGAACAAAGCTTACCGCGAAGCGGCCGGCATGTACGAAATGGCCGTTCGCGAGGATGCCGAGGACGAAGATGCCCTCGCCGGACTTCGTAAGGCGCGGGCCGCGGTCGTCGACACGGAGCTTATCGCGGTCCGCATGGCGCGGCTCGGCGGCAACCGCCAGGGAGCGGCCGATCATCTCCTGCAGCTCGTGGCGGAAGAAGGAGTCTGGAGCCTCGCTCCGGTGGGAGCGGCGGCAACCACTCAGGAAGAAGAGAGCGCGGAAGCCTCCAACTTTCTTTCGGGCGACATCGTCAGCCGCGCCGAATTCCCTCTCTACGGCCTTTACCGGCTGAAACATTACCAACCGCTGCTTTCCCTCCGGGAGAAAACTCTTCTCGCGACGCTTTCCACGACGGCCAAACGCCAATGCGAGGGCTATCAAAAGCAAACGAAGGGGAGACCCTACTTCACTCACTTCGTCCGCAAGTACTGCTCGCTCTTTCCCATTCAGGGCCGCGAGCCCGCTTCCCTTTCCATAGATAAAACCAAAGACCTCTACGGAAGATTTCAGGCGAGTTTCGAAATCGAAGGGCTGCCGGACGGACTAAGGCCTTTGCTTCTGCATCGGCTCGAGAATGCGTTCCGGAAGAGTCCCTGGTTCGAGGAAGGCGGACGCCAGACGCTGAACGTGAAAGTGACGGGCCGATATACGGAGTGGCACGACGAAAAGCCCGAAGTCCGCGAGCATTCCTACACTATCGAAGTCCCGTATACGGCCTACGTTCCCCGCGAAAAAAAACGGCAAGTTCCGTATACGGTAACCGAGCAGCAGTGCCCCTCCCCCGGCAGCTGCCACCCTGTATCGGTGACACACTATCGAACGGAAACCTATACGGAGAACGAGCCGGAAACCCGGTATCAGACCGTGCCCAAAACCTATCCGTACAACGGAACGCTGAAGAGCCAGCGCCTTTGGCTCACGGCCGCAGGAGCTTTCACCATCGCCGGGGAGAAAAAGGAAATCGCGCTCACCGAGAAGCGCGAGGAGGAAGGCTTCGAGCACAACTGGAATCTTCCCCACATCGGCCTGAGACCGAGGTCCGCCGGACTCGTGGATCCCGCGACCTGGATTCAGGAACAGGGAGACGCGATCGCTTCCCGTTGGTCCGAGCGCAGCGGTGAAAGCTGGCAGAATCTTTATTGCCAGCCACCACGGCAACAAGCGGATCTCGCGGCCACCGGAGAGCTCGTGCACCGCTGCCTTCGCGCAAAAAACCGGCCCTTCTCGCCGTTCGTCGAAAACTGGTACGAGAGCCACCACGGGCTGAAGCCCGCCCAAGCGGAAACGCTGATCGGTTTCTCGGATCTCTGAACGTCAATTGTAGAGGACGTCGTAGACGAAAATGCTGGAGCCGATGGCCGTGTCCTGAGGATTCGCCGCCGCCGGCGGCATTCCGGTGGCGGGCTCGGTCTCGTAGAACGAGACTTTCGCGGAAGCTCCGCCGTGCACGATGTAGAGATACTTTCCGTACCAATCCGTCGTGAATTTGCTAGGAGAACCGGGCGACACGAAATCAACTTTCGAGTCCTGAGCAAATCCGGAACTCTCGATTCGATAAAAGCGCACGGTCGGAGGAGGCCCCGGGCTCATGAGGTACAGTCCGTCGCCCGCTTTGGTGAAATTGTGCGCCGAGAGATTGGTCAGCGCGGTCGTGAACGTCTCACCCGAATACGTCAGGGTTCCGTCTCCGATGGAATGAAAAAATCTGAAGTCGCCGGCAGCCACGTCATCCTGATGCATCATTACGGCCGGCAAGACCGGGTTGTAGAATGTCCGGGCGAAAGTCGTATAGGAGCTCGTCGCGGCCTGCGGACTGGAAAGGGTGGATCCATTCGCGCTAACGAGGAGACTGCGTATGTCGTAAGAAGCACTTCCCATGCGGGCAAACAGCGCTCCCCCCGAGGGAGAAATGCCGATGTCGTGAAGGCTGCCGACGCCGCTGAAGCTGACGGCTGTTGAAGAGCCGCAGCTTCCGTCGTCCATGTCAAAGGGACAAATATAGGCGTCGCCGGTGCTTATTCCGACGTACAGAAAATTTCCGTTCGGATGAAAAACCACGCCCATCGGGTTTGAGACCGCGTTCGTGGTAATCTCCGACACGTCCCCACTTATGTGATTCACGAACCATGAGATCACCTCTCCCGACGTATTGCTGTAGGGCACTAGCCACTTGCCGGAAGGATGAAGGTTTGCGCCATACATCAAGGGAGTCGCCGTGTGAGTGTTGAGCAAAGAGACTCCGGTAACCGGATCGTGTTTGAGAACTTTGATCGAGGGAATCCCGCCCTCGGCCACGATGGCGTAAATCATCGCGAATGCCTTGAAGCCGCCCACCTTCGTTTGAGTCGCCCCCCTGGGATCGCGCACTACCACGTCCGCGAGCTTCATAGGGGTTTCGGGAGTCACGCAATTGATCGCGATATCGGAGACGACCACCACATTTTCACAGGGCACGCCTCCAATGCGAACCGTTGAGCCGTCCTGGAAGTTGGTGCCCAAGATTGAAACCGCGACGCCGCCACGGTGAAGGCCCGCGTCCGGCGAGATGGCCGCGACAGTCATGTTGGAAACGCCGGCGTCGCAGCCCCCGAGATCGTAGGCTCTATCGGGGTCGTAGGTATTGGGAATGAGCAGCTCTCCCTGCTCGTTCAGGCTCGTTTCCGTCGAACCGATTTCAAAAATTTCGGGACGCAGCCCGCCCAGAAACAAATCTTCCGCGGCGCTCGCCGCCGAGCAGGCCGTCGACGAGCTGACGGCGAAAATCTTCACGTCGAGTTTCGCCGCAATCGGCACCTTCATCGAGGCGCCGCTCGTGGTGATCTCCTCGTAGGTCATCAGGCGGCTCGTGTTGCCGAGGCCTAAACAAGGTGGGGTTTTGGTCGAAGGTCTTGCTCCACGGACGCTGGCGAAGTAGCAGGCCAGCCCCGAAGCATCGGCTCTGGCGCGAAAGACTTTCTTATAGGGAGCGAGGCGAACGGACAGATCGGAGCCGGACTTGGTGCAAGAGCAGAGCGCTACCAAAGCCAGCAGAAGAGGTCCTAGGCGAGTCATGGATGGAGATAAGTCTATGCGGGCCGGCCGTGGCCCGCAATGGAACGACGCGATAGCTCAGTTCACGATGATATTGAGAACCGAGGTGGACGAAATGGAAACGGTGCTCAAAGGGGCGGGCGAGTCGGGAACCCCGGTGGACGGATTCGTGGCGTAGACCAGAACGGAGTCGGTCCCGTCGTTTCCAAGAAAGTAGAGCCGGCTGCCGTCTTCATTCGTGGCCATCTTCCTTTCCGAGTGGGACAGAGTGAAGGTTCCCCCGGCACCTATCTTGCCAAGGGCATTGAGGGGATAGCCCCTGACCTTGAGCTGGTTGAAATCGAAGATCATTAACCTCTTCCCATCGCCACTGAAAGCCAGCGCCGAAGCGTCTCCCAAAGTTGCCGGGATGAGATCTCCCAGCGCCAAAGCCGATCCATCGCCACCTACCGAATACACGTTGAACTCCGGCTGAAGCGCGACATTGTTATGAAGAAAGAGAAGGTTTTTCGTCGGATGCAAGATCGTATTGTCGAACCCCACGAGCGAAAGGGCGACCGTGTTCGGATTAGACAAAACTGCGCCGTCCGAAGCGATAACCATCCGCCGTAGCTGGGCGTCGAGAGTATTTCCGAGGCGCGAGTAGACGAAATCTCCGCCGGGAGAAACCATTATTTCGTTGGGCGTTCCGGCAACCGCCCAAGCCGCGACACCGACGGCACCGTTGCAGGATCCGTTGGCCTCGATAAAATCGCAGACCCCGACGTTGGAGTCATTCTGGGAAAAATACACGTACTCCCCGTTCGGATGAAAGGCGGCGTAGGCGGCCGGGTTGGAAAGGCTAACCCCGCCAAGCTTGGTAAGTTCCCCCGACGCGGGATTCACCTGGTAGGGGGTAAAGTTAGCAAGGGTCGAAAGACTGAGTAGCCAAGTACCTTTCGGATTGATGATTAAGTTGGCTCCCGGGGCTGCCTCGAAAGCCGGCTGGGACGACAGAAGATTCAAGACGCCGGAAACCACGTCTTCCTTGTAAGCGCGGACGAACGTGCTGGTGGAGTCGATGTAGGAGACATAGACCACCCGATAGGCCTCGAGAGCGCCGGGCTTCGTCGCCGTTGCTCCCGTCGGCAAGCGAACCGAAACATCGGCGATTTGCGCCGCAATCTGAGGCGCCGTGCAGGTAAGCTGGGTTTCGTCGGTCACGAAGACGTTGGGGCAATCCGCTCCCCCCACCTTCACGGTAGAGCCCGATTCAAAACCGGTACCGTTCACCGTAAGCGTGTACCCACCCCGACGGGGAGCCGAGATAGGCAGAATGCTGGCCACCGAGTGATTTCCCGGAACCGCATCACATCCGCCCAAGTCGACCGCGGTGGAAGAGTCATACGTGTTGGGGATTTCGATCTCCCCTCCCCCTTGAAGTTGGGCCTCGCGAGATCCGACTTCGTAGATCTCCGGACGTAACCCGCCCTCGAACATGTCTTCCGAGGCTCCCATGCCTTCACAGGCCGACGCCGTGGCGACCCCGAAGACTTTCACTTCGAGTTTGGTCGCGACCGGAACCTTCATCTCGGCACCCTTGGTCGTGATGTCGTCGAGGCTCACCAGGGAACTGGTGTTGCCGAAGCCAAGACACGCCGGCGCCTTGCCCGGCCGGACCCGGTTTCCTTTGATGCTCGCGAAGTAGCAGTAAAAGGAGGAAGCGTCCGCCGGCCCGTCGCGGTTTTCGCGCGCCGCGAGCCGCACGGACAAAGCGTGGCGACTCTCCGTGCAGGAGCCGGTGACTAGAAATACCACTATAAGGAATAGGGCTCGGGCCATGGGGATTCCACCAGTGTAAAACCCGCTCGGACCGGGGGCAATGGGGCATCGCGGTCCTGGGTGGAATTCCCAGGCGCGCCGTGCTAGGAATTTCTCACAAATCTTTGCAAGGGGACCGGCATGAAGCAATGGATCGTGGTATTTCTAGTGGCGTTTATGGCGACCGGATCGAGCGCGGCTCCCAAAAAAGCAAAGGCTTCCACCTGGACGGCGGCCGAACTCGAAAAGAACGCCGCTCAGCTCGTCCCGGTGACGCTAACCACCGACACTTCCGCTCTTCCCGACTCCGAAAAGAAAGCCCTCGAGCACATCATCGACGCGGCCCGCGCCATGGACCCGATCTTTCTCCGCCAAGCTTGGGGCGGAAATCTGGATCTCCAAGGGAAGCTCGCCTCGGACACGACCGCCCTGGGCAAAGCCCGCTACCATCTTTTTCGGCAGAACGTCGGCCCCTGGCTCCGGCGCGACGATACCGTTCCCTTTCTCACCGGAGTTCCCGACCACAAGCCGAAGGGCGCGGGCTACTACCCCGAAGACATGACGAAGGAAGAGTTCCAGACCTGGCTCACTACGCTTTCCGAAAAGGACAAAGCGAAGGCCATCGGATTTTTCTGGCTCGTTCAACGGACCGCCGGAAAAAAGCTCGAGCTCGTTCCCTACTCGCAGGCGTATCAGGAGTGGCTCGCTCCCGCCGCCCGCGCGCTGAAGGAAGCCGCGAAGGCGACCGACAATAAAACCCTTCGCCAGTACCTCAACACCCGCGCCGAAGCTTTCGGAAAAGACGACTACTACGAGAGCGACGTCGCCTGGATGGACTTGGACTCCCCGCTCGAAATCACCATCGGGCCGTACGAGACTTACGAAGACGAGCTGTTCGGCTACAAAGCGGCCTTCGAGGCCTTCGTTACCGTCCGTAACGAAAGCGAGACCGCGAAACTTTCGAAGTTCAGCACCCAGCTTCAGGACATCGAGGATCACCTTCCGATGGACGCGAAGTACAAGAACCCGAAGCTCGGCGCGATGGCTCCCATCCGCGTCGTGGATCAGGTGTTCGCATCGGGCGAAGCCCGCCGCGGAGTCGCGACCGCCGCGTTCAATCTTCCCAATGACGAAAAAGTGATTCAGGAAAAGGGAAGCAAGCGCGTGATGCTTCACAACGTCCAGGAGGCGAAGTTCGAGCGCATCCTGATGCCGCTGACCGCGATCGCTCTCAACAAGGCAGACATGCCGCAGGTTCAGTTCGAGCCGTTCTTCACTCACATTCTAATGCACGAGCTGGCCCACGGCATCGGGCCGCACAATATCTCCGTCGGCGGAAAAGCGACGACGGTCCGGGGCGAGCTGAAGGAACTGTACTCGGCGATCGAGGAAGCGAAAGCCGACATCACCGGCCTCTTCGCTCTCCAGTACCTCGTGGACAAAGGCGTGCTCGACAAGTCGCTCGAAAAGACCATGTACACGACTTTCCTGGCCGGCTGTTTCCGCTCGGTCCGCTTCGGCATCGGCGAAGCGCACGGCAAGGGAATCGCGCTGCAGTTCAATTACCTCTGGGACGAAGGAGCCTTCGAAAAACGCAAGGATGGAACGTTCCAGGTGGTTCCGGCGAAAACGAAAGCCGCCGTCACGAAACTGACAGGCGAAATTCTCACGCTGCAGGCGGAAGGCTCTTACGCGAAAGCGAAAGCCCTTCTAGACAAGTACGGCGTGGTCCGCCCGGCCATGGGCAAACTGCTCGAGAAGATGAAGCAGATCCCCGTGGACATCGAGCCGACGTACCCGCTCGCGGGCGAAAAGCCCGTAACGGCGTCGTAAGCCTACGTCATTCCGAGAGCGAGCGAAGCAAGCCGAGGAACCTTTGGCCGTTTCACAATAGATTCCGACGATATCCGCTTTGCCCAGGCCAAAGGTCCCACGTCGCTTCGCTCCTGGGAGGACGATCAATCCTTACATCACCGCAAGGATCATGGGGCTCCAGGCACGGCCAATTATGCCGACTGTCCGGATAGTTGAAGCCTAACAACGAGATCCGCCACAATGGACTCGTAGGCACAACGCAACTACCGGTGAGGTCGACCGTGAGGCGAAACCCTAAAATCACGCCCGCGCTATTGGACTTCGGTTTTCCGAAATCCACAGCGAAGAAAAGTCCGTTGCTCGTGACTTACGGAAATCCCCGCATCTTGGTCGTGGATGACGACCCTTCGTTCGGGCGCATCCTCGCGCAACATGCCCGATTGGGCGGCGTCGCTCTGGCCTTTTTCAGGTCGTTCGACGAAATCCGGGGAAAGCTGGGCCGCTGGCGTTTCGACGCCGCGGTCGTGGACTCGGACTTGGGTGAAGCTACGGGAGTGCAAGTAGCCCGTTACCTCGAACGGTTTTTGCTAGATGTTCCGATTCTGCTGGTCAGCCAGTCGGACCTTACCGTGCCACCGAAAGAACAATGGCCCGCCTCGGTGCGGGAGTTCCTGTTCAAAAAAGTCGGGCATCGAGCGATTTTGGATGCCGTCGTGCGCATATCAGGAAAAAGGGAAGGGATGAACCATGCAGACCCGAATTGATACGAGAACGAAGACGGCCCTGACAAACCACCCGGCGACCGGCATCCGCGTGAAGCTCGCCGAGATCGATCCGGTGGGTAAAGCCGTGAACGAAGACCTGTGGATCGCCCGCACGGGACGGCACCATCGATTCTCGCGAAAAATCGCGCCGTGGATTTATCTGACTCTGGCAACGGTGGCGCTCGGCGTGCTGTTGGCGACCTACACGAAAGGGAACCAAGGTGAAAACCGTCCCCCGATTCTTTGGGACGCCGTCACCAGTCCTCTTGGGGGAGTCTCATGAACTGGCCCATCGGAAAAATTCCGCGCATCTGACTCTACTTTTGAGCCGCCGAAGCTCTGTTTACTCGGGCGCTTGACGCCCCTTCCCGTACCTCGCAAGCGCGTAACGCCCCGCTCAAAGCGGGGCGGGCCTTTCTACCGATAACCAGAGTAGGACCTGTATAGGACCGGACATGCCGCGCGCTAAGAAATTCACAGTCACTCTCGATGACGATCCGATGATGCCCAAAATCATCGAGAAGGCCACCGGCCTTCCGACAGTCGCGTTCCCTTCCCGGAAAGCTTTGCTCGAAAAGGTTTCGACTCTGTCTCCCTCGGCTGCCTTCGTGGACTTGCACCTCGGCGAAGACTCCGGCCTCGATCTCATTCCGCTGCTTCGGGAAAAATGGTTCTACTGCCCGATTCTCGTCATCACCGGCGACCCCGGGGACGAGGTCGTTGGACAGGCGCTCGCGGCAGGGGCCGACGATTTCGTCATGAAGCCGCTTCGTCCGGGGGAGCTGCTCGCCCGGCTGCAAGCCCGCTGGCACGATCACGCCCAGCGCGAGGCGAAGAACGTGATCCGCCTTTCCGACGTGATGCTCGACGGCACTTACCGAAAGCTCCGCGGAAAAAAGAAGGAGCGCCATCTTTCCGAGACCGAAGTGAATCTGCTGCGCTGCCTGTGGAGCGCCGAAGGCACCATCGTGTCGCGGGAAGCACTGAAATGGCAGGGCTGGGGAGAGAAAGCGGTCAGCGATGCGAATCTCGATCGCAAACTCCACGACCTGCGTGAAATTCTCAACGAGACGAGCGAGCACCTGACCATCGAAAACAGCTACGGCGAGGGCTTCGCTCTGAAAATCGACGGCCCCGAGAACAGGAGAAAACCCATGAAAGCGACGACTCAATTGCGCGGGCGCAAGAGCGAACCGCTCTTCAACGAAGAGAAGCTCAAGGACCTTTCCGACCCTTCTCGAGGCGGAAGCTGGGACTTCTTCCAGGAAATAGCGGACATCTTCCTGACCGATTCCGAGCCCCTCGCGAGGGACCTGGAAGCGGCCATCGCCAAGAAAGACAGCTCCCGCGTCCGCCAATACGCTCACAAGCTGAAGGGAATGTGCTTCAACATGGGAACGGATCGCCTGGCCGCCTTGTGCGGCGAGATCGAGGAAATCTCGGCGGCCGGAAAAGTCGAGGGAACCGCCGAAATATTCCGCAAGCTCCGCACGCTTTACTCGGAAGTCCGCGAGGCGCTGCAAGCGAAGGTAAAGCAGGCGGCGTGACGTGGAGTTTCTGGAACGCCATCTAGCCCGCTTGCGCAAGATCGCCTCGGGTGACCCGGCCGTTTGGGGACCGGCGGCCGTCCTGCTGGGCATCGGTGCGCTCGGAGTCTTCGGCTGGCTCTTCCGTCTCGAATCGATCCTCCATCCCTTCTCCTCGCTCCTATATTTCAAATTCAATGCGGCCGTGGCGTTCCTCTGCTGCGGCGGCGCTCTGCTGAGCCTCGAGGAAAAAGATCCCAAGCTGACCCTTAAGTGGTGCGCCTGGCCGGCCTTTCTGGGACTTGCGACGCTGCTCGAATACACTTTCCACATTTCACTCGGAATCGACGGACTCTTCTTCCGCGACATCTATTCCAACGCCCAGTGGCCGGGCCGAATCACACTGAGCCTCGCGTTTTGCTTCCTGTTCGGAGCGATAGCCGTCGCCTTCAGCCGCTTTCCCGGAAGACGTTATCCGCTCCGCCTGGTTTTCGTGGGCTCCCTGCTTTCGGTGTGGGGACTCATCGGCCTGTTCGGACAGCTCATCGGCCTGCCCTTTTACATGGGCCAGGTGGGACTGACGGCGATGGATATGCCCTCGGCCGTAGGCTCGACGGTATTCGGGCTCGCTTTTATTCTGATCGCACGCCGCACCTTGAGCGCGGGCAACCGGGCCTACGTGCATTGGTTCCCGGCTCCGGTCAGCTTCGCCGTTCTGCTCGCGAGTCTCGTTCTCTGGCAGACGCTCAGCTACGAGGAGCAGGCCCGCATCGATCGCGGCATCGCCGCGGAATCGGCGATTCTCAAAAGCCAGATCACCGCCCGGCTCGAGGCCAAGCTTCTCGCTCTCGTCCGCATTGCCCGCCGGTGGGAAAAGGCGGAGCGAGCCACGCGCCGTAGCGTGGAAACCGAAACCGACACCGGCCCGAGCGCCCTCGGCAGCATTCAGCAGGGCATCGGCTGGCTCAACCTCAAACACGAGCTGAAGTGGATTCTCACCCTCGAGGGAAACGAGAAACTCGATCTCAAACTGGGCAGCGATGAAAAGCGCATCCGGGAAGTGGAGAACGCGAGAAAGCGCCGCGAAATCACAATCAGCAGCACCATCCATCTGGCGAACGGGAAAAAAGGTTTCGTCGTCTACTACCCCTTCTTTCTGAACGACCATCCCGGAGGCTTCGTGGTCGGCCTCTACGACTACGAGGAGATTTTCGGGCCCATTCTGGAAGCCTCGAACCTGGCGGAGTACTCGTCGCTTCTTCTCGAGGGAAGCCAGGAGCTGTTGCAAGACAAGATCAAGGACCGCCCTCTTGCCGCGACCTGGAGCAAGACCGAGTCCATCACGCCTTACGGCGCGAAGTGGACGTTGCGGGTCTGGCCGAAGGCCGAAACTCTCAGCAAGGAACAAACCGGGCTCCCCGGAATGGTCCTCGCCGTCGGCATCTGCATGGCGCTGCTTCTCGCCTGGACCATCTATCTCGCGCAGGCCGCGCGCGAGAGGGCGAAGGAAGCGGAGCTTGCGAACCAAGCCATGCGCCAGCACCTCGCCGAACGAAAGAAGGCCGAGGAAGAGCTGATTCAAAAGACGTTCGAGCTTCAGAGCTCCGAAGAGGAGCTGGAAGAGCGCGTGGAGGAACGAACCTACGAGCTGAAGGAAGCCCGCGAGCAAGCGCTGGTCGCCTCCCGGCTGAAGTCGGAATTCGTCGCCAACATGAGCCACGAGATCCGCACTCCGATCAACGCCATCATGGGAACGACGGGACTTCTCCTCGATACTCCGCTCTCGAAAGAGCAAAAAGAGTACGTCACCACAATCAAGTTCTCCACCGACGGGCTTCTCGCCCTCGTTAACGATATTCTGGATTTTTCCAAGATCGAGGCCGGTAAGCTCTATCTCGAGCTCATCGACTTCGAGTCCCGGGGATTTTTGAAGAGCACCGTCGATGCCTTGCGGCCGCTCACCAAGAAGAAGGGAATCGCGCTCAAGCTGAAAACGACCGCGGACCTTCCCGTCTGGTTGCACGGCGATCCGGGACGGCTGCGCCAGATTTTAACCAACTTGCTCGGCAACGCCGTGAAGTTCACCAAGGAAGGAACCGTTCAGGTTCTGGTCGACGTCGAAGAGAAAAATGAAGGGCATGTCCGGTTGCGGTTCTCCGTCGAAGATACCGGCATCGGCATACCGGCCGCGGCCCAGAGCCACCTCTTCCAGGAATTTTTCCAGGCCGACAGCTCCATGACCCGCAAGTTCGGCGGTACGGGCCTCGGCCTTTCCATCTCCCGCCGCCTCGTTCAAATCATGGGGGGCGAAATCGGCTTCAAGAGCGAGGAAGGAAAAGGATCCACCTTCTGGTTCTCCATCCCGATGGCCCAGGGCCAGCCGACGGAGCTCGCGGAGAAGGAAGAAGACCGCGCGATCTCGAAGGAAAAGCTGCAGGGCCGCGTGCTGGTCGTGGACGACACTCCGATGAACTTGAAAATCACGATCCGCATTCTGGAGAAGCTCGGAGTGCGCGCCGATCCGGCCGGTAACGGAAAGGAAGCGCTCGAAGCTCTCGCCCAGCGCCCCTACGATCTCGTCCTCATGGATTGTCAGATGCCCGAGATGGACGGCTACGAAGCCACCGCCGCCATCCGCAAGGGCCAGAAGAAGGGAGAGCCCCGCGTTCCGATCGTCGCGATGACGGCCCACGCGATGTCGGGCGAGCGCGAGAAGTGCCTTGCCGCCGGCATGGACGATTATCTCTCCAAGCCGGTCGACAACCAGAAGCTCGCCCGCATGGTGCGCAAATGGCTCTCTCGCGACTCCAAACACGCCGCCTAACCCGCCCGATCCGCAAAAGGTGCCTACCACCTTTTGCGGATCAATCCTGAGATCCGTGTAAGAATCCTCGGAATTAGGCAGTTAAGTACCAATAATTCAATTAGTTATAACGGAAGTCGGTTCAGGTCCGTTTGCTACACATTCGCACCAACCTCCGGTCCTACGATGAAACTAGAAGGAACGGAGGTAGCCAATGACCTATCCGCAACTGATCACTAGGAACCCGCCCAGCCGCCCGCACATCTTGCTCATCGATGACGATCCGATGTTTCGGACGTTGTTCGCCCAGGCGGCCGATAAGTTGAACATTCAATTCAGCGCGGTCTCCTCCTTGCGCGAGCTCGAGCCCTTCGCCCAGGAGAAGAGCTTCGACATCGCCGTAGTGGATTATTTTTTGGACGGAGTGCACGAGAACCTCACCGGTCTGGATGTGGCGTCGTTCATGGGTAGCACGCCGGTGCTTCTCGTCAGCAATTCCGATCATTGCGTGGCCGCGTCGGAAGTGTGGCCCGAGGCCATCAGAAAATTCGTGCCGAAGCGGGTGGGCGTCGCCGCCATTCTTCGCTCGGCCGTGGATCTTTGGGTAGGCCACACTCCCCCGGAATTCTCCAATCCAGTGGCGGCCTGAAAAGAGTGAAGGGGATCCGAGGGATACCGTAAATCCCAGTAACCCCTCGGTTCGTATCCTTCGGATCCTCTTCAATACCGATTTTCGGATTAGCTACTTCGTAGCCCAGTAGAGGAGGCTCGGCTCGACGCCCTCTTCGGCCGCCGGCTCGTCGGGACGGATGACGACGGGAGCGGGGAGACTGTCGGCGACGATGCGCCCGTCTTTCACTTCCAGAACGCGCTTGGCGACCTGGAGGACTTTCGGATCGTGGGAGGAAAACAGAAAGGTGATGCCCTTGCTCTCGTTGAGAGAGCGGAAGAGCTCGAGCAGTTTTTCGCTGGTCTTTGAATCGAGATTCGCGGTCGGCTCGTCGGCAAAAATGATTTTTGGCGAGGTGACGATGGCCCGGGCGATGGCCACCCGCTGTTGCTGCCCACCCGACAGCTCGTTGGAAAACCGTTTACCGAATCCGCCCAGCCCGACCTCCTCGAGGGCCGCGGCCGCAAGCTTCCGGCGCTTGGCCTGGGGCATGTCGAGCAGAGCGAGGGGATACTCCACGTTCTCGAGCGCCGTCAGAACCGGAAACAAATTGTAGGATTGAAAAATGAAGCCCACCGAGCGCCGCCGCAAACGCGCGAGCGCTTCGCCGTCGAGTCCTTTCAGGTTCTTTCCCAGAAAGTGGATCTCCCCATCCGAGGGGTGATCGAGTCCGGCCGATAGATTGAGAATGGTGGTCTTGCCCGAGCCCGAAGGCCCGGCCAGCGCCGCGAACTCGCCCTGCCCGAGGGAAAACGAGACCTCCATGAGGCCCACGGCATCCCCTGGGTAATGCTTCGAGACTTTCTTCAGGGTGAGCAGACTCATTCTCCCACCCTACCG
Organism: uncultured Pseudobdellovibrionaceae bacterium; assembly: GCA_964653655.1. GTDB lineage: Bacteria > Bdellovibrionota > FAC87 > UBA2466 > UBA2466 > CAZZHG01. The sequence continues at coordinate 13,500 of CAZZHG010000104.1, forward strand.
AAGGATTGATTCGCTAATGCGCCCCGGATTATGGAGCTTTAGGCAAAATTACTTCGCCCATCGGACGTCGACCCATCCGCCGCGCGGACCGGTGATATTGACGTATCCGCCGCGGTTGTAGCCGCCGCCCTGATAGTATCCGCCACCCTGGTAGTAGCCTCCGCCGCCGTATCCGCCGCCCTGGTAGCCGCCGCCGGTGTAACCACCGTAGCCGCCACCCTGGTATCCACCGCCCTGATACCCGCCGCCGTATTGCGAGCCTTGCGGGTACGTGGGTTGCGGAGTGACGTTGTTTTGCGGAACGGGCTGCTGAGCGATCGGCACCGGAGGCTGGTCCTTACCGCAGCCGGTGAGCGAAAGCGCCGCGAGCAGCGCGAAGGTGAACGAAATACCGATGAAATTAAAACGCCCCATTTGGAATCCCCCCAGGCCCGAAGGCCGTTGGCGGGGACTAGTGCACTCGACGTGCCACAGCCTCTAGGCGCGGGCGAGCGCCAAATCGACGGCAGCAGGGACGTAAGACGTCACTTTGCGGCGTCTGTCGGCACCTTATGGGTGTCCGGGTTCGGCTGATTGGGCGTTCCACCGTGGACTCCCAGCTCGGGAATCATGAAGTCCTGCACGATCATCATGTGCTGCATGTTCTCGGCGTCGCTGTCGTCGGCAAGCGCCGGCGGCGGCAGCTGCTTCATCACGCGGGTGTCGTAAACGAGCCCGTGGGGGAAGACGGCCTTGTTCTTCACCGGGTCCGGATCCGACGTGCCGAGGTCGAGCTCCACCGGGACGTGGAAGGCGTCGAGCGTGGGGCTAACCAATATGCGATCGTAAAGCTTGCTTCGGGGCTTGTTCGTGAAGCGGTTGCCGTGGGGATCGGTGGGCTGATGTTTTTCGCCGGCTACCGCCGACAAAACGTCGAGGGCGTACTCTTTGTCGCCCTTGATGTTCATGTCGCCCGCGATGGTGAGCAGAGCTCCGGCGGGAATCTTCTTTTTGATTTGTTCGAGCAGCGCCTCGGCTTCAATCTTCCGGTTGGTCGCGCTCTTCGTGCTGAGATGCACGCTGATCACCCAAAGGTCTTGTCCGGTCGGCAATTTGATTTTCGCCCACGCAAAACCGCGGTCCGGCATGAGCGGGCTCGGCCAGCTTCCCGATTCGGAGATGGGGTAGCGGCTGACGATTCCGTTCGGGATTTTGTATTTCGGATTGGTCTCCCGGTAGTAGCTGTAGCCCTGGCCGAAGGTGTTCTTCACGAACTCATCGAAAGCCACGGGCGAGTTGTCCTTGTAGTTGAACTCCTGCAGGGCCACCACATCGGGATGGGCCGACTGCATGATCCGGCTGCCATGGCCAGGGTCGTAGCTTTGGTGCCTGCCGCTGGTGAGGTTGGCGGCCACTATCCTTACGCGGGTGTCACCGAGGGCGACCGCCGCGAGGAGAAGGAGAAGCCAGGGAGCCTTGCGTAACCAATCAAAGGATTTAAACATTTCTCCATTCTATAGATCCCCCGGCCCTTCTGGGAATCCCACATATTGACTCGTTGCGTTATAAATGCGAGAGGTTACGTCGTTCCACCTTATAAGGAAGAGAAGATGAACCTATCCAAAGTCTCGCTCGCAGCCGCCCTCGCCCTTTCCACCGCCCAGGCTTTGGCCTCGGTGGGTTTCGACCAGCTCCACTTCGGCATCCGGCCGGAGACCCGGATGCTGGTGGTAAAGGTCCGGGCCGACCGGCCGGTCTGGAAGCTGTGGCCCGAGGACGTGAAGATCGAGCACACCAGCGGGCGCATGGATTACATCTTCAGTTACAGCGCCCACAGCGGCCCCAAAGCCGTTCTCTCCTCGGCGAGCAGCGACAAAAATATTTCCACGCCTTGCCAGGACGAAGCCAAGCTTCTCATGAAGGAACCGGCGGCGCTTCCCGCCGAAGAAAACCTCATCACGACCCTCTACGTTCCGGTCGAAGAGAAACACCAGGAGCGGCTCACGGTGAATGCGGGTGAAGGAATGAGAATCCTCGACGCCCAGCCGTTGCAGTCGAGCGGCGCGCAGGAAAGCATTTCGGCGGGAATCAGTGAGTTTTCCAGAGCCGTCGCCGTCGAAGTCGAGTACATGGCGGGATGGAGCCTCGACTACGGACCCTCCGACATTCGCATTTCCCCGATGGAAACCGCGGGCCGCTTCAAGATCGACGTTTCGAGAGAGGGTCTCGCGGCGGTTGTCGAGTACAACAAACAGAAACTCCTTAGCGACAGCTGCTATCAGGAAATCACGAAGCTCTACTCGGGTCCGGAAGAGGACAAGACCGAGCCGAAGAGCCGCAAGGCCAAGCAAGTGAAGACCGTGCTCACTCTCGACGGCATTCAAGTCGATAAGCTGCAGTTCATCGGCGCCGCCGGATTCAAAGTGAAAAAGCTGGAAGTTCTGGAATGAGGCCCGCCCTCCTCTTCTTGTCGTTCGCCGCGAGCGCGTTCGCGCAGGACGCCGTCGATGAGCTGCATTTCGGTATCGAACCGGATGCGCGCGTTCTCGCCGTCACGGTGGTCGCCCACGAGCAGTCCTTGTGGCGCCTCTGGCCCGACGAAGTGAAGCTCGAGCCGGCAAAGCAAGAGGGACGTTTCACGGTCAGCTACAGCCCCACGGTTTCGCCGTACCGCTTGCTGCAAGCGGCTCAAAGCGAAGGGAGCATTTCGAAAAGCTGTAAGAAGGAAGCCGCCTTGCTGCTCAATCCTCCGGCGAGACCCGTCGAAGAGGAAAAGCTTACGACCACCGTTTACTACGAGCTCGAAGAGGGGACTCCGCGACGAATCGGCCTGAGCGCCACCGACGGCATTCGCATCGTCGATGCCCGCGCCCTGCGGTCGGAGGGCGAAGCCACGGTGGGAAAACCCGTCGCGCTCGAACCCTGGACGCGCGCGGTATTCGCCCGCGTGAGCTACTACAATCTGGTGGGCAGCGGTCCGGTCGGCATTTCCGACATCGCCATCCACGGCGACCCGGCCAAGGGATCGGTTCAACTCGCGACCGGTCGGCCCGGCTTCGGGGCGGCGAGCCAGCTACACCGGGACGGACGGATTTCCGACGCCTGCTGGGCCGAGCTTTCCCAAACCGGCTGGGGAACGGGCGGTTTCTCCCTCAAGTCACTCTTATTCCGGCGGCAAACGGAGTCGGTGGTCGTCATTCCCGTCACCCAAAAGACCGCGAACCGGATTTCCGTAAGGGTCGGCTCCGGCCTTTCCCTCAAGGGAATCGGGACCTTGGACTAATCTCCCGACGCTTGTCATCCCGCCGAAAATCAATGACTATCTCGTCCGGAGGATCCCCGGATGAATGCGGCCGTCAGTGAGTGGCTGAATCTCGTTTTGCGCTGGACG
>CAZZHG010000105.1:0-16567 GCA_964653655.1 uncultured Pseudobdellovibrionaceae bacterium
AAGGCGGTTTGAGAATCGAGCGGCCGACCGTCTGGGCGAGACGGACGGCGCCCCCGAGAAACTCCAGAAACGCCGTCAACGCTTTGAGGGAGCGGCGGCTCGTATGGTGCAGAACTTCCCTAGTGTTTTCCATTTTTGTAGCTCCGCACGAAATCGAGGAACTCGCCCTCGTCCCCGCCTGAAAGAGTTTTGGGGCTCACGAGCGAAAAATCGAAAACGCACCCGTTCTTCTGCCGGGATACGACGAGCAGCATGTGGAACTTCGTGCCCTCCATCGTCGCGGTGACTTTCGAGAGCAGGCCATCGGCGTCGCCGACTTTCAGATCCTCCCGCTTTTCGACATTCACGTCTCGAGTTCCCATCAGCAGGTGCTTGGTCAGCAGCTGAAGGCTCGCCGTCGGATGGCGGTTGCAGGAGCTGGTTACCGTCGCGAGAGCGCCGGAGGAAAGCTGGTAGGCCTTGTCGCTATTTTCCGGTTCTCTTTTTTTCCACGAGGCGCCCGGAGTGACGGTGTAGGTCTCGGCTCTCGCCCAGGAACCTTCGCCGCCGCCGCCGAAAAGCGCGCAGCCGCCCGCAACCGCGAGCACGCAAAGGCACACGAGGGCGGAGCGGAGGGCGAGTCTTTTGTGCCGAATCTTGGTGTTCATCTTCGTCGTGGGTTTTCGGCTTCCCCAAGTTACAGCAACCCGGCGGAAGCACGCTTCTTATTTCGAATTCTTATCGGAACATTTTCAGGGATGGTTCAGTCTTAGGTCCAGGGTATTGACGCAATGTATCGACGACAAAGGGCAGGTTCGACAGATCTTTGACGGCCTGACAGCGCACCGCCTGAAGCGGCGCATCCACGGCGCGGGATCATTGGGGATTTTTCACTGGATCGACGGCATGGCCTTTGCTTATGGATCAGCTCGTGCCATCCAACCGCGGGTTCCTGCTTGCCCTCTGTGGGCTTTTGTCTGCGTCGACCCGCGTCCTTGCTTTGGATGTCGGATTTTATCGCGCCCTGGATTTTCACCAACCCATCTGCGATCAGCGCATTCAACTCGATGCGGCCCGCGAGATTTTCGTCGAAATCGCGAACCCGCTTCCGGGCGTCGAGGACTATAACGAGCTCGTCCGCATTTACCGCGCCCGCAACTGGGAATCCTTCGACCTGAAACGGGAGATCTTCCGCAAAGTGCACGAGACTTCCCCTCTTCTCGAGCCGCTCAGCTACCTGACCGCTCAGGCGGCGTTCGACCGCCTTTCCTCTTCCGATCCGGACAAAGCGAAAGCCGCCGAGCGCGAGCTGCGCGACACACTGGTGCTTTACCCCCGCTCCGAGCTCGCCCCGATCGTGTCGACGACGATGGCCGAGTATTGGATCCGCGCCGGCCGCCATTCGAATGCGCTTGCGCTCTTTCAAGCGCTCAAGACCCAACACCCGTACCACAAGCTTTCGTGCCTCTTTACCGTCGGGGCCGGTGAGTCCGCCTACCTTCTCGGCGACCGGGAAGGGGCCCGAACCGCGCTCCGCGAAGCCTCGCAGATCTGCCGCGATCCCAGGCTGAAGCTCGCCGCCGAAGTGAGGCTGTCCGACCTTCTGTTCGACACGGATCCGAAGCTCGCGGAGATCGCCTACGATAAAATTCTCACCGAAAGTTCCGCCCGGGTGGAGAGCCTCCATAACTCGGTACTTCACAACCTCGGCGAGCTGAAATACCGGGCCGCCAAATATCCGTCGGCCACCTACAACTTCACGCGTTTCCAGGAACTTCGCAAGGACGCCGACATTTGCCTGGCCCAGTCCATGAAGCGATCGGCCGACCTCGAGTATCTGAAGGGCTCTCCCGCCTCCAAAGTGGCGGGGTTGTATCTCGCGGTTCAGGAAATGGCACCCGGCACGGATATCGGCAGGTTCTCCCGTCTGCATGCCATGATGGTAACCCTCTCGGCGCAGCCGGATGCGGAACGCTCGCGCCGGCTCCGAATCATCGACGAGGAAATCGATAGCGTCGTCGATCTGAAGATGCGCGAAGTGCTCTACGTCGAAAAGGGCCTGGCCTGGCTCGAGACCGACGAGTACGGCGCGGTCGCCTATCTGGGAAAGATTCCGCGGGCCCAGGAAGGTGAGCTCGGCAAGCTCGTGCGAAACCGTATCGCCGGCCTTCTCGATCGGATGGTCGCGAAGCAGGGGGAAGGGGCGCTTGGCCCTCTGGAAGACTCCTTCAATACCTGGGTGAGAGATTCCGCAGCCTTAAAGCAGCTCGGAACGCGTTACGAGCAGATCATATTGAAGGGCGTGACCAAGCTCGTCTCCGCGGGAGACCGCGGTGGAGCGCTCGATCTGCTCGATCGCTGGGTCAAATCGCCTTACTGGAGTGCCGTTCCGCCGTCGCCGGAAGCTTCGGACGGGCTCGCCACGGTTCTTCTCGGAGATCTTTTCTCCCCGACGGTCGCCGACGCCCAGGATCGGGAAAACCGCGCCACCGAATATCTGAAGCGCAATTCCCTCTGGCAGCCGTTCTTCAAAACGAGAAACGGCGCCGTCCCGGCGGCGCTCGCCGCGGCCGTCGGAGACAAGCCCGGCGTGCAAAACAGTTTGAAGGACAAGCAGTCCCGTTCTCCCGCTTCCCTTCCGAAGAAGGAGCCCCTGCGCGAGCTCACGCTGCTTGCGCGGGCTTCGGCGGCCCAGCGCCTGGGCGACGTGAAGGAAGCCGAGCAGCTGCTCAAACAGATCCGCTCCAAGGAGCATCAGGCGGCGGCGCGTGAATCGCTGCTTACCCTCTATTCCGAATCCAAGCGGCCTGCGCTGGCCTTCGATCTCGCCCTCAAGGGCCTCGCCGCCGCGCCGGCGGAAGCGAAGCCCGCGAAAGCCCAGCGCGCTCTTCGCCTTGTTGTCGACGGAAAACTCTGGAGCGAAGGCCCGAAGTTGAACGCCGAAGTAAATAAGCTGAAACTTCCGCCCGCCGAGCAAGCGCCGTACGATTTTCTCGCGGGCCGGTCCGCGTTCGAGAAAAAGAATTGCACTGCCGCCGTTTCCCACTATGAAAAGGGGCTCGCTTCCTTGTCGACGGGAGAATCGGCGGCGGAAGCCAGGTTTCGTCTCGGAAAATGTTTGGTGAATCTCAAGAAGCCCAGCCAGGCCCGCAAGCACTGGCAGGACCTTATCCTAATGGAGGACTCCTTCTGGAGTCCGCTCGCTCAGAACGAACTCAAACTCATTCACTGATTCCCCCTATGGAAACTCTTCGCTTTCAGGGCCGCGCCCTGGTGGTCGCGGACTCTTTGATGTCGCAAACGGTGGCGCTGGCGGCGAAAGCCGCAAGCTCAGGCGCCCCCGTCCTGCTCTGTGGAGAGAGCGGCACGGGAAAAGAGCTGATCGCCCGTTACATCCACGAGCGCAGCCAGCGCGCCCGCGGAACCTTCGTGTCGGTGAACTGCGCGGCCCTTCCGGAAGGATTGATGGAAGCGGAGCTGTTCGGTTACGAGAAGGGCGCGTTCACGGGTGCCGTGGCACTCAGGATCGGAAAATTCGAGCGCGCCAATCAGGGATCGCTTCTTCTCGACGAGATAAGCGAATTGCCCATCCATCTGCAGGCGAAGCTTCTTCGCGTGCTCCAGGAAGGCGAAGTGGATCGTCTGGGCGCGCGCGATCCTATCGCCGTCAACGCCCGAATCCTTGCGACGACCAACCGCGAGCCGGTGGAGCTCGTCGAGCAGGGGTTGTTCAGGAAGGACCTCTTTTTCCGGCTTAACGTCATCCGAATCGATTGCCATCCGCTGCGCGGACGGCGGGAAGCCATCGAGAATCTAGCCCGTCAATTCGTCGACGAATCGGCGAAGCAGAATGGACGTGACCGCGTAGCCCTGTCCCGCGGAGCCATGGCCAAGCTGCTTGCCTACGAATGGCCGGGCAATGTGCGCGAGTTGCAAAACACCATCGAGCGGGCCGTGCTTCTGTCGGAATCAGTCATTTCGCCAGAGGCAGTTCAGCTGACCGGCCTTCGCCTCGAGGGGGGAGCCAGCTCGGAAAGCCTATCGCTCGCGGAAGTCGAGCAGGGGCACATCGCGCGCGTACTCCAGAGCACCGGCGGAAACCGCAACGAAGCGGCCCGCCGTCTCGGAATCACGGCGCGGACTTTGCGGAATAAATTGAACGGTTGATAGGGGCGAGGGGAAAGTTTTTCCCCGGTAGCGGAAGAAAGGGACGTTCCTCGCGCGCGAGGTGTCGTTTTCTCCGCACGAGGGCCTGGCCCGCGGATTGCAACTTATATGTGTCGGCAACTCCCCACCGTTTCTTTAGCGAAAAATGAAATTATTTGATTCCACAATCGATACGCTCAATCGCTCCATGGATCTGCACATGCAGCGCCATGCCACGATTGCCGACAACATCGCCAACGCCGAGACCCCCGGGTTCAAGGCGAAGCGCGTGGACTTCGAGGACTCCCTGGCGCGCGCCGTGGAAGCGAACGAGCAGGGCCTCGCCGGACGCGAGATAGCTTCCGTTCAGCCCATCGTCTCCGAGGAGACCGCCTCCGAGATCGGAAATGACCTCAATACCGTCGACATGGACCGTGAGATGGCCGCGATGACGAAGAACGAAGTGCAGTACAACGCTTCCACGCAAGTCATCTCGAAAAAGTTCGCCCTCCTCCGTTACGCGATCACGGAAGGGACTGACAAATGAGTAATTTCTTCGACGCATTGGACGTAGGCGCTTCCGCTCTCAGTGCCGAGCGCATGCGCATGAACACGACGTCGAGCAACCTGGCTAACGCTCAGACGACCCGGACGCCCGAAGGCGGCCCCTACCGCCGCAAGGATCCGATCTTCGCTTCCGAGCCGAAGCGGGACTTCGCGAGCGTTCTCGGCGAGACCGTCGAGAATCCGGTGCACCCGGTGAAGGTCGTGGACGTGGTGTCGGACCCGAATCCGCCCCGCATGGTCTATTCGCCCGACCATCCGGACGCGAACCCCGACGGCTACGTGGCCTATCCGAACATAAACACCATGGAAGAAATGGTGAATCTCATTACGGCGAGCCGCACGTACGAAGCCAACGTGACCTCAATCAACGTGGCCCGCGGCATGATGAACAAAGCCCTGGAAATCGGAAGGAGATAATAGATGGATATAGGCAAGATTAACTCCATGATCCCCCAGCTGCCTGAGATCACTGGTGGCGAAGAAGCGCCGGCTTCCGCCGAAGGCAGCTTCGGATCTTTTTTGAAGAAGTCCATCTCCGACACGAACGAGAGTTTGCAGTCCGCCGACGCCGGCGCGAAGGCGCTCGCCGTCGGTAAGACGGAAAATCTGCACGAAGCGATGATTGGGTTCGAAAAGGCGGAAACCGCCCTGAAGCTTCTCGTCCAAGTCCGCAACAAAGCGCTGGAAGCCTATAACCAGGTTCTGGCGATGCAAGTCTGATTCTTTCTCTAACTCACCGAGATAAAGCGCGTAATCCATGAATGAGACTTTGAAACAGTGGATGGAAACCCTGCAGACCTTCTGGCAAGGTCTGTCCGGCATGAAAAAGGGCCTTATCGGCGGCGGCGCCGCCCTCCTGGTGGTTACGATTGCCACTCTCTCCGCGCTGGCTCAGCGCGATCCGATGAAAGTTCTCTACACGGACCTTCAGCCGGATGAGTCGCGCGCGGTAGTGAAGAAGCTCGGCGAGCAGAAGATTCCCTATGTCGTCGCCGATGACGGTCAGACGATCTCGGTTCCCGGCAGCAAGGTCGACTCCGCCCGCCTGGAACTCGCGAAGGACGGCATCCCGGGTCAGGACGTGGTGGGCTTCGAGAAGTTCGACGGCTCGACTCTCGGCATGTCCACCTACGTGCAGCGGATCCAGTACGTGCGCGCCGTTCAGGGTGAGCTCACCCGAAGCATCGAGCGCTTGAAGTCGGTGAAGCGCGCCCGCGTTCATATCAGCTTGCCCCCCAAGAAGACGTTCTTGGAAGAGGAAGATCCGCCCAAAGCATCCGTGGTTCTGGAGCTCTCCCGCGGCCAAAAGCCCAACAAGCAGGAAATCGCCGGTATCGCTCATCTCGTTGCGAGCGCCGTCGAAGGCCTGAGCGTCGCCCAGATCAGCATCGTCGACACCCGCGGTGAGTTTCTCCACCGTCCCGGAGACGACGGTACCGGCGATAAGCCGAGCGCGCTGCTCGAGCAGCAGCGGTCGATCGAGCACGAGTACGAACGGCGGGTGGAAGACATCCTCGCTCCGGTCGTCGGCTCCGGCAAAGTCCGGGCCCGCGTCACCGCCGAGCTCGATTCCAGCAAGAGCAACATGACGGAAGAGACGTTCGATCCGGAGCGCACCGTCGCCAAATCGAACGTCAAGAACGAGGAGAGCACGACCGGCTCCCGTCCCAACCCCGTGGGTATTCCGGGAAGCCGCTCCAACCTCCCCGGAGCCGAGGCCCAGAATCCTCCGATTCCGATGGCCACGACGAACTCCGAGAAAGTCACTTCCAACAGCCAGTACGCCGTGCCCCGCAAGGTCACCGTCACGAGCAAACCCTCGGGCAGCATCAAGCGCCTGACGGTAGCGGTCGTCGTCGACGGCAATTACGCGAAAGCCGTGGACGGCAAGGGCCCCGAAGTTTATTCGCCCCGCAGTCAGGAAGAATTGCAGCGGCTGAAGGATCTCGTCGCCAACTCCATCGGATTCGACGATGGCCGGCGCGACAGCCTCACCATCACTTCCATGCCCTTCGCCCAGCCCGACATGGGCCCGGCGGAGGAGCCGATGGTCGGCTCGCCCCTGAGCCCGCGGAACAATCCTTACGTCCGTTTCGGCCTCATCGGACTCGGCGCGCTTCTGCTCCTTTGGTTCGTGGTGCGCCCGATGCTCCGCTGGGTCTTCGGCAAGCCCGAGGAAGACAACCTCAACGTATTCCCCCGTACCGTCGCCGAGATCGAAAGCGGCGCCACGGGAGCGCAGGTGCTCGCCCTAACGCAAGCGTCGGCGGCCATCGAAGACTCCGAGCCCCTCGAGAAGAAAGAGGAAGAAGACCTGCGTAAGCGCATCCTCGACAAGCTCGGCCTGCATCCGAAGAAGGGCTTCCGTATCGTTCAGGACTGGCTCGAAGAGCAAGCGGCGAATGAACCCATAAAGGCTGCGTCATGATGAAACCCAACCGAAAAATGCATCTGTCCGGTCTGGAGAAGACCGCCGTTCTGTTCAACGTCATCGGCAAGGACAAAGCCTTCGAGATGATGAAGGGCATGAAGGACTCCGACGTACGCCGCCTCCTGAACGTCATGGGCAGCATGAAAAAGGCTCCCATCCCGCTCATCAACTCGGTTCTGCGTGAATACCTGCATAAGCTGAACGAGAAGGAAGAGATCATCTTCGAAGAAAACATCACGAGCCCGGAGCTCGTCAGCCAGGGCCTCGGCGAAGAGCGCGCGAAGCAAATCTTCGGCACCACCAAGGGCGGCGTGAACCTCATCCAGCGCCGGCATCTGTCGGTGCTCGAGACGGTCGATCCCAAGACCCTCGCGGAATTTCTCGTGGACGAGCATCCCCAAACGATCGCCCTCGTCATCGCCCACATGGATCTCGACAAGCAGCTCGGCATGATCCGCCATTTCCCCGAATCGCTGCGGGCGGAAATCGTGCTGCGCATGTCGAACCTCGAGTATGTGTCGCCCGAAAAAGTCGACGAGCTCGACGAGATTTTGAAGAAAGAACTGTTCTCCATGGGCAAGGTCCAGAGAAACCAGTTCGGCGGAGTCGCGGCGGTGGCCGACCTCGTGAACAACCTCGACAAGAAGACCATGAACTCTCTCATGGCCCGCATCGAGGACAAGGATCCCATCCTCGCGGAAGAGATCCGGCAGCACATGTTCACCTTCACGGACATCGCGAAGATCGACCAGCGCGGCATCCAGCTCATCCTGCGCGAAGTTCCCGGAGACAAGCTGCTCCTCGCGCTCAAGAGCGCCCCGGAGGAGATCCTCTCCAAGTTCTTCAGCGCCATGTCGGAACGCGCGGCGGCCATCCTCAGGGAAGACCTCGGCGACCTCGGCCCGCAAAAGGTCTCGGAAGTCGAAGCGGCGCAGCGTTCGATCGTCACGCTCGTCCGCCGGCTCGAGGAAGAGGGAAAAATCGTCATAGGAGTAGGTGAGGAAAATGAGCTCATCCCCTGAGGCATTCATTCCCTTCAACCCCGAGGTCCTCAAGGACGAGGGGTTCTCGGGCCCGGAAGCCATGGACGACAGTCCCGCGTTTCAGATGTCCGATACGCTGTGGACGACGCTCATGGCGGATCCGGCTCTGAAGGCGGAGCTCGATCGGCTCATCGAGACGCGGGTCGGCGGCGAAATCCGAAGCAGGATTGCGGCGGGAGAAGCCGAGCTGCGGTCCAAGATCACGCAAGAAGCCCGTCAGGAAGGCCTTCTGGTCGGAAGACAGGAAGCCGCGGCTGAAGTGGCCGAGCTGAGGGACGAGGTAACTCGGGTTTGTCAGACGGTTCTCCAGAAGGGAGAGGCCCGGCTGAATGACCACGAAGAGCTCTGGATCCGGTCGCTCGCGAAACTGCTCAAGCGGTTCATGGTGCCGAACGACGCTCAGATCGTGTCACGCATCCAGCATTGGCTGAGAGAGAGCCTCGAAGGCTTGTCGGAACGTTCGGAAGTCCGCGTTTATCTTGCGACGGCCCAGTTCCACCGCCTGGCGAACCACCTGGGTCCCATGGGGCGCTCCTGGAGCTGGCACGAGGATCCGCTTCTCGCCGACGGCGACATCCGTTGCGAAACCGAGATGGGCGGCACGGTTTTCTCGCCCGGCGACCAGTGGAATCGGCTGGAAAAGATTGTCGAAGAATTGTTAGGAGAGACCCCAATTGAAATTGGAGAGCTTCCAAAGGCGGGTTGAGAACGAGCGCTTCTTCCGGATCTTCGGAAGAGTGAAGTCGCTTCGCGCCGATGCCGTGCGGATTCAGATCCCGAACGTTCGGGTGGGATCGCTTTGTTCGATTCAGTCGGCCAACGGCCCCATCGCCGTCGAAGTGGTGAGTCTCGACCCCCAGGGTCACGTGGCCATGCCGCTCGACCACCTGGGCGCCGTTCAGCTCGGCGATTTGGTTTATCTGGACGAGGGGAACGCCTCGGTCCCCGTGGGGAACGCCTTGCTCGGCGACGTCATCGACTCCCTCGGCGTCTCCTACGAAGGAAAGTTCTCTAAAGCCACCGATCGCGCCCCGCTCTACGGAGGCACCCTGAATCCGATGGATCGGGAAGTGATTCACGAGCCCCTCGATCTCGGTGTCCGCGCCGTGAACGCTTGCCTGACCTGCGGAAAGGGTCAGCGCCAGGGAATCTTCGCGGGTTCGGGCGTCGGCAAGAGCGTGCTGCTCGGCATGATGGCCCGCTATACGTCGGCGGACGTCGTCGTCATAGCACTGCTCGGCGAGCGTGGCCGTGAAGTCCGCGAGTTCCTGGAAAGAGATTTGGGCCCTGAAGGCCGTAAAAAGAGCGTCGTCATCGTCGAGACCGCGGACAAGTCCGCCGTCCGGCGCGTGCGCGGCGCCTTCACGGCGACCGCGGTGGCGGAAAGTTTCCGCGCTCAGGGCAAGAACGTTCTTCTCATGATGGATTCGCTCACTCGTTTCGCCATGGCCCAGCGTGAAATCGGCATGGCGGCCGGGGAGCCGCCGACGAGCAAAGGTTACACGCCGTCGGTGTTCGGTTTGATGGCGCGTCTCGTGGAACGGGCCGGGAACTGGGGTAAGAAGGGCTCCATCACCGGTCTCTACACGGTACTGGTCGAAGGCGACGATCTGGAAGATCCGGTCGCGGACTCCGCCCGTTCGCTGCTGGACGGACATGTGGTCCTCTCGCGCCGGCTCGCGAACCGCGGCCACTATCCGGCCATCGACGTGCTGACGAGCATCAGCCGTGTGATGGATCAAGTGGTGAAGAAGGAACACTCCACCGCGTCCCGGCGTCTCAAGGAAGTGCTCGCCCGGTACCAGGAGAACGAGGACGCCATTCAGTACGGCATGTACGTGCGGGGCACCGACGCAAAAATCGACGAGTGCATGCAGCTTGAGCCGCTCATCCGGGAGTTTCTCAAGCAGGAGCGGGACGAGAACGTCACCTTTTACGACTCGAGGAAAGCCCTCGAAGCTTTGGTTTCATAAGTGCGGTTTCGTTTCACGTTACAGAAGGCGCTCGACTGGACGGAAGTCGAGGAAAGCTCCCTTCGCATGGAGATCGCCCGGCTCTTGAAAGAGGCCGAGCTTCTCGCGGCGAGAAAGTCGGAGCTGGAAGCGAATTTGGAGCGGCTTCTCGGGGGCGACGGCCTCCAGCTTTCTCTGGAATGGGCGCCCTACCGGGCCCAGAAGATTCCCGCCGACGCCCGTGAAATGCGGGAGCTGGAAGGGAAAATCCGGGAGAAACAGGCGGCCATCGGCCTGAAGAAAGCGGAGCTGAACCGGATCCTGATGAAGAGAAAAGGCCTCGAGTCCCTGAGGGGCAAACGGCTGAAAGATTTCCGGATGATCGAGACGAGACGGGACCAGAAGCGGCTCGACGACAACTACCAGATTCTGAAATCACGGGTGAAGGCAGAATGAAAAATATCCGAGTCGGCGACATTCCACTCAGCTCCCCGGCCCCGAAGGCCAAAGCGAAACCCTTCGGTAAGGTCTCGGGCGTGCTCGTCGCACTTACCGCGCTCGTCACCGTTTGGCTCTTTTACGAAGTGGGTCTTTTGAAGTTCAGCCACCTCTCCGCCGCGGAAAAGCCGGCGGCGGAAACGGGCGTCGAGTCTCTTCAGCGCACGGTTCAGGAGCGCGAGAAGGGCGTGAACGAAAAGGAAGAGGCGGTCACCCGCCGGGAAGCCGCCGTCGCCGACAAGGAAGCGGCGCTCGCCGAGCAGATAAAGAGCTACGAAAAGACGATCCACGAACTGCGGCAGCGGCTCGATACGGCGGAGGCCAAGCCGGATCAGCACCCCGACGAATTTCTCTCCATTTACGAAAAGATGGAAGCGAAACGCGCGGCGAAGGTGTTCGAAAAGCTCGACGTAACCGTCGCCACCAAATTCTTGAAGAAGATGTCCTCCGGACGGGCCGCCGAGATTCTCGGCCTCATGCCCGCGGAAAAGGCGAAAGCGATCACCGAGCGCCATCTGTCGCGCGAGCTCGCCGCCAACAAGGACAACGTTTCGGGTCAATGAAGTACGGCAGAGCATTAGGGCTCTCCAAAAATACACATCGGAAGGGGGTGAATATGGCATGCAGCCTATACCCAGTGTAGTACCCCAGCAATCTTCCCTCATGAAGGGAATGCTGGGCCAAGGGCAACCGGAGACAGGGGAGTTCAACTTCATGGACTACCTGCTGGGCCTCCAGGGTACCCAAGCTCCCGTGACGCCGGAATCACTTCTGGCTCCCGGGACGGCCTCGCCTGAGAAGATGCTGAAGGATCCTACGAAGGATCCCTTGCAGGCGATGTTTGCCGCTATGCCCATGCCTTCGATGAATCCGGCCATCCAGCCGGCTCCGACGAAGGCCGTGGCCAATCAGCCGACTGCGGACGCTTTGACGACGCAATCGGATACGGCGAAACCCGCATGGTCCACGCTCCAGCTGCAGACCCAGACCGTACAAGATACCGCCCTATCATCGGCGGTTCCAGCGGCCGAGGGAATGCAGCAGGTGCAGGGACCTCAAAAGGAGGAAACCGGAATCTCTCTCGAGGGATTCCAGAAGGTTTCCGGTCAGCAGGAGGTCGACGTGTCGATCTCCCGCCAGGGACAGGCGCTCGCGGCGAAGAAGTACGCCGGGAACGTCTCGTCTCGTGACTCCGTTGCCGAAACCCCGAAACAGGGCGCGCCCGACGCGCGCCTTCAACCGGAAAAAGCCGTCGAAACTCAAACCAACACCGCGGCTCCCGCGGTGGTCCTCTCCGAAGCGAAGCCGGAAACGGCTCCGTTGAAGAAAAAGGATGGCCAGAGTCTGTCGTCCCTCGATTTCGCCCCGGCGCCCTCGGCGCACAAGGCGGAATCGGCGGTACACACGGCCGATTCCAAATCCGTAGACGCTTCCACGGGAAATGTGGCGATCCCCGAAGTCTTTCAGAGAGTGGAAACACTCGTTCAGAAAGGCGGAGGTGAGATGACCGTGGCCCTCGATCCGCCGGATCTCGGCAAGATCGAGGTGAAGGTCAAGACCTCGGGCAACCGGGTCGAGATCGAAATGCGCTCCGAAAGCGTTCAGGCCAAGAACGCGCTCGAGAGCCACTTCGGCGAGCTGAAATCGGCGATGCAGTCTCACGACTTGCATCTCGCGAAGCTGGACGTTTCGGTCCACCGCGATTCCTCTTCCTTCGGGCAATCCTTCGCGGGAATGCACGACGGACGGAACGCCGGCAACACGCAGAACAACCAGGGACAAGGCCGCTCCTTCTCGGATTCCAACCGCAGAGGAACGGTAATCCAGTCCGCTCCGCAAATGGCGATGCGCCCCGTGGCTTCGGTCACGGGCAACGGTCGGGTCGATTTGCGGATTTGATGAGGTAGGTAATGGAACCGGTAATGCCCTCCATTCCCAAGCATCTGATGCGGGAGCCGGAGCAGGCCGTCCAGTCCAAGAACGCAATGGGCAAGGACGACTTTCTCAAACTACTCATGGCACAGCTCCAGCATCAGGACCCGGTGAATCCGCTGAATCACGAACAGTTCGCGACTCAGTTGGCTCAATTCAGCCAGCTGGAGCAGCTGTCGAATATCGGCAAAGGCATCGAGGGGCTCCAAGGCGGCAAAGTCGACGAGACGAAGCTGCAGGCCCTGGGAATGATCGGTCGCGAGGTGCGTGCCTCAGGGAGTCGGGTAGATCTTCAGGGCGGCGAAGCCGTCGCGCTGAAGTATCTACCCGACGCTGAGGCCACTCCCGTGAAGGCCACCATTTACGACGGAGCGGGAACGCTCGTTCGCGAAATGGAGCTCAACGGCAAAGACGCGAACGGTGCGGTCGTCTGGGACGGCAAGGACAATGCCGGACAGCCGGTCTCGGGCGGCAAGTACGCGTTCAAGATCTACGGGGTCGATCGCAACGGCCAATCCAAGGAGCTCGGTTCCGAGATCTCGGGAAAGGTCACCGGCATCGAGACCGAAGGCAATCAAACGATGTTGCTCGTGGATACCGGAAGCGGCCCGACCAAAATCGAGCTGTCGAAGGTATCCCGCGTTTCGCTTCCGTCGGACAAGCCCGCCGCTCCCGCAAAGCCGGGTGAAGGCGCTCAAGCCGCCGCTCCCAAGCTTCCGAAGGTAATCACCTTGGGAAGCCTCGCGGAAAACTCGGAGAGCGGCGAAGCTCCCGAGACGCCTGAAGCGCCCGAAGCCCCGGAAGTAGCGGAAGAGGTGGACATGGACGAGCCGCCGAGACGCGACATGAGCCAACTCATCGGGAGGTTCGGAAGATGAGCATCAGCGAACTCTACCGGGCGTCAGGGGCGATAGCGCCGACGACGCCGGCGACGGACCCGAAAGGGCCCATCGGCAAACCGGGGGCGCCCGCCGGGCCTTCGGAATTCCAGAAAGTCCTCGATAAGCAGGTCAACTTCTCCAAGCACGCCGAAACGCGGATCCGCTCGCGCGAGATCCCGTGGAGCGAGGCCTTGGAGAGCCGGATCAGCTCCGGTATCAACGCGGCCGAAGCCAAGGGCAGCCGTGAAGCACTCATTCTCGCCGACGACGTGGCGGTCATCGCCAACATTAAATCCAGAACGGTCATTACCGCGATGGATCGGTCCCAGCTGAAGGAAAAGATTTTCACGAATATCGATTCCGCCGTCCTGGTCTGAGTAGGCAGTCTCAAACTTCGGCGTACCGTCTAAATGGCAGAGTACGCGAATCTTTGAGGATGCCGCAGAAGGATGGCAACCGTAACCGGGAGGGTCCCGGCGACGGCGCAGTTTCTCGAGCTGGCCTGTGGTTCCTCCACAGAAGCTCCGAGATAAATTAGAGAACGGGTCGGGAAGGGTCCGTTCTCATTTCTGTCCACTAGGGGGAAAACCATGGGTGTCGTCTCTTCAATGGCCTCGGCTATTTCCGGTCTGGAAGCCCACGGCCAAATGCTCGCCACTGTCACCAATAACATCGTCAACGCCAATACGACTGGGTTCAAATCCTCCCGTGCCGAGTTCCAGGACTTCCTGGCTCAGGACTTCGGGTCGGGCGGCTCTCCGTCGCAAATCGGCCGCGGCGTCACCGTCGGAGGGGTCACCAACCTCTTCACTCAGGGCGCCATCACGAAAACCGATCGCAGCACCGATCTCGCCATCAACGGAAACGGCTTCTTCGTCGTGAAAAGCGACAAGCACGGGTTCACGTACACCCGTGACGGCTCTTTCCGCTTCGACAAGGACGGCTGGCTCACGAACCTCCAGGGAGGACGCGTTCAGGCCTACACCGCGCTCGATGACGGCAAGATCAGCGGCAAGCTCGATGACGTGCGCATCCCGTTCAACACCATTCCGGCGAAACCCACGAACAAGATCGAGATGCACGTGAATCTGGACGCCCGCGCCCAGGTCTCCCAGCCCATCGATCTCGGACGGCCCGCGGAAACGTCGACGTTCTCGACGGCTCTGCAGGTATTCGATTCGGTCGGAAACGCGCACCCGGTCAATATGTTCTTCACCAAGACGAGCGAATCGACCTGGGAATGGCATGCGATGACCGACGGCGCGAACCTGAACGGCGGCGTCGCGGGAAATCCGGAGGTCGTCTCTCAGGGAACGTTGATCTTCGACGAGCTCGGCAAGCTCTCGGCCTCCGATCAGCAGGTCATCAACTCCAACTTCTCCGGCGGCGCGGTTCCCGATCAGGCGCTCCAGTTCGAGTTCGGCGATCCGATCTCCGAGCTCGGTACCGGCGTGAAGGGCACGACCTCCTACGGCTCGAAGAGCGCCGCCTTCCGTAACGTTCAGGACGGCTACGGCGCTGGTGTTCTCGCGGACGCGAGCATCAGCCAGGACGGAATCATCACCGGTGTCTACACGAACGGCCAGAACAAGACTCTCGGCCAGATGGGAATCGCGCGCTTCGAGGCCACGGAACGGCTTTCGAAGGTCGGCGAGAACCAGTTCAGCGAGACGGTCACCTCGGGCCAGGCCCAGATCGGCAAAGCGAACACCAACGGCCGGGGCAGCATCGATCCGCTGAGCCTCGAAAACTCCAACGTGGATCTCGCCAAGGAGTTCGTGGACATGATCAAAGCCCAGCGCGGTTTCCAGGCCAGCGCGAAATCCATCACGACCGCGAACGAGATGCTCGACGAGGTCCTGAAGGTCGCCGGCCGCTAAGGCTAGCTGAGCTCAAAAACGGTTAAGTAGTAAAGGAAGGGGGAGAGCCACGGAAGGCTCTCCCTCTTCGTCTTTTTCGATAAATGTCTACCGGCCGGAGTTCTGAATTCGCTTCAGGGTGTTTTTATCCGTGTGGTGGAAGATGGCGGACTGTCCCTTTAACTGCAGCTGAGTGTCCTCCTCGTAACTGAAGCTATTCTCGTTCAAGAGGGTCACCTTCAGATCAAATCGCAGAGTTTTGAATTCCTTGTCCAGAAATCGATTGGAACAGATCCCGTAAACGGGGTCTCCTACCTTGGCCGATAGCAGAAACTGCTTCGCATTCGGCTCTACGGTGCCCCCGGCATTCACGGCCATCCCGCGAGGAATGATGAAGCATTTCATCACTTGCCGGTCGGCTGGATCCCAAAGCCAGTACCCGAGCTCTTCGTGAAAGGAATTGGTCTCCCCGATGCGGGTGGCGGTCGTCGAGTAGCGCAATCCGTAAAGCCATTGCTCGTGATTATCGACGGGTCTAATTTCTTCAAAGACGATTCGCTCACGAAACTTGCTCACGGCGGCGATGGTTCGCTCGTCGTCCGAAGGGGCGACATCGTCGCCCTTGTCGCCCTCCCAAATTCCTACGAGAGCGGCCAACGGGCCCAGGTTCTTCAGAGTCTCTTCCATCTTAGGTACCTTTACTCGATTTTGTACTTCTCCCCCGGATTTGGAATGGCGCAATTCCACCCGAGGGAATGCTCTATTTTTACCCTAAGCGCGTCGCCGGGTTGAGGTTCACCGTGCACTAAGAAAGTCATGCGGGGCTTTTTCTTGAAACCCCGCAGCCAAGTCATGATTTCGGCCTGATCGGCGTGGGCCGAAAGGCTGGAAATCTCCTCGACCTTCGCTTTTACGGGAACAAAGCGGCCGTAAATTTTCAGTTCGGGCGCCCCGTCGAGCAGCAAGCGGCCCCGGGTTCCGACGGCCTGATATCCGACTAGAAGAACCGTATGTCGCGCTTCAGGCAGGCACTTTTCGAAGTGGTCCAGGATTCTTCCGCCCGTGGCCATGCCGCTTCCGGCGATTACAATCTTCTGTTTCTTGTTTCTGAGCAGGGCTTGAGAATATTTGGTGTCGTCCACCCAGGTGGCCGTCCGGCAGAGGGCATCGGATTCCGCGGAGCTGAGCCGGTGCCAGTCGGGAAAATCCTTGAGAGCCCGAGTGACCTCGATGCCCAAGGGCGAGTTTAGAAAAATGGGCACATCCGGAATGGATTTTT
>CAZZHG010000106.1:0-15756 GCA_964653655.1 uncultured Pseudobdellovibrionaceae bacterium
TGGGATGGGGACTCGCCGGGTTTTGCCCGGGTCCCGCCTTGGTCTCGCTCTCCAGCCTTACGAAGAAGCCGCTCGTGTTTACCGCCGCGATGCTCGTGGGCATGGGCGTCTTTCATTTCTGGAATAAGAAGAAAGTTTGATCCGTTTTCCGGGGGTTTTTCGCGTTTTGAGTTGAGCGGTGAGAGCCGCTCCCTTGAGTTATCAAGCGTGAGAGACAGGCGGCGGGAGGCAACTCCCGCCGCCCCCCATTTCCATTCAACGTTAAAGTTAATGTTAACTTTAACGTTGAGTTCTACTTCGAAAGCGCCAACCGATAAGGGTGCACTTCCCCTCTAAACACGCCTTTTTCAATCGCCGGATCGCCGGCCAGAAAAGCCTTCGCCTCGGCTTC
This sequence comes from uncultured Pseudobdellovibrionaceae bacterium, assembly GCA_964653655.1. Lineage (GTDB taxonomy): Bacteria > Bdellovibrionota > FAC87 > UBA2466 > UBA2466 > CAZZHG01. The sequence continues at coordinate 392 of CAZZHG010000106.1, forward strand.
GTTTTCCACCTCAATCACCGCGATTCCCAACGGCTTATCCTCGCAACGCCCGGCCATGAAGAGCTTTCCTTCGACCATGGCCCGCTTGAGGTAGGCGAAGTGCGCTCCCACGATTTCCCCTTCCTGAGGGGTCATGTCCTTCAACAACGTGGGGCGGCTGCCATGGAGCAGTATCAAAAAGTGCATAGCGCAGGGATTTGCCATAGATTATGTTCCCTGTCGTTATGAAACTCGCGCTGCTTCTCCTCGCTCCCCTGTTGGCCGCCACCGGCCTTCTCGCGCTTTATGTGTATTGGTACGGCCGCCGGCTTCCGCCGCTTCGCCGCCGGGTGTTTTGCACGGAGTATCCCGTGCCGCCCACGGAGATCTGGAGCTCTCTGATCGATCGGGGGCAGGTCTCCCAATTCGGCTTGCCGATGAAGCTCGTCACCGAGTCCGCGCAAGCGCCGAAGCGTCTAGTGCTCCGAGTTTCCGAGCCCCAGTTCGAGTCCACGTGGACCTGCGAGCTCGAGCCCACGGAGGAGGAGGGAACGTTCCTCACCATCGTGGAAGAGTCGCGCGTGCGTCCCACCTTGCTGCGCGGTTTCGCCGCTCTATTTCTGGATCAAAATGCGCCGGTGAAGGCGTTTCTCGGCTGAGTCGCTTTTTCCAAGTCGGCGATGAGTTGAAAGGCTTGCTCGTTCGTGTCGCCGCACACGAGAGGCTCCGGGCGGAAGTTGCGGCACACCACGGGATAGGCCTCCGTTCCCCAAATCGTGCAGAGATTCGCGGCGTCCAGATTCACGCACCTCACCCCCGCCGGTTTGCCCTGGGGCATTCCCGGAATGGGACTCGAGATTGAAAGCGCCGTGCAACAGGCGCCGCAGCCTACGCGGCAATCCATGGAGCACTCATAGCCCGAATCGCTCCTCCGAAGCCAGCCGAATTCCGGCCGTCTTCGGAGTCGGCGCTTTGGAGCCAGCGGTCCAAGGGAAGGCGCAAGTGGTGAAGACAACACCGGGAAAATCCGGAATTCACCTCCCGCAAATGTGTAGCCGTTCGAAACTCGTGTAGGGGTTCTGGACGGGGGGTGCCGATCCGCGCTTCGCCCGCGTGCTTTGATTCCTTCGAGTATTCGCGAAAATATTGGCCTCCCGGTTGCAATTTTACCAACGCACACGCGTATTCCCGTCCCGGTGGTCGTGGGGGAGAGCGTGGAGGGTAGCCCATGCCGTTTCTCACGTTTGTTGTCGCCGTTCTGATTTCCTTTTCCGCCCATGCCGAGCATGCGACGGACGCTTCCAATGGGGGCCGCCCCACGGGCGAAGCGCTCCAGGCGAAGGTGAAGGAGATTTTCTCGAACAAGTGCCAGTCCTGCCATTACGGCGACGGCAAGTTCACCGACGACGATCTGCCGACTGAGGAGTGGAAGGGCAAGATTCTTGGAGCCCTAAACCACAAACCCGGCGTCCGGGCGATGCCCCCCGCCGCGAAAGATCAGCTCACGCCCGACGAGAAGAAGCTCATCAACGAATGGGCCGGCATCGAGGAAGAGTCCCCTGCGGAAGACATCTGCGGCGACACCTGGAGCCCGCCGAACGCGAACGTGGTCAAACAGATTTTCGCCGACCGTTGCGTGACCTGCCACGGAAAGCTTAGCTGGAATCCAACCAGTGTCCTCCGTCCCGCGCATCAGCAATTTCTGAAGAACGACGGAACTTTCGATCTGTCGGTTCTCGGAGATATGACGGAGATTGAACCGTACCAGATGCCCGCGGGTAAGACGTCTATACCGCGCATGGTGGACGCGCTGAGCGGCTACACCATGCCCCCTCGCGGCTGGTTGCCGGTCATCAGCACGCCGTCCGAAAAGTTGCTTCCGAAAGTGGGAACGCCTCACATGTCGGGCCCCGAGCGCCAGTACCTCATCACCGTGCTCAATCAAAAGATGGCGCGCGAAAACTGCTCTCCGAAATCTTTCGAGCTCGTTAATTTCGTTCAAGGCAAAAAGCCCGCGCTCGCCGAGTACAAGCTCGCGGCCCAGACCTGCGCCGACAGAGGAATGCACCTTCCGAACCGCAAGCAAGTGGAAGACGCCCGCGCCAAAGCGGCGGTGAAGGCGGAAGGGTGCGTTTGGACGAACACCTTCGCCTTCGATGAAGAACATAAGGATCGCGCGCTTCGAAAGACTCTGTCCTTCACGAAAGAAGGAAAGTCTTTCATCGGCTGGGCGACCGAAAATTACACGTGCCAGACCCTTTGCGTGAAGTGATTCGATTCAACCCACGAGAATCGATTCATAAACATTTTGGGCGAGTGAACCGACTTCCCGCGCAACCGTAACGTTGTAGGAAAGGAGGAACTCATGAAGTCCAAACCCAAGTTCCTGAACGCTCTGTTTCTGATTGGTTGTCTCATCGCGGGCGCCGCTTTCGGCGCCGAAAAGCAGGCCGCTAAGAACGAATCGAACGAGAGTTACCGCATGTCGCGTCGTGCCGGTATGTACCTCGCTTACGGTGACCCCTATCCCACCGTCTTGGGAGTCGGGGCCGCTTATCAGATCACGGATTTTCTCCGGGCCCAGGCGGGCTTCGGAAAGATCAGCGTGACCACCGGTATCAACATCTCGGGCAATGGCATCACGACGACGGAAGCCACCGCCACGACCTTCGGAGTTGGCCTGAAGGGCATGGTGCCCGGCTGGAACTTCACCCCGACGGTAGGCATGCACTTCTCGACCTTGTCCTACTCCGGAACGGGTGGGCTCTCGGTCGGCGGGTTCACGCAAAGCGGTAGCCACATCTATACGTCGCTGGGCTTCGATTGGCAGACGCAGCAGGGCTTCAACCTGACCGGCGGCTACCAGTTGTCGTTCAAGTCGGGAGTCGGCGGGGGCCTGTATCTGGGCGCCGGCTGGTTCGTCGACTGGCTCGGTTGATGGTTTTACAGGCCGGGGGAGGTGGTGCTACATCGGTGCTATATGCCCGAAACGTCGCCCATCCGTACGCAGCTAAGCCAGGCCTGGGCACGGCGTTTCAATCAGCAGATTGATGAGTGCCGCCTCCTCCTCGAGCCTATCCGGACCGCACTAGGATTACCCAAAGCGCCCGATGCCTCCGTGTTGAGTGAAGTCACCGAGGACAGCGGATACGAAGCCACGAGCTACGTTCTACTCTGCGCCTCGCTGGCCCGCGCCGAAGGCAAACACCGCCAGGCGAAAGAGTGGATCTCCATGGTCGACGCGCACTACTCAAAAAACGAGCTTTCGGTTCCTTACCATCTGCCGTTGCAGAAGGGCCTCACCTTGTTCGTCGACGGAGACTATTCCCAAGCCCTCGAACAGTTTCTGCTGGCGAAGAACCGGGCCGAGCATCCGACGCACGCGATGATCGCGCTCGCGAACGCGGTGCTGTGTTTGGAGAATCTGGGGCTTCCGTTCGAAAAGACCCTCGAGGATTTCCGCGAGCTGTTTCGAAAGGAAGCGGCGCTGGATGCGACCTTGGTGGATATCCGCAATCAGCTCGAAGCCCTCGAGATGCGCCGGGCCTTTCGAAGCGGCGACATGGCCACTGCTTTTTCGCGGCCCATGCTGCCTCCGGTGAGCCAGGCCACCTACTATCGCCTTTGGCTCAGCGAGCTTCCCTTTCACCGCTTTCACTCGAAGCTGGAACCCACGGAGATGGAATGCTTTCTCGTGGCGAGTCCTTACTTTCATCAAAAAAGCTTTCGCCTTCGTACGTTGCAGGGGCTCGTTCACGAAGCCGACCGGAACGCCTTCCGCCCTTCCGAAATGGCGGACCGCCTCTACCTGTGGACTTGGCGGTGGCTGACGCGGCCTGAAGTTTTTCCGGCGGATCGGGTGACGGGCCTCTTTCAGGGATTGGATTTTCCCAAGCTTCGCGAAAACTTCACGGCCGAAGATGCCCAAATGTTCCGCAACGCTCTTCTTTGGCTCGCGCTGTTTCTGCCCGCGCGCACAGGTCCTTTGAAACGCCTCGCGCTTTCCCTTCGCTCCGGCGGCCAGCCGGATTATCCGGTTTACGATTTCGAGTTTCAGGTTCTCGACTGGCTCGTGTGCCTGAGAGAGGGAAAGACGAGTGAGGCCCGCCGACGCTTGAAAGAGCTGAAAACGCACGCGCAGTGGAACAACGTCGACCTGCATCTCGCCGGTCTAGTCGAGTCCCTGGAGAATCCGGAGAAGCCGGCTCCCGTGGCCCTCGAGGGACTGGCGGCCCAGCTTCGCATTCTCTGCCGTATCGAAGAGGTGACGTCCGATCTCACCGTGGATCTCGCGGCGCTGCGATTGACGACGGCGAAAGGGGAAGACGTTCTGTCGGAGCCCATGTGTCTCGCCTTCGAGCTGCTTCACGGAAAACCTTGCGTCGAAGTGGCGGAGTTCGCTCTCGTCTGTTTCGGCCTCACGAAGTTCGATGCCATCATCCACAATCCGAAGGTGTTCAATCTGCTCGCGCGGATGAAATCCCTCAAAACGCCGGGGCTCACGTTCCAGCTGAAATCGGGCCGCATCTACGCGCAAGGCTCGTGGGAGAAAATCCGCTTCGTGCGTCCCCACGGCATGGGTCTCGTGCTGGAGCAGCGCGAGGAGTGGAACGAGCTCTTCGAGAAGAAGGAAAAGCCAGTGGAGGCGGGCGAGGAGCGCTGGGTGAAGCCTTCCGTCGCGCTCAAACAGGCCGAGAAAAGCGCCGAGCTCACGCGCGAGGAGATCGAGCGGCTCACCGGCAAATCCCGAAGCACCGCCACCCGCCTTCTCAACCGCTGGTTGAAGGAAGGTATTCTCAAGAAGGTCGGCAAAGCCAAGAACACCCGCTACGTCTGGGTCGGTACCCGTCCAGCCTTTACGTGATTCGACTCACCCGAATCGAACCATAAACACTTTCAGAAAATGAAGCCCGCGGCCGGCGGGAATAGCTTGGATCTCGAAGGGGGTCCTTATGCTGAAGTTCTATCACTTGCTGGTCATCATCGCTCTCACCGTCTTGCTTGCCCGAAAGCCCGTCTGCAGCTGCGAGACGGATAGGCCGCCGCCGCCCGCGCGCTCCACGCTGGGCTCGTCGGTTCGGGTCGCGTACGGTTACGGCTTACGGAGCTAGACCGGGAGACGCGCTCACCGCAGGCGTCTCCCCGCCGCGAAGGTAAGCGTAACGCCGGGCCACGGAAAAACCCACGGCGCCGAGAGCGAGAAAGACGGCAAGGATGAGCAGGTCGATGTTCTCGCCGTTCATGAAGTAGAGGAAGGGAAGCAGGAGCGCCGAGCCGATGAGCTGGCTGAACCGGTAGCCGAACATGTCGATGACGGCCTTGGCTTTGTATTTGATCTCCGTCGTCGTTGGGATGTAGAGCATTTCTTTCGATATGCGGAAGACCGAGTAGCCGACGCTCTTGTCGCTGATCTTCAGAAGCATCAGAGAAAGCGGAACCGGGGACATCGTCACTAGCGCGAGGCAGAGAATGTTGGAGATCGGAAGCGCCTGCAGCCCTCCCACCACTCCGAAATACTTCTGCAGCGGCCGCGTGAGCCCAAGCATCATTACGAGACTCGTGAGCCCGATCCACAAGTTGAGATTGGCGAGATAGGCCGTCTTGCCGTCCACCGTCGGATAGAGTGTTTGCATGAGCGAGTTGAAGCGGAAATCGATGAGGGTCGTGCCGACCTGCGAGAGCATGACGAGCAGGAGAATCATCACGAGATACGGATGGCGCACCACGAGCCGGCAACCGGCAAGCAGGCCTTCCCGCTCCTCTCTCGCCTGCACCACCGGGGCCACTCCCTTTTCCCCGAGCCGCAGGGAGAGGTGGGTCAGAGCCATCAAGACGCCCATGAGCCCCAGGCAGACATAGAGAAGCTGGGACGTTCCGATCACTTTCACCAGAGCCATCGTCAGTACGGCTCCGCCTATCTGGCCGGTCATGGAGCCCGCGGCGATGAAACCGTACCAGCGCTTCGCCCGCTTCGTATCGAAGACGTCGTTGGTGAAGCTCCAGAACTGTTCCACCAGAACCACGGGAAAAACGTCGCCCCAGACATAGAAGAGAAAATGAATCGTGTGGGGGAAGCTTTCCCTCAGAACCGCGAGCGCGGCGAGCGTTACCGCAAAGAACGCGATCGTGAGCGTGAAAACTTTCGAGCGGGGCATCCGATCGAGAAGCCGTCCGTACATCGCGACAACCACTCCGATGAGAAGGGCGCTCGTGATCCAAACGTAAGGAAGCGAACCCGCGCCGAGATCGGACACGAGCAGCGCGCCCTTAATCGGTTTGCTCAGGTTGTAGATGGTGATGATGAGAAAGAAGTTCAGAAATAGCAGGACCGGTTGAACGAGCTCGGAGAACCCGCCAGTGGCTTCGAGCTTCGTTTTGAACGGGGAAACCCGCAACGGAACCGCCTTCGCCCAAGGAAATTAATGCGTTGCATTATACATAGTTGGGCTTTCCCTTGCTACCGAGCTATCGCGGTAAGAATTCTTTTGCCACGCGCGATCGCACGCCAGCTGAATCGATCCCTGATTTCAGTCATTTATGGCCTTTCCGCCGCGGTCCGATCGACCCAGCTGAATCGAATCACAAACACTTTCCCGAATCGAACCGCCCCACCCGCGGGCGTAGCCTCGAACTATGAACCACTCTCCAGAAAGGAAACTTTTTATGAAGCGCACGATTCGCATCGCGGCGATGTTCGTCATCGCCTTTTCGTTTACCGGCTGTTCAACCTTGAACGTGAACAAGACCCGGCTCAGCTCCATCAAGAAAGTGGCCGTCACGGGCTTTCTCGTGGCGCAAGAGATGCCGAAGGGATTCAACTGGAAGCTCCTCGGCATGAAGAACGACAACGGCACGATGCCCGCTTGGGGGCCCGGCCTTCCCAAACCGAGCGAGCACTCCAACGACATGTACGCCCGGCTCGGTAAGGCACTGAAGGGCGATCTGAAGTGGACCGTCATCGACCGCAATGCGGTCGCGAGCAATCCGGCGTATCAGCAGCTCCACGCCCGTTTCATGAAAGGTCTGCAAAGCCGGCCGCCGCTTACCGCCAGCATGGAAGCCTTCGGAGCGGACGGTGTCATCGATCCCTATCCCATCGAGCATCGCCTTTCTGGCGACGAGAGACGAGCTCTCATGAAGAGTCTCGGCGTCGACGCCATCGCGGTGGCGACGGTGCGGATCCAGCTCGAAAAAGCCGGTGGGCTCAAGAACCTCATCGGGGCCGGCGACTACAAGCCCAAAGCCGAGATCGCGTTCGCGGTCTACGACACCAAGGGCGACGAGCCGGTGTGGAAAGATCTTCAAGCGGTCGGAGAGGTGGTGGAAGAGGGCGCGGAACACGTCTTCGGCATCACGGACATGAAGACCCTGATGAAGCAGACCATCCAAGCGGCGGCGAACTCCTACGACAAGCTACTCGCCCGTTATCGCCAGCAGGAAGGCTGAATGAGACCCGACGTGGGGACGTTAGAGGTCGTGTAGTTGGAGGGAAGGGGCGGGCTCCGAGGGGTGTCGCATCCTCGGAGCCCGCTGGGAAGAGTCAGAACTCAAAACCTTTTGTAAGCTTCATGTATTAATTCTGCGCCCGATTTCCAAAACCGCCGGAAGCGCGGCCGGGTCTCCATTAACAAGAGTAAAGGCGCGAAAACCCCCTGCCGGATTACGTCCCGGAAGTGCCGAAGAACGGCTCTGGTAGCCGATCTGCAGACATGGGCCGTTTGGCAAACGACTTGCACTAAGCGCCCCCGAGGGAAGGGAGTCGTTAAGGCTTCCTTGGGGGATAAAACATGCGCAAACTTCTGATGCTCGCTCTGTGTTCCGGTTTGGTTCTTTCCGCCTGCTCCAAAAAGGCGTTGGTCGGCAAGGATGTTCCTAAGAATCCGCCGTCGCTTCCCAAAACGGATCCTCAAGTGGTCGGCACTCCGGTCGCCGGCTTCCTTCTCACTTCTTCGTTCGTTACCGAACTTCAAAACAAAGGCCTCTACACTCCGGATATCTGCTTGCAGATGGCCGAGTACAAGAAGGGCACTCAGCTGATCGGAACGTACCTCGAGATTTCTTCCGTGCCTTGCCCGGGATCGGGCTTGGTAGATGACAAGGACGTTCTGCTCCGTCTGACGGCGGTTCAGGATACGCAGTATCCGACGAACTGGCGCCTCATCTTCGAACAGTCCTACAGCCCTGAGGTGGGCACGATTCACAAATTCGTCAACAACGGCGTCACCGAGATGCGCCCCGAAGGCCCCTGCGACATCGATACGAGGAACGAAAACCGCGGCTGGGACGACTACTGCTCGATCGCGGTCGAGAGCAGCTTGTTCCGCACGCCGGATCCGCTCGATTTTTACAATCTCGATTAAGCTTCGGATGTCCCGGCGGAGCCCTTCGGGGTTCCGCCGGACTTCAATATCTCTTCGACCATTCCAGAAAAGACGAAACCGACCGCTGCTGCTGGGTAGTCCCGCCGAAGGGGTTATCGATGAACGTGTTGAGTATCCACGAGGGACTCAGCTTCCGCTTCACTCCCAGCTGAGTCACGCTTCTCCAATCGCTTCCCACATTCAATGAAGTTCCGTCCGCGATGCGAATGCGCGCGTTGAACACGTTCGCCGTCGGATCGTAGGTGACGCTCTCGATGGGCGTCGTCGCGAGCAGGTACATCGACGCGAGACCCACGGCGCGGTTCGAGACCGCGGCCCGGAGGTTCGCGACCGTATCGCCGTCGGAAGGGCTCAGCTCCGTCAGGGGCCTGCCGAAAACGAGCACGGAATAGGCGTCTTCTTCCGTCAGCGGCGGATCGCTCTCGATCGAAAGGTGGGGTTGCTCCGTCGTCCCGTTGATTCTCACCGTCAGCTCGTACTCGGCGTAGCGCACGTCCACTTCGCCCCGAATCGGCGGTGCTTTCGCATTTTCCGAAAGCTCGATCTTGAAGTAGCGGACGGTGGCCTTGCGCCGAAGTATCTCGACCGGGAACGAGGCCACGCTCAGCGTGCCGGTAGCCGGAGATTCGGAGGAAAGGTTAAGGGACAAGTTCACCGGCACCGGGCCCTTCGCGAGATTCGAAATCAGGCGGACCGGCGATCCCGGAGGCGAGTGGATGCGCAGGCGGTAGTGAAAGTTGCTTTCCGATGCCGCGATTTCCCGTTCCGGGAAGCGAATGCGGGGATCGGGGAAGAGCATCGGCAGTTTCGTGGGCTCCAGCGGTGGAAGCACGAGCTCCACGTTCGTCAGAGCGATGTCCGCGGCCAGATCGATTTCCGTATTCTTCTTCTCGCGCCGGAAGCCGAGCGCTCCCTCCGCGCGGGTATGGAAATTTTGCGCCGGGGAGCCCAGCTTCGTTTCCAGCGTGAAGGGAATGCGGCCGGAGGCGAGATCGATCTCCGCCTTTCCGTTGGTCGAAAGCGCAAGCTCTCCCTTCATCGCGTTCAGCGGGCTTGGAACGGCGTATGATTTGTCTTTGATGTTCTTCACCGCCCGCTGGAAGTCGACCACGTGCACCTCGGCTTCCACCGACGCGGCGAGCTTCTCCTTGATGACGTCCTCGAGATGAAACTGAATTTTTCCGCGGCCGTGTACTACGGCGGTCTTGAAGGGCATGAGATCGACTTCGACGTTGCCCTTCGGGTCGCGGGAGCCTTCGGTGCCGCCCTCGGCCCTGACGAGCAGCCGAACTTTTCCGTCCCATCCCTCACGCCACTCCGCGGGGATCACGTTTTTCGCCGGGGTCAGTTCCGTCGGGCAGAGCAGATTCCACTGCATGTTCTCGGTCAGAATGGCCTTGAGATCGAAACCGCAGGTATCGAAAGCAACGCGTTTGATTTCCTGGATTGGGTTTTCCACCCAGCCGTCGAGCTTGCCCCGCGCCGAACGCTGATCGCCTTCGCCCCGGAGATTCAAAGAAAAGGGCTTGGGCTTTCCCTCCTGAGTGAACCGGCCGCTCGCGACGACTTCGTAGGTGGGACTCGTGTGCAAATGGGCGGCGGTCACGAGCTCCCAGTTGGGCGCTTCGATGCGAAGGGATTTGAAATCGACGGAGACGGGGCCAAGGGCGATGTCTTTCGGAAGGCCGCTCGGTGAGCCTTCGTCCGCCGGTGGGGCGTCCGAACCGCCTGCTTCGAGCTGCACGCGAAAACGTCCTTCCTTGGCCTCGACCGGTCCCAGCTTGAGAATCTTTGGGGGGAAGGCGGCGAGACGAATTTCCGCTTCCGCGTGAAACGCCCCGAAGCAACCGGAGATGTGCGGATCCACTCCGTCGTAGCAAAGGCTTGGCGCATCCACCGTGAGCCGTTTATCCCGGAAAGAGATCGACTGGATCGTCAGTACGGCCTCCTTCGGATACGTGAGGTAAATGCCGGCGAGCCGGGCGGCGCTTGCGGCGAGAGACATCGAATTTTTCGGCAGAAAGGCCTCGGGCCTCGCGAGGAACAGTACGAGCGCTAGCGAAACGAGCGCGGCTCCGCCGAGCAGCAGCCAGAGCACGATCGCCATCACGCGCCTGAAGCGCTTCAAAATTCCTCCCCGTAGGAAACGAACAGCTGAAAGTGCGACCTCGCCGTGTACCCCGGCGGCGGCGTGCCGCTGATGAGGCCGTGAGCCGCCGAAACCCGAAAGGAGCCGATGGGGCTCTCCCACCTGAGCCCGGCGCCGGGCGAGTAGAGCCAAGGGTGATCGAACGTCAGCGGGTCCGATCCGGTCTTGCCTATGTCGAGGAATACCAGGGGCTGCAGATTCCAGGGAAGCAGATACGCGAGGCGGAGCTCGGTACTTAGGTAGATCGCCGTCAACGCCCCTTTCGTCGAGGGAATCTCCTGAAAGCCGAAACCGCGCAAGTCCTGAGAGCCCCCGAGAAAGTGCCGCAAGGTCGGGGGAAGCCCCGCGCGTTCGTCGGTGGGAGCAATCGTCGTGGCGGCGTTCGCGCGTACGCCGAGAACGAAAAGGGGCGGGTCGTAGCTTCCCAGATTCCAAAGGTGGTGCACGCCCAAGTGAATGGATTGCGCCGTCAATTCCCCGAGTAGTCCGCGCCGGCTGAAGTTTCCTCCCGTGACGATCTCGTAGCCGCTTCGGGGAGCGGTTCGGTACAGCTCGAAATCGTGGCTCGTGAGGGAAAGATCCGCGCCGAGAGTAAGATAGGCGGTTTGGGGGCGGCCCTCTCCCCGCAGCGTCTTCACTCCGAAGAGGGCCGGGCCGGCGTAGAGTGAGCCCGCGGCGTTTTGTCCGTCCCAGGTGAAACCCGGGGCAAGGGAGATTTTCGCGGTGAGCGTTTCGTAGCTGGCCTGACTTTCGTGCCGGAAGGAGGCGATGGGTTTCAGGTGATAGCGGGAAGGCCGCGGCAGGTAGTACCAGAGGGAATAGACGCTGATTTCCTGCTCGTTGCGGCGCCGGCCCCCGTAGTAACCCGTCAGGCTTACTTCGATGGGCGAGCCCATTTTACCGACGCGGGAATGTTTCCACGACGCTCGGACCGCGGGACCCTTTTCGGTATTCACGCCGAAGCCTATCGTCACGAGCCGCGGCGGACCGGAAACGTTCTTCTGGAGAAGGTTCACGTTGGTCGAGTCGCACTTCGCTTCGAAAAGGGTGTTTTGTAAAATACCGTTCGCGTGGATTCGCTGGACGGTGAGATCGAGCCACCGCTCGTTGTATATGGCTCCGGGATAGAACGCGTAGTAGCGCTGAAGCACGCCGGCGTCCATTCCCTCCACTTCCTCGACGGAAATGTCTCTGATGGTCCCCACCGGTCCCGCGTTTATCGTGATCTTCAACCGGGACAGATCGGGAAAGCCGAGCACCTCGACCTTCGGGCACGCGTGGCCCATTGCCCGCAGCTCCCTCAGGAATCTCTTTTCGGTGGCTTGTAGAAGCGAGGGCGTGAGCGTCTGTCCCCGGATCCCGCGAAAGCGCGAGAGATCGAGGTTCGCGGCCGAGCCTTCCATCTCGACCGTGTCGACCGTCGTGCGGTTGCCGACGTCGACGAGCACTCGTTCCTTGTTCTCATCGAGGGTCGGGTAGTAATAACCGCGCACCTGAAGAAACGCCTTCATGTGAAAGATCGCTTGCGACCGCGGCACGGACTTCCACGCGTTGAGATTGGCGTCTCCACACATCAACACCATCTCGGTATCGGTGAAGTCGATTTTCTCCGGAGCCTTCAGCCGGATGCCGGGGCATAGCTCCCATTCCTCGGCGGCGGCGAAGGCGTAGCTCGCACTCGCTAGGCATAGGAACAGTATTTGTAGGCGTATCCAGGGCATGGAGCTGGGCTTCACTCTCTCTCAGGACTAGGGGCACGTTCTACCCCATTTGAAAGCGCCGCATCAATACCTGTCAAGTGCTTGGATTTTAATGACTAAATATTTGTTTTTCCCCCACTCGCTTTGAGATAGAACGGTCCCTCATGTCTGAACTCAAAGGGAAGCGAGCCGTGGTCGTTGGATTGGGCAAGAGTGGCGCCGCCGCCGTTCGGTTTCTCTGCGCCGAAGGGGCGCGGGTCACCGTGTGCGACTCGAAGGCGTGGGATCAGCTCGCGGCCGGGCGCGCTCTTTGTGAAGGCCTGACCGTCGAGTTTCAGCTTGGTCCTTTCGACTCCGCTCTTTTCGCCGGCGCCGATCTCGTCGTGCTGAGCCCCGGAGTTCCGAGAAGTCTTCCCGCCGTTCAGGCCGCGCTTGCCGCGGGAGTGCGGGTCACCAACGAGCCGTCTCTCGCCTTCGAGCGCGTGAAGGTTCCGGTCATCGCCGTCACCGGCAGCGCCGGCAAGACGACGACGTGTACGCTCGCCGCCGCCATGCTTAAAGCGGCGGGCAAGGAAGTTTATCTGGGCGGAAACATCGGCCATCCGGTTTTGGATCTGGTCTGTGAAAGAAAATCGGTCGATGCCATCGTCGTCGAGCTTTCGAGCTTTCAGCTCGAAACCCTCGAGACCATCACCCCCGCGGTCACGCTTTTCACGCCCATCGGGCACGATCACATGGATCGATATCCGAATGCCGCGAGCTACCACGAGACGAAGAAGCGCCTTCTCAAGTTCGGAGATGAATCGACGGTGGCCGTGCTCAAGGTCGGCAACCCGGTTCACGAGGAGTTCGCGCTTTCGGCTCCCGGCAAAGTGGTTTGGTACTCGACTTCGCCGCTCGCCAAAGGCCGCGAAGGCGCCTGGCTCGACGAAAAGACCGAGCGCATTCATCTCACGCGGGAAAACGCGGTACTGGAAACGAGCGGAAAACTTTCCGGAATGCGAAACCGAGAAAACGTCGCGTCGGCGGCTTGCGCCGCCCTTGCTCTCGGAGCTTCGGTCGAGGGCATTCAGCGCGCCATCGATGAGTTCGGCGCGATGGCGCATCGCATGGAGCTCGTCCGCGAAAAAGCCGGGGTCAAATTCTTCAACGATTCGAAATCCACGAACGCCATCAGCGCTCTGTCCGCGCTGAGCTCGTTTCCGTCGAAAGAAGTGGTGTGGATCGCCGGCGGGCGTAACAAGGCCATCGATTTTTCGCCGCTTCGCGAGGAAGCTTCGCGTAAGTGCAAGCTCGCCGTTCTCGTCGGAGAAGCGAAGCCCGCGCTTCGCGCGGTTCTCGACGGAGCGGTGCCCATCGTCGAGGCGGCGACGTTCGACGAAGCCGTGAAGCTCGCCGCGTCCAGCGCCGTTTCCGGCGACAGCGTCGTGCTTTCTCCCGCGTGCGCGAGCCACGACATGTTCCGGGATTATGAAGACAGAGGTGACACTTTCCGTCGTCTCGTTCAGTCGCTCTGACCGCCCCGCTCCCTTGACTCCAAAAAAACCATTCCCACTTTGTTTCTTGTAAGAGGGCCGCTGGAAAACCGGCAGAGCCCCTAAACTTTAAACCAAGGAGGATAGTCATGAGCTTTCTCACCGTATGGAATTCCGCTCCCCGTCGCGCGTGGCCACCGGCCCTGTGGGACAACGAACTGAATCGTCTTTTCGACGATAACGTCCCGGCTGATTTTTCGCCTGCGGCGGATCTCGAAGAGACCGAGACTCACTTCGTGCTCGATTTCGATTTGCCCGGAGTGAAGAAGGAAGACATTCAGATCGAAGTCCGCGACCGGAATCTGCATGTCTCCGGCGAGCGTAAGTTCGAAAAGAAATCCAAAACGCACTCGGAACGATTCGCCGGAAAGTTCGAGCGTGTGTGGGCTCTGCCCGAAGGCGTGGAAGCCGACAAGGTGGAAGCCGCGTTTTCCGACGGCGTTCTGACCGTCAAAGTACCAAAAGCCGAGGCTGCCAAGCCCCGGGTCATAAAAATCCAGGACGGCAAGGCCGCCTAAGCAGTCGGCCGGGCCCCTCCTGATCAGACCTCCCTCCCAACCAGGCCGGGGCGAAAGCCCCGGCCGCTGGCCATCCAAGCATATGAAATCAAAAGGATTTAATAGTACCCTTGATTTCGCCCCATTCATCCCTATCTAGTGTCCTAACTGAAAGTCTTGGGAGGACTAAATGAAAGTGAAAATCAGGCCGTTGCGCGACCGTATCGTGGTTCGGCGCACGGAAGAGGAAAAGAAGACCGCGGGCGGGATCATCATCCCCGACTCCGCTCAGGAAAAGCCCCAGTCCGGCGAAGTCGTGGCTGTCGGGAACGGAAAGATTTTGGAAGACGGTAAGGTCGTCCCCCTCGAGCTCAAGCAGGGAGACAAGATCCTGTTCGGAAAGTATTCCGGCACGGAGATCAAAATCGACGGCGAAGACCTGCTGATTCTGAAGGAAGAAGACATTCTCGGGATTCTCGGGAAATAAATTTTAGGAGAGATCAATGGCTGCCAAGGATATTCTGTTTCACGAAAAAGGCCGCGCGGCGATTCTGAAGGGCGTCAACGCCCTCGCGGATGCCGTGAAGGTCACCCTCGGGCCGAAAGGCCGCAACGTGGTCATCGAGAAAAGCTGGGGCGCTCCGACGATCACCAAGGACGGTGTCACCGTCGCGAAGGAAATCGAACTGGAAGGCAAGTTCGAGAATCTCGGTGCCCAGATGGTGAAGGAAGTCGCCAGCAAGACGAACGACGATGCCGGTGACGGCACGACGACGGCGACGGTTCTCGCTCAGGCCATCTTCCGCGAAGGCGCGAAGGTCGTCAGCGCGGGACACAACCCGATCGAAATCAAGCGCGGCATCGACAAAGCCGTCGAAGCGGTCATCGCGGAGCTGAAGAAGCTTTCCCGCCCGATTGCGAGCCCCAAGGAAATCGAACAGGTCGGCACCATTTCGGCCAACAACGACTCCACCATCGGCAAGCTCATCGCGGAAGCGGTGGCGAAGGTCGGTAAGGAAGGCGTCATCACCGTCGAGGAATCCAAGACGGCGGAGACCACCCTCGAAGTCGTCGAAGGCATGCAGTTCGACCGCGGCTACCTTTCGCCTTACTTCGTCACGCAT
>CAZZHG010000107.1:0-14931 GCA_964653655.1 uncultured Pseudobdellovibrionaceae bacterium
CGGGCTGACGTTCGCCTCCGGCCTTCGCGCCATTCTCCGCCAGGATCCCGACGTCATCATGGTCGGAGAAATTCGTGACAAAGAGACGGCGGAAATCGCGATTCAAGCGTCTCTGACCGGTCACTTGGTGTTCGCCACCATCCACACCAACGACGCTCCCGGCGCCGTCACCCGTCTCATCGACATGGGGGTCGAGCCGTTTCTGGTTTCGTCTTCGCTGCTCGCGGTGCTTGCCCAACGTCTTATCCGTAAGACCTGCTCGAACTGCCGCGAGCCGTACACGCCCCAAGCGATCGAGCTCGAGAACCTCGGTCTCGATCCGAACGTTTTCGGCGGGCGCCAGATTTTCCGCACCAAGGGTTGCGCCGAGTGCGGCGGCACGGGTTACCGAGGCCGTATGGTCGTATCCGAGCTCATGATGATAGACGACGATATCCGCGCCCTCATCATGGAAAAATCGGACGCGAGCATCATCAAGCGCGCCGCCGCCGCGAAGGGCATGGAAACCCTTCGCGACAACGGAATTCAAAAGGTTTTGTCAGGGGCCACCACCGCCGTCGAGCTGGTGTCGGTCACCCAGGAGTAACGTTTTAAATGCCGCTCTTCGAGTACAAAGGAGTCAGCGCCGGAGGAAAAGCCGCCAAGGGCGTGATCGAGGCGGACTCCCAGAAGACCGCGCGCCTGCGCCTCAAGCAAAAAGGCGTGATGACGACGGAGATCAGCGAGCGCTCGGCGAAGGCCGGCGCCAAGGGCGACAAGCGGGCGACCGGAAAAGGCACGAGCGGCTCGGTCAACCACAAGAACGTCACCATGATGACCCGTCAGCTCGCGACGCTCATCAAGGCGCGAATTCCCCTCGACGAAGCGCTCGCGGCCCTCATCGAGCAGACCGACGACAATAAATTGAAGAGCATCCTCTCCAACGTCCGCGAAAGCGTGAACGAAGGCAAGTCTCTCGCCGAGAGCTGCAAAAGATTTCCCAAAGTCTTCACCCCGATTTTCACCGCGATGATTTCCGTGGGCGAAGCTTCCGGTAACCTCGATCTCGTTTTGAATCGTCTCGCGGCCTTCGCCGAAGCCCAGCAAGGGCTTCGCAGCAAGGTGTTCGGCGCGATGGCTTATCCGGCCTTCATGGCCGTCGCCGGAATCGGCATCACCATTTTTCTGTTCGCCTTCGCGGTTCCGAAAATCACGGAAGTCTTCGCCGGTTCCAAGATGGCGCTGCCGACCCTGACCGTCGTCATGATCGCCATCAGCGATTTCATGGCGGCGAACTGGTTTCTCGTAATCGGGGCCATGGCGGGTTTCTTCTTCCTCTTTCAGTGGTACGTGGGCACGGCGGCCGGCCGCGCCTGGTGGGACGCTCTGTCTCTGAAGGTCCCCGGGTTCGGAAAACTGAAACGGCAGATCGCCGTTTCCCGTTTCGCGCGCACGCTTGCCACGCTCATCGGCAGCGGCGTCCAGGTTCTCGACGCCATCGACATCGTCAAAGACGTCGTCGACAACACCGTCATCCGCCAAGCGCTCATCGAGTCCCGCGACAGCATCTCGGAAGGTAAGTCCATCGCAGGCCCCTTGAAAGCCAGCGGACAGTTCCCCCCGATTCTGACGCACATGATCGCGGTCGGTGAGAAAACCGGTGAGCTCGAAGAAATGCTCAACGTCGTGTCCGACGCCTACGATAGCCAGGTTGACAACGCGATCCAGTCGATGACAAGACTTCTCGAGCCTCTTATGATTGTCGTCATGGGTGGAATCATCGCACTTGTGGCCCTATCGATCTTTCTCCCAATGCTCGAAATGAACAACTTGAACGGGATGCCGGGATGACGGGCCCCGTGAATTTTTTCGGAGGAAACATGCGGAAAAGCGGAAAGAAGAAAACCCAGGCGGGTTTCACCCTGATCGAAATCATGATCGTGCTGGCCATCGTCGGCCTCCTCTTCAGCTTCGTCGGAGCGAGCGTGATCAGCAAGTACAAGCAGGCGAAGATCCAATCCGCCAAAATCCAGATCGCCGCTCTCGAGCAGGGTCTCCAAGGTTACTACTTGGCTCACAACTACTACCCCAACACGGCCCAAGGCCTCGAGGCCCTGGTCCAGAAACCCAGCGCGGGAAAGGTTCCCGACAACTGGCAGGGGCCGTATCTGAGCAAGAACACGGTTCCGAAAGACCCGTTCGGCAACCCGTACCGGTACCAATGTGAGAACTACCAGGAATACAAAATCATGTCAGACGGGCCTGACGGAGAAGCTGGTAACGAGGACGACATCTCTTCGGACGCCACCACGACCAATTAACGGCGGACGCCGCCTTAACCAAGGCGGACTTGCCCACCGTAGCCTTGGCGAAGGTGGGTTCACCCTGATCGAAATCCTTCTCGTTCTGGCCATTATCGCCCTGATGATGTCCCTGGGTCTGCCTGCCATCCAGCAGGTCACGAACCAGCGGATCAATTCCACCACCCGCAAGATGACGGGCATGGTGCGATCCGTGCGCAATGACGCCGTCCTTTTGAACCTCATTCACCGGCTGGTCATCGATTTCGATGAGCAGACCTGGTGGGTCGAGACCCAGAAGAAATTCGCCCTCCTTCACGACGAAGAGGAAGCCCAGCGTAAGGACCGCAAGAAGGGCGATGAGGTTCTCGGAGACAGCGCCAACTTCAACTTCGCGGACAAGTACACGAAAGAGCCGGTGAAAATGCCGGCCGGCGTGGTGTTCAGCGGGGTGGTTACGGAGCAAGAGGGGTTCATCAACAAGGGCGTCGCCTATATCAATTTTTACCCGAACGGTTTCGTCGACCAGTCGATCCTTTACTTGAACAAAGAGGGCTCCGAAAACGTCTTCTTTTCGATGATCCTCAGACCGAATTCGGGAAAAGTCGACCTCGTGGCCGGCAAGGCGGAGGGCTTCTGATGACCCACCCTTCGCGAGATAGGCACCGTCCCGAGTCGCTTCGGTTGAGCTACGGGGGGCAAGCCTCCCGGGGCCTTGTCCGCCGTAGCCTTGGCGAAGGCGGATTCACGTTCATCGAAGTCCTGATCGCGATGGCCATTTTCACGATGGCCGTGCTTGCCGCCGTCAACATCACGGGCGGCGCCGTACAAGCCACGAGGGACGCCCGAGAGGTCTCCGAAGCGACGTGGCTGCTCCAGCAGAAAATGGTCGAGCTCGAAACGAAGCTCGAAACCGACGGCGTCGACAAGGGCTGCGACAAGAAGGATGACGGAAAGTTCGAGGCGCCCCACGAAAAGTACACGTGGAAAACCTCCTGCGACGAAGTGGACTTTCAGCTCTCGGAGACGGCCTCGAAAATGAGCGAGGCCGCGAAAACCGAATCGGAGGAAGACGATTCGAAAAGCTCCACCGAGAACATGCTGGTCAAAATGATTTTGAAGACCGCGAGCGACTACATCAACGAGTGCGTTCGCGAGATTCACGTCGAGGTAGGCTGGAAAAGCGGCAAGTACGATCGGGTGGTGGACCTGACCACGCACTTCGTGCGCTTCGACCAGAAGCTTGCGATCTCGGGGCTCACGGGAACCGGTGGGGCGGGCGGCGCCGATGCGAAGCAACCGGAGACCACCACCCAATGAGACGAACCCGCAAAAATAGCGGATTTACGCTCATCGAAGTGCTGCTCGCGCTCGCCATTTTCACGATCATCGGCATCGCGACGGCAAAGCACATTCAGCAGATCCGCAACACGAAGGAATCGGCTTTCAAGGACTTGGATCTGTACGGCGGAGTCCGGGCGGCTATCTCGATGATGAGGTTCGATCTTAGCCAGGCCTTTCACGTGCCTTACGAGGATCTCGGGGAGGAGGCCAAAGCGGCGGTGCTGCAAAACGTGGCGACGCCCCATACGCTTTTCGACGGCCGCAAGAACCAGATCATTTTCACGTCGCTCAGTCACCGAGTGTATTACAGCAACCGGAGGGAATCCGAGCAGACGGAGATCTCGTATTTTTTGCAGGACCGGCGCGGGAGCAAGAATCCGTCCCTGATGAAACGCGAAAGCACCATCATCGACGACAACCTCTATGAGGGCGGCGCCATTTACACATTGCTCGACGACGTCTCCCAGTTCGAGCTGTCTTATTGGGACGAGAAGACCGGCCGCTGGGTCGACGATTGGAGCTCCGACGACGGGCAGTACCGGGATCGCTTTCCCCTGGCCATCCGGATTCGCCTTACGGCCGAGGATGCGAGCGATCGCCGGGTGGCGCTCGAAACCCAGTTCAAGGTGGCGTTTCCGAACAACACGCCCTTTCTGGTGCAGTTTTGAAAGAGCGGGCCCTCAGACTTAGGAGCGGCAAGAACGAGCGGGGCGCCGCCTTGCTCACGGTTCTCATCGCTCTCATGATCATCACGATCATGCTTTTCGAGTTTCAATTCTCTTCCATGGTGGAGAGAAAGCTCGCTTACAACGAGCTGAATCAGCTTCAAGCCTATTATCTGGCGAAATCCGGCGCCCACATCGGGATGCTTCGGGTGGCGCTCTACGGAAGGGCGATTCGGGACACGAGCCTCAAGAACATGGTGAAGGGTGTGGACATCAGCAGCTACCTCAATCAGGTTTGGAGCCTGCCGCTACCGCCGTTTCCGCCCGCGGGCGGAGCCGAGCTGAAGAAGCTCGACAAGGCCGACCGGGACGCCGCCGAAAAATTTCTCAAGCAAACAAAAATCACCAACGGACAGAGTTCCCACATCATCAGCAACGAGTCGTCGAAGATCAACCTCAACTACCTCGTGGTGCCGAAGGAACAGCGGGGGGAGCGAATCGATTTTCGTTCTTCCGACGTGAAGGGGCTTTTCGAATACGTGGGCCGCACCTTGATGAGCCTCATGGACAACTTCCTGCGCGAGTCCAAGGATCCCTTTCAGGAGTACGGCAACCTCAGGCCCGAGGAAGTCGTCTATGACATCATGGACTGGGTCACTCCGGGCTCCCAGTCCTACGCCCAAGGAAGCAAGGACAGCTTTTACGAGCAGCAGAAACCCGCCTACAAAGCCAAGCGCAACCGGCTTTACACGCTCGACGAGCTCAAGATGGTTCGCACCATCACGCCGCATCTCTACGACAAGCTTCGTCCCTACGTGACGGTGTTTTCCTACGACGGAAAGATCAACATCAACGAGGCCACCGACACGACCCTGAAGGCGCTCTATCCGGACTTCACCGAGGACGACTTGAAACGCCTAAATGAGGAAAAGGGAAAGCGCGGCGGATTCTGGGCCACGGAAGCCGCTTTCGTGAAATACATCACCGACTCCCTGGGCCGGGCCGGCTTCTCCACCTTATATAAGGACGACAAAAACTATCCCTTCACGGTCAGCTCCCAGAGCTTTCTGGTGGAGTCTCTCGGCCAGGTGCAAAAGAGCGGTAGCAGCATTCAAAAAGTCATCCGGGTCGCCCTCGCCATGTCCGGCGCCGGCGGAAGCGGTGTCACCAGTTTGAAAAACGTCACCACCGAGGCCCAATGTTCCCAGACCCCCGGGGCCTTTTGGGACCGGCGCGTGACCGGACAGGATTGCAAAACCAAGCCCGCGACCGAGCAGGCCTGCCGGGATATAGTAGGGAATTGGCAGCAGCAAAATGGGCAGGACTGCTGCCAAATCAACAACGTAGGCTTCGTTTGCTTGTCACCCCAGGAAAAGCAGACTAGCAAGGAAGCCAACAAGCTCAAGGTACTGTACTGGGCGGAGAGCTGAATGAGAATTCTCGGCATCGAATTCGGAACTTGGAGCCTCAAGGCAGTGGAAATGGAATCCCGTTTCCGCCGTCTGGACGTGCTCGATTTCCACGAAATCCGGCTGCCGCTCGAGATTCTCGACCCGACCGAAACCTACCGCCGGGCGGTCACCCAGCTAATGGCCCGGCTGCCGAGCCACCCGGAAAAGATCGTCACGAGCCTTCCTCCCGCCCAAACGGCGCTGCGCTTTCTGCCCATCCCGCTGAAACAGCGCAAAAAAGTGGAAAAGACCTTCCGTTTCGAGCTGGAAGACACCGTTCCGTTCAAGCTCGAAAACACGATCGTCGAGCATTACGTAATGCCGAAGAAGGATGGCAGCGTAGTGTTCGCGGCCATCGCCCCCGAACGCCACGTCCAAAGCCACGTGGAGTGGCTCAACTCCATCGGAGTGGATCCCGACTGGCTGACCTTCGAGGGCATGGGGCTCATCAACCTTTATCTGACCTCTCTCGCCGACTCCAAGGAAGAGACCCCATCGGGCCCGATTCTTCTGATGGACATCGGCCATCACAAGACGAACCTCTCCGTATTCGAGGAAAATCGGCTCGAGCTGTTCCGAAGCATCAGCTGGGGCGGCGCAGCCGTAACCCAGTCGCTCTCCGTGTCGCTGGGCCTGTCTCCCGAAGAGGCCGAGCGATACAAGATGAACGATTTGAAGATGGACGTGGACCAGGCGGAAACCACCAGCGAGTCCCAGGAGCTGGCCGCCGCCGCGACGCAGGCTTTCGGCCCGCTGCTCGCCGACATTAACCACAGCCTAGTCGCCTTCCGCACGCTTTATCAGAAACAGATCGCGTCCGTTCTAATCACGGGCGGTACGTCGAAGATTTGGGGCATCGAAAGTTTTCTGTCCCGAAACCTCGCGGTTCCCGTGGAACCCTTCCATGCGTTCCAGAAACTCAATCTCAAGGAAGAACTGCGCACCGCCGACGAGTCTCGCTTCGGCGAGCCCCTGGGCCGCGCCATGGTTTTCGCTCGCAAGGCGCCCCTTCTCTTCAATTTCCGTGCGCAGTCGGCCGCCAAAGGCAATTCGCTCGGCGAAGTCAGAACGCTGTTCGCCAATCCGAGCGCGATTCTCCTCAGCACCTTCATCGCCGTACTGATCAGCATGCTCTCGCTTCACTCCTGCGTCGCCTCCCGAATCGCCGACAACGAGGTGAAGCGCGCCCAGGCGGAGCTCTCGAAAGAGTTTTCGGAGACTTTCCGAACGGTTCCGACGAACCTCCGAAAGACCCTCATCACTGATCCGGCGGCCCTAAAAAAATACATCGATCAAAAGACCAACGAGCTGGAACAGAAGCTAAAGGTCTTCGCCAAAGAGCGCGTTCCCATGATGACGCTCATCAAGTCGGTGAGTGAGTCGTTCCCGCCCGAAGTGAAGGTGGACGTGAACACGCTCGCCCTCGATGACCGGACCTTCACTCTCGAGGGGGTCCTCTACGAGGGGGATCTCAACAAGGTTACCGAGCATCTGCAAAAAATCTCCTCGCTCACGAAAGTGAGCCTGAACCGGGACGGACAGCGCTTTACGTTCCGGGGAGAGGTGGTGGGGAGATAACCATGGATAAGATGGCGAAAGTTAAGGAGTGGATCAATGAGAACGCTCCGATGCTCAACAAGGTTTACCAAAACAAGTACGTCGGCATGGCGTACGACCGTTTCGCGAGCCTTCCCCCGAGCCAGCAAAAGCAGCTCATCCTCGGCGGCTTCGGCGGGGTAATCGCCCTCATCGCGGGCTACCTGCTTCTTTCTTACATTTCGCTCTGGTCGACCTCGCGCGAAGTTCACCAGTCCCTGCGCATGGTGAGCTTGCTGCAGCAGCACCAAAAAACCCAGCGCTCTCAAGGCGCGGAGATGGCGAACCTCGAGCGCAACAATCAGCTGGCCACACCCGGACAATTGAAGGAGCACCTCGTCCGCCAAGCCCAGGCGGCCAAGATTTCCGCCCGCATGATGAAGATCGAGGAAACCCCGGCCAGCGCAGGCCGAGGCGAGGACTCCAAAGGTGGCGACGTTCGGCTCAAACAGGCGAGCGTCCAGCTGGAAAAGGTAAACCTCACCCAACTTGCGCAGTTTCTTAATAACGTCGAGTTCGGCGGCTTCAATCTCTCCGTTTCGTCCATCAAGATAACCAACGACCCGAAATACCGCGGTTACATGAACGTGGAGATGGGCGTCGTGGTTTATCTCTTTTCGGCGGAGGCCGGGTGAAAGTTCCCCGTCCAAAACTCAGCACCATCGGAATCTGCGTGGTGCTTTTTCTGTTTTTCGTGGTCGTGCTCTTCCCGTTCCAGTACCTGAAGGGCTACATCTTCAATACGATTTATCAAAATAGCCGCATCCTCATCAACGCCGAGGAAATCTATCTTTCGCTCTTCGGCTGGCCAGGCGTCGGCATGAAAAACGTCGACGTCACCATTCCCATGGGCAACGGCGAGCTGGATCTCGCGGCGAAGAAAGTCATCGTTCGGCTGGGCCTGTCGCTTTCCCCGCTCGCCCCCAGTGTTTCTCTCGATCTTACGGGGCTCAAAGGGGGAGGGGACCTTTGGGTGAAGCTCGCCCATTCCGGTCAGGTCACCAAGGGCTCGATCGAAGCTTCCGCCGTGAATCTCAAGCAACTCAAATTTTCCGACTTGCCCCAGCCGGTGCAAGGCATCGCCAATATCGACGGAGACTTCTATTTCGACGATGCCGCGCTCATCAAGTCCACTCTCAACATGGACATCGCCATCGACGGGTTCAACTTTCCCGCCCTCAACTTGCAGGGAATGCTTTTCCCCGCGTTTCCGCTCGGAAAAGTTTCGGCCGAAATCAAGACCCGCGACGGGAAATTCGAAATTACCAACTCCCAGCTGGGAGAGCCCAAGGGCGACTTCCAGGGAAAGCTGCTGGGCGAGTTCCGCCTGGGACAGACTATCGACGATTGTTTCGTGAACGCCACGCTTCGGCTGCAGCTGAGCGAAAAATACCGAAACGACCCGGCGAACGCCACCATCACGTCCTTCCTGGGCGGATTCCAGATGGCCCCCGGCGACTACGCCATGAAGTGGGGCGCCACCATCGGCGCCATGCAGACGAACCTGCTCAACGCCCTACCCCAAAAACCAAGAGATTAATTTCAGTTACTGAGCTCGGCGGGCTTATCGCGAAAGGCCGTGGAGAAGCGGAAGTACGCGTGCAAGACGAAGATGATTCTATCGATCTCGGCCTCGGTCAAATCCTCTCGGATGGGAAGCGACACCACCCCGTCGGCAAACGCCTCGGCAATCGGAAAATCCCCGCGCTCGTAACCAAGCGACTCCGCCGCTTTCTGAAACGGAATGAGGATGGGGTAGTGAACCTTGGTCTCGATGCCGCGGGCGGCGAGGTCCGCCCTCAAATCATCCCGTTTATCGACGATAATCTGAAAAAGATGGACGCCGACTTCCTCCACGCCCGACAGGGCCAGCGGAATTCGGATTCCGGGTATCGAGCTCAAGGCCGCCAGATACTTACGGGCGTGGGCCGTCCTTCTTTCGAGGACCTCCGGAAGCATTTCCATCTGCGAAAGCGCAACGCAAGCCTGGATGGTATCGAGCCGGCTGTTGTAGGAAAAAAAAGCGGCCTCGTCGCGGCTGACCAAACCGTGGTTACGCGCAAGCCTCAGGCCCTCGGCCAAATCTTTCCTACCCGTTAGTATGATCCCGCCGTCGCCCCAAACCCCCAGATTCTTCAGCGGGTGCAGGCTGTAGCAGGCGGCGTCCGCGAAGCTTGCCACGGATTTGCCCGCGTACTTCGTACCCACCGCCTGGGCCGCATCGAGAACGAGAAAAATTCCGTGGCGATCGCAAAGCTCACGAAAGGCCGGCAGGTTTCCCGGTATTCCCGCCCACAAAACCGGAAGTACGGCTTTGGTTTTGGGGGTAACGGCGGCTTCCGCGGCATGGGGGTCGAGTACGCCATCCCAGCCGATGTCGGCGAAAACCGGTTTCGCGCCCAGCAGCGAAATGGCCGCCCCCGTGGCAACGAAAGAAAAGGGGGAGGTAATGACCTCATCGCCCGGCCCGATGCCAAGCGTACGCAGCGCCAGCAGCAAGGCATCGAGTCCCGAATTGCAGGCCACGGCGAACTTGCCGCCTTCCTGTTGCGCGAACCGGCCTTCGAGCTCGGTAATTTTCGCGCCCTGAATGAAATCCGCCGAAAGCGCGATCTTCTCTATATCGGCGAGCGTCTTTTTGACGGCGGCCCGTTTTTTATCCGTCGCTAAATTGAGAAATGAGATTTTCACCTCAGGCTCCGTGGAATTCGGCGACGGCGGCGATGGTGTAGTCGATCTGAGCTTCCGTGAGGAACTGATGGCAAGGCAACGTGACACTGTCCGTACATATCCGCTCCGCCTTGGGGAAGTCGCCCTTCTTGTAGCCGAGCGATTTTGCCGCAGGCTGCAGAGGAAGCGGGATCGGGTAGTGAACTTTCGCCTCGATGCCCCGCGACTTCAGAAACTCGACGAGCTTGTCTCTCTCCCGCGAGAACACCTGATAGAGGTGAAACACGTGGGTTCCGGCGGGACGAAGTGGAATCTCAATTTTTCCGGCGAATCGTCCGTCTTTGAACGCCCGGTCGAATCTCTCAGCGTATCCGATTCGCTTTCCCAGGGTTTGGGGAAGGGACTCGAAAACGAAATTGCCGACGATGGCCTGCAGACTGTCCAGCCGGCTGTTGACTCCGAAAACTTCGATCTCGTCCCGGCTCGCCATACCGTGGTTGCGAATCAGACGCAGCTTTCGGCAGATCTCTTCGTCGTCGGTGACGATCACCCCCCCGTCGCCCCAAACGTGAAGCGGCTTTAGGGGATGAACGCTGAAGGCGCCGGCCCCACCGAAGGTTCCCGCCGACCGGGCTCCGGACTTCGCGCCCAAGGCCTGACAGGCATCCTCCACGACGGGGACGCGGTGAACGCGGGCGATTTCCAAAATCGATTCCATGTCGGCGGGACCGCCGGCCCAGTGCACGGGCAGAATTGCGCCGGTCTTCGGAGTAATGGCGGCTTCAATTTTTTCGGGATCGATATTGAGGTCGTCACCGCAATCTACAAAGACGGGTTTCGCGCCGATTTGAACGATGGCCCCCGCGGTCGCGATGAACGTATTGGCCGAAGTCACCACTTCATCGCCGGGCTTAACACCAAGGGCCTTCAGGGAAAGAGCGAGGGCGTCGGTTCCGGTTCCCACGCCGATGGCGTACTTCGCTCCCGTGAAGGCGGCGTACTTGCGCTCGAACTCCTCGACGTCCTCGCCGAGAGTGAAATCACATCGCCTTAGGAAGGAGCGGATCTTGTCGAAAATGGGTTCGGGATCGGCGAATTGCTCGGTGAGAAACGAAAAAGGAACTTTCACGTTCGTCTAACCCTCAGAGGAGCGGACCTTTTGCGGATAGCTCAATCTCCAGCGGAACCATACCACAAAGGCAGCGAGCCAAATGGCCCACAGGGCCAAGTTTTCCGTCGGTAGGCTCTGCGTCTCGAAGGCTTTTCTGAGGTCGATGAATAGGCCGCCCATCGGCGGAAGCACGTCGAGAATCGTGCGCAAGGTGTTCATGGAACCCGTGCCGCTCATCTGGGTTCCGGTTCCGATTTCACCGGCGATTCGGCTTTCCGAGAAGAAAACGATGGCCCTCGCCGCGACGAGCGCGCTGCAGGCGAGGTTCGCGAGAAAAAAGGTGGGGAGCGAGCCGATGAGCATAGACATCGCGGCGGATCCAAAAAGGATCACGTAGAACGACAGAGATTGAAGGAGCAGACAAAGAATGACTCCCTTCCAAGGGAAGGAAGAGGTGAGCACATGATCCCAGCCCATGTTGGCCCCGAGAGCCCACAAAAGCGTGAAGAACTGAAGCACGAGCAGCACGCCGAAAGTTAGCGCATGCGCCGCGGGAAACGCCCAGCGGGAGATGGGCAACATGTGGGTCAAAGCGCTGCGGGACCCCCGGTGCAGATAGGGCGCTATCCAGGCGCCGTAGACGGCGGCGAGAAAGGTGCCCGCGAAGTAGCTCGCCACCACTGCAACAAAATAGCTGTCGGACTCTTTCACGAGGGACTGGTTCATTTGCGCCGACGTCGTGATGTACAGGGACACGGAGCTCACGAGCTTTACGGCGAAATATTGGACGGCCGTTGAGAACAGCAAAATGAAAATGAGAAGCCTCGAGCGTACGAGGTGAATCAGATTCTGCGTCCAGAGGGCTATCACGAAGCGCCTCCCACTTTGATCTGAAAGGCTTTTTCGACGGAGCCGAACTCCGCCGCCAGCGCGGCAACGGAAGACTGCACGACGAGCTTTCCGTTGGCGAGGATCGCGACCTCGGAACAAACTTTTTCCACTTCCGCCAGAATGTGCGAGCTGAAGAGCAGGGTGCCGCCGCCGGAGAGATACTTTTCGAGACCCTCACGGAGCTTCAAAATGAAAAGCGGATCGAGTCCGTTCAGCGGCTCATCGAGGATGACCAGATCCGGCTTACCGAGCAGCGCTTGGGCAAGGCCCAGCCGGCGCTTCATGCCTTTCGAGTAACCTCCGACCCGCTTTTTCGGGTCGAGCTCGAACCAGGATAGCCACTCGTCCACTTCCTTGCGGCGGGCTTCGGCGTCTGAAATGCGAAACCGGCCCACGAAGTTGAGGTACTCGCGGCCGTTCAGGTACTCCGGCGGACATCCGTCGTCCGGCGCGAAACCGATATGGTGGAATACTTTCGGCCCGGGCTTTCCCTGGCCGAGAAGAGATATGGATCCCGATTTCGGGCGCAAAAACCCCAGGATCGCGTGCAGGGTCGTCGTTTTACCAGCCCCGTTCGCCCCGAGCAGGCCCACCGCCCCTCCTTTGGGGACGTTGAGCTGGAGATCGGACACGGCCGTGCGGAATCCGTATCGAACGGTGAGATTTTCGACTTTTATAGCGGATTCGGCGTTCATGACATTCCTCTGTCCCTTAGGTATATCCGGGCTCATGAGCAGCCCTCACGCGGCCTTGGGACTGGATATCGGCGGGACCAATCTTAAGGCGGCCGTCCTCCAATTGCCAAATCGAATAGCGCTGGAATTCAGTATTCCCTCACGCGCTTGCGAGGGTCCGGAGGGGCTGCGCGCGGCTATTTCCGAAGCCATCCACCGGGCCAAGGAAGAGGGCCACCGCTTTACCCGCATTGGAATCGGCTGCGCCGGATCCATCGATCCGGCCACCGGCAGCGTTCGTTTTTCTCCCAACTTCAAAGCCTTCCGCGACGTCCCGCTAAAGGAGTGGATAGATCACGACCACGGCCTTCCGTGTCTGGTGGAAAACGACGCCAACTGCGCGGTCATCACCGAATGGAAGCTGGGCGGAGGAAAGGGCCATAAGAATGTGGTGCTTCTTACTCTGGGAACCGGGATTGGCGGAGGTTTGATTTTGGACGGAAAGCTTTTCCGCGGTTCGACGGGAACCGCCGGAGAAGTCGGGCATTTCTCCATCCATGCGGACGGAATCCCGTGCAACTGCGGAAACCGCGGCTGTTTCGAGCGCTATTGCTCGGCTTCGGGCCTTGCGGCCAAGGTTCCCGACGTTGCGGCTGAAGTCATTTTCCAGCCGCAGAATCGGGCGAAATACGGAGCGATTGTCGACGAGTTCGTGTCCAATCTCTCTTCCGGACTCACGAGCCTAGCCAATATTTTTGATCCGGACGTGATCTTGCTCGGTGGTGGGGTTGCGGCGGGCCTGGGCCCTTACTGGGACACGGTTCGGGCCGCGGTTAAAAAGCAGGCCTTCTCGGCGGTAGCCGACCACGTAAAAATCTTGCCAGCTCAATTTGAGAATAATAGCGGCGCACTCGGCGCTGCACTGCTGGCGCTGGAGCTTAGTGGATGAGAGTTCCGCAGCGGGCCCAGCGGACTTTGTTCAGCTTTCCCCACGCCTCGCCCTGATCGAGCGACATCCAGATGACCTGGGCCTTGCCCTTGATGTTTTCCCGAGGAACAAATCCCCAATTGCGGCTGTCGTAGGAATCGTCTCGATTGTCCCCGACGACAAAATACTGATCCTCAGGTACGGCTTGAGGCGGTGAGCTGCGAGAAAACTCGTAGGCGGTCTTCGCGGAATATTTCGCGTAGTGCACGACGGGCCCGATCTTTTCTTTGAAAAGCTCCCCGGTGAACCCGGATTCCCCGACGACATCGGCGACGAGATTCTGGTCGGTGACGAGCTCTTTCGGGAGAGGCTCGCCGTTGACGATCACGTCCTTACCGCGAAACTCGATGAGATCCCCCGGAACCCCGACGACCCGCTTGATGTAGTGGAGGGATTCGTCGCGCGGGAACAAAAACACGATGATGTCGCCTCTCTGCGGCTCGCCCCAGCGAATGAGCTCCACTTTTGTGAAGGGCAGCGACAGCCCGAAGCTGAACTTAGAAACGAAGATGTGGTCCCCGATTTTCAGCGTTGGGACCATGCTGCTCGAGGGAATCTTGAACGGCTCGAAGACGAAGGAGCGAACGAAAAGTACGGCCGCGAGACAAAGTCCAAGGGCGCGAGCGAGGTCTCGCCGGCTTTGCACGGCTTCTTTTCTCTCGGCCTCGAGACTGGCTGCTTTTTCGTCGGCGGATTCGGCCATCAGTTAGATGATCTTAGAAAAATAAAATGGCCCAGGCAACTTGCGTCACCTGGGCCATATATTAAATGGGGCATCAAGCTACTCTCCCACACAGTTGCCCGTGCAGTACCATCGCCGAAGAGTGGCTTAACTTCTGTGTTCGGAATGGGAACAGGTGTGACCCACCCTCTATAAACACCCCAAAGTGTTAAACCTATTAGGGCCGCCGAGCGACTCCCTTTCGGGAGTCACTCGGCGACAAATGACAATGCATAGGGCTTCAAAAAATCCTCGGATTCTCTCAAAGGTAATAAGTTAAGCCTCACGGCCAATTAGTACTGGTCAGCTTAATGCATTACTGCACTTACACACCCAGCCTATCAATCTCGTAGTCTACGAGTGGCCTACAGGGGACCGAAGTCCCAGGGATGTCTTATCTTGAGGTCGGCTTCCCACTTAGATTCTTTCAGCGGTTATCCGTTCCGAACGTAGCTACCCAGCGCTGCTCCTGGCGGAACAACTGGAACACCAGAGGTTCGTCCATCCCGGTCCTCTCGTACTAAGGACAGATCCTCTCAAA
>CAZZHG010000108.1:0-14416 GCA_964653655.1 uncultured Pseudobdellovibrionaceae bacterium
TCTTCGCGCTCTTCCTTCTGAAGCTTCGCGAGAAAAAGATAGTTCAGCGGGTTCTCGGGAGCCGCGATAATCGCTTTCTCGAAATGCGCGGCCGCGTCCGTAAGGCTCCCGCCTAAAATGCCGGGCACCTTCTGGGCGATGAGACCCAGCACCCGATCGGGCCCGCCGTAGGCGTAGGAAGCATCGATCTCGGCGGCCCTTTCCAGATTCTGGCGGACGATTCCCAGAGTCGCGATGGTGCGGAAAATTCCCGAGGACTGCCCGTAGAGGGCGCGGTTGATGCCGGCCCAGAAATGGCAGGGCGCGCAGTCCGGGCTCGCCGCCGCGGCGGCGCTCGCCACGTCTCTGCCCTCACCGAAAATGGCCAGCTTTTCGTCGCGATCCTGAGTCAGCCGGTAGCCTACGTACTGGCAGGCGGCGGCGAGCTTCCAGGAAGCTTCGGCGCTCGTGGGATCGGCTTCCTTAGCCTTGCGAAAGCAGGCCAGCGCTTCGCGCGCCCGATCGGGGACTCGCCGATCCCGAAAGGCCGCGTCCCCGCAGACGATGGGCGACACGGGGGCGACCGGGGTTACCCCCTCGGACACTCGAGCTAAACACGCCAAAATGAGCACCCACCGCCTCATGAATAGAGACTAGCAAAAACGGGGGTACTACGGAAAGCGGTTAGCGCCATTTTGATCCCGCCGGGGATCACCGCTTAACCCTGGTCAACCAATCATTGATTTGCCAGACGCACCATTTGGGATCGTCGAGGGGGAGATCGTGGCCGGAAGAGGAGTGCAGAGCCAAGGGCCAGTTCAAAGCCTTCGCGAGCGCTTCCGAACAGCGGTAACTCACCAGGCGGTCGGCGCGGCTTGCGAGCACGAGGCCATGGGCGTGAATACGAACAAAGTCCGGGCGACTCAGGGCCGCCGCCGCGATTTGGCGGAAGTAGTTCTTGATCGGAACGGGGCGCTGCTCGGCGATTTTCACCCACCCCTCATAGGCCGCTTCCCGCGCCTTCGCGCTGTTGGACGTCAGCTCCAGGATTTCCTTTTCGCGCGCCGCCTGGGTGCGGCTTGCCGCGACCCGGAGCCCGCGCAGCAGAGCTTCGGGGGAAAATCTTTGCCATGGCTTCGAAAGAGATGCCACGCTCGAGTTCATAACCACGACGTGGGAAACCGACTGAGGCTCCAGGTCCGCCCATTCGAGGGCGACCATCGCTCCGAGCGAAAGCCCGATGAGCCCCACGGGCTCCTTCACGTCGGCCTCCTTGAAGAGAGAGTCGACGTAGGTTTTCATTTTAGTCGGGCTTAACTCCCGGTATTTCGAGCCCGCCCCGGGAAGATCCAGGGCCGATACGTCGGCCATGGGAAGAGCCGCTTTCAGTTCGGTGATGAAATTACCCCAGTGCCCGGCCTCCCGGCCGAGACCGCGCAGTAGTATCCAGCGCCGAGGTCCCCGCTCAACGCCCATACCAATGCTCCCTCGCCTCCTCGTTCAAGGCGGCTCGCTCCTCCGTCGGGATCGGCGCCCACATCTTGTGACCATGGACCGCGCGCACGAGGAAATCGAAAAGCATGACGTGCCGGCGCAGTGTGCGCTGCTTTCTGTGAGGCAGTACCGGATTGAAGGCGCCGAGAAGCGAAAACAACTGCCGCGGATTCTTCCTGACCCAGTTCCACGAGCCCATCTCCAGAGAGAAGGGCAGGAAGAGACGTTCGGGACCCTTCGCCTCGTGGCGATCGAAGAGATAGTCCCATAGATCCCCGTGAGTCGTGTACTGGTGGGATTGCGGCTCCACGCGGTAAACATGATTGGGATAGGTCCCGTCGAGGAGGCGCTTGAAACGATAGGTCTCGGCGAGGCGAGAGAACGGGGCCCGGCGCTTGGCGTAAGGAAACCAAAAGCGATCGATGGCGCCGAATCCGGAATGCACGTCCAAACTCACCGTGACGCTCGCTCTGGCGACTTGTTTCTCGACGAAGTCGCAAAGAGCCTGCGCTTCGTGAGCCAGCGGCGCTCCGGCCTTGCCCCGGTACCAGGGAAGCCGGCGGGAAAAACGCTGCCCCTGATAGGGCTTCCAGAACCCCGGATCCTCCACGTCCACGGGTGCATTTCGCATCAGATCCACGCCCTGCGGATTGGAGCGGGTAAACGCGAACATGCCCCCGGGATTTACGAGCGGATAAAAAAGCACGCGCATCCGCGCCGCCGCCGCGCGCGTAAGCTCGTCCCATTCCATCAGCTCGAGCCAGGTTTTCAAATAGGCGATGACGACGCGCGAGCCGATTCGCTCTAGGCCGTGCACGCCGCCCACGAAAATGAGCGTCGGCAGATCGTCTTTGTCGGGGCCGAAAGAGTAGGAATAGATCGGAAGGCTATGGCCGCGGTACTCGACCTTGCCTTCGGTGTGGATCGTTCCGACGGCTCGAATCCGGTCGTGGAGAGACTCCATTTCCAGGAGCTCGGGTAGAAACACTTCCAGACTGGGGGGCACTAACTCCTCCGGGGGCGGAACGCCCGGCCAAAACGGAACTCAAATACTTCTCCGCCCTAGAATACCTCAAATTGAGAAGGCCAAGGAGGTAGGAGTCCATCACTGAGTAACGAATTTCTTTTCGTGCACCGCCGACATCTCGCTGCGATCTAGCACCGTGAGGAAATCGGCGCATCGGAACTTCAGATCGAGAGCCGGCTCGCCGTACACCCGAGCCCCCGCCCGCAGGTACGCTTGAAAAAGCGGCGGAATGTCCGGCTGGTCCTCGGTGTCCGTCTGGGACGCCGCAATCCGCGCGAACTCGTCGATACGGTACTCGGGCAACGGCAAAATGGCCGGATCCGCCGCGACCTTTCCCTGAGCTTGCAGCTTGCGGTAGATTCCGGCGATCGCGGAACTCTCCGTATGCTTCACGCTCGAGCAGCCGAACAGGTAGCGCGCCCCGACGGCGCTCATGTACTCGCCGAGCCCCTTCCAAAGAAGAGACATCACGACTCCCTGGCGGTAGTCGCGATGGATGCAGGCTCTAGACAGCTCCAGTTTGATGCCGTCCCGCGCCATGAAAGGAGTCAGATCGAACTCGCTGGCCGAATAGAAATTGCTGGAATACGCCGAGCAGATGAGACGGTAGGTACCGACGACCCGGTTCGTGCGGTTGTCGACGATGACCAGAAGGTCCGCGAAGGAGTCGTACCGGTCGGTGTCGAGGCCAATCGGAAACCGCTTTCCGGCGAACTCCTTGTGAAAAACCTCGTAACGCAGAAGGTACGCCTGCACCAGCTCGCGCCGGTTCGACACCGTCTTCACGGTGAAGTTTTTTCTCACGAAATGAACGGGAACTTTTTGGCGGAAATTGATGAAATCGTTCAGGCCGCCAAAGAGATCGGGGCCATGGGACACTACGGGCAAGTTGGATGACTGCTCCATAAATCCCCCTTTACGCTTTCACCCTACCGACCGCCGTTAAAGATCCATTAAAGGCTAAGTAAAAAACCGGACCGATTTTTCAAAAGTAATAGTGCGCCATGAAGTACAGGTAATCGGCGTTCCCGCCGGCCACCGGTCTCAAGACCTGTTTTTGATACGCGCCGAGCAATTCGAAATGCGGCCTCGGAAACCATTGCACGCCGCCCGTATAAAGGACCCGCCGAGTGTCGCCGCTGCTGAAATCGGACTGCGAGTACTCGTGGGACACGTACGGCACCACTCCCTTATGCACTTCGTAACCAAAGCGCAAATAGCTCGCCCCGCCGGTTGTCGCGGCCGCGGCACCGAACTTCTGGCTCTGCAGATCGAGCTCCGCGAGCAAAAAAGCATCGGGACTGAATCCGACTATGGCGTACGGACCGCCCACGTGGCGCGACTGCCCCGTGCGCGAGCCGTAGAAGTAGCTAAGGCCCACTTTGGTGCGGTCTCCGAAATTCAGCGCTCCGCGAAGGGCCGCGCCCTTTTCCTCGTTCACCGCCGACCGATCGGGCCTTCCCAGTTGCGCCGTCGCGAAGACCTCTCCCCCTTCGGTGAAGTAAGCCGCTTCGAGGTTGTAAGTCTCCGTGCCCTCGTCCCAGCCCAGTCCTTTGCGAATCTCGAGAATGTGATCGGGGACGTTCACGCCGAAGGACTTGTGAAAACGTCCCGCGCGAAAACTCCAGTGATCGTCCGCCTTGTACTGAATGAAATGCCGCCGGCTCAGTACCTCGCTCTGGTAGCCGAAGGTCGCGTCGAAGGTGAATTTCTTCCAGGTGGCGGCCGCTTCCACGTCGGCCTGCATGAGGATCGAACGGCCCGCCTTGAACGTCGCCGTATCGAGGTGCACTTGAGCGAACCGAACGTCACCGCCGAGAGCGAGCCACTCGGGCAGCGTCACCAGACCGTAAGCGAAGGCCTCTTCGTTTTCGGCGCCCCACGTGGAGAGCACCTCCTTCGACAGCGCGCGTCCGTAAGCGGTGACCACGCCGCCGCCGTTGGGGCTAGTATGGCAGACGTCACACCGTTGATAGCCGTGCCGGACCATCTCCGGGTACGCGAACGCAACCGAGGAAACCAGCAGGGCTAGCCCCAGAAGGGGCTTCACGGCAGCTTCTCCGGCTTGATTTGGACTTCGGCCGTCACCGTCACTTCACTCGCGACCGTCACGCCCATGAACGAGGGCGTATCGATCTTGAAGTCGGTGGTTTTGACGGGGAACTGGAACTTCATTTCCATGTTCTCTTTGGTGCCCTTCATCGAAACGGTTCCGGACACCGGCACCGTTTTTTCCCGCATCGTAAGCGTACCCTTGAAGGTCTCCGCCTCCGCGCTGAAGCTTTCCTCGGCGAACGATTGAGGCACGAGCAGATCCGTCACTTCGAGCTTCGCCTCCGGATATTTGCCCGTCTCCAGATACTTCTCCCGCATGTGCTTGTCCCGCAGCGAGATGCCCGTCTCGAACGCATCGAGTTTCGCGGTAATCTGCCCCTTCGCCTTGAAGTTCTCGATGCGAAGCTCCCCTTTGAGGGCCTCCTCGGGTGAGCCCTTAAGCTCGCCCCGGATCTTGATGGCCGAAGGATTTCCCACGGCGAGAAACTCGATCTTCGACTTATCGCCTTTCAAGGGGAGCTTGTACTTGGCGCCCGCGCCGAAGGCGGACGCGGCCGTAAAAAGACAGACGAGAATTATCCTCACGGGGACTACTCCAATTAGAGAGAGTTAGTTGCCTTCGGTCTTACCTTCGACCGGCTTGGCATCCTTTGCGGCGTCGGCCGCGGGAGCGGCGGCGTCGGGAGCCCCGCCTTCGGCGACGATGTCGCCTTCGCAAGCCCAGCCCGAGGACGTCAGCTTCGCGACCAGCTCACCGGCTTTCGTCGAGCAGTAGCCACCGTCGTTCTGGGCATTCCACAAAACCTTACCCTCGGTCTCGCCTTCCTTCGTGTACTTCACTTCGCACGGGGGCTTTCCGCCTTCCGCCGTGGTCACTTCGATTTTGCGTTCGCTCGCGCCGCTCTTACAGGTCGACAAGGCGCCGAACGCCGAGAACGAAAGAGCCGCCGTCGCCAATACCGCATAAGCCGTGAACTTCATGGTGTCCTCCGAAAGAAGCCTCAAGGGCGTTTTGTCGACACTGTAGCCGACCTGATCGACGCGGGCAATCGACAGAAACAGGTTAATGCGAGGCACAAAAGCCCGCCGAGACCGTCGCAAGGCAGTGTCCCGACCCGTCTGCCCTGGTGTAGGATCTTGGGCCACAGCAGTGAGGGAAACTAGATGACGCGCAAACTCGGGCTTCTTGGAATCATCGCCATCCTGTGTCTGGGCCGGGCGGCCGCGGCCGCTCCGTCGGAAACCCAAAAGGCGGACGCGCTCTTCGAAAAGCAGGAGTTCCAGCCGGCTCTTCTCATCTATGCCAAGCTCGCCAAGTCCGAAAAGGGCGAGGCTTCCTGGAAGGCCACCTACCGAGCGGCGGAATGCGAAGCGCTTCTGTTTCGCTATCTCGAAGGCGCGAACCGAATGTGGGACGCGCCCCTTCCCCAGGACCCGCTCTGGAAAGCGCGCTTTCTTCTCCTTCGCGCCGAGATGGGCCGCGAGTACCTGAACCAGTACGGATACAACCTCACGAAAGAAACCGAAACCGGCGTTTCCGATCGCGCGCGCTGGACGGCGGGCGCGTGGCACAAGGAAATCCGATCGCAATACAGCGAGCTTGCGCGCCTCGAGTCCACGCTCAGCGAGCGAACCCTCGAGAGCGAGTCGTATTTCATCGAGACGGAGAAACGGGATCTCGTCGCATTCCCCACTCTTTGGGACTTCGCGGTCTTTCGCGCCACGGACTATCTGCTGAATCAGTATCCGGCGCCGCCCTCGGGCCAGAAGCCCGCTCCCGAATCCTTTCTGGACGGCTCTTACGGCACCGGCGTCGGAGAATCGGGGTCGCCGGCGGAGCAGGCCGGGTCGCTTGCCGAGCGGGCTTCGCGCGCGAACGAGTCGCCCGCGTCCGAGCTCTGGCGCCTATTCCGATTTCAGATCCCTTTCCAGCACGCGAATTACGTCGGCAAATGGAAAGACGCCGCCGCGTCCCGAGCCAAGGCGGTTTCCCGTCTGAAGGATTGGGCCGGTGATTTTCGCTCCCACCGCGCTAAAGCGGACGCCCTGAATCTCGCGGCCCAGTTTCTGGAGGCCGATAGCAAGTTTGCCGACGCCGTCGCCCTCTGCAAGGACGTCGAGCGCCTTTACCCGAAGACCCAGGGAGCCGCGGCCTGCTCCGATTTGCGCGCCCGTGTGGAACTGCCCCAGCTCACGGTGCGGTTTCAGCCGACCCAGCCGGGGGCGAAGGATACGGCGGAACTCATCGTGCGGAACCTGGAAACGATCCACCTTCGCCTTTACCCGACGACTTCCAAAGAGCTCGAAGGGCTACTGCGAAACTATAACGAGGGCCTTGATTACCTCGTGAGCCTGCCGGAGCAGGCGCTGGAACCTTTTTACGGCAAGAAGCCCGAGTTCACGGCCCAGTACCCGATCACTTACGCTTCTCCCCACGCGATCTTGAAAACCAAGATCACGGTTCCGTCCGTTAAGCCCGGGCTTTACGTCGCCCTCGTCGGCAGCGACAAGCACTTCGAGCCCCGAAGAAGCGTAATGTCGGGC
This sequence comes from uncultured Pseudobdellovibrionaceae bacterium, assembly GCA_964653655.1. Classification (GTDB taxonomy): domain Bacteria; phylum Bdellovibrionota; class FAC87; order UBA2466; family UBA2466; genus CAZZHG01. The sequence continues at coordinate 7,100 of CAZZHG010000108.1, forward strand.
GGAGTTCTGAACGTGACGGAGCTCTTCCTGTTCGGCTCCGCTGGCGCACCGGCTTCCGTCCCTCTCAGCGAGCGCCGAAACGACTTTCCAGCGTTTCATCTCTATGCGATCGACGGCAAGTCCGGAGCCCCGGCGGCGGACGCCAAATTCGAAAGCTCCCTTCGCCTCAATTGGAACAACATCAAGCGGTCCACCCAAAGCGCGGATAAGAACGGACAGGCGAGCTTTCCTACGCGCGTGACGCAGGACTATCAGTACCAGTCGCTCCAGACCCTTGCCCGGCGCGGGGACCATCACGCCTTTTTCCAGCAGCCGCTGACCTATCAGCACTCCACACCCGAAAAGTTCTCCCTCTTCGTCGAAACCGATCGCCCCATCTACCGGCCGGGGCAGACCCTCTCCTTTAAAGTCGTCGCCCTCGAAAACCGCATGCCCGGCTGGAGAGTCTTCGACGGCAAGGGGTCGGTGAAGGTCACCGCCACTGACCCGAACGGCCAGGCCTTCCACACGGCAACCGTGCGCCCGAACGCCTTCGGCTCCGCAAGCGGCAAGTTCGTCATTCCCACCGGAAGACTGCTTGGCGGGTACTCGCTTCGGCTGAGCCTCAATGAGAACGGCAAAAACTACGACGCTTACAAGACGTTCGAAGTCGAAGAATACAAGCGGCCTGAGTTCGAGGTGAAGGTTTCCGAGGCAAAGGGGCCGTGGAAGTTCGGCAATGCGGCAACCGTCGAAGGAGACGCGAGCTACTATTTCGGCGGAGGCGTTCCGAAGGCTACGCTCTCCTACCGGGTCACCCGCGAGACATTCATTCCGTGGTTTTGCTACTGGTGGCGCTGGCGCCAGCCCTCCGAGCCGAAGGAAATCGCCTCCGGAACCCTTTCCACCGACGAGACGGGCCACTTCAAGTTTTCCCTCACGCCCGAAAAGGATCCCGAGGAGGAAAGCCCGCTTCCGGCGGGGTATGTCGTGGAGGTCGAAGCCCGCGATGCCGGCGGCCGCACGATCAAGGCGTCCCGCCGCTTCCAGGCGGCGGCGACCAGCGCCCTCATCGCCGTCGAGCCTGCCTCCGGATTTTTGAAACCCAACGCCGAAACCTCCCTTCCGGCGGGGCTTCGTACCCTGAACGACACGTTCGCCGCCGGAAAAGGCACCTTCAAAGTCTACTCGCTTTCCCTTCCGTCGCCGTTTCCCGCGCCGGAGCTTTCGGAGCGGCTGTGGCGAGGCAAGGAAACAAACGTCTCGCTGGACATGCTTCTCGCAAAGATTCCCGACGGCGATGAAGTGACGAAGGGCACGTTCCTCTCCTCCGAAAAAGCCCTCGGCACGCTCAAACTTGCGCCCTTGAAGGCCGGGCTATACCGCATCCGCCTGGAAGCGCCGGACCCCACCGGAGGCAAACTGCAGCTCGCCCTCGTCCTCGCCGTCGGGGACGAGAAGTCTCCCGCGCCCGCGCCCCAAGTGACGATCGCGGAACACCCGAAGTATGTCGTCGGGGAAACCGCCCGCGTTCTAATCGGATCGAAGGAGCTCACCGGCGGACTGTTCGTCGAGATTTGGCGGGGCGCCGACCTTTTCGAGAAGCGTACGCTGAAGGGCGGCAACCACGTCATAGCCGTTCCCGTGACCGACGCGCTGAAGGGCGGGTTCTCGATCCGCTGGTTCGGCGTCACGAATTTCCGCCTTTGGAGCGGAGAGACGAGCGTCGAAGTTCCGTGGAAAGAAAAGGAGCTCGCGGTCAGCCTCCAGGCCCCCGCCTCGATGAAGCCCGGCGAAAAAGCGAGCTGGGCGCTCAAGGTCCTCAACTCCGAAAAGAAACCCGTGGACGCAGAAGCGCTGGTCCGGATTTTCGATCGCTCCCTCGAGTACTACGCTTCCGACGCGGGCTCTTGGGCCGGTCATCTCTACTCGTCGGCCTCGGCGCCCTTCGGATACGAGGACTCCTACTTTCTCGAAAGCATGCTGAACATCAGCGTGGAGCAGGGCTGGCTGGAGAAGCAGCTCGGCATTCTTCGGGGTTTAGTCGGAGCCAAGATGCTCCCCCCTCCGTCGCTTCGGCCGATCCATAGCCGATACTACGGTCACCGGGGCCGCAGTTTCGGCCTTAAGGGCGGCGGCACTGTCTATCAGGCCGAGGCCGAGATGGACGGCACCGGCGACTCGGCGATGATGATGAAAGCGGAAGGGGCGCCTCCGGCCGCAAAGGCCAAGAAAAGCGCCGACAAGAGCCCCGTCGAGAAACGGGCTGACGATGACGAGGCCGCCCCCGCCGTTCGATCCGATTTTTCCGAAACGGCTCTTTTCGAACCGCACCTCACCGTGAAAGACGGCAAAGCAGTGGTCTCTTTCAAAGCCCCCGAGCGGCTGACCTCCTGGAAAGTCCAAGGCACCGTCCTCACGAAAGACGTCCGCACGGGCGCGCTTTCGGCGGAGTTCGCGACCAAGAAAGAGCTCATGGTTCGCGTCGAAATGCCTCGCTTCCTCCGCGAAAACGATCACAGCACCTTGAAGGCGATGGTTCACAACGAGACGGGAAAGCCTTTTTCCGCGGAAGTGCAGCTTTCCATCCTGAAGGGTGAGTCCGACGCGGGCGCCGCCTTCGGTGTCGCTTCGGAAAAGCGCAAAGTGTCCGTGGAGCCCGGCGCCGTCGCCGCCGTCTCCTGGAACGTGAAGGCGCCCAAGGACCTTTCCCGGTTCAAGGTGCGGGCGATCGCCCGGAGCGCGAAGCTAGTCGATGCCGAGGAGCGGGAGCTTCCGGTCTTGCCGTCGAAGGCGCGCCTCGTCGAGTCGAAGCTCGCGTACCTGGAAGGATCCGACAAGGAATCCTTCCCCCTGCCCGCCCACCTCAAGGCCGGGGAGCTCGAAGCCGCGTACCTTCAGATCGATCCGCAGCTCGCGGGTCTAATGCTCAACAGCCTTCCCCAGCTCGTCCTATATCCCTTCGACTGTACCGAGCAGCTCATCAACCGAATCGTGCCGGTCACTCTCGTGCAGAAGCTCTTCGAAAAGCATCCGGAGCTGAAAGCCGCGGCCGCGAAGATTCCCAAACGAAAGACCATCAATCCCGCGTGGGATCTCTCCGATCCGCGCCGGCTCACGGATCTCGCCGAAACTCCTTGGGCGGCTCAGGCGAAGGGTGCGACACCGAGCCATCCGGCGGTGGATCTGACGAGGCCCGAAATTCTGGAGAAGGTCCGCTCCAAGGCGATGGCGACCCTTGAGAGCTACCAGCTCGCGAGCGGGGGCTTTCCCTGGTTCCCGGGCGGTCGCGAGGATCTCTATCTGACTCTCTACGTCCTCGAAGGGTTCGAGGAGCTGCTCCGCCACGGGCTGCCCATTCCCGAGGCCATGGCGAAGAAAGCTTACGCGTACACCGTGAGCGAGCTTCAGCGGCACTTCAAGGACGAGGAAGGGTCCCTGAGCATCGGCCTCTACGGCGCGTTCGTGCTGAGCGCTTACGTGGAAAAGTATCCGTGGGCCGCTTCCGGCAAAGCCCTTTCCCAAAAGTGGCTCGAGCATGCCGACGAGCATTCGAGAGCGCTCACCGCTTTCGGAATGGGTTACGCCGCGTGGGTGGCCCATCGCCTCGGCGACCCCGAGAAGGCGGCCAAGTATTTGGAACGGGCGACTTCGGGATCGCGCCAGGACAAGCTTACCGGTGTCTACTGGCAGCCGGAGAAAATGTCGTGGCTTTGGTATCACGATACCGACGAGAAACACGCCTTTCTGCTCCGCACGCTCCAGACCCTCAAGCCGAAGGACCCCCGCATTCCGGGCATGGTGCAGTGGCTTCTCTTCCACCGTAAAGGAAACGAATGGAAGTCGACCCGCACGTCCGCGGCGGCCCTCTATGCCCTTCTCGACTACTTCCAGGCGAAAGGCGCCCTGAAAGGCGAAGACAAGTATCAATGGAGCTGGGGACAAAAGTCGGAGAGCGTTTCGGTCAAGGGCTCGGACTTTCTCACGAAGCCTTTGCGCTGGGCCTTCACCTCGGCGCCCGCGGCGAGTCCGCTCACGCTGAACAAGACGGGCCCCGGAATCGGCATCGCGTCCTTCACGACGATTTTCTCGACGGACGACCCCGACGCCCACACGAACGCGGCCGACAATCTGATGAGCCTGGAACGAAGGATCTTCAAGCGCGTGAAGAGCGGGTCCGATTACAAGCTCGACAAACTCTCGTCGGGCGATACGGTCTCGGTCGGAGACGTCATCGAAGTCCAGCTCGTCGTGAACAGCCGTAGCTCCTTCGAGTACCTGCACCTGAAGGCTCCGCGCCCCGCGGGGCTCGAGGCCGAGAGCCTGACGAGCGGCTGGAAGTGGGAGGATCTGAGCCGCTACGAAGAGATCCGAGACTCGATGGAGAACTTCTTCGTGTCGTGGCTGCCCCAGGGCGAGTTCATCCTGCGCTACCGGCTGCGGGCGACCACCGCCGGCGAGTACAAGTTCGGGCCCACGCTACTGCAAAGCATGTACAGCCCGGATTTTTCCGCGTACGTGGGCGGGTTCGCCTTGAAGATTCGGGAGTAATGGTAGAGGCCCTGTCATCGTGAGCGCCAAAAGGTGCGGCCTCACTTGTGGTCGCCAAAAGTGACGGCGCACCTTTTGGTCCGCTTTGCCGAGGGGCCATTACCGATAGAACTGCGCAACCAGCGCGCCTTCGAGGGCGAGCACCGCTTTGGCGTGGGCTTCGTCTGGCGAGGCGGGGCTTCCGCGGCGGATGTAACCCTGCACGCGTTTACCCCCGCTCATTCCGTTGTACGCAAGCAGCACGTGGCTGCCTCCGCCTTCGGCGCCACTGAGGGATGCGACCTGGCGAACGAACTGACCGAGCTTCTCGCTCGTCCAGCGGTAATCGAGAACGACCTGCGAAACCTGAATTCCGTTGCGGATCCGCTTGAGCTCGCAAACGAGCCCGTCTTCGCGCGTGCGATCGGACCGGCACTCGACGTTGAGCCCCTCGTAGCCGCCGGCGGGAAAGTGCCGCGAGAGCGAAAGACTCGGCAGCTCCGCCGCCTCGGCGCCGAAGCTTTCGATCGCCATTCCCATGGCCACTAAATACGCGAATACGAGCATTACACTTCTAAACATGCCTTCTCCTTACTCCGCCGGTTCCGCCCCTTTGAGCGTGCACGCCGGCCGCTCGGACGTCGGCCCATCGCACCCGATGGCCTCCCGGATTCTGGGGTTTCTCCCTAAAGTCGCATTGATTCGGAAATTGCCCGACGGATGTTCCGGGCTGCCTTGCGTATTGCACAGAGGCGCGAAGGCATCCGCCAAAAGTTGAATCGCCTCGGTTTTCGATTTTCCGCGAAGCTGAGCCGCCACTGCCTCGACTCCCCAAGTGTCGGCTGCTATCTCGCCGAACTTTTCCTCGCTCACCGTGAAGTTGTCCCGGTAGCACTGCTCCATGGCCCGGTAGATCGGCTTGAAGGCGCCGAATCCGGTGGGCGAGCCGGGCACGTGATCCGCTCCGCAGTGATGGCCCATTTCGTGGGCCACGACGTGGATGAGGTGATTGGTCAGGCTTCCGCCCTTGCCGGCGGCGCCGAAAAGAATTCCCGGGCACACGACAACTTCCCCGATGGAAGGAATCGCGAAAGCCCCGTCGGCCATGCCTTCGGGGCCGCAGTTCTCGACGAAGGCCCGAATCGATTCGAAACTTCCGAAATTCGGAGTGAAGCGGAACTTCACTTTCGAAAGTTTCTCTCGGACCGCAATCTTGGCTTCGGGCGATATCGCCTGACTCTCCACGGCGGTGAGAAGCGCGGTCCGCGCCTCGCCCAGGGCCGAGCGTGCCTCGTTGCCCAGCTTACCGGAGATGAACTTCGTGAACGCCGAATAGGCCCCGGCGAACTTGGCGGGATCGGTGAGAACACCCTGAAGGAGATTGCCGAAGGAATTCGAATCGAGCCGCGACTGCCTCATGAACTCGAGCACGGTATCGCGCTTCTTGTTGTCGGCGAGCCGCTCCGAGTTCTGCGCATCGGCGCTGTTGCAAATGGAACTGCTCAAATCGGAGCAAGTATTGCCGTCCCCCTGAGATCCGGCCGCGCGGCCCGAAGCCCGCGGCGTTGTGTCTACGCGGCTGCCCTGACCGTGCTCTCCGCCGTCCTTGTCGACTCCTCGCCGACTCGAGTCGGCGGCCGGCAAACGCGTATCGGCGGTTTGGGGCTTCGGCGTGGAGGACGAAGGCTTCTTCGCGAGAGCATCCAGATTGCGGCGCACGAAGCGGACCATCACCGCTTGCGCCTCTCCGCTGAAACGGCCGAGAATCGGAGCGAGCACGCGGGCCAGCTGTTTCGCCGTACTGGGACTGCGCGCGCCGAGAAGGCGTCCCGTTCGCTTGTCGATTTTCAAAGCCCGAACGCCGGCGCTCGTGCGCTCGAAAACCTTGCCGTTGAAAAAGATTAGGTTTGGGGCGCTTTTGAGAACGCGCGCCTTGAGAAGCCGACTGGAGTTATTGGGAACGATGGGACCGCGCGCGCCGCGCACGACGAGGGTGGCCCCTTCGCCGATTTCCATCAGCCCTAGAAGGGCCAGGAACATTACCGCTTTCCGCAAAGACTGCACGTGCCGCAACCTCAATGAACTTTCGCGACCCTCGGTGTGATCTAGTGCAGGGTTGGGACCAATTTCGAGGGCGTCCCGTATTCTCGTTGGGAACGAAATTCCGGTGGCGCCGACGGAGGTTGCCCGAGGGACGAGTAGCGTCACCCTCCCCCGAGCTGTCGTATACCGTGACAGCTGATGCCGGCTCTACGTCCGCCCGCTCCCTATAAGGAGGGAAACGTCAGCCTAAGGCCCGGCATTTCGAATGAGGGCGACATTCTGTCTTATAGGCCTTTCGCCGAAGTTCTGGTCACGGATGGTGGGTGTATGCCGAAGGTCGTATAACCTACGTTTCGTAACGTCGGACTCAATCCGGCCCTTCTCCCTGTGCTATCGTTACCCCATGGCGATTCGCACTCTCATCCTCGATCTCGGCAACGTCGTCATCGATTTGGATTTCCGGCGAATGCTCGACGCCACGGGCCTCCCCCACGGGGCTTCGGAGCACGCGGCGATGCACGGCCTCGATCGCATGCCCATCTTCGACGCCTTTGAACGCGGCACTCTCGACGAAAAAAGCTTCGTCAACGCGGTTCAGCCTTATCTGAAGGCCCCACTTTCCGGCGAAGCTTTCGAGAAGGCATGGAACACGATCTTTCTGGGAGAGATAGAAGGGATCGGCGAAACCTTGCGGCGCATCTCCGAAAAGATCCCGCTCTACGCTCTTACCAACGTGAACGCGATGCACATGCGCCGGGTATTTCA
>CAZZHG010000109.1:0-14386 GCA_964653655.1 uncultured Pseudobdellovibrionaceae bacterium
CGGGCTGTTCGGCACCGTGTGGGGCATCATGAATGCGTTTCAGAACATCGGCATCAAGGGGGGCGCGAGCCTCGCGGTGGTCGCGCCCGGCATCGCCGAAGCGCTGATCGCCACGGCCGTCGGCCTGTTCTGCGCGATCCCGGCCGTGATGGGCTACAACTTTTACACCCACAAGGTGCGGGCGCTTCGCATTCAGATGGAAAACTTCGCGGGGGATTTCCTCAACATCGTAAAACGCAATTTCATGACGACATAAGAATCCGATGGGGATGAACGTAAATAACGGCGACGAGAGGGGACCCGTCTCCGAGATCAACATCACGCCGTTTGTCGACGTGATGCTCGTGCTGCTGGTCATCTTCATGGTGGCCACTCCCATGATGGAGAACGGCATTCCGATCGACCTGCCGAAGGCTTCCGCGCAGGCTCTCGCGAAAAAAGACGAGAAACCCGTCACGCTCAATCTCACGAAAGAGTCGCGCATCCTCATCGGCGACAAGGAGGAGGTTTACCTGACCTCGCTCCAGCCGGCGCTGAAGAAGCTTTTTGCCAAGAGGCAGAACAAGGAGATCTATATCCGCGCGGACGGCCAGCTTCCGTACGCTTTCGTCGCCCAGACCATGGCCGCGGTGAAGCTCGCCGGAATCCACAAGATCGGGCTGGTCACTTTGCCGCCCGAAACGGAGAACGGCCCGTCGAAGTGAGGCTAGGTGACTTCCGACGAACTAAATTGGCGGTTCATACACACTCCGAAGGCTTTCCTCTATCTTTCGATCGCTCTCCACCTGACGATTCCGCTTTTTTTCGGCACGGTCGCCGTCCTCGATAAGCTCGGTTGGAGTCTGCTCGGCCCCCGCAAGCCTCAGAAGGAGATCTACCAGGAGTTCATCCAGGTCGACATGGTGGGGCTGCCCGATCAGCTCATCAGCGACCAGGATAACGTCGATACGAACCTTCCGATGACCGACAAGAACGTTCCACCGGCGAAAGTCGAGGAACCTCCGGCCCCCCCCGTCGAGGCGAAAGGCGAGGAAAAGGGAAAGACCGAGGAAGACGTGATGGCGGAGCTCGAGGCGAAGCGCCAGGCGGAAACCGCCGCGAAGGCGAAGGCCGAGAAAGAGCGCAAGGACAAGGAGAACGCCGAGCGCGAGAAGGTTCTCAAGCAGATGGAAGCGGAAGCCAAGCGCGACGCCGCTCTCAAGGAGCTGGCCGAGAAGGGAAGCCGAGGCAAGCTGAAGGGCAACATCCTCTCGAAGGGCACGAGCGCGAAGGGCCTCATCGGTACCGCGAAGGATCGCTACATTTCGCTCATCGCCCAAAAAGTGAAGAAGAACTTCAGCGTTTACGCCTTTCACAAAAAGCGCGGGCTTGTGGGCGTGGTTTTTCTCAAAGTGGACGCCAAGGGCAATCTAAAAGAGAAACGGTTGGTGACCCCTTCGAAGGATCAACTTTTTAATACGTCGCTGATGCAAGCGGTCGTCGAATCCCAGCCGTTTCCGGTTCCCGATGATGACTCCGTGCTTAGAGAAGGTATAACTATTGAGTTCCACCCGGACGATTGAGGTGACGAAATGAGACTGCTAATTTTGTGGCTACTTTTGATCGGCTCGATTTCTCAAGCCGAGGTTTACATCACCGTTACGGGCGCGAACGTGAAGCGCGCGAAGCTTGCGGTTGGTACGCTCCGGCCCCTTTCGGGCGGAGGCGATGCACAACTTGCCGCCAAGATTTCCCGCCAGATCAAAGACGATCTCGAGCTGATGAGCCTCTTCGACTTCATCGAGCCGAGCCTCTACGCCGGAATCGAGGCGGGCGCCGACATTTACAAGCTTCGGTACCAGGACTGGGGCCCGCTTCAGGCGTCCTTCGTGCTTCGGCTCGGGTACCGCAGCTCCGGCGGAAAGACCACCCTGGAAGGGGTTCTCTACGACGTTCCCGGCGAAAAGCGCATTTTCGGCCGCACCTATACCTATCCGTCCGATCAGTTCAGCAAGATGGTCCACGCGATGTCGGAGGAGATTCTCACTTCGATTACCGGTGAGAAGGGGTTGTTCACCACGCGGGTTCTGATGGCCTGCTCGGATCTGAACCGCCGCTCTCCGCCGCGCGAGATTTACGTCGCCGATTTCGACGGAAAAAATCTCACGCCTTTGACTAGCGACGATACGATTTCGCTCAGCCCCGCTTGGGCTCCCGACGCGAGAACCATCGCGTACAGCCAATACGAGTACCGAAAGCTCAATGGGCGCCGGCAAAAAGTGCAGGCTTTGAAAACCCATGATCTTAAAACCGGCCGCCGCAAAGTCATCTCGGCCCGCGCAGGCGTGAACAGCGGCGCTTCCTTTTCCCCGGGCGACGGCCGGCAAATCGCGGGCACGCTCAGCTACACGGGCCGCCCCGAGATTTATCTTTTCGAGTCTTCCGGCGGAGGCAATCCCTATCCGCTCAGCCGCAACATTCAGTGGAGAAAGATCAGCGGCGGCTTTCAAACCGAATCGGTTAACAACCTGCTCGACGTCGAGCCGTCGTGGGCGCCCGACGGAAAAAAGATCGTTTTATCCAGCGCCCGCACCGGCCATCCGATGATTTATATCGTCGATTTGGGCTCGAAGCAGGCGACCCAGCTGACGTTCGCGGGAACCTACAACGCTTCACCGGCCTGGTCTCCGCGCGGCGACAAGATCCTCTTTGCGGCCCAGAGGCTTGCGGAAGGTAACTTCGATCTCTACCTGATCGATACGGATGGCAACAACTTGAGCCGTATCACGGCCGGTGAAAGCGGCAAGATCAACAGCGAAAACCCGAGCTGGGCCGCGACCGGCCGCCACTTCGCTTACGCGAACAACGAAGGCGGCTCTTACGCCATCTACATCACGTCGCTGGATGGAAAGGTGAAGCGGAGAATCTCTCCCTCCGGCAAAGACTGCAAGAACCCGGCTTGGGCCCCCGTTCCCTAATTTTGCGTCCTCCCAGGAGCGAAGCGACGTGGGACCTTTGGCCGTTCTCACGGCTTGTCTCGTCGAATTTCAGCACCTTTCGGCAAAAGGTCTAATCGGTAGCCAGCCGTCCGAAGACGACGGTGCTGCAGAACTCGTTCAGCCAAAATTCGTTGTCCCGAAGCAGACCTTCCTTCGCGAATCCGTTCGAGAGGAAGAGTTTTTGCGCGGGCTCGTTTCTGGGATCGACCTCGGCCTCGATGCGATGAAGTTTGAGCTCGCCGAAACCGAAGGCCACAATCGCTTTCAGTGCTTCGGACGCAAGCCCGCGCTTTCTGAAGGCGCGGTTCAAACCAAATCCCACGTCCCCCTTGAAACCCACTTTGTATTTATTGAACCCTATCGTTCCGACGAGCTTTCCCGATTCTTTCAGAACCAGGCCCCACTCGATCGAGATGCCGTCGCCGAATTTTCTCTCGTGCGTCTCGATCGTGGCGAGGGTTTCCGAGGGCTTGCGGTGCGGTTCCACCCCGTAGAAGAAAGCGACATCAGGATCGGAGTAGATTTCGAACAGATCGGCGAGACGGTCTTGTCCAATTGAAACAAGACGCAGCCTTTCGGTCTCCAATGTCGGAAACTTCTCCATAGACGAGCCTTATAGCCCGGTCGAGCTGGGTTAGTCGATTTCGGCGTGGATTAGAAGTAAACGTGGGTTTGGAATTGGATCTCGTTGTTCCTGGTGGAGACTCCCGAGGCGGTGTCCGATCGGGCGACGTAGAGGAGCTCCGCTTCAATCCCCGATATGGGAAAGCTTCTTATTCCCAGCCCCATTTCGGTGCTCGATCCGGCCTTCAGGTTTCGGGCGGCGTTGCCCACGGCATGATTGACGACCAGATAGTTCTCACGCCAGGCCCGATACCTGAACTGGTTGGTGACAACGGATGCCGTATCCCAGCGTCCAGCCGCGAACTCCTTGCGAACGCCAAGCACTTCCGCATTCCAGATGAGGCGGCCCAGGTTCAGGCCTCCGCTGAAGGAGATCATCTCCTTTTTCAGCGAAGTCCCGGCCGAATTCTCGGCCGACGTGCTCCAGTAGGACACCATCGCGGAAGCCCCGAGCGTTATCCACCGTCCGCCGAGGCTCAAGGTGAATCCCTTCGATTGGTCGAAAGCGGTATTCGGGTTCGGAAAAATGGCGCTCGCGCTGAGAAAGGGAATGTTGGGGGCCAGACCGAAGGAAACCGCGTGGAAAACTCCCCGGGCGAGAAGTCCGCTGTAGACCTGTGAGAGGGCGTCGTGATCCGGATCGTAGAATCCGAACATGGGGCGGAACAGGCCGTACATGACGTAGCTGTTCAAAGGTAAATCATCGGAAAGAAGGTAGGCCGATCGGATCCTCCCCTCCGTCGTAAAGGCCTTGAGCAAATTGCTGTTGTCCGGCTGGTTGAGAAAGCGCGCTTCCATGACCAGGGAGAGCTTTTCGGGAATCGGCCTGACTCTAACTCCGAAATCCACCGTCATCAGCCAGTGGTTGAACTTGCGCCCGCTCGGGTAGCTGTCCCCGCCTCGCGAGAGCAGCAGGTGACGGAAATCACCGCCCGCTTGCAAGAGCTGCGATCGCTCTTGGTGATAGGGGTCGTCCACGGCTATTTGTTCGAGGAACTCCGACTTGCTTTTGGACATCTGACGCCAATGGGTATCGTGGAATTTGTCGTAGCGCGATTCGTCGGCGACAGGAACGTCGGTCACCGCGGTGGCAGCTCTCTTGGCGGTCCCTCGGCCTTCGCCGCCTACGTATAGCTGTTGAGAGGCCGGCAGTGGCGTCTGATTCGGGTTCAAGAATTCCACTCGGAAGGACTTGAGCCATCGTTGCTGATTCCACGCTCCATAACGGCTTCTCAGACCTCCTCCGTTCGGATTGACGTGACAACCCTGGCAGTTGAGGGTGCAACGGCGGTCCAAAAGAGGACGGTTCATTCTTCCGGGCGAGTGACAACCGGCGCAGTTTTGGGCGAATCGTGTCGCAATCCAGGGCAAAGCGAAACCGGTCGGCACAAGGCCGCACAGAATTACGACGATAATCAGTCCCTGGCGCACGGGAAAATCTTACCACGGCTTGGGGATCAATTTTGGGGCGCTCCGGCCGAAATCCAGCCGGAAAGAGCATTCATCTCTGGTGTGCTGAGTCGGGAGAATCGTTCGGGCATCTCTCCGCTGAGGCAAATAGTGTAGAGCTTGCTTTGAGACGGCTGCCCGACTCGAACGGATCGTAGCGTAGCGGTATATGTCGCGTAGCTATATCCCTCTTCGGTTCCGAGGCTTCCGCCATGGCAGAGCACGCATCGGGTGGCGAGTATGTTGGCGCGCACCGACGCGTATGTCGGGGCAAGCGGAAGGAGAACCGTATCGGTAAGCGGAGCCGGATTTGCCGCGATATCCGTATCAATCCAGGTTCGGATCAGGGTTTTCTCGGCGGCGGTGAAGGCGGCCGCCGGAGATTTGGGCATCCGGTTCCTGAGAATGGTGTCGTAAAGAGGCGATTGGGCCGAGCGTCCGGGTTTCACCATTCCCGAAATTACGAGCTGCGCCGGATCGAAGGCATTGAGCACTCCTCCTCCGGAACTCTCCCCCGAACCCCGGTTGTGGCAGGACGCGCACCGGTCATACAGAAGGGTTACGGCCTGTTTGGTCAGCTCCGTTGCGCCCGCCGGGAATTTGGGTCCGGAAGGTTGGACGACCGCTCCGTTGGCGAGAGCGATTCCCGAGGTGATCCAATCCCTAAGAGTTTGAACTTCGCCCGCGGCCAGTCCCGTTCCCGGCGGCATTGAACCGTCGGATGAACGGCGGAAGAGCTTGGAGCCGTCGGCGTTGCCGGGAATGAGCATTCCCCGTCCCGCCATGGCGGCCGGATCCATTACGTCGGCGAAATTTCCAACGGCCGCCCCACCGTCGTGGCAAGAGGCGCATCGGTTGCGAAGAATGGCCAGCGCGCTCGTATTCAGAGCCGGGTTTAGAATGTCGAGGTTCGCCGGTGCGCCGCTGGCCGGAGTGGGGCTGGAAATCGGAACGTCCACAACTGCCGCAAAACCGGAGGCGATCCACTGCCTCAAGGTATCAACGTCGGAAGGTGCCAGCCCTCTGCCGGGCGGCATCGTTCCGTCTTGAGCCCGCAGTATGAGTCTGGATTTGTCCGGACTGCCCGTTACGACGAGTCCGGTCTGTATCATGGTGGGCAGATCTAGTACGGAAGAAAAACCGCCGACTCCCGAGCTCCTCGGGCCGTGGCAGGACGCGCATTGGGTATCGAGGATCAGCATGGCCCTAGCGTTCAGGGCCTCGTCCAGAATCTGAATTCGGATTCCGCCGCCTTCGAGCAGGGCATCGTGGCGAGAGGAGAAGAAGCGTCCGCAGCCCGACAAGAGCGCCACGGCGATCAAAAAGAGAGTGGTTTTTTTCGAAGCCTGTTCCATGGCTCGTCCCCTCTATTTCAGCTTGAGGTACGGCAGTGCTATTAGGATGCGGCGTTGGTGAAGATTTCCTGGAGTATTTGTGCGGCGGTTGGCACGAATTTATTGGTGCGAAGTCCGTGCCACGAGGGATCGCGGGGGAAATGAAGGAGTACGGGGACATGGTGAGGTCTAGTTCGGCCCAAGTCCCGCGAAAGTTGGCGAACTTTTGATCGCTGTCGAATGCTTAGACAATGCTTCAGTCGATCGTAAGCGCCCTCGCCGAATTTTCTCTCGTGGGTCTCGATGGTGGTGAGGTTTCCGATGTCGGAAACTTCTCAATAGCCGAGCTATATAGTTCGGCTATTGAGGACTAGTCGATGGTTCCAAGACGCCTCGGTAAAGGTCCGGGCAGGGGGTCGCAGCTCCGGGAAAGAGTAAGCGCCCTTTTCGTCTGTGGTAATTTTCGTGGTATCCGTTCTTCTCCTTTCCGACCTTAACCTCCACGTATTGAAAAATTGGAATTCCGGTTTCCCGTAGTTTGGACAAAGCATCGCCGCCGAATCCCTTGGGCACGAGGAATTCTTTCACGTCGGAAAGGGAGAGCTCTCCCCACACTTGAGCCTCGAAGTATTCGGAAGGATGAAGGGGACGAAAAAAGTAGTCGCTGGCGAGAAGGGGCCGGACCTCTTTGCGAAGGCGGTCGGCGGTGGTGTACGGGCTGGAAAAAATGGCGCCGCTATCGTAGGGAGTATAGGTGGTTCGCCTTTTGACGTCGTCCTTCAGCACGGCGACTAACTCGCCAAATCTCTTTCCGCCTCTGGTTACGGGCATCTGATCGGCCGGCAAACGAAACTCGAGAACTGCGGATTTTGGTCTCAGCTTATTTACCGGGCTGTCTGGGTCGTTACTTTTCTCCTTGGACAGCCGTAGGCGCGCTAGGGATTGCTCGATTTGGTCCCGGAAAGTGGTTCGAGTGTCATAGCCCTGAATCGAGGGGACTTGGTGAAGGTTCAGAAATGAATTGGTGGATACGATCTTCTCAACATTTTCCGCCGGAAAGTAGAGCTGGATCTCACTTTGTGAAACCGGATCGAATGGCACCTTGGTCGGTGGGCCAAGCTCATGAAAGTCTTCCTTACCCGTCGGGTCCTTAAGGGACTTGGTCAACCGTTGCACGACCGCTTCCCCGATTTCCCGCGAAGTGTAGTTCTGATACACGGCCGCCGGGATCAGTGCTCCGTTCTTGAGGTTCTCTATCTCGGGAATGGAAGGGGGTGCAAAGCTGCGTGCGCAGAACAGGAGAGCGAAGATTCCCAGCACCCTGAGCGGTAAAGGCGTTTGCTCTGGCGCGTGCGGCTTCAGGTTAGTCGATGGTCAGCGATTTCAGCAGATCCAGCTGATCGAGAACCTTGCCGGATCCGATCACGACGCACTTGAGAGGATCTTCGGCGTACATCACCGGCAGTCCCGTGCGCTCGCGGATGAGGATGTCGAAGTTCGCAAGCAGGCTTCCGCCGCCGGCGAGCACGATTCCCTTGTCGACGATATCGGCCGCAAGTTCCGGAGGCGTGCGCTCGAGCGCCTGCTTCACGGCATCGACCACGATGTTCACCTGATCGACGAGAGCCTCGCGGATTTCGTCGGAGGAAACGGTGACGGTCTTGGGGCTCCCCACGACCAGATCGCGGCCCTTTACTTCGCAGTACTTCACTTCGTCGAACGGGAAGGCGTTACCGATCTCAATCTTGATGTGCTCCGCCGTGCGCTCGCCGATGAGCAGGTTGTACTGGCGCTTGATGTAGTTGACGATGGCTTCGTCGAACTTGTCGCCGGCGACGCGAACCGATTGGCTGTACACGATACCGCCGAGAGAAATCACGGCGACTTCCGTCGTGCCGCCGCCGATATCGACGATCATGTTGCCCGAAGGCTCCGTGATCGGCAGTCCCGCTCCGATGGCGGCCGCCATGGGCTCCTCGATCAAAAATACTTCGCGCGCTCCGGCCGATTGCGCCGACTCGCGGACCGCGCGGCGCTCGACCTGAGTGATACCGAAGGGAACGCAGATGATGATGCGCGGGCGAACGAGCGTGATGCGCTCGTTCGATTTCGCGATGAAGTACTTCAGCATGCTCTGAGTGACTTCGAAATCGGCGATAACTCCGTCTTTCATCGGGCGGATGGCGACGATGCTGCCGGGAGTGCGGCCGAGCATTTCCTTTGCTTCTTTACCGACGGCGAGAACACGGCTGGGACCGCCGCGTGGATTCTTGTGAACCGCTACGACCGAAGGCTCGTCGATGATCAGGCCTCGGTTTTTTGCGTAAACCAAAGTGTTGGCGGTGCCGAGATCGATCGCCAGGTCGCTGGAAAACATTCCCATGAGCCGGTTGAATGCCGACCGAAAGGGTTTACCGTTGCCCATTCCTCATCCCCCAAAATGCGCCCACAAGTGCGAGCCGAAAGACTTGATTAAACCCCTGGAATATAAGTCCCTTCCCATGGGGTGTCACGCTGATTTCCGGCTCCCACCGGCCATCTCCGGCCTGGCGCGTCGTGCCTAACGCTACGTTCCTCTCAAAGGCCTTCGCAATTTTGCCGAAAACGTACATGAGGTAGTCCCGCAAACTTAGCGGACGTGCGCCCCGGCATTGTCCGCGAATCTTGAGGATTACCTCGCTGGACCTCTCCGTCCACGGTGGGCGGAAGGGAAAGGAGTGTCTTGGACTTCAAGCCGTTCAAAATCGGCAAGTACCTACTGCTGGAGCGCCTGGCGACGGGCGGTATGGCGGAAGTGTACCGCGCGAAAGCGAGCGGCGCCGGCGGCTTCGAAAAGCAGCTGGCGATCAAACGGATTTTGCCCACTTACAGCCAGAACGAAGAGTTCCGGCGCATGTTCGAGTACGAGGCGCGACTCTCGAGCATGCTTACCCACGCCAACATCGTTCAGGTCTATGACTTCGTGAAGTCGGGCGACACGTACCTGCTCGCGATGGAGTACGTGGACGGCAAGAACCTCCGCCAATTCGTGAATAAGGCGCGCAAGGTCAACTTGAACCTGCCGATCGCGTTCTCGTGCTACATCGTGAACGAAGTTTGCAAGGGCCTCGAGTACGCGCACCAGAAGAAAGACGACCTCAACGGAAAACCGCTCAACATCATCCACCGCGACATGTCCCCGCAGAACGTGATGCTGTCTTACGACGGCGCGGTGAAGATCGTGGACTTCGGTATCGCGAAAGCGAAAGACCGGGTCGACGAAACCCGATCGGGAGTCATCAAGGGAAAATTCGGATACATGTCGCCCGAGCAGGCGAACGGCCTTGCGATCGATCACCGGAGCGACATCTTCTCGACGGGCATCATCCTGTACGAGATGGTCACCGGCCGTCGCCTGTTCGCCGCCGAGAACGACATGGCGACCCTGAAGCTGATTCAGGAATGCATCATCCCGTCGCCGACGAGAATCAACCCGAAGATTCCCGCCGAGTTCGAAAAAATCGTTCTCAAGTCGCTCACGAAAGATCTCAACCTCCGCTATCAGAATGCGGGCAACTTCCACCGCAATCTGCAGGGCTTTCTCAGCAAGCACTTCCCGAACTACACGCAGAAAGACGCCGCCGACACCATCTCGATGGTGTTCCGTCAGGAAATAGAGTCCGAGAAGAAGCGTCTCGAGCAGCTTCACCGGCAGAGCATTCCGTTCTCGCAAGGCGCGCGCGAGAAAATTCCCGACGACTGGGGCGGCGACCCCGAGCCGTCCGCTTCCGACGGCGAAGTGACGAAGTCGGATGCCCGCGAGAACACGCCGGCCACCTTCGTCGACGAAATTTCCGTCGGAGACGACAATCCGGTTTCGAAAAGCGAGGCTCAGTCGGAAACTCCTTCCGCCGCGGAGGAAAACCCGCAAGAGCGCAGTGAAGCCACCCGAGTGGACGATTCCGTTTCCAATCTCGATCCGGCGAGCATCGAATCGCTCCTCGTAAACGATGAGTCGGTTGCGACCGTCGGATCCAACGCGAAGACGGGGCCGTCCCCCTCCCGCAGCGGAGTGAACGAGAAAACCGTTCAGGGAACGAGGCGGGCGTCGGGCGGCGGGGGTCAGATCGTTCAGAGCGGCGGCGGCTCGCTGAACCAGCGGACCGCTCCGTCGGTCACGCCCCGAAGCGTTTCCGCGACGACCAACAACCGCAATGCGCGCACGGCGACTCCCGCGGACAACGAACCGCTGCTTCTCGTGCGAAACGAGGCCGAGGATCCCCGACGGCGCGAAAGATCGATCAGCGCGCTTACCGAAGTGAGCGGCAAGGAGGACAACAAGGGTCTGTCCGTCAACGCGGTCCAGGAGCCGGCGGCGCCGACTCCCATGAGGCGCGAGTCTTTCTATGCGGCCGCGAATGAAGACAACTACCGTCCGAAGCGCAAGAGCCGCCTCGGCACCATCGCCTTCTTCTCCTTGATCGCGATCGCGACCGCCTACGGTTATCGTCTGTATCTGGAAGGGGGGCTTCCCCGCGTGATCGCTTTGATTACGAAAGGGGCCAAGCCGGACACCGACACGCTTCCCGGCCGCGATCCTCAGACGACGCCCACCGATCCGACGCCGGTTCGTCCCGGCGGCGATTGCCTGTTAGAGGTGACGACCGATCCGGCCGGAGCCCGCGTATTCGTAAACGATAGAGACATCGGAACTTCCGCCGCGACCATTTCCGGCGGCTGCAACAGCTCCGCCCGCGTGCGCATCGAGATGAGCGGATTCCAAACGGTGAACGAGACGGTTACCTTCCGCGGGCCGGTCGAAAAGTTTTACAAGACTTTGAAACGTACGGTGGCGGGAGAACTGGAGCTCACCGTGAGCCAGAACTGCCAGATTTACGTCGACGGAAAGCTTTTCGGCGACGCTTCCGCCAACCAGATAATCAAGGTTCCCCTCGGTGCCGGCGTCCCCCACCGCGTTCGCTTCGTGAACAAGATCTTCGGCATCGACACGACCCGCGAGTACACGGTCGACGTCGACTCCGTTCTGCAGGATTCCGTCCGCCTCGAAGGAAATTAATTTCTAAGCCACGCGGCGACCGCCGCTTCCATTGCGACGAGCATTTCGCGCTCGGTGTGTTTATCGAGCGACACGTACCCGCCCGCCTTTTTCCAAGCGACTAGCCGCCAATGCCCCTTGATGAAGTACTGGGAATCGTCGTGGTGCTGAGGCGCATAGTTCGCGGCCGGCTTTCGGTTGAGAAGCTCCACGGCCGCGATCGACGCTTTCGGAAGGGTCCTTGCCCACAGCTGAATCTTGCCTAGCTTTCTGCCGACTACGAGCGCCGGGCCCGAAGCGCGGACGAAACGCCGGCAAGCCGCGAGCCATACGCCCGTCAGCAAATAGAACGGGCCGCAAGCGTAGAGCGTCCATACGAGAAGCTTGTCGAACCAGTCGCCCGACCGGAAGAGATCTCCGAGTAGCGAGTAGGCCGCAAGTCCCATGCAGAGCAGGGCGAAACCCAGAAACGCATAGAGAGTCCAGAACACGCCGGGCGTTTTGCCTTCGGTGAACTCCGGCGTCCCCGGGGCCTGAGTCATTTCGTAGTAAAAACCCACGCCGTCTTCTAACCCGACCGGCCCGGCTCGCCAAGGATCTGGCACGTGGCTTGCTCTACTTTTCTTTCAAGCCGAGATGACCGCCAGGGAAGGACCCGCGGCGGAAGTCTCCAAACAGGGGGAGCAACCCGTGATTTCCAAATTTTTGGTCCTTCAGCGAAGTCTTCTGATATTCGCGCTGGCTCTGTGCCTTCCCGTAACGCAGTCCCATGCGGCGATGATAACGACGGAACGCGTGGTTTCGGACATGGGTGCCGAGCGCGACCGCATCGCGGACTTTCTCAGCCGTGACGAGGTAAAGACAAAGCTCGTGGAATGGGGCGTGGAGCCCACGGAGGCCACGGCTCGGGTCGCGGCTCTGTCCGATAGCGAAGTGCGCGGCATCGCCTCGCGAATGGATCGGCTCCCCGCCGCGGGCGACGGTCTCTATATCGGACTGGGCACACTGTTGTTAATCGGCATCATCCTGCTCCTGATCTACCGATGAGGAGGTTTTGGTCCATAGCCGCCTTGTTTTTATTCGCGGGCTGCGCGAGCTTGCCGCTCGATCTCAAGGCGCTCAAGGAAGAGCTTCCCGCGAGGGCCTATGTCGCCAACGTTCCCTTGGTCGAACAGAAACGGGAGCACTGTGGTCCGGCGGCCCTCTCGATGGCATTCGGCTGGGCCGGCCGCTGGGTGGAGGAGGGCCAACTTGCCCCCTCGATGCTGACTCCCGACAAGAGCGGAACCTTCCAGGCGGATCTCTTGGGCGCGGCTAGACGGGAAGGATTTCTCGCCGTGCCGGTGAAAGGATACCGAGCGCTCTTTCGCGAAATCTCGGAGGGAAGACCCGTCGTCGTTCTGGAAAACCTGGGACTTAGCTGGATGCCCAAATGGCATTACGCCGTCGTCGTCGGGTACGACCTCGATCGCGAAGAGGTGGAGCTCAACGCGGGCGGTAGCGAAACCGAGAAGATGAGTCTGCGCCGCTTCGATCTCGCATGGTCGCTTGGAGAAAGCTGGGCCGTCGTCGTACTTCCCCCGTCTTTGCTTTCGGCCACCGGCGACGAGGTGGATCATCTGGAGGCCGCCGCCGCTCTCGAGCGCATCGGGTTGCGGGTGCCGGCCCTGGTCGCCTACGAAACCATTCTCGGGCGCTGGCCGCGAAGTCTCGGCGCGTGGATCGGAATCGGAAACGTGCGCTTTACCGAGGGAGACGAAAAGGGAGCGCTCGCCGCATTGAAGAAGGCGACTGCCTATCATCCGGAGTCTCCGGCCGCGTGGCACAATCTCGCGCTCACTCACTTTGCTCTTCGCCAGGATCGCGCGGCCAAGGCGGCCGCTCAGAAAGCCATCCGGCTCGCCCAGGGCGCCGAAAGCGGTTTCTACGTCGAAAGCCTGCGCCCCGTCCTCGGGGAATGACGAAACCGCCGCGCTGAGCTATTCTTGTCCCCATGACCTCCGACGTCCTCATTAAAAAGATGGAGCGTTACGGCGCTCACAACTATCTGCCGCTGCCCGTGGTGCTTTGCCGGGGCAAGGGCGCCAAAGTCTGGGACGTCGAAGGCAAGGAGTACCTGGATTTTCTCTCCTGTTACTCGGCGTTGAATTTTGGTCACCAACATCCGCGCCTGCTCGAAGCGTTCAAGAAGCAGGCGGAGACTCTTTCGCTCACCTCCCGGGCGTTTTATTCCCAGCCGCTTTGCCATTTCGTAGAGGAGCTCGCGAACTTTTGCGGTTTAGAGAGCGTGCTCGCGATGAACTCCGGAACCGAGGCCGTCGAGACGGCTCTGAAAATCGCGCGCAAGTGGGGCCGGGACGTAAAGGGAGTCCCGGAGAACAAATCCAAAATTCTCACGCTGAAAAACAATTTTCACGGCCGCACCATCTCCGTGGTTTCCTTTTCTTCGGAATCCCTCTATCGAGACGGCTTCGGCCCGTTCACTCCCGGCTTCGACGTCGTGGAGTTCGGCGATGCCGCCGCTTTGGAGAGCAAGCTCACCGACGACGTCGTCGCGGTGCTGGCGGAGCCCATTCAGGCGGAGGCCGGCATCCTCATTCCTCCGGCGGGATACTTCAAAAAAGTTTCGGAAATTTGCAAAAAGAAAAACGTGCTGCTCATGCTCGATGAAATTCAGACGGGCCTCGGCCGCGCCGGAAAAGACTTCTGCTTCGAGTGGGACGGCATCCGTCCCGACGTTCTCATTCTGGGCAAATCTCTCGGAGGAGGGCTTCTGCCCCTTTCGGCGGTGGTCACCCGCGCGGATGTCATGGACGTCATCAAGCCGGGCTCCCACGGCTCCACGCCGTAGATGGTGAGGTACTCGCCGGAATCGGCGGCGCTTGTGCCGATCCGCACGGGATCGGCGGCGAACGCTCGCGGCGCGTCCGCACCGACCGCCGCCGCGAGGCCGGCTGCCGCAACCG
>CAZZHG010000110.1:0-14371 GCA_964653655.1 uncultured Pseudobdellovibrionaceae bacterium
GCCGACATCATCGTCACCGGCGGCAAGGGGCTGAAGAACGCCGACAACTTCAAGATTCTGCGTGAGTGCGCCGCCGTCATCGGCGCCGCCGTCGGCGCGAGCCGCGCGGCGGTGGATGCGGGCTACGCGCCCCACGACATGCAGGTCGGCCAGACCGGAAAAACCGTGAGCCCGAAGCTCTACATCGCGTGCGGCATCTCCGGCGCGATTCAGCACCTGGCTGGCATGCGCACGTCGAAGATCATCGTCGCGATCAACAAGGATCCGGAAGCGCCCATTTTCCAGCGGGCGGACTACGGCATCGTGGGCGATCTCTTCGAAGTGGTCCCGGCTCTGACGGAAGCTTTCAAGGCTCTGAAAGCCCACTCGTAACGTGGCCTCGATCTCGACGGTCATCTACACGCTGATCTATTGCCTTGGTTTGGGCTATTTCGCCTCTTTCGCCCTCGTGAAACGGGAAGCGGTCGGCCGCCGCTACTTTCTCATTCACGGCGTGGGAACGGCGGGGATGCTTTTCGCCGCGATCCTCATTCTGTCGCCCAAGGAAACTGCGGGGCTAGCCCTCGCGACGGCGCTGTGCTGCCTGCTGTTTTCTTTGTTTCAGGACAAGAGCCGCTGGCTGGGCAACGCCCTTCTCGCGGCGGGAATACTCGTCGGGTTCGCAAGCCTATTCGTGGGCCCCACTAAGTCAGCCGGCGCAGTCTACACCTCCTCCGCTCTGCTGCTCGGCACGACGATGGCCGCGATGCTTTTGGGCCATTGGTACCTCAGCGTTCCGGGCCTATCCATCTTGGAGTTGCGCCGGGTCACCGTGGCTTACCTTGCGGCTCTATTCTTACGCACGGCAATCGCCGCCTTCGGGCTCGTGCCCGTCGTATCGGGTAAGTCCGAAACGCATCTCTATACGTATTTCTTTTCCACCACGGGCGGCATCTTTCTCACTATGCGCTGGTGCTGGGGCCTTCTGGGGCCGCTCGCCCTTTGCTACTTCATCTGGGACACCGTGCGCATTAGCTCGACCCGTTCGGCCACCGGCATTCTTTACGTAGCCGTCGTGTTCGTCCTCATCGGCGAGACCATCGCCCACTACCTGTCGGCCTTCTACGGGATCGTCAGCTGAATGGAAGTCCTGGTCACCTGCCCCCGCTGCTCCACTCAGCTCGAGGTGAAACCCGAAAGTGCCGAGCATTGCGGACAAAGCTTGCTGCCGAACGCGACGGATCGGTTTCTCAAAGAGGGCTTTCTCAATCAGTGTCCCGTCTGCGGCGCGGCTCATCTCTTTAGACAAAAGGACTTCAATCGAAAGTTAGGCATCGGCCTCGTCGCGATCGGGATTCTGTTTGCTTGGTGGACTTACGGGATTTCGCTTTTATTCGTCACGATTGTCGACTGGTGGCTCTATCGGCGGGTCGGCGAAGTGGGCTGCTGCTACCAATGCCACGCCCAGTTCCGGGGACCGGAGATAGCGGTGCTCGAGCCCTTCAATCTGGAACTACACGACTATTACAAGAATAAGCGGGCCTGAGACTAGCGGCGGCGCTGCTGAGCCGCGCCTTCTTGGTGAGCCGGGCCGGTCAGACCGCGAGTCTGCTGAGCCGGCGGCAAGCCCTGGCGGACACCGCCACTGAGCACTCCGCCCCCGGCGACGCCGCTGCCGAGCCGGCGCTGGAGCGAGCAGAAGGACTTTTCGAAAGCTTTTCGGGTGATTTTGCCGTCGGCGCGGCCGAACAGAGCGCCGATGGCTTCCTTCGAGGTGCCCAGCTCGCGGGCGGCTTGTTCGAAGCTCACCGGTTCCCGGTACTCGTCGATGAAGTCGGGCAGAAGCTCCGCCGCCTTGCTCGCGTCCGCGTCGGACGGAACGAAGGAACCCGACCGCTTCATGGAATTCAAGAAAACGTCGCTCGCGCGTTTCGCCCGGGCGAAGTAAGCCGCGTTCGTCGTGAAAAATCCTTTGTGGAAGCTCGGGATCCGGCTTCCGATATTGTTGCCGTCCGCATCGATGCCGAGGGTGTTGTCCGTATAAGGCTTCTTGTCGGCGCCGCCCTGGAAACCGCCCCCGCGGAACCCGTTCGAGTGGCAAATGAGGCAGTTGGCCGGGGTCTGCACGGCTTCACCGAGGTGGCGCTTGCCGAAACCGGCCGCCAGAGCCACGTTGCCGGGCGCCTGCGTCTGAGCCGCGCCCGCCGCATTGAAAAGACCGAACTGAAGAAACCCGTTCGACTTGTGCCAAATCGCTTCCGAAGCGTCATGCGTGAAGTTGATGCCCGCATCGAAAGGGTTTCTGGACTCGCTCTCCACCCCGGGGGATGCGTTGCCGATGGTGTCCCAGGAAATGAACCAATCGAGTCCCGGCCGGCGCTGCTGGCTTTGAACTTCGAGCGTGCGCTCCTCGGCGATACCTACGATCGATTCCCTGGGCTTTCCGGGAGGCGCGGCGATTACGATCTTGTTACCCTGGCTGCGCTTCTTGTCGTCCTGAACGCCCACTTTTTCCGCTTCGCCCTGAATGTCCTTAATCTCCATGAGCTGGTTGTACGTAAAGGGATCCATCGCGCGCTCGATGAGGAAGTCGAGGCGGGGCGGAACGTTGCGGCCGCAGGCATAGGGGTTGTCGTTGGTGAGCAGGGCCAGCGCGGCTTTGCGCATGACGCCGTTCATGTTGATGCTCACGATTCCGCCGTTGGCTCCGCGCACGCGGACCAGGCGGCTCGTCTGGCTGATGGAGTTCAAAAGGAAGTTCAAGGCGGCGATCCGGACGTCCCCATCCCTCATATTCTTGTACTTGGGGGACACGCCGGTGGCGACGTCGACCTGAAGCTGACCGCTCAGGGCCGCGGCGGCGCCGTTGGCGACCAGGAAGTTCTGCACGAGGGCTTTGGCGCCCCCTTGGAATTTATCGAAGTTCTTCAGATAGAACTCACGGAGCTGCCGGATGGTCTCGCCGCGGCTCGCTCCAAGGAGCGCTCCCGAATTGGGATCGATGAAGAGCTTACGGAAAATGAAAGGATTGACCCGGTCTTTTTCGAGAATCGCGTTGCCCTGCTGGGCAAGACCGGAGAATCCGGGAATGTCCTTGATGTTGCTACGGCTGCGGCTACCGCTGCCGCCTCGGTCCACGATCACTTGGCTGCCGCGGAAAGACGCCTGCCCCGGAACGATCGTGCGGGAAATTCCGCGCTGAACGCTGGCCGGACGGCGTCCGAAGAAGCGTCCACTGCGCCGGAATCCGCGCCGGCCGAAAACCCGGGCATGAGCTTGAGGAGCCAAAACGGAAGAAAGAGTTTGAGGGAAAATGGGCGCGAGGCCGCACTCGGCCATCAAGGAAAGGAGGACATAAATTCCAACCGCACGCTTCAACATCACATCACACTACGGACCACTGGCGCACCACTATTCGCTAACGGCTACTAGTGCATTTTGAAGGCCACGTAGAGGACAGCTGACGTATTCTCGGGGGATGGAAGCACTGGGGGTTGATCTATCGATGAAAAAAACCCGCCGAATCAAAGGGGTGTGCACTCGGTGAGTTCTGTTCAAGAGCTAGGCAACAGGTAGCGCAGTGGCGAAAAATCTTAACGAGTATACGTTTCGAATTCCCCGTGTGTATTCTGAGGGTCGCGGGCAGTGGTTGCCGTGGCTTCGCTCAAGGCTATTGGGAGCCTTCCGACGCTGGCGGCAGCGCGAATAGATTGGCGGCGGAATCGGTGCTCTCCTTGAGGAGAGTTCCGCGCCAAGCCGTTCCCGCTGCTTTTTGCACCGGCCCGCCTCAAAAGGCCCGGCAGGAAGCAACACCCAGCCCGACGCTCCCACTAAAAGACATATTTCTGTTGTTTTGGTTCGAACAAAAACAAAAATTTTAAGTCCGAAATTCCGAATCGCCCTAGATTGCGGAGCCTGTGAGATATGGACTTACTCACAAGCGTGAAGCTGAGGATGCTGGACACTATTCATGGCACCAGCGTGGGAAGCTCCGTGCAACTTTCCTAAGGAAAGTAAACACGCTCCCTATACACCCCCTGGCTCTCCTCTAAAGGAGAGTTCCGCAAGCACTGCTACGGAAAATTGGGCGGCTTGTAGCCGGTGCCGTCGAGCTTCTTGAGCTCATCGAGGGGTTTCGCCCCGGGCATCGGATCCTTCTTCTCGTTGATGACCGGGTGGGCGGCGGCGCCGTCCACGTTGATCTGAAGGTAGTTGGCCCACTGAGACGGAAGGTTCTCTTCCGCGTAGATGGCTTCCACCGGACAGGCGGGAACGCAGGCATCGCAATTCACGCATGTGTCGGGGTTGATATAAAGGGTACGCGGACCCTCATGGAAGGCGTCGACCGGGCAAACGGTTACGCAGTCGGTGTACTTACAATCCACGCAGTGCTGGGTCACGATGTAGGTCATCGCCGTCTCCTTAACTAGAAAATTCGGATAAAAACTACCATGCCCGGCCCCATGCGCCAAACCGAAAAATGGCAGGACACTGCCTGAATATTAAGCACGGGTTTCCCGCACAAACCCCCTCCCCGGCCGTATCTGTGTAGAGGACACCGACACAACCACCCCCCACTCGCCCCTTCAAACCACCTCGAATCCCCCTGGTATCCCTCTTGCACAACTGGCCCCCGAGTGCGGGTGTGCGCTTTGTAGCGCGCGCTCTTGTGCCTGTGGAAGCTGGGCGGCTCTTAAGAGCCGCCGTTTATGTGGGAGTGATAGTGAAAGCGCTCACTCGAATTTTTGTTCTCTCTTGCGTGGTGATTCTCTCCGCGTGCGGTGGCTCGAAGGAAACGACCAACGGCGTCCCGACGCCCGTCGATCCGACGCAGAATCAGAATCCCGGAAATTACACGCCCGTCGATCCGACGACCGACGGCCGCCTCCCCGATTTGACCACCGCGGTCGCCATCCGGCTGCCGAACCCTTCCGATTACACGGGTCTCGAAGCCCTCGCCCAGGTGATTTACCTCCCCTTGGTCGGCGACCCAATGGTGCGCCTGACGATCAAGGGAGACCGGACCCAGGACGTGACGGGTTCCATCCTCGTCGGCTTCGAAGACCGCGCGGGCTGGTGGGGCGCGGACGTGAACTCGTTCAGCAAAACGGGTTTCCGCAACACGAGCTCGCTCGACATGATTTTCGCCGATGACGAACTGATCTTCCGGGTGGTGGGAGCCATTTCTGGAAACAACCTGGACGGCAACATTTACTTCCGCGTCCGGCAGTCGGGTGAAAACGCCTGTAAGAAGAAGCAGACCTGCAACACTTCTTACTACCCCTACTATCCGTACAATCCGACGCAAACCTGCACGGATGAAAACGCGGACGTCGCGACGGCGAACTGCCGGTCGTACATGGATGTCGGAAGCTCGAGCGTTCGGTTGCTCGGCAACTTCCATAACGGCTCTTATTCGAATTGGTTGATTCCGTAACTTGAAAGGTACAGATATGCGGTCGAAAATCGGTTGGATTCTTGGTGCGGCGGCTATGGTTGTGATGCTCGCCGGTTGTGGTAAGGGCAATCCGCCCGCTCCACTGCCGATGCCGGCTCCCGCTCCTCAGACGAACCCCTACGGTGGTGGTGGTTACGGCGGCGGCGGCGGCGTCTCGGCCTGCGGCGCGGTCGGAGGCATGCCCTTCAGCCAGACGCCTTTCTACGGAAACATGACGAGCCAGTACAGCTACTCCTCGGGCAACAGCATCCAGCTCACGCTCAGCTATCAGCAGCAGTACATGAACGGCACGTCGTCTTACCAGTCGCTGCTCGGCTCCGCGATGTTGAACCTCCCGGACCTGATGTCGACGATGCAGCCTGGATACCCGACACAGCAGCAGATGCCGACGTCATTCTGCGTTTCTTCGATGCCGACCACCGGCGGCCAGCCGTTTCCCGGAACGTACGCGCCCCAGGATCGCAGCATTGCCATCACGATGTACGGCTACGTGCAATCGCCTTTGTCTTCTCCGTACGACCCGTACAGCTACGGCGGCGGATTCACCCAAGTTCCGGTTACCGTCACGATCGGTCAGGGTTGCGCGGCTTACCTGTACGACAACCGGGTCATGGGTTGCGTGCTCGTGAAGATCGGTAACCAGGGCCAGGCCCGGTACTACCAAGCTCAATAATCAGCTAGGTGGCTGCAACTCGTAACCGGAGAGCAACCGTGCGCGCGGACGAAGATACGCTGGAAATGGAAAAACCGAAGAGCAACGTGCTCCACGTGAATTTCACGCACCGCCGGCCCCATCGTGGGTCCCAAGCGCCTGCGACGAGTCCGTGGCTGAAGGATATCGACGTAAAGACGCCGTGGATTCTGCGCCTGCTCGCGGTCCTGATGGTGCTGATCCTGAGCATGCTGATCATCTGACGGCTTATAGCCGGTTAACAATAATTGCGCTCTATAGCCGAGCCCGCCACTACGCGTTAGTGATTTTCAGACTAAAATAGGGCCGTGCCACTCAACTGGGATTATTCAGCGGTAGCTCAGGACTATTCGCAGCGCCCCCCTTACGCGCCGAAAGCCATCAACATCATCATCGAGCACGCGAACCTCGGGCAGAGGAGCGCCATCTGCGACGTCGGCGCCGGGACGGGACGGCTCACGCGGGTACTCGCCGGACAGGGCGTTCCGGTGACGGCTATCGAGCCGTCGGCCGAGATGCGCGCCGTCGGCGAGGCGGCTACTTCCGGGTTTCCGAACGTCAGCTGGGTGGAAGCGACCGGCGAGCAGACCGGCTGCGAGGACAAGGAATTCGACCTCGTGGTTTACGGCTCGTCCTTTCACACGGTCGATCGCAAAAAGGCGCTGATCGAGGCCGCCCGCATCTTGAAGTCCACGGCTTGGTTCGCCTGCCTGTGGAACCACCGGGATCTGAACGATCCGCTACAGAGCCGTATCGACGAGTTCATCGCCAATCAGATCCCTGGTTATGCGTATGGGATTCGCCGGGAGGATCAGACTCAGATTCTTCAGGACAACGGAAGCTTTTCGAAAGTTCAACGGCTTAACTTTCCTTTCGTCGACAAGCAGACCGTCGACTCCGCCATGGCCCACTGGCGTTCGCACATGACCCTCATCCGTCAGGCGAAGGACAAGATGCCCCAAATCCTGACCGCGATTGAGCGGATGCTGCGCGCGGGAAAGAAGGACGTCATAGAAGTGCCCTACAACACGCGCGTCTGGCTCGCCCGCAAGGGGATGTGATGTGCGCTTACCCTATGATCCCGAGGAAACTCGGATCCTTTTTCTGCTGGATCTTCTAGACGTGGGGAACCTTGGCCGTTGAACGGCTGATCGCACCGCCATTCGCTTTGACGAGGCCAAAGGTCCCACGGCCTGCTTCGCACGGCCTGGGATGACGATCTACTTCTTCTTTTTGTCGTTGAAGCGTTTGACTACTTCGTCGGTGAGATCGGAGCCGGCCTGCGCGTACAGAACCGCGCTCTCGTTCTTTTCGAGAATGAGCGAGTAGCCGCGCTCTTTACCCAAACCCTCGATGATCGCCCGAAGCTCGTCGATAAGAGGTTTCGTGAGGCTTCTCTCCTGATTCTGGAGATTCATCTGGGTCTCGGCCGCTTTACGCTGGAAATCGACCAGCTTCTTCTGCAGCTCCGCCTGCTTCTTGCCGCGGGCCGCTTCATTGAGAATCGCGGCCTTCTTTTCGAACTCCTCGGCTTCCTTCTGAAGAGAGGCTTGCTCCTTTTCGAGCTCGGCCTTCTTCGCGGCGACGTCTTTTTCGAGCTGTCCCTTGGCCTTTTTTCCCGCGTCCACGCTTTGAAGCGCTTGCTGCAAATCGACGTAAGCGACTTTCAGGCCCGCCGAATCGGCGAGAGCGAGAGAGGAGAACAAGACTATCGCGAGCGTGAAGAAGGATTTCATGGGTTTCGTGCTCCTTAGAACGGCGGACCGATGGTGAAGTAAAACTCAGGCTTGCCCACGTCCATGCCGACTCGCTTGACGATAGGATAGCCGAACTCAAAACGCAAGGGACCGATCGGAGTGAACCATCGGAAACCCCAGCCGAAATTGGCGAAGAGAACCGGAGTCTGCTTGAACAAATTGCCGTTGAAGGCATTGCCCGCGTCAAAGAAAATCACACCGCGGATACGGGCTTCTTTAAGCAGAGGGAACTCGATCTCGAGGTTCGTCTGCACTTCGTGGGTACCGCCGATGACGATGGGCTGCCCGCCCAGATTCGCGCCTTGCGCCTGCGCCGAGAGGAACGGCGACCCGCTGGGGCTCAAAGTCTCCTGCGGACCGAGCGAAAGGTTCTTGTAGCCACGCAGCGAGAAGAGACCGCCCTGGATGAACCGCTCGTTCACCGGGACTTCGGAGCTGCCCGTTTTCGAAATCGCCCCCGCCTTGAACTGGGACCGGAACACGAAGTCCCACACGATCGGATGGAAGAACTTCACCTCGGCGCGGTTTCTCCAGTACTTGCGGGCCCCGCCCAGGCCGGCGAGCTCCGACGACAAGCTCCAGTACCAGCCGCTGCGCGGGTCGAAACGATCGTCGCGGCGATCGAAGACGACGCTCGCTGCAAGGCTGCTCGTGACTCCGTTCACGGAGCTCGGCGGAATGAGGCGCGTGTCGATGATCGTGGACGGATTCACGTAACTGTTTTCGGCCTTGTAAGTCAGGTACAAGTTCGTCGCTTCGGTAATCGGATGCCCGAGCTTCACGTCGAAGCCGGTCTTCATCTCAACGAACGTGTCCGCGCCCGGAAGCGTGCTGACCGTGCGGCGAAGCTGATAGATATCGCCGCCCAAGCTCCACAACGACGAGCCCACGTAAGGCTCCGTGAAGCCCAGGTTGAACTCGTAGAGTTTCTGGCCCGTCAGCACTTGAGCGGACAGCGAAGCCACCTGACCGTTACCGAGGAAGTTGTTCTGCGAAAGCTGGGCATGGGCCGTGAAGCCGATGGAGCCCGAAGCATAGCCGGCACCGATGACGAGCTGGCCCGTCGAGCGCTCCTTCACGCGGATTTCGATGTCGACGACGCTTGGATCGTTGCGGTTGGTCGACTGGTGAAACTCCACGCTGTCGAAAAAGCCGAGGCGGATGACGTTCTCGCGGCTCTGGCGCTTCTTGGTGCCGTTGAACAGCTCGCCTTCATGGATGGTCAGCTCGCGGCGGATTACTTTGTCCTTCGTGCGGGTGTTGCCCGTAACGGTGACGCGGCCCAAGTAGACCCGATCGCCCTTCTCGACTTCGAACGTGATGTCGACGGTGCGGCTGTCGTCGTGAATCGTTGGCTGAGGCACGACGTTGGCAAACGCGTATCCGAGATCGGAGTACTTTTCCGTGTACCGGAGCGTTTCCCGCCGCAAGGTCTCGGCGTTGAATATCTCACCCTGAACGAGCGCGAGATCTTCGAGAAGCTCGGTCTTGTTGTAGAGAAGCTCGCCGCGGAAATCGATCTGGCCAACATTGTATTGCAGCCCTTCTTCGACGGCGAAGTTGATGTAGACCCACTTCTTGTCGGGGGAGACGGTTACCTCGGGCTTGCCGAACCGGGCGCGCACGTAACCGAGGGTGCCGTAATAAAAACCCATGGCGGCGATGTCGCGCTCGAACACGGCTTCGCGGTAGGAGCCGCTTCCGGTCAGCCACGAGAAGAATCCGCCTTCTTTCGTCTGCATGACGGCCTTCAGATCCTCATCGGTCAGCACCTTGTTGCCGATGATGTTGATCACCTTGACCTGGATCTTGTCGTTTTCCTGAATCTTGAAAGTGACCGTCGCCTCGTTGCGGGCGTCGTCGACGGTGACGTCGTAGCGTACGTCGGCGAGGTAATACCCCTTTTCCTCGTACTTCGCCGTCAGCTTTTGCACGGCGCTGTTGAGCTTATGGATGTCGAGTACCTCGAACTCCTTCACCTCGACGGCATCCTTGGCTTCGCCTTCCTCGAGGGCATCGAGGCCTTCGTAGAGAATTTTCGCGAGCGTCGGTTTTTCCCGGACGTTGTAAACGAGGCGTACGCCGCCGGACACGTCTTCCTCGTTCGCTTCGATCTGGTCGAAGAACCCCAAGGCATGAATCGCCTGGATGTCGGAGCGGACGATGTCGGAGGAAAGCCGGGTGCCGGGAGCGGCGGAAATTTTTTGACGGATGGCGTCGACTTCGATCTTGCGGTTGCCCCGAACCTCGACGGACTGAATGACGGGGCCGTCGCCCTTCGCGGCGGGGGCTCTGGAAGCGGCTACGGCGGTAAGACTCACGCCACACAGCGCGCCCAACCCCACCCCAAGAATCCTCAAGCTGCCGAAACTTCCTAGCAAAACACTTCCAGACGTAAAGCTAACTGCTTGTATTTATTACGAATACCAAAGGCCGGATTGTACCGGCACCCAGGCGAGTTGAAAAGGAAAAACCTTGGGGAAAGATCGGCTAAGCGCTTGGAGCGAAAGTCACTTTTCCTTGTGTAACGTTCCATCCCGAAGGCGCAGAACCCGCCCGTAGGAAGACGCCATGGCCTCGTCGTGCGTGACGGAGACGAGCGCCATTTTGAACTCGCTCTGCAACTCGAGAACGAGATCGAAGATTGAGTTTCCCGTGACGGGATCGAGATTGCCCGTCATCTCGTCCGTGAGAAGAAGTTTCGGATTCATCATCAGAGCCCGCGCGATGGCGACCCGTTGCTGCTCGCCGCCGGAAAGCTGGTTAGGCCTGTGAGTCATGCGCTCGGCAAGACCGACCTTCGCGAGAAGCGACTCCGCCTTCCCCTTCGCGTCCTTCTGCTTCTGCCCTCCGACGAGAGCCGGCATCATGACGTTCTCGAGGGCGGAGAACTCCACCATGAGGTAGTGAAACTGAAAGATGAAACCGAGCTGCTGATTGCGGAACGTGGCGAGCCGGGGCTCGTCGAAATTGAAAATGTCCTGACCGAGGAAGAGAACCTTCCCCGAGGTCGGCCCTTCGAGGGTGCCGAGCAGATGAAGCAGCGTGCTTTTTCCCGTTCCACTCTTGCCGATGATGGCGATGCGATCCTCGGGGAAAATGTCGAAGTCCAGATCCTTCAGGACGGTCAGGGGAGCGGCGTCGGCGCGCTCGTATATTTTGGAAAGCCCTCTGGTCGTCACCAAAGCATCGGGGCGGACTTTTTTCGTCTCGGCTTTCGCCATCATTCATCCCGCAACGCCGCCACGGGGCGCGCGAGGGCGGCTCCGAAGGCGGGCAAAAGACTGAAACACAGGCATAGGACAAACCCAGCCCCGCAGACAAGGGCCACGTCGACCGGTTCTATCCGGAAAGGAAGCTTCGTCACATTGTAAACGCGCTCGCTGAGGAGCTGAGGCTGAAACTTTTCCACGATCCGACAGGCCACCCAGCCCAGAGCGACGCCGATGGTAATGCCGGCCATTCCGACCGCGGCCCCCTGAGCCACGAAAAAGAAAATCACCTTCCAGAACCGCATGCCGAGCGCCCGAAGAATCGCGATGTCCTTCTTGCGGTGGTAAGCGCTCATTAAGAGCAGATTCACGACGTTCACCGCGGCCAGCGCGACGAGAATTTCGAGAATCAGAAATAGCATTCGTTTCTGGTGTTGAACGGCCTTGAAAATATTCTCGTGGATCTCGCTCCACTTGCGCGTCTCTATCTGAGTGTCGAACTGCCGGTAGAGATCTTGCACGACGGTGTCCAGATCGGCCGTAGCCGCAAGCTTCGTCTTGTACATGGGCTCCACGTGGTGCGTGTGAAAAACTTCCTTCAGGGAGTTGATGTCGATGCGGGCGTAACGGAGATCGTGATCGTAAATACCGAACTTGGTCAGGGCCGTGACGACGAAAGGAAGCACCTTACGCCCCGAGCGCTGGCTCGGGATCATCACCGATACGGTGTCGCCGGGCTTCACGTCGAGCTTCTGAGCAAGCTGAACGCCCATCCACATCCAATAGGAGTTCTTTTTCTGAAGCTCCCAAAGCGGCTCCTCGACCCAGATTTCCTTCCAGGGAGTCACTTCCTTGGAGCTCTCCGCCTCGATACCCTCGAGGGTCACCCCGCCGACGCCGTCCTTCATCACCATCGCCTGGCCCAGCCCGAAAGGGGTCACGCCTTCCACGCCGGGAATCTGGAGCAGCTGCTTTCTGAAAACGTCCTCTCCCATGCGTTTTGCTTTGGGAATGACGACGAGCTGCGAGGAAATGCGCGTGTAGTTGCGCTCGAAAAGCTTCAGGAACCCGGTCATCACCGAGAGCACGAGCATCAGCTGCATGATGCCGAGAGCCACGCCCGCGACGGAGACCCACAACGCCATCGTGAGAAGGCTTCCCTTCTTCGGAAACAGATAGCGTTTGAGCAGGAAAAAGACGGATTCCATGTGCGTTTCGAACTGTACCGGAAAACCCCAGCCCGGGAAACCTCTCAACCCTTGGCGGCGCGAAACCGGCGGTAGATCCCGAAGTGGCGGGCGGTAGTGCGCAAAATGCCCCCTTCCCTCCACTTTCGGGCGGAGCTGACCATGGCATGGGAGAAGAGGCGAAACTCCCCGTCGCCCCGAAGTTTTTCACAGAGGGAGATATAGGGGATGAGGGAATCCTCGGAAAAACCGCCGAGGTCGAAAAATTTGCGCCGCCTGATAAACAGTCCCTGGTCCGGCAAAGTCACCGCGAGATAACGGGCGCGGAAGTTTCCGCCCCATTCGATGAGCCTCAGCGCAGGGTGACGGTCGTCGAGACGAAGGCGAAAGCCGCCGGCCTCGATTCGGGGGGACCCCATCGCCCTTTCGACGACTTCCTTCCACCCCGCTTGCGGTCGGCTGTCGGCGGCGATGAAGCAAAGCACGTCGCCGTCCGCGAAACCGGAGGCGAGATTGAGCTGGGCCGCGAGCCCCTTAGGGCAGCGGATCACGCGCGCGCCGGCCGCTTCGGCAAGTTCGACGGTAGCGTCGGAGCTGCCGCCGTCGGCGACGAGGATTTCCCCTTCATGCTCGCGACGGAGCCAAGCGATGCACTCGCCGATTTCACCGGCTTCGTTGAAAGTGGGAACGAGAACGGAGAGCTTCAACCGAGGTCCTTGAGATAGGCCCGAAGCGCCTCGAGCTTCTTTTCGAGCGCCATCTTGTTCTCACGCACGCCCTTGATGACTTCGGGCGGTGCCTTGTCGCAAAAGTCCGAGTTCTTGAGCTTCTGGTTCGCACGGCCGAGCGCGGACTCGGTGTCCTCGAACTCCTTTTTCGCCTTAATCTTTTCGGCCGCCAGATCGATGAGTCCCGCCCGCGAAATGCGCACTTCGCAATCCTGGAGCGGAATCAGCACGGAATCGGCCGGCGCAACTCCGTTGAGCGTGACCTTCGCTCCGGCAAGCTTCGCGACGATGTCCACGTGGCGCGCGAGCTCGTCCGGCCCGGCAAGGTTCACGGTCAGCTGAACCGAGGGAGCCACATTGTTCTCGCCGCGCTTGGTGCGGATCGCTTCCACGATTCTCACCACGCGCCCGATGCGCACCGCGGCCTCCGGATAATTTTCGAGCTTCGCCCCCGAGGGGTACTTGGCCTTCGAGATGGAGATCTCCTTCGAGCGGATCGGCATCTTCTGCCAAATCTCCTCCGTCACGAAGGGCATGAGCGGATGCAGCAACCGGAGCGCCTGTTCGAGCACCTCGAAGGCGGTGGAGTCCTTCTTCGCTTTTCTCGCCTCCACGTCCGTCTTGATGAGCTCCAGGTACCAGTCGCAATAGTCCGACCAGATGAAGTGGTACAGCTTGTCGGCCGCTTCGAAGAAGCGGTACCCGTCGAGGGCGGCGTTTACTTCGTCGGTCGTGCGTTTCAAGGCCGACCAGATCCACTGATTCACCTCGTCGGTCTTGTCGGGTTTCGACTCGGTGACCGCGCCGAAGTGCATCTGCACGAAGCGCGAAGCGTTCCAGATCTTGTTGGCGAAATTGCGGTAGCCCTGGATGCGGCTGTCGGAGAGCAGCACGTCGCGCCCGTGCACCGACATCGAGGCGAGCGTGAACCGCAGGGCATCGGCGCCGACGGTGCCGATGATCTCGAGCGGATCTTTCACGTTGCCCTTCGTCTTCGACATCTTCTGGCCGTACTCGTCGCGGACCATCGGATGCAGATAAATCGTGTGGAACGGGATCTTGCCCGTCATCTTCATGCCGAGCATCACCATGCGCGCCACCCAGAAGAACAGGATGTCGAAGCCCGTCTCCATGACGCTGTTCGGGTAGAATTTCCGGAAATCGACGGAGTCGTCCGGCCAGCCTAGAGTCGAAAACGGCCACAGGCCTGAGCTAAACCAGGTGTCTAGAACGTCCTCTTCCTGTTTGAGCTTGGCCGACTTGCACTTGCGGCAAGCCTTCGGGGTCTCGACGCCAGCGGTGTACTCCTGGCAATCTCCGCACTGCCAAACGGGCAAGCGGTGGCCCCACCACAACTGG
>CAZZHG010000111.1:0-14362 GCA_964653655.1 uncultured Pseudobdellovibrionaceae bacterium
GGAAGTGAAGGGGCAGACCGACCGTAACGTCGGCCAGCTTCTCCACCAGGTGCTCCCCGAAGATCTTCTCCGTTTCGGCATGATCCCGGAGTTCATCGGCCGTCTGCCGGTCGTGGCGACTCTCGAGGAGCTCGACGAAGTGAGTCTCGTGAAGATTCTCACGGAGCCGAAGAACGCGATCGTGAAGCAGTATCAGAAACTGTTCGAGTACGAGAACGTGAAGCTCCGGTTCACGGATGGGGCCCTCAAGACCATCGCGAAGGAAGCCTTGAAGAGCAAGACCGGTGCCCGCGGCCTTCGGTCGATTCTGGAAAGCGCCATGCTCGACATCATGTACGAGCTGCCGTCGATCCCGAATCTGAAGGAAGTGGTCATCAACGAAGGGGTCGTTCTCAAGAACGACAAGCCTGAGCTCTCTTACACGAGCCCTGAGGAACAGGCCGCTCGTGACGTGAAAAAGGCCGAGACGGCCTGAGATCGCTTCGCCCGGCGAGTTTCCAATACTCGCGGAAATGGGGGAGTTTACGCCCCCATGTCAATAGCCGTGCCCTACGCGGCTGGTTAGTTGCCGGTTAAAAAAAAAGAGATAATTGAGACTGCCAGGAGCTTGAATGAAAAAACAAGACCGCGCGGCCCAGCAGTTTTCCCTATTGCCCCTCAGAGACATCATTGTTTTCCCTCACATGGTAGTGCCCCTTTTCGTGGGCCGCGAGAAGTCCATTCGCGCGTTGGAAGACGCCATGGCGGCGAACAAGCAGATCGTGCTTGCCGCCCAAAAGAAGGCGCAAAACAACAACCCCGAAGACAAAGATATTTTTCCCATCGGGACGCTGGCGAACATCATCCAGCTCCTGAGGTTGCCTGACGGCACGCTGAAAGTGCTCGTCGAGGGTCTCCAGCGTTTCAAGGTTTCGAAGTATCTCGAGAAGGATTCCATCTTCCGCGTGGAAGGCGACGTGCTCGACGAAGTCATGTCGTCCACCGTCGAAGCGGAAGCCTTCGTCCGCAGCATCAAGGGAACCTTTGAAGCTTACGTGAAGCTCAATAAGCGCATCCCGCCCGAGCTTCTAATGTCGGTGCTCGCCATCGAAGAGCCCGGTAAACTCGCCGACACCATCGTTCCCCACCTCAACATCAAGGTGGAAGAGAAGCAGAAGATTCTCGAGATGGTCGATGCGGTTCCGCGCCTCGAGCGGCTTTACAGCCTCATCCAGGGCGAAATCGAAATTCTGCAAGTCGAAAAGAAGATCCGCTCGCGCGTGAAGAAGCAGATGGAGCGGTCGCAGAAAGAGTACTACCTGAATGAGCAGATGCAGGCCATTCAGAAGGAGCTCGGCGAGCGCGACGAATTCAAGTCGGAGATCTTCGAGCTGGAAAAGGCAATCAAGCGCAAGCGCCTGACGGAAGAGGCTTTGAAGAAAGCCAACTCCGAGTTGAAAAAGCTCAAGATGATGTCGCCCATGTCGGCGGAAGCCACCGTGGTGCGCAATTACCTCGACTG
This sequence comes from uncultured Pseudobdellovibrionaceae bacterium, assembly GCA_964653655.1. Lineage (GTDB taxonomy): Bacteria > Bdellovibrionota > FAC87 > UBA2466 > UBA2466 > CAZZHG01. The sequence continues at coordinate 1,502 of CAZZHG010000111.1, forward strand.
GCTCATCAGCCTTCCTTGGCACGAGAAGACCGAAGATAAGATCGATATCGAGGCGGCCGAAAAGGTCCTTGACCAGGATCACTACGGTCTTAAGACCGTGAAAGAGCGCATCCTCGAGCACCTGGCCGTCCAGAGCCTCGTGCAGAAGATGCAGGGACCGATCCTCTGCATGGTCGGACCCCCCGGCGTCGGTAAGACGTCGCTTGCTCGCTCGATCGCCAAATCCATCGGACGCAACTTCATCAAGATTTCACTCGGAGGCGTACGCGACGAAGCGGAAGTCCGCGGCCATCGGCGCACCTACATCGGCGCGCTGCCGGGCAAGATCATCCAGGCCATGAAAAAGGCCGGTACCGTGAACCCGGTCATCCTGCTCGACGAGATCGACAAGATGAGCACGGACTTCCGGGGCGATCCCTCGAGCGCGCTGCTCGAAGTGCTCGATCCGGAGCAGAACCGGTACTTCAGCGACCACTACCTCGAAGTGGAGTACGACCTGTCGAACTGCATGTTCATCACGACGGCGAACTCCCAGCACACGATCCCGTGGCCGCTGCTTGATCGTTTGGAAGTGATCTCGCTCTCCGGATATACGGAAGAGGAGAAGGTGCACATTTCCCAGCGCCATCTCATCCCGAAGCAGATCGCCAACCATGGACTTAACGACGAAAAGATCGAGATCCCCGCGGCCCCGATCCGCGATCTCATCCGGCACTACACGAAGGAAGCGGGCGTTCGTAACCTCGAGCGCGAAATTGCCTCCGTATGCCGCAAAACCGCTCGTGAGTGGGCGACCGACAAGGAAAAGAAGGACAAGGTCGTCATCAACCCGAAGCGCGTCGTAAAGCTCCTTGGACCGCACAAGTACAAGTACAACCGCACGGAAGAAGCCCCGGAGATCGGTCTCTGCACGGGCCTCGCCTATACGGAAGTGGGCGGCGACTTGCTTCAGATCGAAGTGCTCCAGCTTCCCGGCAAGGGGAACATGAAGGTCACCGGCAAACTCGGCGACGTCATGCAGGAGTCCGCGCAGGCGGCTCTCTCTTACGTCCGGTCGCGGGCGCGGCTGCTCGGCATCGATCCGAACTTCTACGAGAAGATCGACCTTCACATCCACGTGCCCGAAGGCGCGATTCCGAAGGACGGCCCGTCGGCGGGCATCACGATGGCGACGGCGCTGGTCAGTGCTCTGACGCAAAAACCCGTGAGCCACGATGTCGCCATGACGGGCGAGATCACGCTGCGCGGGAACGTGCTTCCCATCGGCGGCCTCAAGGAAAAGATCATGGCTGCGCACCGGGGCGGAGTGAAGAAAGTCATCATTCCGCGCGAGAACGTGAAAGACCTGCGCGACATTCCGGCCAACATCCTGAGCGGCCTGGAAATCGTGGACGTCTTGCACATGGATCAGGTGCTGCGGCACGCGCTCAACACCGACCAGGTGTTCGTGAACGCTCCCGGCGGCGAAGTTCCGGCCGTGCTACCGGTGCCCGAAGTGGCTCCGCCCACTCCGGTTCTGCCCTCGCACTGAGGCGGACGCCGTGCTAAAAAGTTCCGGTTGGGCCACTATCCTTCGCATTTCTATAGGTTCGCTCACGCGGGTATCTACCGCAGGGCCGACGCTTGCCGCGGCTGTGGAGAGGCGGACGGCGCCCGGGTCGGGCGAATCAACTACTTCGGCCTGTCCGACTACGACATGGCCCAATGCGGGCGTTGCGGACTAATCGGCATCGACCCCATTCCCGCCTCGGAAGTGGTGGCGGAAGGTTGCCGCCGGCTCTATGCTTCGGGCTACGGCGACGACGGAGCCCGGAAAATTCTGCGGGGCTTTGGAAAATCTTTTCGCAAGGGTGCGGCCTTTGCTCGCCGGCACCTGAAAGTGGAAAAGCCGCTGCGCATTTTGGAGATTGGCGCCGGTGACGGATACTTCTCGGCGGGAGTTGCTTCCGCCGTGGCAGGAAGCCGCGTGTGCCGGATGGACGTGGTGGCGGAGCTCGGCGAGTTCTATTCGCGCCACCATCCCGACGGAGAGTTTCTGTTGGGTGAGTTTGGCGCGGAGGCGGTTGGTCCGAGAAAGTTTGATCTCGTCATTTTCCGGGATCTGCTCGAACACGTACGGGATCCGATGAGTTTTCTCGTCGGCGTGAATCAGGTTCTCGAGAAGGGCGGCCGGGCTTTCTTCATCACGCCGAACGGGCGCGAGGATTTCTGGATGATACACCAGAGATTCCTGAAGACGGGAACGCCGACGCTGCTGCTCCTCAACCACTTTTATTACTTTCTGCCGGAGACCCTGGCCTATCTGCTCGAGGCGAACGGCTTTCGCCGAATCGAGGCCCACAAGTTTGGGCTTAAGCACCACAAGCGGGGGCTCGGGACGCGCGAGTTCGCCGAGTTCGACCCGCAGACTCTTCCGTGCTGGGAGGGAGAGGCGCGAAAGTCGGTTGTGAAGATCTGGGCCCACGAGCCCGGCGCGGTCCGCGGCCATCCGCTCAATCGCGGCGGAATGTTTTCGAAGCTCTATAGCGCCGTCGCCGACCGGGAAGAGACGAAAGTGGATTATCTGGCCCCCATGGGACACGAGTTCTTCGTACTCGTGGAACGGGCCTAAGTAGCTGATCCCTGGTGGTGTATTCTGGGAGAATACAAAAAATTTAGTATATTCAATGTCTTAGATTGATTCAGCGGACTGGAAGATATACACTCTTCTTATAGCGGTTCGTTGAGCTCTCAATCCTTGATTTCATCCTCTTAGATCCAAAGCTGTTGCAGGCAAACATACCCAGGAGCTCTTCCCAGAGCTCTCCTTTGGAGGAATCGTCCGTATGTCGAAGAATCACGTTTGCAGTATTTGCGGCAAAGACAAATCTCCCTTCGTCATGAACAACAAGCAGGTGTGCATGCGTTGTGACGAGCTTCTCTTCGATATGGAGATCGAATGCGAAGAAGAGATTAAGGTCTCCACGGACCGTACGCCGGCGGCGATCGTCCCCGCGACGGCCACGGCCGACAAAAAAGCTTCCCGCTAAAAATTAGAGACGAGCTGCGCGCGAATTACTTCGCGAGCGCTTTGAGGTCTTCGACCCGATCCAGGCGTTCCCACGTGAACCCTTTGGCCGAGGTGCGGCCGAAGTGTCCGTAGGCGGACGTTTCCTGATAGATCGGGCGCAGAAGATCGAGCGACTTGATGATTTCGGCCGGCTTGGTGCCGAAGATCTCGCGCACGGCTCCGGAGAGCTTCTCCGGGTTGACGTTGCCCGTGCCGAAGTCGTCGATCATGATCGAGACCGGCTCGGCGACGCCGATGGCGTACGCGAGCTGCACGAGGCAGCGCTTGGCGAGTCCCGCCGCGACCAAATTCTTCGCGATGTAACGGCCCATGTAGCAGGCCGAGCGATCCACCTTCGACGGATCCTTGCCGGAGAAGGCGCCGCCGCCGTGGGCGCCGTGCCCGCCGTAGGTATCGACGATAATCTTACGTCCCGTGAGGCCGCAGTCGCCCATGGGGCCGCCCACCACGAACCGTCCCGTCGGATTGACGAAGTACATCGTCTTGGCGTCGAGCATCTTCGCCGGGATGGCCTTCTGAATCACTTCTTCCATCACCGCCGTTTTCAATTCTTCGTGGGAGATCTCCGGGCTGTGCTGGGTGGATACGACCACCGTGTGCACGCGTTTCGGGACTCCGTTTTCATACTGAATGGTGACCTGGGCTTTTCCGTCGGGGCGGAGGAAGCCGAGCGTGCCGTCCTTGCGGGTGTCGGCGAGACGCTTGGTCAGCTTGTGCGAGTAGAGAATCGAAGCCGGCATGAACTCCGGCGTTTCGTCGCAGGCGTATCCGAACATGAGGCCCTGGTCGCCGGCGCCTTGTTCCTTGAACATGCCTTCGCCTTCGGTCACGCCCTGGGAGATGTCCGGGGACTGCTTACCGATGGACGTCAGCACCGCGCAGGTCTTGCTGTCGAAACCCATGTCATCGGAGGTGTATCCGATGTCCTTGATCACTTCGCGCACCAGCTTCGGCACGTCGATGACGGCGGTCGTGGTGACTTCCCCGCTGATCATCGCGAGGCCCGTGGTCACCAGCGATTCGCAGGCGACACGGCCCTTGGGGTCCTGGGCCAGGATGGCATCCAGAACCGCATCCGAGATGCGGTCGCACATTTTATCGGGGTGGCCTTCCGTGACGGACTCGGACGTGAAGAGACAGTTGCGCAGATTCATGGGTTTCCCTTTGCGGAAAAAGAAAGGGCCCAATATGCCGCGTCATGCCCAATTTGTCAATTGGAAATGGGGGGTTAGGTTAGTTGGGGGCTGGGATTATTGGCCGCCGGCGCCGAAAATATCGTCGTTGGCGTCTTCGGTGACTACAGCGCGGCGAGCTTTGCGCCGCTTGTTCACGATGATGAGGGCGATGATGAAGACGAGGAAAATCCCTCCGAAAATCATCGTGATGGATTCTTGCTTGAGGATGGAAAGGGCATCCAGACCGCTCTTCTTGCCGGTGATCTTCTTGGTCGGGCCACCCGTCGGAACGGGCGGGGCGTTCTGAATTCCGTTATCGGCCTGGAAGGCGTCCGGGGTGCTCGGGTCGACCGGCGGGGGGGCCTGGGTCGGCTGCACGCTGGGCTGAGTTCCTTCGGTCGTGGCGGGTCCGCCGGCTAGCTCACCGCCACCCATGGGCGCTCCGCCGCGGAGATCCGCGGGGTAAACCGCGAGCCGCTGGCCCTTTTCGATGGCGTCGGCGCTGGGCAGGCCGTTGATGACCGCGATTTCCTTCCAGCTGCCGGGATGCCCAAGTAAGCTCTTGGCGACCTTCGAGAGCCAGTCGCCCTTCTTCACCGTGTATTCACCGTTCTGGATTCCGCGCTCCTTGTAGAAGGAGTCCATCTGCGTGTCCGTCGGGTTGACCGGAGAGGCGTAGAAAATCAGGCGGCCGGGCTTCCAGGCTCCCTTGTTCCAAACTTTGAGCTCGCTCGCTTGAGCGCCGGATCCGTAAATCAGTTCCGAGACCGAGGCGGGCGTGTCGCCCTTGCGGACGAAGTAGAAACGGTTGAGGCTCTTGCCTTTGACCTTCTTCGCGCTCTTCGGAATCGTCGGTACGCGGGAGCTGCCGCTCCAGGCGCGCTCGAGAGAGGGCGAGCCGTCGCTCACCGATTCTCCGGCGGAAGCCTGGCGGGCTTCGCGGGCTTCTCTGTCCCGGTCGGCCCGTTCCGCTTTCGCGATGTCTTTGTCGCTCGGCAGGCCGAGGACGTCGTTCAAGGCGGAGTCGTTGGAAAGATCTTCATTGAGCTCGTTGCCCGACGATTGAGGCGTTTCCGCAAGCGACGGGTCGCCTTCGGCGGTTTTCGCCATTTCGTCTTCGGAGGGGAGTCCCACTCCGTCGCCGGAGAGGGCCGGATCGCCGCCCAGGTCGCCTAGGTTCTCGTCGACCGGCGCGTTCTCCGCTTCCTTCACCGCCTCCTCGGCGGCGGAGTTCTCCTGGCCGAGCTCGCTCAGCGGATCATCGGAGTTGGGCTCCTGGCTGGCGCAGGACATGAAAATGAACAGAACGCAGACGCCGAAGCCAGTGAGAGCGGGAAGTATGAAACCGCGGTTCTTCATGAGTTACGTCGAGAGAGCCAAGATAGGCCCCTCTCTCATCCCGTAAATCGGCAAAATCGCGCGGAAGGTTAAGACAAAAGGAGCTTGGAATGGGGAAGGCTAGCGAGTTAAATACTATCTAAATGAAAAGATTAAAGATCCTGCCGTTGGGCGGCCTTGGAGAAATAGGCATGAATTGCCTGCTCCTCGAGTACGACGAGCAGATCGTGCTGCTAGATTGCGGCATCCAATTTCCCGATTCCCGCTTTCCCGGCGTCGATATACTGACGCCCGATCTCACCTACGTTCGCCAGAAGGCGAAGCAGGTCCGTGGCGTCGTCATCACTCACGGCCACGAGGACCACATCGGGGGCCTTCCTTATCTAGCGCAATCCATGAAGCTCGACGTCTGGGCCACGCCCTTTCCGCGCGGGCTCATCGAGCACAAGATCAGCGAGCATTCCAACCTCCAGACCATGAAGTTTCACGACATCAAGCCCGGCAAGAAGTTCAAGGTGGGCCCTTTCACCTTCGATCCGATTCCCGTGCAGCACTCCATAATCGAAAGCCTTGGGTTTGCCATCGAGACCCCCGTGGGCACGCTCATACACACGGGTGACTTCAAGCACGACGAGACCGACGCGGGCGGTCCGGTGAAGGACTTCGCGAGATTTCACGAGTGGGGTGACAAGGGCGTCTTGCTGCTTCTATCCGACAGCACCAACGCCGAGCGCCTTGGGCACACCATTACGGAAGAGGAGGTGGTGCTGGCCTTCGGAGACTTCTTCAGGGATCAGAAGGGAAGACTTCTCGTCGCGATGTTCGCCTCGAACATTAGACGCATCGAGAATCTCCTTTGGCTTGCGAAGAAGATGGGAAAGCGCGTCGCCTTCGAGGGGCGCAGCATGCACTCATACGTGCACCTCGCGCACGAGCAGGGCTCAATGAAGCTTCCCGACGATACGATCATCCTCGCCGAAGATGTCGAGGACTACCCGGATGACCAGGTCATCTTGTTTTTGACAGGAAGTCAGGCTGAGCCCCAGTCCGCCCTCGTCCGAATCGCGACCGGCGTGCACAAGACGGTTCATATCAAACCCACGGACCGGGTTCTAATGTCGAGCCGCTTCATCCCCGGCAACGAGCGGGCGATTACCAACATGATCGACTCGCTGTATCGGCAAGGCGCGGAAGTCGTCTACGAATCCGTTCACCACATCCACGTCTCCGGGCATGGTTATCAGGAAGAGCTGGCGATGATGCTGAAGGCCACGCGCCCCAAGTTCTTCGTGCCGATTCACGGGGAGTACCGGCATCTGGCGATGCACGCGAAGCTGGCCAAGGCGAACGGTGTGCGCGAGGACCACATTTGCGTAATCGAAGACGGTCAGCCCGTGGAGTTCGGAAAGAACGATTTCAAGCTGGGGGAGCGCCTAGAGCTTCAGAAGGGCATCGTGGTCAGCGGTTCGTACATGAATTCCGACCCGACGCTTTTCACCCAACGCGCGGCACTCGCCAAAACCGGCATTGTTTTCGTTACCTTGATGCGCAAGGCCGGTCACCGCAAGAAGCTGGCGTACGCGCCCCAGGTGGCGGCTTACGGGATCCTTCTGGAGAGCGGCCGCGACATTACGGACGTCATGGAAGATGCGGAGCGGCATCTTGAAGACAAATATCCGGAAATGCTGAAGGAAGAAGAGTTGGCGGAAGCCCTTCGAATCGAGACACGCCGCTTCTTCAAGCGCTATTCCGCCATGAAACCCGTCGTGCTTTCGGTCATCCTCGATATCTGACGCCAGTTTTGCGCCGCCTGCGCCGATAAGAGGGCGAGGCGCGCTATGCAATCCCTATTGGAAAAGAATCAGGAACTGGCGAACTTTTTCGAGATCCGGATCTCGAGCGTGACGGCCGAGCTGCCGCTCCAGTTCGATCTCTACCTGTTCGTCGCCGGCAAAACGGTTATGTTTCGCCGCCGCGGAGACGTTCTCACCGCGGATCGGATGAAGCTTCTCTTCCATCACGGCGGCGAGAAGTTTCTCGTGCCCTCGGATCAGCGCGATCTCTACCGGAACTCGCTCATCAATATCGTCCACGATCCGGATTCCTCGACGGAGATGAAGGGTAGGTTCATCAAGGAATCGGCCTTTCTTCACGTCAACGATCTGTTCACGAAGAAAGACGTCGCTCACGTGGTGACCGAAGCGCAGTCGCTCATCGAGGAAATGGTCACGTTTCTTACGGCGGACATGGAAGCCGTGTCGTCGCTCATGCGCCTTTCCCGCCACGACTACTATACCTACAACCACTGCGTGGACGTCGCGGTTTACTCGATCGTTCTCGCGCGCCGGATTTTCGGCGAGGACAAGAATTTACTTCTCGCCGCCGGTCTCGGCGGGCTGTTGCACGACATCGGAAAGCGCGAAGTGGACTGGAACGTCATCAACAAGAAGGGCGCGCTCACTCCGGCGGAGTGGGAGGAGATCAAACGCCATCCCGTCACCGGCCACGAGTGCCTTATGAGCGTCGGTTGCGTCCCGGAGCTGTCCCGCCACGTGGTACATCAGCACCACGAGAACTACGACGGTACCGGCTATCCGCAAGGATTGAAGGGCGACGAAATCACCAACCTCGCCCGGGTCGTCACGATCGCCGACGTTTTCGATGCGCTCACGACCGAGCGGTCGTATCACCGCGCGATTTCGCCGAAGGAAGCGATGAACAGCATGTTCGGAATGCAGCCCGGGAAATTCGATCCGGCGATCTTCCGTTCGTTCAACAAAAACTTCTCGAAGAATTCGAAGCTGGAGTTGCCGCCGGGGTTCGACGCCTGCAGCCCTCAGGCCGTGCTCAGCCTCATCAAGAAGTAACCCGCCTCGTTTTCCATACCTGGAAATAGAAGGTGAACCCGAAGAGTCCCGCCGCGATCAGAAGCGGCAGAAGAAAGCCGCCGTACGCGTACGCTTGAAAAAGGAACACGCCGATAACGGAGCCGAAGGAGAAGCTCAGAAAGATCGCGACGCGGACCAGATTCGCCTGTCCCTCTCCGGCGACCTCGCTCCCGATCCGGTTTCGGTTGAGGTGACGGACGATGCCGATACCGAGATCGGTGAAGGGACCCGTAAGGTGAGTCGTTCGCACCACGGCCCGCGACACGGTGGTCACGGTACCGTTCAGAATTCCGCAGGCGATCGAAAGAGTGGCGAGTAAAAGCGTCCCTTTCCAGACCGGCTCGTCGCCAAAAGTCCCGAACCAGCCCCGGTTTCCACCCGTGTAGACGAGCTGGACGAGCAGAAAAACGATCCCAAAGGTTAAGTAGTACTTTGGTTTTTGTTTCAGCTTCAGGCGCAAGTCGACGAGCTGGCCGCTGATAATCGCGCCGAGTAGAAAGGCGAGCGGAAGGGCCAAGATCGGAAGGGCATCGTCCACGCCGGTCTTGGATAGCTGCTCTCCGAACTGGGCTGCGTAGCCGGAGATGTGGGATACGGGGTGTCCGCAGGCGAGCAGGGCGCCGACGTTGATTAGTCCCGCCTGAAAGGCCATCGCCATCCAAATGGCGACGTTCCCGTTGGTATACTTGGCGATGGATTCATTGCCGGAGAGCATAAGGCGATGCCAGTATGGTATAGGTTTTTTTACAGCCTGATAAGGCCCGTGAGGGCGGATAGCTCAGTTGGCCCCAGGGAGCGAAAGCGACCGGTTGTAATGTCTGCCATCGCGACACCAACCCTTCGGTTAGCTGGGAAGATGTCGGAAGGCAGGGCCCACTAAGGGCGGATAGCTCAGTTGGTTAGAGCGACGCGTTTACACCGCGTAGGTCCACGGTTCGAGTCCGTGTCCGCCCACCACCTTGCCCCATTTTCCATCCGGGGCGACAATAGGAAAACATGAAAAGACCCACCTCCTGGCCGGGGATTCTGGGGGCCACCACAGGCGCTCTCATGATCGGCCCCTACACGCTTTTCGTCCTAAGCAGCTCCCGAACCTTCCAGGCTTTCGGCGAGCTCATTCCCCGCGTGAACACCGAGGAGAAAGTCGTCGCGCTCACCTTCGACGACGGGCCGACCCCGGGTTACACGGAGCAGCTAGTTGAAACTCTGGATAAGTACAAGGTGAAGGCGAGCTTCTATCTCGTGGGTCAGGAGATAGAAAGAAACGCCGCCGAGGCGAAGCGTATCGTCGAAGCCGGCCACGAATTGGGCAATCACTCCTACAGCCACCCGAGAATGGTTTTCAAATCGATGAGCTTCTACCGAGAGGAAATCGATAAGACCGATTCCCTCATCCGCGGCGCCGGCTACGAAGGGCCGATTCATTTCCGGGCGCCCGGTTGTAAGAAACTCTTCGGGCTACCTTACGTGCTCAAGGAAACTCGCCGAAAGCACGTCATTTTTGACGTGGAACCCGACAGCTATCCGAACGTGGCGGCCACCTCCCAGGGGATCGTTCATTTCGTTCTGCAAAAAACGAGGCCGGGCTCCATCATCCTTTTGCACGCCATGTACCCTTCGCGCAAAACATCCATGGATGCTGTGCCGGGCATTATCGAGGGGCTTCTCGCAAAAGGGTACGAGTTCAAAACCGTTTCTCAACTTCTGGCGATGGCCAAATGAAAGCTTGGATCTCGCTGACTGTTCTCTGGGCCGTGTGCGCCGAAGGCCGGATCGCGGTTTTATACGTCGATAATCCCGCCGGCGTAACGGTAAGGGTCGCCACTCCGGAAGAGGCCACTCGTCTCGACAAGGCCACCGATCCGGTACTTTTCGAAAAAACGGATCCGGATCCGTGCGTGCTTCCGCCTCCGAAAGCGGCTCCCCGTCTTGCGGCGGTGGGTACCTCGCTTGCGGCGCGCGGGGTTTCCGTGCCCCCGACGAAGAAGCTCGCCGATCTCGTTACCCAGCTGGAGCCGACGATGGAGGAGACGATCACCGTTTACGGGCTTAGCTGGGATCGGCTTCTAGAAATCCGCGGCCTCAATCTGGTCTCTTTTCCGTCGGAAGCGGTCTTGCCGAAATGGGTGGAAAAGGAATTTCCGAAAACCATGGAAGCGGTGGCCGAACGCAATTCCGATACGGCGAGACTTCTCTACGCCGATCTAGGCGCGGAAACTCTCAATCGCGCGGACTGGGAAAAGCTCGGCGTGCAATTTCCGCAAGACTCCGCCTCCGATGCGGCGCCCTTTTTCACCCGGCAGGATTTCGCGTTCCATTCGGGGATGAAGCGGGTCTCCCTGGGTGTCCGGGCCGCCTCCCGTCCCCACCGAGTCCGGTTTTTCACACGCGTCCCCTGGGAGGGAAAGTCCGATTGTCCGGCGGCGACCAACTACCGCTCGATGCAAAAGGAATGGGCGCGAAAAGAAGCCCTGCTTCTCACGACACTGACCGGCTGGTCGGAAAGCCACGTGCTTTCGCGGCAAGGGATCTATCCGCCGAAAGACAAAGTATTCGCCCCGAAGGGCGCCTCCGTCTGGCCCACCGACTAAAACGCCCCCCTCGACTCGTCTCGTCCCATCTGGGAGAATGGGTTCACGTCATGGGCAAGGAATCATCCAAGATCGGCATCATAGGTTTCGGGCGCATGGGGCGCTGCCTCGCCAAGGGGTGGCTCGAAGCGAAAACCCTCACGCCGGCTCAAATTCAATTCACCTCTCGCACGGCGGCGAACGCTGAGAAGGTGAAGTCGGAATTCTCAATCGAGAGCGCGAAGAGTAACCGCGAGCTCCTGGAAAACTGCTCCACGATCCTCCTCGCCGTGAAGCCGCAGAACGCGGCCGAGGTGATGGAGGAGATTGGCCCGAAACTCACCTCCGATCACACTCTGATTTCGATCGTCGCGAGCGTTTCTCTCTCGCAGCTGGGCTCCTTCACGAAGAAGGGCGTGCCGATCGCGCGCGCGATGCCCAACACTCCCGCCTTCGTGCGGGAAGGAATCACCGCCGCCTGCATGAACGGCTCGTCCCAAGATCGGGACTGGGAACGCGTGAAAGCCGCGTTCGCCCCCGTCGGGCGTCTCGTCCGTGTGGACGAAAAGCACATGGACGCGGTCACGGGACTTTCCGGCTGCGGACCCGCTTACATTTACGTGGTTTTGGAATCGCTCACGGAAGGCGGGATCAAGGTCGGCCTTCCGCGGGATCTCGCCACCGAGCTTGCCGCGCAAACGGTTTTGGGCGCCGCCCGCATGTTGCAGCTGACCGGCCGCCATCCGGCCTCCCTCAAAGACGAGGTCACCACTCCCGCCGGCTGCACAATAGACGGTCTGCTGGAGCTCGAAGAGGGCAAGCTTCGGGTGACGCTCATCAAGGCCGTCGTGCAGGCGACCAAGCGCGCCCATTCGCTGGCCAAACGCTCCGGCATGAAGTCGAAGGACGACTAAACGGGCGGTTTCAAGCGGAATTGATTTGTGGTAACCGAGAGGCGCCTTTAACGAGTCCGCCTATCATCGCGGCTCTTAAATGAGAGGTCCCCATGGCTGAGACGGCAATTCTGAAAATTGGCGATAAAGAGTACACGTTTCCGATCGTGGTCGGAACGGAGGGCGAGCGCGGCATCGACATCAAGGAGCTGCGCGCGCGCACCGGGCTCATCACCCTCGACTCGGGCTACATGAACACGGGCTCGTGCGAGAGCGCGATCACGTTCCTGGACGGCGAGAACGGAATCCTGCGCTACCGGGGATATCCCATCGAGCAGCTCGCCGAGCACTCTTCTTTCGTGGAGGTTTCTTACCTCATCATTTACGGGCGTCTGCCCAGCCGTCAGGAGCTTCAGGTCTACGAGACCAACCTCACGCGCCACACGATGATTCCCGAGTACATGCGCCACTTCTTCGACGGCTTCCCGCGGGACGCCCATCCGATGGCGACTCTCTCGGCGGCCATCAACACGCTTTCGACTTTCTACCAGGACATGCCGAACACGAAGTGGACGCAAGACATCTCGATCGCGCGTCTGCTCGCCAAAGCCCCGACCATCGCGGCGATGTCCTACAAGAAGGCCATCAGTCAGCCGTTCATCTACCCGACGAACAGCCTCGACTACTGCTCGAACTTTTTGAAGATGATGCACGCGGTTCCGGCCGAGCCTTACGAGGTCATCCCCGAGATGGCCAAAGCGCTCGACACGCTTCTCGTGCTCCATGCCGATCACGAGCAGAACTGCTCCACCTCCACCGTCCGCATGGTGGGATCGAGCCGCGCGAATCTGTACGCGTCGGTTTCCGCCGGAATTTCGGCGCTGTGGGGACCGCTCCATGGCGGCGCGAACCAGGCCGTCGTAGAGA
>CAZZHG010000112.1:0-14325 GCA_964653655.1 uncultured Pseudobdellovibrionaceae bacterium
ACGTCCTCGGACCGATGGCAAGATCGATGACCGATCTCGCGCTCACCCTCGACGTTCTGGCCGGAGCCGACGCCGAAGACGCCGTTACCGCGCGTGCGGCCGGCCAACTTCCGAACCGGTCCTACTCGGCTTTTCTGGACAAGAATGGGCTCAAGGGACGTCGCCTGGGTTACATCAGCCACTTTCTTACGCTGGATGAAAAGAAGCTGAACGAGGCGCAGCTCGAATCGCTCAACGACGCACGTAGAGTTTTGCGGGAGCTGTCGGCCGCAGGCGCGGTGCTGGTTCCGATGGAACTTTATCCGGCGGAGCAGAACAAAAAGGATGAGCCGATCTCGGGCCCGATCCTCAGCCGCATCTGGGACATCTACGCCGCGCCGGGCACCGGCAAGGCGAAAAAGATCTGGGATCGGATGTTACCGGCTTACCGGGGAGCGCAGTTTGCGTCTTTCAGCGACTTCTTGGGACGCAGCTTTAAGACGTTGCTCGCGGTACAACCGGCCGTCCAGCGCCTCTCGAGCCAAAGCGGTCTGGTCGTCAAAGCTCTGGAAAGCTACGATCCGGCGAAAGAGGCGGCCCTTCACCAAAAGCAGATCGACTTGCAAAAGTACGTCGCGGAAGAAATGGATCGGATGGCGATCGACGCCATCGTGATCCCGCCCTTCGGCGGCATGGTTCCGACCCTCTCTCCCGCCGGCCTGGTATTTTCCAACAATTCAACCGTGCTGACCTTCGCCGAGGACGTCTCGGTCGGGCTCAGTTCGACCTCGGGGCTGCCTTCGCTCGTGGTTCCGGCCGGTTTCCGCAAGAACTCGACTCCCGTCGGCCTTCAGTTCGTGGGCCGCGCGTTCTCGGAGCCCGACCTGATGCGTATCGGCTACGCGTACGAGCAGGCCACGCACTACCGCCGGCTACCGGCGTCCGTCCCCGCGCTGCCACGCGACTAATACGGCGGGTCAGATTTCTTTCCCAATAAGTTTGGGAGGTTGAACGTAGACTATGTGCCCTAAACGCCGCTCTCATCCTTCTCTCCGATTGTGTCGAAAAAGACAGGGAGAGGAACTGGACTTGGATACCGTCTTACTACTTGAAGACAATGAAACGCTGGCAAGGAGCCTGAAGCAGGGGCTCGAGCTCGCCAATTTCAAAGTCACTCTCGCCACGACAGTGGCGGAAGGCAGGAAACTTCTGCTCAAGGGCAAGTACTCGATTCTGCTTTTCGACGTGAATCTTCCCGACGGCAGCGGTTTCGATCTCTGCCGCGAAGTTACCGACGCCCAGATCGATGCTCCGGTGATCTTTCTCACGGCGAAGACGGACGAAGAGTCGGCGGTCGAAGGCCTTTCCCTCGGCGCGAAGGACTACGTCAGAAAGCCCTTTCAAATCCGCGAGCTCGTCGCCCGCATGCGGGCGCAGATTTCCCGCGCGGGCAAAGCCGGCAAGCAGGCCAGCTACGAAGGGGTCGTCATCGATCTCGCCGAGCGGCGCGCGAAGTACCGCGACAAGAAGCTCGCCCTCACCCGCGGCGAGTTCGATGTTTTCGCTTACCTCGTGCAACACGGCGGAAATCTCGTCGCCCGGGAAAAGGTGATCGAGGAAGGCGGCTTCGATCTCGACACCAACGTCCGCTCCCTCAACGTCGTCGTCTCCCGCATCCGAAAGAAACTGGAGGACGCCGGCGCCACCGACGTCGTCATCGAATCGGAGTACGGCATCGGCTACCGCCTGGTGAAGAAGTGAAAATCCCCGCCTGGCTCCGGCATGGGACCGTCCTCGCGTTCTTCTACTGGCTATCTTCCACCACCCTGATTTTCCTCGGCGTCGTACTTTTCCATGGTCAGATCCGCATGCTCGCTTCCAACACGGCGGTGGAAATGTCGATGTGGCTGCGCGGGCAGCCGGACGAGGTCATCCAGGCCAAGTTCGAGCAGCTGAAGCAAATGCGGGACAATGGGCCGACGCTCACGGGGAACATATGGCTCCTGGACGAAAGCGGGAACGTTCTGGCCTCGAGCACCAGAGCTTCGCTGCCCCCCTACTGGAAGGAACACCCCCTTCCCAAGACCTTCGATGAGGTGACGATCAGCGACTTGGAAGCCGCCGATCCCTATTCCATCGCCCTACTCCACACGGATCCGAAGCGCTACTTGCTGTGGGCCGATTTGAAATTCCTTCCGAAAGAGCAAAACCCTCCGACGGTCTTCCAGAAGGTTCTTCGCGGTGGAGGCTACTTCATGCTGGGGTTCATCCTCTTCGCCGCGTTTCTTTCGACCATCACCGTCCTCTACGTCCTTCGAAACAAGGCACGCCAGGCGAAAGTCGTCATGGACGCGATAGAACGCGGAAACTTGAAGGAACGCTTTACCGTTTCCCGCATCGACGAGATCGGCGGTCTCATGGTGAAGTTCAACGCCATGGCCGACACGATTGAGTCGTTGGTGAACCGTTTGAAGAGAGCCGACCAATCCAGAAAGTCCCTGCTCCAGGAGCTGAACCACGACCTGCGCACGCCGCTCACCTCGCTCCACCTGATGGTGGAAACCCTGACCGAGCACCACGCGAAATTCAGCGCGAAAAAACGGGCGGGGGTCTTGAAAGATCTCCACAAGGAGCTCGACTATCTCACTCGCCTCGTCCAATTTCTCTTTTCGCTTCCGGACATGGAAGAGGCGAGCTACCGGGTCGACTTCAAGCGCGAGGATCTGTTGACGCTCGTGAAGGATGAAATGGAAAGGCGGGGCACTTCATCGGTTCAAGGGCGCACGCTGAAGTATTCGTTTCTGAATCAGGGACTACCGGAATGCCTGGTCAGCGGGGACCGATCGCTCTTAAACCGGCTCGTGCGCAACTGTCTCGACAACGCCGCAAAGTTTGCGCGCCACCGCGTGCACGCCGCGCTCACCGAGACCCGCACCCACTGGCGCCTGGAAATTTTCGACGACGGCCCGGGACCGTCTCCCGAGGCCCTCAAGACCTTCGGGGCGCGCCCCAAAAACACGACCGGTCTGGAAGTTCTCAAGCCGGAAACCAGCGTGGGACTCGGTTCGGCCATCATGACCGCCGTCACGGAGCTTCACGGCGGCAGCCTCACCCTTCAATCCGCGCCGAAACCCTGGGGCGCCGTCGTGACCGTTTTACTGCCGAAGGCCACCCCCTCCCCCATCAAAAAAGCAGCCTAAATCCAGCTATTTAGGTTTGAATCCGTTTCGAAACATTCGGCGCGTACTCTCAGGGTATGCGCTTCAATCAAAAAGGCGAGTCCCTCGTATCGGTTCTCGTGGCGGCCACCGTCGGCGGCATGGTGATGCTCTCCCTGAGCGGTTTCACCTCCACCATGTTCCGTTCCGCCAAGCACACCGAGCTCACCGGCGAGCTCTCCCAGCTTCGCTCGCTAATCGCCGAACAGATTGATTGCGAAAAAACTTTCGCCGAGGCCGGAATCGATCCGAACGATCCGAGCGCCTGCAACACGACTTCCGCGAACGGCGGCCAGACCGGCGCCGGCAAGTTTCTCCGCCTCGTCCGAAAAACCAAAAACGGCTCGGTGCAATTTCTCACGACCGCTCTCGAAGCCGGTGGCGGCAAGCTCGGTTCCTACACGCTTCGCGCCACCTGCTCCGCTTCCGAACAAACCATCGTGATCCGGGCCGCCCGCCCCGCGGGAAATGGATTCGCCGAAGACCCGCTCACGAAAAAGCCGGCGAGCTGGGACGATTCGAAAGCCCTTCTTTTCGGCACCGCTCCGTCGCTTCCGATTTGCTACGCCGGCGCTTCCACTGGCGCGAAACGCCAGGCGACGGTCGTGGTGGGCATTAGCATTTTCAACACCGGCTTGGAGTTCGTGGACGTGGATCTCACGGGCTCGGCCCCGGTAGTTACCGGAGTCGGGTACCTCCACTCCTTCGAATGGACCGAGCCGTTTCAGAAGTCTGGCAAAATCCTCGCCTCCGCCGGCTACCGCTACGTGGATGTCCGAGTCGGGTACTCGAACGTGACCGCGACCCCGGTCTTGAAAGTCAGCTACCCCTCGCCCGGACACGTACGGATTTCCCTCGGCGCGATGAGCGACATCGAAGCGGCCGGGGGATCGAACCCGGCGAAGGGTTCGGCGGCGGTCGAGTTGAGCCTCACGCAATTTTAGAAGGAGCCGCACCATGAAGAAGACGTTTCTTTGCCTCACCCTGATTCTTCTCGCCGGTTGTAACGGCGAGTCCGAGCCGCCCGTCCCGACGGGAGGAAAGACGGGCCTTCGGGGGACCACGGCAAGCACGACCTCGGCAATCTGCCGGATCGCCGACGCTTCGAACCGCAACGAAGTGTCCGTCCCCGTAATAGTCCAGAACGGCGAACAAAACGATCCGCCGAGAGTGGTCATGTACCGGGGCCACCGCGTGTCCGCTTTGCTGCAAGGAGGAGACTCCGCGCACCCAGGTTTGAATCTGCTGCTTACCGTGGACGCCGGATCCGCTCGGCTCTACCAAGGCGCCGACGGCTCGAATTTGCAGCTCGTTGGATCGGACTATCTTTTTCAATGCGCGCTGGAATCGCGCTAACCGACGGAGAAAAACATGAACCAGCTTCGAAACGCACTGCTTCTGATTTTTGCCTTCTTCAGTTTGTGGGGGGGCGCGGAGACGGTCACCGTTAAAACCGGAACTCTGCGTGGAATCTCGAAGGCCGGGACCGACGCCTATCTCGGAATCCCCTTCGCGGCTCCGCCGGTGAAAACACTCCGATGGAAAGCACCGGCTCCCCCCGCACCATGGACCGGCGTGAGAGCGGCCGACAAACTTCCGCCCGCGTGCGCGCAACTATCGGTGTCGAGAGAAGTCGTGGGCAGTGAAGACTGCCTCTATCTGAACGCGTGGGTTCCGAAGGCGATAAAGGCGAAGGCGCCCGTGATCGTCTACATACACGGCGGCGGGCTGATGTCGGGCCAAACCTCCGACGCGCTTTACGACGGGGCAAATCTTGCCGCCTCCGGAAACTTAATCGTCGTGACGATTCAGTACCGGCTGGCGGAGCTCGGCTATCTCGCCCATCCGGCGCTCAGCAACGAAACGCCTTACGGGGGTTCCGGCAACTACGGCCTCATGGATCAACTCGCGGCGCTCAAGTGGGTCGCGGAAAACATCTCGGCTTTCGGGGGCGATCCGGCGAACGTCACTTTGATGGGAGAGTCGGGGGGAGCCTCTTCGGCTTGCGCCCTCATGGCTTCACCCCTCAGCCGCGGTCTCTTCGCCCGTGTCATTCTGGAGAGCCAGTCCTGTCCCGCGATCGGAAAACCGCTCGCCGAGCTGGAGGGCATGCAACGCGCCCTCAAAGCCGGCTGCCCCGGAACGGGGTCCGACGTGACGGCTTGCCTCCGCAACGCCGCGGTCGGAAAGGTGCTTCAGACCAGTCCTTTGGAAATGGTATCGAGAACGGACCACCGCCGAACCACGAGCCAGCTCAACGTCGACAACTACGCTCTGCCGGAGCTTCCGCTGAAATTGATTCAGTCGGGAAAGGGTCAGCCCGTGCCGCTTCTGCTCGGCAACAACGCCTCGGAAGGGATCTTCTTCGTTCCGATCTACGAAACGCCCGCTCAGCTGAAGGCGCAAATCATTCAGTTCTACGGAGAGGCCGTGGCGAAACTCGTCTACTCCCTCTATCAGGGCGATTGGTCGGAGATGGAACAGGCGCAGGCGATTTTCGCCGACACGCTTTTTGATTGCCGCACCCGCCGGCTCGCCCGCGCGAAAAAGAAGGGCGATGGGGCGCCCGTGTACCGGTATCTCTATACTCACAATGCTACTTTCGCCGGGTTTCCCCTTCCGGCGACCCACGCCGCGGAACTTCCGTTCGTCTTTCAGAACCTAACCTCGTTGCCCAGCATCACGGGTCCGGATCGGGAAGTGGCACGCCACATGCTCTCGTACTGGACGCAATTTGTCCGCACGGGAAATCCGAACTCTTCTTCTGCGCCACTCTGGGAGGAGTTCCGTCCGGAGCGGGACAATTATCTGGTCATCAACCGATCGCCCGCGATGGACGCGGGCCGCCACTACTTCCGATGTGACCTACAAGATTTGCTGGATCCCCGTTAACCGAAAGGACGACCCATGACCCGGATTTTCTTCGTGGCTCTCATTTTGTGCCACGTCGCCTCGGCAGTCGATCGGGAGATCAATATTCCCGACGCTTCTCCGTCGGCTCCGGATTCCTGCAGAGCGGGAACCGGTCTAAGCGTGGCTCATTGCCTCAATCGGATTGTCCGCCTGAAAGACGCCTACCGAACCCAAAGTTGGCGGGTCACCATTCAGGCCGGAAGCTACGATCTGAAGGAGACGATTCTTCTCTTCGGAGTCGAGAACCTCGAGATCCGGGGACTCGGCACCGAACTTCACGCGCGCGGGGCGCCCTCCGAACGAAAGCATCACCAGTACTATTCCGTGCTCATTCTGAACTCCAAGAACGTTACGCTCCGTCAGCTTCGGTTCTTCGGAGACGGTTTGTCCGCTCAGCGGGCGGTGGGAATATGCTCCACGCCGGGAGTCAGCACCAACAACGTGACGCTCACTCAGCTCGAGCTCAAAGACTATCCTTACTTCAACGTCCTCGTGGGAAACGCTCCGTCCGCGGAAAGCTTCGAGACCATCGCCACCTACCCGCAAAGCGACCCTTCGGATCCGGCGCAATACTTCATTCGTTTCGTGCGGGATTTGCCGAGCTCGAATCGTTTCTGCGGCGGCGAGATTCACGGCGTGGCCTTCCGGCAGAACCGCGTTTTCATGAAGAGCGTGGGCTTTTACGTAGTCCCGACGATGGCGAGACTCAGCGCCTCGGTTCCGGTATCCCAGCCGGTACTCGCTCCGACGAAAGTTCCCGCGTGGTACGCGGCAGCCGACGCCTACAGCCGCAAGTACGATGGAATCGAAGTGGATCGGAATGAATTTCTCAACGATTTGCGGGACGCCGAGCAAGCGAAGGCCAATCAGTACCACAGCGCCATGAAATTTCAGTGGACCAGCGGGGCCCGCATTACCGGCAACACCATCGACGCGACCACGCTTCCAAAGGCTTTTGAGAGCGGAGCGGCGATCAATTTTGGACCAGGCATGTTCCGGACTCTCATCCAGAGCAACACCATTAAGATGCCGGCGAACCTTCCCTACGCTTTCGGAGTGAACATTCTCAGCAACTACCTGCGGCACCCGGTTTACGGATTCGGCGACAAACAGATCTTCGGCGCCGATAGCGACATCACCGTAACGCGCAATAACTTCGTAAACTCTACCGTTCGTTTCATGGACTGCAGCGTTCAGCTCGACGCCGCCGATTTGGACACGCGGCCCTTCAGCCGGGAACGGGACGAGCTGGTGAAACGAGGGCTGTTCAACGAGCTCATCAAAGTTCAGTGGAATTTAAGGAATGGTTTTCCGTTCCAGGATAGGGCCCTTATACGCCGCCAAAGCACGCACGAGCCCGACTGGGTGAAATCCCACGAGGGTAGGATCCTGTGCCGATCGGATTTGAGAATTCAGTTCTGAAGTGGTTTGACCGGGCAGTGAAACTCACCGGTCGCGTGAGCCTTCCCCTTGGATTCGCGGTCCGAGAGCGGGCAATCGAACGTCCCCAGAATATTGTCGCCGGCGCGGGTGTAACGGACCTTGCAGTCATCCCGATTCTGTCCGTTTTGCCAGCTATCGTAGTCAGGCGAGGCATCGAGCTGGGGGCGGGAAAACCAAAGGTCTCCCGTGGCCGCGGTCTCTCCTTCTTTGGGATCGTAGTCGAGGTAGATGCCGGCCGTCTCCGTCGTAGATTCGTCGCCGAGCCGCGCGAAGTGAATGGTGAGCATCGGGACGGTTTTCCCGCCTTCATTCGGGCCCAGGTTGCAAAGGCGCATTTCTTTCGCCTGAAAGAACACGTGCTCGACCGAGGCACTCTCCCCTTCGCCCGTCGAGACATACATGGAAAAGCCCACGGGCTTCTTCCACGGAACTTCCTTCCCGCAGGAAACAATCCACACGAGGCCCAGGCAGAGAGCAAAGAGAGTGCGTTTTTTCATGGGGGCGCAGGATACGGGATTTCCCCGTCCCGGGCATAGGGACGTTTTTTGTCAGGTCAAAGCAAACGAAGAGACGAAGGTTTCCGAACAGTTGGCACCGCTCCTACTCGGCCGGATGACTCGCCGAGAATTTATGGACGAGCGTTTGGCGGTAGGTCTCTCCGGGCTGTAGCCGCGCGCTGGGAAAGCCGGCCTGATTGGGAGAGTCCGGATACTTCTGCGCCTCGAGACAGAACGCCTCGTGCTGGCGGAAGCCTCCGTTTTTCCCCGACCCGTCCAGAAAGTTGGCGATGTAGAGCTGAATCCCCGGCTCCGTCGTCCAGACTTCCATTTCGCGTCCGCTTTTCGGCTCCCTCACTTTCGCCGCGAGGCGAAGCTTTCCGGCGGCTCCGTTGACCGCGTAACAATGATCATAGCCGCGCGTTCCCTCGGGGTCTTTCTTCAGCTCTCCTATGCGGGAACCGATGGCTTGAGGGGAGCGAAAATCCATCGCGGTACCTTTCACGTCCCTCAATTCTCCCGTGGGAATGGACGTCTTGTCGGTCGGAAGGTACTTGTCGGCCGAAATAGTTAGAAGGTGGCCGAGAACGTCCCCCGAGCCCACGCCTCCGAGATTCCAGTACGCGTGGTTGGTGAGATTTACCACCGTGGGCTTATCGGTCTTCGCCGTATATTCGAGCGTGAGTTGATTAGCGTCGTCGAGAAGGTAGCTGACCGTCACGTCGAGATTCCCGGGATAACCTTCTTCCCCATCCACGCTCTTATAGGTGAACTCCACGCCCACGCCCTTGGGAGCTTTGATCTCTTTCGCGTTCCAAACCTTGCTGTCGAAACCACGCACGCCGCCGTGCAGATGATTGGGCCCGTTATTGGTCGCAAGCTTATAGGTTTTCCCGTCGAGAACGAAAGCGCCCTTCGCGATGCGGTTCGCATACCGCCCGATGATTCCGCCGAAGTGAGCATCGTGCTTTTCGTAGGCTTGGGGGGTCGAAAGGCTCAAGGTGAGGTTGGAGACCTTCCCCTTCGAGTCGGGCACGTTCATCTCCCGCAGCGTCGCCCCAAGGGTGTTGAGCCTCATGGAGTAGCCGTTCTTGTTCGTGCAAAGAAAAGTGGAGACTTGCTCGCCCGCCGAGGTCTTTCCGAAAGAGGATTTTTCGATTTTAGAGGGAGCCGCGAACGCCGTGGACGCGAGTAGAGCGAGAACAAGAACTTTCATGAACGGGTACTTACCGTACTCCTACTGCCTCCGCAATCTTCCGCCCTCGAAAGCCCAGGTTTCCGCTAGCCGGCGGGTCTCGGGGCTCGCCGCATACTTCAGCACGAGGCGATCCGGGCCGCCTTCGATTTCAGGCTCGTTACAGTTTCCGAAACGCTTCGAGTAACTGCCCACCCCCCGGGAATCCACGGAAATGAGTACGCTTATCGAGGGGCATCCGTCCCCTTGGTAAACGTCCAACACCCCCAGGAACGGGTAATCCCTGCCCTGATGGTTTTCGTAGAGGAACTTCGGCCCGCCTCCCGTGGAGTCGCCGAACTTGTAAAGAGTCTTCCCGTCGAGTTTCAGCTCGTACCCGGAAGCCGGGCTGAAGTGAGAAGTAAGCTTCAGCGATTCCGAGATGACCTTAACTTCCGTTTTTGAGTTGGCTAGCAGCGACAGGCTTACGGTCAAAAGTAGAATCAGGGCGGAGTATCGAGTCATGGTCTCTCCAGTTGCCATTTTGAGACGTACGGGCTGCCTCCGCCGTGACTGGTATACTCGGGTTCATGAAAGCTTTGATTCTCGCCGCCCTGATCCTGGCACCAAGCGCCATCGCCTGCCGCTGCGACTTCAGCCACATGGATGAGTTGAGAAAAGATCCAAAGAAGGCGGCCCTCGCGTATTCGGCCGAAGTGACGGCGATCGATCAGGAGAGGGAGGGAGTTTCCAAAGTGCGCCTAAAGATCCTTCGGCGCTGGCGCGGGCTTCAGGGAGAGGAGACCGCGTTTCTCGATAGCCAAAAGTCCACCTGCGCCGTGGGCCTCGAGCTCGCCCATAAGTATCTAGTCCTGACGAACAAGGCCCCAAATGAACTTTGGAACATGTGCTCGGTCGTAGCCTTGCCGCTCGACAAAGCGGATGGGCTCATTCGGAAGCTGGACGGGAAGAAAGAGTAGATTCGAGAAACCTCTCGGCCGCCTGGACCGTGGAGGCCTGAATCGCGATCTTTTGATCGTTGTCGGCGCAAAGCTCCCGCATTTCCGGATCGTCTTTGGGATACCCCGCCCGGCAAGCTTGCAGAAAACTCATGTGCACCGCTTCGGGAATCAAGGTCGCGGGCAAGAGTTTCGCAAATTCCTTCGAATAGATCTCGTCATGGGGAGTGAATAGCTTTCCGGCGAGAAAAAGCTGGGCCCGGCCCTTGAGGGCCGTGACCGAGGCCGGATCAAAAGACCTCGCGAATCCAGGATCCATGGCGATGACGGCTTTCACCCTGGGGTCGGAGTAATCCTGTCCGACGACATCCTTGTAAACCTTGAGATCGAGGCCGGCGATCTCTTTGCACCAAACGGCGAAGAAGGGATCTTTCGTGCCGCCGCAGTTGGGAACCGGGCTCTCGAAACGCTCGGGCGAAAACTTCGCCCCGCCGAGAAGAAGGGCCGTAGTACCTCCCGCGGAATGTCCGGCCGCCGCGACCCGGGTAACGTCGAGGTGATCTTTGAACTCTTTCGTCGCAAGCACTTGATCGAAAGCAAAGGTCATGTCCGGCGGGCGATGCCACACTTCGATGAGACCCTTACCGGAGCTATCGCCGGTCATGTTGCCGACGTGATTCACGGCGATTACCGCGTACCCTTTATCGACGAGCTTTTCGGTGAACCAAAAAAGCTTGTCCGCCGTCCCGCCCGACCCGTGCGACAGCAACACGACCGGCAACTTCTTGTCGGGGATTGGGGCATCGACCGCGGCGACCACCGGCTGAAAGGGGCCCTTCCCGAGGGGTTTCGCCTTGGCCTTTGCCGTAGCCGGGTACCAAACGAAAGTGGTGAGCGCCCGGTTCCTCGCCCCGTCGTTGAAGGTGTAAGTACGCTGACCCACCACCGCGAAAGCCGCCGAACAGAGCAAAGACAGAAGACAAACCGTTTTCATCATTCGATGAGAATTACTTCACGGAAGAGCGTTCAGCAACTTCTCGTATTTTTTCCGGTAAGACGGCATCAGCGTCGGGATGGAAAGAATCTCCTGAAGGCGCGCCCGGTCGAGCTGCGTAGTCGCGTCGAGGAGGAACAGCTCCCGCACCGAAAGAAGCGCCTTCTCGCGGCCGACGAGCTTCAGCTCGTCTCCCACATCGATCGCGCCTTCCTTCAAGACCCGGAAGTAGACCCCAGGCCGCCCGGACCGCATGAACTCCTTGATGATGGTTTGATCCTGAAACTTGATGCCGAGCTTGAAGCAAGGGTAGCGGGGCTGAGCCACTTGCAATATGGCGCCGCCAAGCTCGTAAGTATCTCCGATGTAAATCCGCTCTTCGGGGAGCTTGTCCAAGGTGAGGTTCTCGCCGAAAGCTCCCAGCTCGAACTTGTCTTGCGGCCGGGCGCCTTTCCACCACGGGTAAGCATCGAAGCCGTAAGCGTAGACCGCCTTGTCGATTCCGCCGTGGACGGTGAGATCCGCCTGGCCGTCTCCGTCGAGGTTCAGCGTTCGAACCTGAACGGGGCCTTTCACCGTGTCTTTGAAGATACCGGTGGTGGTCGTCTTTCCCTGGAAGGTCACGTCACGCGGCAATCCAACCTGGATCGAGAGGAGCTTCATGGAGGGCTTGTCTCAGGAGAGGGGAGAATTCGCAAGGGCGTTGAAATCCGCCACGGGCCGGGTGGCCCGTGGCGGGATTTTCAAGTCATCAAGGGGCGAACGTGGGGGCGACGAGCCCCGGAATGGCCCCCAGAAAGTCGGGAGGAAGCAGCGTCTCGGCGATGTTTGCGACACTTACGAGGCTTCCGTTCGTTCCCCATTGCGCAAGCGTGCCGACCTTGAAGGTCGGGTTGGTACCGCTCAAAGAAGAGCAAACTTTCACTGGTGCATACAGCAGGAAGGAAGCGGTCGGGGTGAAAGGATCGGTCGCCACGCTTCGAGAGAAAGACTGTCCCTGGCGGTCGGTCGTATTGAGCGTGCCTTCCATGCAATCGGCTCCGGCTGTCGCGGGTCCCGCCCAGCTGCAGCACATTCCGCCAATGGTTCCGACGGAAACATCGGCCACGTCCGGGCCGAAGCCGAAATACGCGTATCCGGCGTCGGCGCCTCCCGAACGCGAGGCGGTCGCCTGGAAGGTACGGGCGAAGGCATCGATCGTTCCCGCCTGCCAGGAAAAGTTGAACGTGCCCAGTCCGGTCGACGGGTCCAAGTTCGCGAAGAGGTAGCGCGCATTCTGCGCGCCGCCGATTCCGCTCCAGACGGCGAAGTCGTAGTCCCCGTCCGCCGTGTAAAGAGCCGTACCAGCCGAAGTCGGCGTGATACCCATGCGGGAAACCACGCGCAAATCGGTCGTGCTCGACTGTTCGTAGAGCGCCGAGAAACCACGGTACTGGTTCACGCCTACGGAGTGATAACCGTAGATGCGGCCGCGGAACTTGTCGGCCGACGCCGTGGAGTTGACGAGCGTGATCTTGAAGCTCTTGCCGGAAACGGCCGCTTCCAGAACCAGCTCATACACGGGATCGGTGGTGCCGGTGTAATCGGGCTTGCGGGTGATGGTGGCCGTCGTCACCGTCGCGCCGGTGAAGCCGGCCTCCACTTCCGCCTTGAGATCGAGCGAGGTTCCTTCGGCGGGAAGCGCTTTTCCCGCGATTTCGGAAACACACGTCATGGCGGCCATGAATTTGAGCGCTTTGTTGATGGTGACGGCGACGTCTCCCACCAGCTCGTTTGCCTTGGCCGCTCCGCACGCTTCCGTCGTCGCGCCTTCGGTCGCCGTCCACATGCCGGCGTCGCCGGAGGGAAGGCATCCGTCGTTACTGCCCGGAGCTCCCGTTGGAGAGGAGACGCCGGGAGGACAGGGAGAGCCGCTGGTGAAGTTACCGTCCGGATGATTTTCCACGACCAGCACAGGCCCGTAACAAAGCAGCGGCTTGTTGAAGGTCTTGAATCCGAGGTCCGCGAAGCACGCGGCCGGCGTCTCCGCTTTCAAAATGTCTTTCAGCTCTTCCTTCACCTTGGCGAAGGGTTTCACTTCCGATTCCTCGTCGTCGCGCTCCACCATGTGCGTCTCACGAGTCGAATCCGAAGCGAGCGGCGAGGCGATCGCCATCGCCGGAATGGCGAAGGAATTGTCCACGACGCTGGCATCCCCGCCGGCTCCGCAGCGGATGAGCACGAGAATAAGGGGAACGGCCAGAAACACGACCAGCGCCAGACGTCTCATTTGGACTCCTCTATATAAGGTGGATAAGGCGGAAAGCCGTTCCATTGTAACTGGGGAACTAAGCCAGCGGTAACGCTAGGCGGTGGGCTTCGGGAACTGCTCGTACCGCGGAAGGCCATCGGCGATCTCGTAGTAGTCGCCCTTGTCGGCGGTGAAGATGTGGATTCGGATCTTGGTCTCCGTGGGGCCATCGAACGCCCCCATCGCAACTCCGGTCCAATCCCTTTGGAGCGGATCCCAAAAGAGCATGGACCCGCAAACCGAGCAAAAGCCGCGCCGGGCTTTTTCGGAAGAACGGAACCAGGTGACCTTGTCTTCTCCTTTAACGGTCAAAGCGGAGCGGGGCACGTCGGTGGAGGAAAACCCCTGGCTCGAATACTTGCGACACTGCGTGCAGTGGCAAGCGTCGGGACGGGGAAGCTCTCCCGCGACCTGAAAAGTAACCGCTCCGCAGAGGCAAGAACCCTTGTGCATGGGCGGGACCATACCCGGAAGCCTTTCCCCATGCCAGCCCCCCTTCCCCGACCGGACTTTTTATCTTTTTTTTATGTGGGGGCTGACATTCTGAATCAAACGCAGGGGAGCCGCCGTTGGAGGGTAAGGTAGAAATTCTCTTCGTGCAGAATCGTCCGGAGCGGGGAATCACCGCGATCGAGGCGTTTCGGCCCGATCCGAGCGCAAGCCAGATGCATGTCGTTCGCGAGATGGAAGCCGTCGCCTTTCTGCATTGCGAAGGGGATTACGCCGGCGTTCCCACACCCGGTCTGATAGTTCTGGATATTCAAACACCCCCCGAAGTGGAGCGTAAGATCCGCCGCGAGCTGAAACGGTCGGGACGAACGTTCATTCCCGTTGTCTCTCTGGAACACAGCCCTAGTA
>CAZZHG010000113.1:0-14185 GCA_964653655.1 uncultured Pseudobdellovibrionaceae bacterium
GGTTCCCGCGGGACGGCTCGCGGCCAACATGGTTCTCAGCGTGGAGTTCTACGCGGGCAAAAAGGGAAAGCGCGACGGAGTGAAGCTCGAGGAGCAGATTCTCGTCACGGAGAGCGGCCCGAAGCTGCTCTCCCGATATCCGTACGACGAGCGCCTTCTCGGGGGCAAAAAGTGAAGCTGCGCCACACAGTGTTCTGGCCTCCCTTCCTGATGGTGTTCGGCGCGCTCACGCTCAACTTCATCGACCCGGCCCGTTTCCTCGCTCTCGTGAACGGCATCAACCAATGGGTGCTGGGCTACTTCAGCTCCTGGTTCGCCCTGTGCGGAGTGGGCGCCCTTCTCGTCTCGGCCGCGGTCTATTTTTCCCCGATCGGGAAAACCAAAATCGGTGGCCCGGAGGGAAAGCCGCTGCTTTCGTTTTTCAGCTGGTGCTGCGTCTCGATCTGCGTGAACACCGGCGCGGGAATTCTGTTCTGGGGAATGGCGGAGCCCATCTACCATCTCACCCAGCCTCCCGTATCGCTGGGGCTTACTCCCGGCTCGCCCGAAGCGGCCCGCTTTGCGATGTCGACGCTTTTCATGCATTGGTCGTTCACTCCCGCGGCCCTCTTCGCGCTTCCCGCCCTCCTCTTCGGGCTCGTTTTCTACAATCTCGGGCTTCCGTTCAGCCTTAGCTCGTGCCTAGAGCCTCTCGTCGGCAGAAAGTGGCGGCAGAAACTCAGCGCGCCCGTCGACGTCATCGCGCTCTATACGCTGGTGCTCGGCATGGCGGCTTCGCTTGCCACCGGGGTGCTCACGGTCTCGGGCGGCGTCGCCTATCTCACCGGCAAAGCGAGCGCCGCGCCCATGTGGATCGGCATCGGAATCGCCATCGTCGTGACCTTTCTGCTTTCGGCGGCCCTCGGCCTCGACAGGGGAATCAAAAATCTCTCCCTTCTCAATTCCTACTTCCTGATCTTTCTCGCGCTCTTCGTCCTCGCGACCGGACTGCCTTCCGCAGCCCTGAACTTCGGCTGGACGGGGCTCACCGAGTACTTCTCGACTTTCCTCGCCCGAAGCACCTTCGCGGAATTCGCGGCTTCCGACCCATGGCCGAAACAATGGCCGGTATTTTATTGGGCGGTCTGGCTTGCGTGGGCCCCGGTTTCCGCGGGCTTTCTGGGCCGTGTCGGGGTCGGTTACACCGTCCGCCAATTCCTGTGGGTGAACCTGCTCATTCCGGCGTGCTTCGCCATTCTCTGGATGACCATCTTCGGCGGCACGTCGCTGGGATTCGAGACCTCGGGAGCGGGTCTATCGACGATATTGAGTAAGAGCGGCGCCGAGAACCTGACCTACACCGTGCTGGCGAAGTTGCCGTGGTCCGCGCTGATCATTCCCGTGTTCCTTGGCCTCGCCGCCATTTCGTACGTTACCGCGGCCGACTCCAACACGGTCACGATGGCGGCGATGAGCACGACGGGCTTCACCGCCGATTCTCCCGAACCGCCGCTTTCGCTGAAGATCGTCTGGGGCATTCTCGTAGGAACCGTTTCTCTCGTTATGCTCGTGCACAGCGGGATCGACGGAATCAAAACGCTTTCCTACCTCGGGGGCTTGCCGGCGCTGTTTTTCGAAATCGCGGCCGGCATGAGTCTCATGAGTCTCGCCTGGGCGCCTTCGCTCAGACGGTTCGCCGAACTTTTCTCGAAGAAAGCTAGTCAGAAAGGAGACACCATATGGGAAACCCCTGGCACCTAGGTCTGCTGGATCTGAAACGCTACCCGATCGACGATTTGCAAAGCCCGCTTCGGGCTGAGCTAATCCGGGAGTACCGCCGCACGATCGACAAGATCGGCGTCGCCGAAATCGAGGGCTTCCTAACGGAAACCGGCGTGAAGCGCATGACGGAGGAAGCTTGCAATGTCGAGCCGACGGCTCATCACAACACCCTCGTCGGCAATGCCTATCTGGACGAGCTGGATGACTCGCTCCCCGAAGGCCACGCCCGCCGCCTGACGGAGAAAACCTCTCTCGGCGCGGTCGCCTACGATCAGATTCCCGAAACCCATCTCATCCGCCAGATCTACGAATGGGATCCGCTGATGAATTTCCTCGGGGAAATTCTCGGACTCGAAAAGATCTACCGCTACGCCGATCCCATGGGCGCACTGAACATCGCGGTCATGAAAGACGGCGATTACCTGCGCTGGCACTTCGACCAGACGGACTTCGTGACTTCGCTCTCCATCCGCAACGCGAACGAGGGCGGGGACTTCGAGTTCGCCCCGATGATCCGCACTCCGAATCAGGAGAATTACGGGGCCGTGAAAGGGGTCATTCAAGGTAGCCGGGAACGGGTCCAGCACCTGCATAACCGCCCGGGAACTTTGGTACTTTTCAAAGGCCGCTATTCTCTGCACCGGGTAACCCCCATTCGTGGTACCACGAGCCGGCTCATGGGCCTGTTCGGCTACGACTCGAAGCCCGGCACCCAGAGCAGCGAGTACCTTCGCAAGATCCGCTACGGAAGGACTTGAGGAACGATATGGCTAAAGGAACGGCCCGTCTCGATTGGGCGAAAAATTGGCTCGGTTCGGAGAAGAACCTCTACCTCGGAGGCGAGTGGGTGGCCGCGCGCCGCGGAGGCAAGCTCGAGTCCACCAACCCCGCGACCGGAGAAGTCATCGCGCGCCTGCAGGAAGCCGGCACCGAAGACGTGAACCAGGCCGTGGACGCGGCCCGCGCGGCCTTTCCGAAATGGAAAGCGTTCACCCGCGCCGAGCGCGCGAACCGCGTGAAGAAGCTCGGCGAGATCATCCGCGCAAACGCGGAAGAGCTTGCGACCCTCGAAGCCCTCGACAACGGAAAGACTTTCCGTGAGGCGCTGGAAGACGACCTTCCCGAGTCCGCGAACGTTTTCGACTATTACGCCGGCTGGGTTGATAAGTTTTACGGCGAGTCCGTCCCCGTCGAGCAGGGCTTCGTGAACTTCACGAAACGCGAACCACTCGGCGTTTGCGGTCTCATCGTGCCCTGGAACTTCCCGCTGCTTCTCGCGTGCTGGAAAGTGGCGCCCGCGCTGGCGATGGGAAACACTATCGTTCTGAAACCCTCGCCCTTCACGTGCCTGTCGGTCGTACGTTTCGTGGAGCTCGTTCACGAAGCGGGTATTCTCCCGCCGGGAGTGTTGAACCTCGTCACCGGCGGAAACGAAGCCGGCGAAGCGATGTCCCGTCATTCGGGAATCGACAAGATCTCCTTCACCGGCTCGACATCGGTGGGAAAGAAGATCGTTGAAGGATCGGGAGCCTCCAATCTCAAGGCGGTTACGCTGGAGCTCGGCGGGAAATCCCCCAACATCATTTTCAACGACGTGCGCGATCTCAGCGCCGTGGTGGACCGTTCCTTCACGGCCATGTTTTCCCACAAAGGGGAAAAGTGCTCGGAGCCGACCCGTTTCTTGATTCAGGACGGCGTCTACGATCGGGTAGCCGAAGCGCTCGCGACCAAAGCCGAGGCGGTAAAGGTCGGTGATCCCTTCGACTCCCACACGCAGCAGGGCGCCCAGTGCCACGAAGCCCACTTTCAGAAGATTCTGAGCTACATCGATCTAGGTAAACAGGAAGGCGCGCGCCTTCTCGCCGGCGGTGGACGCGACAAGAAGCACGACAAAGGCCTCTTCGTCCGCCCCACGATCTTCGGCGAGACGAACAACCGGATGCGCATCGCCCGGGAAGAGATCTTCGGACCGGTGCTTTGCCTGATTCGCTTCACCGAGGAAACCGAGGCTGTCGAGATCGCCAACGACACGCCTTACGGGCTTGCGGCCGGCGTTTACACCTCCGACGCGGCGAGAGCTCACCGGGTGGCGGACCGTCTCGACGCGGGGATGGTGTTCGTGAATCACTACGGATGTTACGATTTCGCTAGCCCCTTCGGCGGGATCAAGCAGAGCGGCTGGGGACGGGAGATGGGTGTTCACTCGCTCGAAGCCTACACGCGGATGCGCTCGATCTGGATTCGATACGAATAATGTCTGAAATCGTCGATATAAAGCTCGTTCCCACTCAGGGCTCGTACTACTACGAGGACGTCGCCGCCCTCCAACAGAGCTCGACCCCCGACGGAGATCGCTGGAAGGCCCCGCCCGTCACCCCGGGATTCCGGGCGGCGCGGGAAATCGCCGAGACGGTTTCCGTGGGAATTCATCTAAAGGACGGCCGGATCTTCTGGGGCGACGCGGTCGCGGTCAGCTACTCCGGAAAAGCGGGCCGCCTCGGGGTATACCGATCGGCCGCGGGGATTAAAGAGATGCGGGACCGCCTCGTGCCGGCTCTGCTCGGTACCCGCGTCACCACGTTTCGCCAGATGGCCGATTCCTTGGACAAGCTGGACCTGCACAACGCTTCCCGTTACGGCGCGAGTCAGGCGATGCTCTGGGCGGTAGCCGGGATCACAGGCGTGACTCCCACGGAAGTCCTGTGCCGGGAATGGGACCTCCCGCTTCCGAACGCTCCGATTCCGATCCAAGGCTCGAGCGGTAACGATCGTTACGACAGCGCCGACAAAATGATCATGAATCGGCTTGCGTCGCTTCCCCACACTCAAGTGGACGACATTCCGAAGCAGCTCGGTACCCGGGGCGAAGTCCTTTTGCAGTACGTCCGCTGGCTCAAGGAACGCGTGTACGCCCTTGGCGGCCCGGAGTACCAGCCGATTTTCCATCTGGACACTCACGGCTCCATCGCGAAGATTTTTTGGAACGACATCGGCCTCATTTCCGATTACCTGAAGGCCCTCGAATCCGAGGCAGCGCCTTTCGGGCTCCGCATGGAAAGCGTTTTCGTCGCCGCCTCGCGGGCGGAGCAAATCGAACTTCTCTCCCGTTTGAAAAAGAAATTGCGGGAAGCGCGCAGCAACGTGAAGCTCGTCGCCGACGAGTGGGCCAACACGAAGTCCGACATCGCCGAGTTCGTCCGCCTGGAGGCGGCCGACATGATCCACGTGAAGATGCCGGACCTGGGAAGCCTGCATCACAGTCTCGAAGCGGTTCTCGACTGCCGGGCCCACGGGGTCGCAACACTTCTCGGAGGAAGCTGCATCGAGACCGACCTTTCGGCGCGCGCCTCGGTTCACGTGGCACTTGCCGCCCGGCCCGACGTATTTCTCGCCAAGCCCGGCATGGGCATTAACGAAGCGATTCAGATCGTGCGCAACGAAATGCTCCGCACCCTAAGCTGCCTTCCCCAGTAGCTCACTCGCCGAAGAGGGCCGCGCGAAATTTCGGATCGGAAAAGTTCATTCCCTTGGGATCGCCGGCCCAAAGAAGCTTCCCCTCGGAAAGACAAAAAACCTCGTCGGCAAGTTCCTTCAAGTCTTCCTCGAAGTGAGTCACCAGCACGGTGCAAATATTTTGTTCGCGGACGGCATCCGCGAGTACGCGACGAAGGACGGCGCGGGTGGAAGGATCGAGGGACGCGAAGGGCTCGTCCAGCAGCAGAATCGGAAATCCCACCGCCAGCGCCCGGGCGAGACCCACTCTCTGCGCCTGACCGACCGAGATGTCCTGGGGCCGGCGGGCGGAAAGCTCGTCTATCTGAAGCTTCTCCAGCCACTCCATCGCCGGCTTCAAATCCTTGCCTTGCAGTTTCAAACCGTAAGCGACGTTGTCGAGGACCGTAAGATGCGGAAACAGGGCTCCCCGTTGAAAAACCATGGCGGCCTTTCTCTTTTCCGCGGGAAGCGGGGTTAGATCCTGGGAACCCAAGGAGACGGTCCCCTGAAACGGTTTGAGAAAGCCGGCGATGGTGTTGAGAAGGGTGGACTTGCCGGCGCCGCTCCTTCCGACCAGACACGCGATGCGTCCCGGCCGAACTTCCATGCGAGGCAAACTCACCTCGAACGTCCCCGAGCGGACCCTCAAATTTTCAACCTTCAGCGCGGACATCGTTCCCCTCGAGCCAGCCGATAGCCCAAAAAAGCATTCCCATCAACAACAGCAGCACCAGAGCCGCGCCATAGGCGGGCCCGAACTGATATCGCCCCATCAAATGAAAAATCCAAAGCGGCAAAGTCTCAATCCCGCCTCCCCCGAATAGCAGCACGGCCCCCACTTCGCCGAGCGAAAAGGAGAGAGTCAGGACCGCGGCAAGCCCGAGGGCGCGGCGAAGCAAGGGTAATTCCAAAGTGCGCAAGATCGCCGGAGGAGAAGCCCCGAGGGAGGCCGCCGCGGGATACAACTCGGGAGCTATGCGTGAAAAGCCGTCCCTCAGCACCCGGAAGACGATCGGAAGCGCCATGACCGCCTGAACGACCGCCGCGGGAACGAGGCTGCCGCCCAACCAATCCCGGCGTTCTTCGAACGCGATGGCCCAGCCAACGGTGAGAAGCAGCGTCGAGGCCGAAACCGGAAGATTCGCCATCCACGCAAAGCAGGCCCTCGCGAGGGACGACTCCGCCCGGTGAGAGGCATAGGCGAGCGGAAGCGCGAGGCAAAGGGCGATGAGACATGTGAGCGCCGCAAGTTCCACGGATTGAAGAGTCGCCCGGCCGAGGGACGGAAAGTCCATCGAGGAGAGGGAAAGTGCTCCTTCTCCGACGAGGGCGGCAAGCGGGGCGGCGACCAACAAAGAGAGAGCGGCCGCCCAGAACGAAAGCCACAAGCGCCGAGCCATCGGCATTCTGAAACCATACAGAGGGAGGAACTCGGAGCCGGAATCCGCGGGCAGAGAGGCCGGCTTTCTCAGGAACAAACCGTAGAGAATCATCGAAACGAGCGCCTGAATGGCGGCGACCCGAATAGCGAGAGGCAGATCGAATTGAATCTTCACCGCCTGATAGACCGCCACTTCGAGGGTCGTGAAACGGGGCCCGCCTCCTAAAAACAGAACGATAAGAAAGCTCGAGGCGCAGTAGAGAAAGCTCAGGACGAAGGCGCTTCGAATTTCGGGAGCCGCCCGCCGAAGGGTGATGGTGAAGAGGCAACGAAGACGGCTCGCTCCCAGAGACAACGCCGCCCTTTCCGCTTCTCTCGTCGATTCCAGAAGGGCCGTGCCCACGCCCTTCAGAAACAGAGGGAAGTTCAAAAAGACGTGACCGAGCAGAATTCCCGTCCAGCCGAACAGAAAACCCGCCGGAAGATGCCGCCCCACCCAACCGCCCTGCCCCCACACGGCGACGAAGCCCAGCGCCACGAGCAACGTCGGAAGAGCAAACGGAATCAGCGATAACCTCCAGAGCAAACGGCGGCCCGGAAAATCGGTCTCCGTATAAACGAGAGCGGCCCCGATGCCGACTATCGCCGACAAAACGGCGCTGAGCAGGGCCTGGCCGTAGGTGAAGAGAATGACGTGGCGGAAGAAACTTTCGCTCCAGGGAGCGGTACCCGGATCGGAGAGGAGCCCTTTCACGATAAGCAGGGCGACCGGCACGCCGAAGGCCGCCGCGAAAAAGAGGGAGGCGCCGCCACCGAGCCAGTAGGGGAAGGCCCCTCTCGCCGGTACTCCGGAAGCCTTCACGGCTTGATTCCGGAAACGGACGAAGTCCAATCTTTCAGCCAGCCGTTTCTTTTCTTCTGCAGCTCCGTCGCGTCCGCCGTCAGAACTTTCGCCGGCCTCGGAAGCTTTTCGAACGAGGCGGGAAGCGCGGTCCCCTTCACCGCCGGGTACATCCATTGCCGGGTGGGAAGTTCCTCCTGAACTTCTTTCGAAAGAAGCGTCTCGATCCACTTGCGAGCCCACTCCTTGTTCTTCGAATGGGAGACCAGGCCGACGCCCTCGGTCTGGCGATAGTGGCCTTCGGGAAATAAAAAGGCGCGGATGTTGTCCTTTTTCTCGAGTTCGATGTGATAGGCGGAGCTCGTAGTGTAGGAGACGACGAACTTCGCCTCTCCCTTTAGAAATAGTCCGTAGGTTCCAGTCCAGCCGGAGGCCACCGTGAGAATCTGATCGCTGAAGGATTTCCAGAAAGCCGCCGTACCTTCGCCGAACGCAAGATGAGTCCAGACCAGAAAGCTGAGCCCGGTGCTCGAGGTGCGGGGATCCTGAAGGGCGAGCGATTTCTTGTACTCCGGTTTCGAGGCGAAGTCTTTGAGGCTCAGCCCAGCGGGAGGCGTCGTCACCCTGGAGTCGTAGAGGATGGAAAGGTAGCTGTAGTCGAAGGGAACGAACCGGCCCTCCGAATCGAGCGACAAGGCGGGGTCGATTGAGGCGGACAGCTTCGGGGGAAGCGTATCGAATGCCTTCAGCTCTCTTGCCCGTCCGAGAAGCCCTTCGTCCACGCCGATCAAAACGTCGGCTTTCGTCTTTTTGCCCTCGATGGCGATCTGGTTGAGAGCCTCTCCGGCGTTCGGAAACGCAACGACCCGGCTCTTGCCGCCGATCTTTTCGAAGCGCTGCTGAACGGCTTCGGCGAGCGATCCTTTACCTTTAAAGGCATCGTAAACATAGACGACGACTTCCTGGGGAGCCGGAGCGGCGAGCCCGGCGGGGACCGCCGTGAGAGCGAGAAGGAGGAAAAGAGTCGGCTTCATGGTAGGGCCTCCGTGGGATGGCCGGTACCATAGTCAGACCCTTACGGGCCGTCAAAACTAGAATCAGGAAAGCCGGCGGTAACAGGCCGCCGACCACTCGCCGTTGGACTGGGTTTCCTCGCGGACGAACCCATTCGCGGTGAATAGCGCCTCCACTTCGGGAAGCTGAGGAGTGAGCAGACCGGACAGCAGGATGTGGCCGTTCGGCTTCACGAGCTTGCGGTAAGTCGTAACGAGACCGACGTGCACTTCGAGAAGAATGTTGGACACGATTACTTCCGCGGGCCCCTTCACCTGAGAAAGCTCACCGGTGAAAAGGTGGATCTGTTTGCAGGCGTTCAACTTCAAATTGTCCTTCGCGCACTCCACCGCGATGGGGTCGATGTCCATCGCCTCGATGTCGAGCACGCCGAGCTTTTCGCCGACGATGGCGAGAATGCCGGTGCCGGTCCCCACGTCGATTAGCCGAACGGTCGCCGGATCGGAGATTCCGTCGAGAACGCGTTCCATCAGATGCATGGCGAGCTGGGTGCTCGGGTGCAGACCGGTCCCGAAAGCTTGTCCGAGCTCCAATACGATGGGGATCATGTTCGCGGGAACTTTCGTGTCCTTGTCCCAGGCCGGGAGCAGGAAGAATTGAGAGGAGAGCTTCTGGGCCTTATAGAACTCCTTGTGGAGCTCCACCCAGTTCGCGTCGGCCACCGCCGCAAGTTCCGGCTTCGCAAAGGGAGGAAGCTGGAAGAGTTCGGCAAGC
Source organism: uncultured Pseudobdellovibrionaceae bacterium (assembly GCA_964653655.1). Classification (GTDB taxonomy): domain Bacteria; phylum Bdellovibrionota; class FAC87; order UBA2466; family UBA2466; genus CAZZHG01. Next base: position 9,267 of record CAZZHG010000113.1, read on the forward strand.
GAAGTGAGGTAAACGGAGATTTCCTTCAGGGCCGCGGGAGCGGACTTACCGTCGAAATAGCCGATGAGCCTGGAAACGCCGGCCGCGTCCGCGTCAGAAACTCCGCGCGCGCCCAGCTCGAAGAGGCGGTTCGACACCGCTTCTTTTCTTTCCGCATCCACCGCCACTCGGATCTCGAACCACTCCACTTTTCGTCCTTACTGCTGGGGAGCCTCGGGCTCCGAATCGTCGGGAGAAGGACCCTTGTCCTCGCCGCTCTTTCCCAGCTTATCTTCCAAAGTCGCCAGCCTTCGCGCGGCCTTCGTCAGCTCCGCCGGGTCCTTGATGGTTTCCACGGCCTTGCGCCAGGCCTCCCGCGCCTTCTTGTACTCTCGCTTACTCTCGAGAGTGAAAGCGAGCCAGGCCCAGTTCATCCCGTTCTGCGGCTCCACCGTGGACGCCTGCAGAAAATTCGTTCCCGCCTGATCGATGAGCTTCAGGTTCACGTAACAGATGCCGAGCTCACGGTAGGCCGTGCCGTCCGGCGGGCTCTCGCTCGTGAACTTGAGCAGGTCCGCGAGCGCTTTGTCGTACTTACCGAGGTTACGGTAAGCGATCCCGCGTCTCAGGAGCACCGGACCCGCCTTCTTCGCCGCGGAAAGCGATTCGATCTGGTCGAGCGCTTCCTGGTATTGCTTGGCTTCGATCAGTTTATCAATCACTTTCGTAACGTACTTATTCAGCTTCTCATTGGCGATCTGCGACTTCGGATTGATTGCGAGCGCCTTCTGCCAAAACTTGATCGCTTCCGCCAGCATGCCCTTGCGCTCGTACAACGCGCCCAGCTGCTCGAGCACGCCCACGTCACCCTTGTTCAAGCGGTAACATTCCGCGAGCCACTTGGCCGCGTCCCGATCGTCGTCGCGGTTGGTGGCGAGCACGGCGAGGTTGTAGCGGCTCGCGAGGTGGCGGGGCCAGAGCTGCGCCGTCTTTTCGAGGTGCACCTTCGCGCGGCCCATGTCGCCGTTGGCGAGATAGTTGCGGCCGAGTCCCCAGTGAGCGATGCCGCTTCCCGGTTTCTTGTCGATCACGTCCTTGTAGACGAATGCGGCGGCCCCGAGATTTCCCATCGCTTCGTAGAGCTCGGCTTTCGTTTCGCTCACGCGGACCGCGAAGCCGGAATCCCGCGGCGTTTTGCCGAGGTTGTCGAGCGCGGCGCGGGCCTTATCGAAATTCTTCTTGGCGATTTCCCCGTAGGCGGAGAGCAGCTGAAAGTCCGGGGAACCGAAGTTCGCCCGCAGCTTATCCATCATTTTTTCGGCCGCATCGAGGCGTCCGGTCCGGTAGTAAATCCAGCCGCAATCGGTGAAATTGTCCCGGTCGAAGGTTGAAAGGGCCTCGAATTGACGGCAAACAGCAACCGCTTCTTCGAGGCGATTTTCGTCCAGGAGCCGCCTGGCCGGACGATCGGCATGGCTCGTCATGGACGAGGCCATGGTCCAGGCCAAGGCTATTTTTACCAGAAGTCGCATACTTAGCTTCGCCCCCCCTATCCCGACCTCGGGAATGAGGGAGGCCCATTAGGAAAAATCGAAACATTTCGGGTTTTTCTTGAGCCCTAAGACGGTCTCTTTTTGACTCGGCGTGTTGCGTTGGGTATGGATTTTCCATGGCCCTTCGCCCCGAAATCGTAGTGGTCGACGACGATCCAATCGCGCTCCAAACGATCAAGATGGTCCTGTCCCAGGACTACGGCGTTCACTGCTTCACCCATCCTCAGCAGGCGGAAGAGACCATGCGCCGCCAGGAAGTGGACCTGGCGGTACTCGATCTGAATCTCCCCGACGACTCCGGACTCGAAGTGCTCCGGCAGTGGCGGCGGAAGTTTCCGGATCTCGAAATCGTTTTCTGTAGCGGCGAGACCAACGTGGCCCGCGCGATCCAATGCCTTCGCGAGGGCGCCTCCGATTTCATCGTGAAGCCTTTCGAACGCCAGGATCTGCAACTCATCGTCCGGCGCGTTCTCGAAAAGTGTCTGCTGAAGCGCCGGCTCGAGAAACTTTCCCCGATGGTCCTTCCGCAACCGGTTCCGTTCATCGGTCAATCGCCGGCGGTCCTCGATCTACTCGACAAGGTTTCCAAGCTCCGCGGGCAACCCGATCTCAACGTTCTGATTCTCGGAGAGAGCGGAACGGGCAAGGAGCTGGTGGCGAGACTGCTTCACCAGCAGGAAGGCGAGGAGGAAAGGCCCTTCGTCGTGGTCAACACTCCGGCGATTCCGTCGAGCCTCATGGAGGCCGAGCTCTTCGGAGTGGTGAAAGGCGCTTACACGGACGCGAAAACCTCGCGGGCCGGAAAGTTCGAGCTGGCCGAAGGCGGCGACGTTTTCCTCGACGAGATCGGCGACCTTCCCTTCGAGACACAGGCGAAGATGCTCCGTACTTTGCAGGACCGCACCGTCGAGCGCATCGGGTCGGGCCGCGCCCGCCGCGTGAACTTCCGCGTGATCTCGGCGACCAATCAGCCCCTGGGCACCCTCGTCGAGGCGGGCCGTTTCCGCGAAGATCTGCTGTACCGGCTGAGCGACGTGGTGCTGAGGCTTCCGACTCTTGCCGAGCGCCGGGAAGACATCCCGCTGCTCGCCGAACATTTTCTGAAAAAACACGCGCGCGGCCTCGTGCCGCGGCTTTCGGACGAGGCCCTGGCCGACCTGGCGGCGTACGCGTGGCCGGGCAACGTCCGCCAGCTCGAGTCCACCCTGAAACGGGCGCTGGCCTTCCAACGCGGCCCGGTCATCGAACGGCTCGAGTGCGGAGAGCCGGACCTCTTCGGCACGGGACGGGCGGAAAAGCCCCGGGCCCTCGGCGAGTCCCTCGAGGACGCCGAGAAGCGGCTCATCGGCCAGGCGCTCCAGAGACACGGCGGCAACCGGGCCGCCGCCCTCTCCGAGCTCAAGATGTCCCGGGCGACCTTTTACCGCCGGGTGCAGCAGCTCGGCATTCCCCTCAAGTAGCGCCGAGCCAATTACCGATACCGGGGCGAATGCGCCTCCTTCTCTACATGGGACTGTTTCTTACGGCATCCGCCTCCGCGCAATCGGCGGCGAAGGTCACTCCGTTCGGCTACGACAATATTTTTCCGGCGCCGGCCGGAATTCTTTTTCCGTCGCTTCCGACCGCGGCGGGAATCAATCCGGGAGTGCTCGGCAACAGCGAACGCGCGACGGCGCTCCAGCTTGCCTACGGTCCGCCCACCGACGATACCGAGAGCCATCGTTATTTCGCCGGCATCGGTTCGGCCAGAAAGGGTTGGGGCTACGGCTTCGGTCTCGACGGAAGCTCCTTCGACGGGAGCTTTACGAACGGAGCGTACGCCGGACTCGGAGTGGATCTGGAACGGGCGGGACTGGGGATGGCGGTGCGGGAAGCCGATCTCGCCGACGGATTCTCACCCAGCGTGGACTTGGGTCTCGTCTTCGGCAAAGGCGCGGGCTTCAAGGCTGGATTCGTGATCTACGGACTCGAGGACACGCCTCAAATGAACATCGGCGTGGGATACAGCGCCTCCCGCCGATACAACATCGAAGCGAACGCCCTTCTGCCGGCCTTCAGCGCTTTCTCCTCGGGCTCTTTCGCGCTGTCTCTCGGAGCGAACCTGAACGTCGAGTTTTTGAATTTTCTTTTCCGCGCTACCTACTACACGGCTTCCGATCGGGTGGTGAACACGCTCGGCGTCGGCATATGGTTCAGCCAGAAGGTGAACCTCGGTGTGCAGGTATCGACTCCCCACGAGTGGACGGCGGGACTTACTCTAGTTCTGTGAGGCTGGCTCGGCGGACGGCGCCGGACACTTCTTCGCCCGCTCCGGCGTGAGACTCTTCTTTTCCTTCAAGACCGCGCAAAGCGCGGAGCTGGGATGGCGATCCAGTTCGGCTCCAAGCTTAACGCGCATTCCGGTCCAGCAGCGGCCCGACGCCACGTCTGCGGCCACCTTGCGAACGGAAGCTTCCTCCGAGACGAGGCCGCTCAATACAGCCTTCTGCCAAAACTCCTCCCGGCAAAAACGATCGGCTCCCTTCTCGAGGGAGTACGCGAGAAACGGCAAGGCCGCTTCAGTCGATTCCTTTTCCGCGGCGATACCGGCCGCCTGGCGAACGAGCTTCGAGTCGAAGGCATCGCTTTTCACGAAATCGAGCAGCCTTCCTCCGCACTCGTCCTCGATGAACGGATTCTCGTAACATTTGCGAAGGGCCCCGAAGGTGGCGTCCCTTCTTTTTTCGAGAAACTTGCGGGACCGGCGCAGGGACGGAAACTCCGAGAGCAGGGCCTTCGCGGTGGAATCCCCCTCGGCCGGTGCCCCTTGCACAATGATGTCCAGATGCCCCAGCGCCGCCTTCTCGACCAGGCTGTCCCAACGGGCGTTTCGGCCGTCCGGGGGCACGTCCTTCAGGTGCAGCACCAGCTCGCTCCAGGCCTCCTGACGGCCAAGGGCATCCAACTCCTCGAAAGTCATCGGACGTACCTCCAGGGAGGGGTCCGCGCTCCAGGCCAAGGCGATGTAGAGTATCCACTTCATTTAAGAATCCGCTTCCCGCGAAATTTACCGAGTGGCTTAATTTTAGCAGATTGGACGCGCCTTTCCCCGTGCTATAACGCGGGACATGAGCGCTCTGAGTTATAGAGGGGGCGAAGCGCATTTCGAGGGGATTTCCCTCACGCGCCTGGCTCAAGAAGTAGGCACCCCGGCCTACGTGTACTCGGCCACTCAGTTAAAGAGCGCGGCCCGCGCCCTGAAGAAAGCATTCAGCTCCTATCCGACCCTTCCCTGCTACGCCATCAAAGCGAACGGCAACCTATCCGTGCTCGGTGAGATTTTTTCGGAGGGTTTCGGCGCGGACGTGGTTTCGGCCGGAGAGATGGAGCGGGCCATCGCGGCCGGCG
>CAZZHG010000114.1:0-13981 GCA_964653655.1 uncultured Pseudobdellovibrionaceae bacterium
GCAGCTCGTCGATGAATAAAATGATGCCGCCTTGGGCCGCGGTGATTTCTTTCAGCACCGCTTTGAGGCGCTCCTCGAACTCGCCGCGGTACTTCGCTCCCGCGATGAGCGCGCCGAGGTCGAGCGCGAGCAGCCGCTTGTTCTTCAAGCTTTCGGGGACGTCGCCCGCGACGATACGCTGGGCTAGTCCTTCGACGATTGCGGTCTTGCCCACACCGGGCTCGCCGATGATGACCGGGTTGTTCTTCGTGCGCCGGGAAAGTACCTGGATGACCCGCCGGATTTCCTCGTCGCGGCCGATGACCGGATCGAGGCGCCCGTTTTTCGCGGCCTCCGTTAAATCGCGCGTGTAACGGCCGAGAGCATTGTATTTTTCTTCCGGGTTCTGATCGGAGACGCGCTGGTTCCCGCGCACTTGCTGAAGTGCTTCGAGAAACGCCTGACGGGTCACCTTGTGCTTCTTGAAAAGCTCCATGATGGTTCCGTCGCGAAGCGCGAGGTAAGCGAGAAAGATGTGCTCGGCGCTGATGAAGTCGTCTTTCAGCCCTTTCGATTCCTCTTCCGCGCGTGCGAGAAGCTTGTTCACCATGGCCGACAAATACGGCTGAACGTTGCCGTGAACTTCCGGCTTTTTCTGAAGCTCAGCCTCGATGTCCGAGATCAGCAGCTTGGTCGTACCCTTGGCCATCTTTTCGAGGCTTTGGCCGACCACGGAGTCTTCCGCTTTCAGAAGGGTTAGCAGCAGATGCTCTGGCTCGATAGCCTGATGGTTGCGCTTGAGGGCCAAGCTTTGTGCTTCGACCACCGCTTCCTGAGCTTTCACCGTAAATTGATTTAAGTTCATGGACTCCCTCTGTTTTCTCGCGGATGTACAAAGGGAAATATGGCCCCGTTTTGGGGAAAGTCAAAGGACTGAGCCTGGCCAGGCTGGCCAATTTTTTTGGGGTAGGGGCCGACCCTTGGAACAAGTTCCGGCCGCCTTGGCGGTTTCTTGACTGGAGACGTGGGGTTCCCCGATGCTGGATTGTCGGTCTCGCCATGCTTGGGTTCTCGCCAATATCCTGGGTTCGAAAGTATCCGTTCTGGGGAAGGATCCGCCCTTACCGCGGACCCTATATTCTTGGTTTGCTCTCGCTGCTCGTAGTGGACGGGATGAACGTGGCGCTTCCCGTAGTGTTGAAGTACGCCATCGACGCGTTGCCCGAGCGCCGTTACGACCGCGTGGTTCAGCTCGCACTCCTCTACATGGGCCTCATGGCGCTCGTCGCGCTCGGGCGCTACTTCTGGCGCGTGTTTCTCATGGGCTCCTCCCATCGGATCGCCCGCGATTTGCGGATCCAGCTCTTCGATCATCTGCAGAGGCTTCCGCTTTCGGAGATTCAGGCGATCCGAAGCGGCGATTTGATGTCTCGGGCCACGAACGACGTCGAATCGGTCCGGATGGCGGTGGGGCCCGGCGTGCTCGTTTCCGTCGACGCCGTTCTGCTGTTCGCGATGATCGTGCCCGTAATGCTCGGGCTTTCGGTCAAGCTCACCCTCATCGCCTTCGCGTTTTTTCCGCTCGTGCCCTGGGTCACGGCGAAGTTCGGCGATTCCATCGACAAGCTTTTCGATTCCATTCAGGCCAAGATGGCGCGCCTTTCCGCGCTGACCCAGGAGAGTTTCTCTTCCGTGCGCCTCATCAAGTCCCTCGTTCTGGAAGGGCCCACTCTCGATCGGTTCCTTAAGATGAGCGGCGACTATCGGGCGGAAGGCGAAAAGCTTGCGCGCGTGGAAGCCCCTTTCTCGCCCGTGCTGAGCCTTCTCACCTATCTCGGCACCTTCGGGATGCTCTACTTCGGAGGACGGGAAGTTCTCTCGGGAGCGATTACCGTCGGTACTTTCGTCGCGTTTCAGCGGTTCGTCGTGCAAATCGCCTGGCCCATGGAAGCCATCGGCTGGGCCGTGACGATGAACCGGGAAGGCGTTGCGGCCAACCGGCGGCTCACTCAGATTTTGAACCTGCCTCAGGTAGCGCCGGTTCGGGTGGCGCCGGGCCCGGTGGAGGCGGGGGCGCCTCTTCTTGAAGTCCGTAAGCTTCGGTTCGCCTATCCGAATTCCCGATTCTCCCTCGAGCTCGACGGCTTGCGGCTCGAGCGCGGAAAAAAGATCGGTATCGTCGGTCCCGTCGGCTCGGGCAAGAGCACCTTCTTGAACTTGCTGCTCCGGCTTCAGGAAACCGATCCCGAATCGGTTTACTTCGAGGGTAGGGACATCGCTTCCATTTCCCTCGATGAGTTGCGCCGGGATATCGGCAGCGTCGAGCAGCAGATCTTTCTCTTCAGCGAAACGCTTTCGCAAAACGCGGCGCTCGGTGGCCGCGGGGAGCTGAACGCGGCGGAGCTATCCCATCTCGCCGAAGTAGCGGCCATCGCTCCCGAGATTGGGGCGCTGCCCGATGGTTTTCTCACCCGTCTCGGCGAACGGGGCGTGGATCTTTCCGGCGGGCAGAAGCAGCGGATCGCTCTGATGCGGGCACTGGGCCGCAAGCCGAAGCTCCTGCTGCTCGATGACGCGCTCTCGGCGGTGGACGTGGAAGTCGAGGAGAGAATCCTGAACGCCTTTCTCGAGCACTATCCGTACCTGGGCGTGCTGTTCGCCTCCCATCGCCTTTCGGTGATGCCCCGTTTCGACGAGGTTTGGGTAATGAGGGACGGCCGAATCGTGGTGAAAGGAACTCATCAAAAGCTTCTTTCGGAGGATCGCTGGTACGCTGGCCTTTGGGAGAAATCCGACGTCAAGCGCCCGGCGGAGCGGCACCTGGAGACCCAGCCATGAGCCAAAGCGCGCTCAATCTCGACGAGAAGAGATTCGACAGCGGTTTTCGCCGGCTGCTTCCGTTCGCGCTCGTCTACCGATCCCGTTTCGTGGTGAGCCTGTTCTACGTGGCCGGAGCGACAGGCGTGGAAGTACTCGTGCCTTACTTGCTCGGCCGGGTGGTGGACTCCGTCACGACTCCCGGTGGGGCGTCGTCGCTTCCCTGGCTTTGCGGCGCCTATCTCGTCGTGGCTCTCGCGAAATGCGTTTTTTCGACTTGGCTTGCGGCGGAAGTGCAGAAGATCGGTCAAGCCGTCCTTCACGATTTGAGAGGCGCGCTCTTCGGCCGCATCCTCAATCTTCCGGTCGCGCTTTTCGATCAGAATCCCGTCGGCCGGTTTCTTTCGCGAGTGATTAACGACATCAAGTCGCTCAGCGAAGTCTTCACGGCTTCGATGTCGGTGCTCGCCGTCGACGTGGTTCTCGTTCTCGGGACCGTCGCCGCCATGGTCTGGCTCAATCCGAAACTCGCCACCGTCGCCCTCGGGACGCTTCCTTTCGTGTGGATTTCCATCCGGTTCTTCGGTCGCCGCCTGGCGATTTGCTATCGGCGGGCCCGCACGCGTCTCAGCGAAATCAACTCGTTTCTCGGCGAAAACGTCGGAGCGCTCGCGACGATCCAGAGGCTCGCCGCCGAATCCGACCGAAACGAAAAGTTCGGCGAGATCGTCGCGGGGCACAACGAAGCCCAGCTTCGCACCGTCGGGCTTTACGCCATCGCGATGCCGGTTACCAACGTGCTGTACGGCATTTCGCTCGGGGCGCTTCTCATCGTCGGCGGCAAGTGGGCCATCGAGGGCTCGGTAACGGTGGGAACGGTGGTGGCTTTCGCCGCTTACCTGAAGAATCTTTTCAATCCCGTGGAGGATTTGATTCAGAAGTACAACCTGTACCTTTCGGCGCGGGTTTCGGCGGAGAGAATCGGCGGCATCCTCGACGAGGCGACCGAGCCGGAGATGGAAAAGAACCCGGTGAGGCCGGGGGCGCTGGGTCCCACCGAGATCGAGTTCGATCACGTTTTCTTTCACTACCCCCGTAAGGATGCCCTCGCCTTGAACGACGTCAGCTTCAAGGTCGCTGCCGGCAGCTCTCTCGCGGTGGTGGGCGCCACCGGCAGCGGCAAGTCCACGCTGCTTCGCTTGCTCCTGCGCTTCTACGAGCCCACCGATGGGCAAATCCGCTTCTGCGGCCGGTCGCTTTCGGAATGGAACCGCTTCCAGCTCCGGTCCCAGATCGGTCTCATCCCCCAGGACCTATACCTTTTCGAGGGCTCGCTCCGGGACAACCTAGCGGTGGGGCGGACGGGCTTCACCGACGCCTATCTGGAAGAGCAGTGCCGGCGCGTGCAGCTTTGGGAGATGGTGCGTCATAGAGGTGGTTTGGAGTGTCCGATAGCCGAGGGGGGAACCAATCTTTCGCTCGGCGAGCGCCAGCTCATCGCTTTTGCCCGGACCTTCGCGTTTAACCCGCCCGTTTTGGTGCTGGATGAGGCGACCGCGAGCCTGGACCGAAATCTCGAGCGGAAGGTCATGGCGGCCATCCGGGAGATTCTGAAAGGGCGCACGAGCATCGTCATCGCCCACCGGCTTTCGACCGTTCAGGCCTGCGACCAGGGCGTGGTTCTCGAGCTGGGGAGGGTGGCCGAAAGGGGCACTCTCGGCGCCTTGCAGGCCTTGGGCGGTATCTATTCCAGGCTCCACTCCTTGCAAGGATAGGCGTCTCCGGCTATCCCTTTTCCATGCCCATCCGGTCCTACCGATTTTTCTGCCCCACTCGCTACGCGTTTCTGCGCCGCCGGTTCGGCAAGGAACCGTTCCGGGCGCTCGACGTGGGCTGCGGGCATTCCTCGCTCGAAGTTTTCCGGCACTATTTCCCCAGGGCGACCTACCACGGTCTCGATAAACGCCTCCAGGGGGACCTCGCCCAGTACGATCGGATGGACCGGTTCTTCGACGTGAATCTGGACGACGCGGACTTTTCCGCGCTCGAAGACGGGTATTACGACGCCATCGTTTTCTCGCATACCATCGAACATTTGTTCCACGGGCATCAAGTGCTGGAGGAGCTTTCCAGGAAACTGAAAGTGGGCGGTTGTCTTTACGTCGAGTTTCCTTCGGAGCGTTCCCTGAGACTTCCGTCGGCGGCGGGCACCTTGAACTTTTTCGACGATCCCACCCACGTCCGGATGTATTCCATCGCCGAAATCGCGAACACGCTTCTCGAGCGCGACGTTCGAGTACTTCGCGTCGGTACCGCCCGTAACTGGTGGCGGATGCTGGCCGTCACACCGCTTGCGTTCGTCTATAGCGCTTATCACCTGGCCCGGTACGGAAAGATTTCCTCGCGGGGCTGGTTCGATGTTTCCGGCTTTGCTTCCTACGTGCTCGGCGAAAAGCACAAATACTCGCCGGACGTTCGAAAGGGGAGCTGGGAAGACACGCAACGCGCCTATCAGAGGCGCAAAAAGAAAAGGGCCCCGGCTCCCGCCGAGGCCCCTCTCCCGAATTGAAGACTAGTTGAAGAGCTCGCCGAACTCCTCGAAGAAATCCGGAAACGTCTCGAAGTCCCAGCTCGCCTTGTAGTAGCGGCTGAGGCCGTTCGGGTACATCGTTTGTAGAACTTTGCTTCCCTGGTACCACTTGTGGATGGACGGTCCGTAGTTCCAGTGCGAAGGATCGTTCCAGTCGTTTTCGTCCCAGCCCGGATCCCCGAAGTTATGAGGACCGGCGCTGACGAGGCTCACCAGCAACTTGTCCTTGAGGCGAAGGATCGCGCCGCCCGAGTTGCCGTTGATGAGAGAAATGTTGTTCACGATACGGCCGTTCTCGCCGTCCGTTTTTCCGTAGCCCCACGATAGAACGAGCCGGCCGTGGCTGATATCTTGCGGAAACCCGAGGGTGTAGAGCGCATCGGCGGTATTGTTGTCGCCGATCCGAAGCTGATTGGCTCTAACCTGCACTTGAGGGACGATCTTGATGCCCTTGGGGTACGGACCCTTGTCCCATTTCACTTCGAAAATCCACAGATCGTAGCCCTTCGAGGTGCCAAGCTCCAACGTCTTGCCGACTTGGCCGTCCGCGGGCAAATCATCGGCGAGAGCGACGCTAGAGCGGATATCGGTGCCGGCGCGCACGCAGTGGCCCGCGCTCATGCCGACATTCGGACCGATCAGAAAGCCCGCGCAGCCGGAGCCTACCTGAATGGCGAGAGCGCTCTCTTTCGAGTTGGCGATTCGCCTAGTTTTGTTGGTGTTCGTGAAAATATCCCGCGTGGAAGCGAAGCTCTGCGCGGAAACCCAGCCCAAGACCAAGACCCAAACAACAGCTTTCATCTATTGTGTAACCCCCCAAAAAGCCCGGTGTGTCGTCGTGCTTTTCAGGCCACTCTATCGACGCCAAATTGCGTCAATCCCGGAATAATTTCGGATCAGTTAACGGAAGTTAAGTTTCTGGTGACACTACTTTTCAGTGACCTGGCGGACCGGCGGTACGATCGTGGTATGGGTGAGCTGATAACAGGAGAATTCAACATGAAGATCTTGGCTGTTCTTGCGATCTTAGTCGGCTCGGTGGCGCTCGCGGCTCCGGAACGTCCCCAGGAAATCTCCGCGAAGGGCCTTCCTCGCGGGTGTTCGGTTTATCTCTGGCCCGGCTCCCAGGTTTCCGGAGGCCGCTGTGTTTTCTCGGACTCGGTCATGACGGGAATTCAGTCGGTCGATCCCCTGGTCATCCGCTGCTCGCGGATTGAAGTCCGTTGCACTCGTCCGAAGTCCCGCCCTATCGAAAAGAAGGGCTGAACTCGCCGGTAAGGCATTTGAAGAGTCGGTCGAGCCCCACGGCGACACCCGCGCTGGGCGGCAATCCGCGCTCAAGGGCTTTCACGAGAGTCGTGGGGTAGGGGTGGGGAGTTTTTCCCGCTTCTTTTCTTTGTAGAGCTTCCGCTTCGATACGCGTTTTCAGCTCCGCCAAATCGCCCAGCTCCACGCACCCGTTGCAGATTTCCATTCCCTTCCAATAGATCTCGAAACGCTGGGCGGTCTGTCTATCTGGATTGAGCGCCGCGAGCGCCGCAATCTGCGCCGGGTAATCGATGACCATCGTGGGCGGGTCGGGCGGAAGGTTCGGTTCCACCTCTTCCAGAAACAGTTTGAAGAAGGCGTCGTCCCAGCGTTCGCCGGCTACCTTCCTGGGGGTTTTTCCACCGAGTAGATCCCGAACGGACCTTTCCGACACCTCTCCCAAAAATCCGACGGCGGCGAGCAGCTCCTTCATCAGTTCGCGGATGCCGGCGTAGTCGGCGCCCACCTGATAGAACTCGAGCATCGTGAATTCCTTGCCGTGGATTCCGGTCTGGAGAGGATCGTCCCGGAAGCAGCGGCAGATCTGATAGCAGGACACGGGCGCCGTGGAGAGAAGGGCCTTCATTTCCATTTCGGGCGACGTATGCAGCTCGCCGAACTTGCCCGCCGGGATGGTATCGATCACGCCTTCGAAGGCTCCGCTGGGAACCAGATGGCGCGTGGTTATCTCCACGAAGCCCCGTTCGTCGAAAAAGCGGCGTATTTGGGCGAGCAGTCCGGCCCAACGCCGTAAGGCGGTGACAGTGTCCATGTAGCCCACCTATAGTCCAGCGAGGAAGGGAACACCAGATGGGAAGTCGAGCGGACAGATGGCTGAGGGAAAAGTTTCCCTCCCTGACCCGCCGCCAAGGGGAAGAGGCCTTGGAGGCCGGGCTCGCCCGCCATTTCACCGGCAGAAAGGCTCACAAAGGGGACAAGGTGGATTGCGGCTTGGACACTCGTGCCCTCGAGGAGCACCTCGCCCGCCTTCGCACGGGTACCGCGGGGCTTTCCGTGCCGATCGTGAAGGAAGGGGACGGCTGGGTCGCCGTGGACAAACCGCCCGGACTTGTCGGCCATCCATTGTCGCTATTCGACGATAAGACGCTCACCCACTGGGCGTTCGCGAAGTGGCCGGATCTGAGAATCGAGTTCCCGGGCATTCAGCCGACTTTGGTTCCCCATCGCCTCGATAGGGACACGAGCGGCCTGCAGATAGTGGCGCTTACCCGCGACGGGTATTCCGAGTGGCGCCGCCGGTTTCAGTCGGGAGAAGTGACCAAGCGCTACCATGCCTGGGCGTGGGGGGAACCGCGCAAGGAGAGCTGGACGGCGGACTGGGCGCTCGCCCACGATCCCTCGGACGCGCGGAAAATGGTGGCCGCTGGGTCGAAGGTCCGGCATCGGCCTCCCGTCCTGGAAGCTAGAACCGATTTTCAAGTACGTGAGAAAAGGGGCGGGATGGTGCTGCTCGAAGCGGTCTGCCGGACCGGGGTCACGCACCAGGTGAGGGTGCACGCCGCCCAAAGCGGGCTGCCTCTCGTCGGCGACGCCCTCTATGACAGCGAGAACGAGCGCCGAAGCGTGAAGAGTCCCGGCCACTGGCTTCGTGCCGTGGAGCTTTCCTGGGGCAACGAACGGCTGGCGCTTGCGCCGGGCCTTTTCGAAGCGGGGCCCAATTCCTAGTTTTTCTTGTGGAAGCTGATGAGCGGGGGCGGGCCTTCGCCTCCGCCGCCGAGGATCATGTACGGCAGGCTGAAGAACCACCGCACGATCTTCTTGATGGAGCCCGGTTTGCGATCTTCCTCCGGCAACGCGAGGTAGATGCCTTCCGACGATTCCGCGAAACGCACCGCCCATTTGCCTTCTCCGGCGGGAAGGGCGAGGCCGTTCGTTTGAAGTTCGTGATCGGGAATCTGCGGATCGTCGAAGCGGAAAACGAGCGGCACGGCCGAGGTTTCCGTCGAGACGGGAACCGCGTCGACTTTTTCCAGCTCGCGCTCGTACTCGATATCGAGCCGATGAAGCGTACCGGGCTCGACGCGTACTTTGAGCACGCGCCAGTTTCGCTTTCCGGAAACTTCCGAGAGCATCGTCGGGTGAAGGGCGGAGCCGTCCCAATGAACGAGGCTAGGCGCGGCCTTCAATCCCAGAACCGGAAAACCTTCCCGCTTCACTTCGATTTCCATCTGGGCTTTCAGAAGGCCCCGGCGGTTCGCCGTGTCCCAGGAAACGGAAGTGTCCAGCCAGCGTATTTTCGCCGGCACATTGTCCGGCGCTTGTGCGCCGAAGGAAGGCGCCCACGCGAGCGCGGCCAGTAAACTCAAACTTGCGACGACAGTCGCGGAGCGGAAAGCAACCACTGTCACCCTCCGGGTCGGTACCTACGTTGTTGGGGTAAAAACAGACGGGTCACTTTTAGAATAGGGGAAAACGGGGGGCGCAAGCGCCCCCAACAAATCCCTCGTTAACGTCTGTTACGGACTGCTGTTTGAGGCGGGCTCAGGCGGCTTTTTTCGGAGCGGCTTTCGCTTCGGTCAGCTGGTGGACCGGATAGAACGGCGAAATCTTTTTCAGCTTGGCGACGAGATGCTGAACTTCGGCGGGGCCTTTCGCGCGAGCGATACGGCTACGAATCTTGCGGATTTTGTTGCGGCGCGCTCTGCGTTTGTCGATTTCGGCACGGCGGACGACTCTGCTCATGGTTTCTCCTGGAAACGGGTTTTAGGGGAGCCTTTTCAGTGTAAGGCAGGGTGTGCGGTTCCGCGTAACGCCTCACGGCAAGGGCGGTGACATAGCCTGTGGGTTTGTCTAAAGTGGCTCCATGCATTTAGTCAGAGCCTACGGCGCGCAATCTCCGAACTCAGGTGTTCAACCTCTTTCCATCGAACGGCGGGCTCCCCGCCCGGACGACGTCATGGTGGAGATCCTCTACAGCGGCATTTGCCACTCGGATATCCACACGGTCCGCGGAGACTGGGGCATACCGTATTATCCCTGCGTCCCCGGCCACGAAATCGTCGGTAGAGTTCTGCAGGTGGGCAAAAAAGTGAAGCGCTTCAAGCCGGGGGATTTCGCGGGTGTCGGCTGCATGGTGGACTCCTGCGGAAAGTGCGTGAACTGCAAGAACCACGAGGAGCAGTTCTGCGAGCACCCCGCGGTTTTCACCTTCGCGAGTAAAGAGCTCGACGGCAAAACGGAAACCTTCGGCGGGTACTCCACCCATATCGTCGTCAAAGAGAAGTTCGTCCTGAAGGTGAAAAAGGGCCTACCGCTCGAGCGGGTGGCGCCTCTTCTGTGCGCCGGAATCACCACCTACTCCCCTCTGAAGCGCAACAAGGTGCAGAAGGGGCAGAAAGTGGGCGTCGTAGGCCTGGGAGGCTTAGGGCACATGGCCGTGAAACTCGCCAAAGCCATGGGCGCGGAAGTCACCGTGTTCAGCACGTCCCCGGGCAAGGAAGCCGACGCGAAGAAGCTGGGCGCCAAGCATTTCGTCATTACCAAGGATCCGAAGAACTTCGCGCCGCTCGCGGGCAAGTTCGATTTGATTCTCGATTCGGTTTCCGCGCCCCACGACCTCACCCCTTATGTGGGCTCGCTCAAAGTCGGCGGAACGCACATCCTTCTGGGAGCCCCACCGAACGCGAGCCAAGTTCAAACGCGCGGACTCATTCACGGGCGCCGCAAGCTCGCCGGATCGT
Source organism: uncultured Pseudobdellovibrionaceae bacterium (assembly GCA_964653655.1). GTDB lineage: Bacteria > Bdellovibrionota > FAC87 > UBA2466 > UBA2466 > CAZZHG01. The sequence continues at coordinate 10,396 of CAZZHG010000114.1, forward strand.
TAATCGGCGGCATCAAGGAAACCCAGGAGATGCTCGATTTTTGCGCGAAGAAAAAAGTCTTCGCGGACATCGAGATGATTCAGGCTTCCCAAATCAACGAGGCCCACGACCGCACCGTGAAGGGCGATGTGAAGTACCGTTTCGTCATCGACGCGAAAACGTTTTAATCGACGATTTTCTGGGGAAATCACATTCGCCGGCGAATGCTATGATCCCGATTTCGCGCCCCCCTAAGTCCATTGACCCGAACTCTCGCGCTCTCTATCAGTGTCTCTATGAAAGCACACGACACGAACTCGAAAGAGTTGTTTGAAATAGTGATTCCATTCAACGGAGAGCCTCAAGGCCTCTATGACGACTGCCCCGTCTGCCAGGAGCTGAAACGGAGGATCGGGAGCGGCGAAGTGGAGGCGCACCCGCTCAGTGAGGTGTTCGAGAACATTTGGGGCGGTAACGCCGCGGCTGACAGGCCGAACCAAGAGTGAGTTTCGGGCATCTTCCAGCTTGGATGTGTCGGGAACTCCGTAGGTAGAAGCGGGGAGAGAAGCCGTAAGACAGGCGGGTAAATGTAACCAAGCTGGCGTTAGCACTTGTTACCTTCCTAAGGAAGGTAATCGCTCCAACTCACGTTTTCGGTTCGCTAACGCCCTCGAACCGGAGGGAAAAGCGGCCTGAAAGCAAAAAGCCCCGCCCTCCCGAAGGAGAGCGGGGCTTTTTACGTTTGAATATTAGATTTTGGCTTCCGCCGGGGTCGCGACCTGAGCCGCTTCCGACCGAAGAGCCGCGGCATCCAGCGTGTCGACGCCTTCGCGCTCCGCCACCGTGATGTTGACGTTGCGGTACTTGCTGATGCCCGTTCCGGCCGGAATGAGACGTCCCATGATGACGTTCTCTTTGAGGCCCTTGAGCCGGTCGATCTTGCCCATGACGGCGGCTTCGGTCAGCACCTTGGTGGTCTCTTGGAACGAGGCCGCCGAGATGAAGGATTCCGTCGACAGAGACGCCTTCGTGATACCGAGGAGCAGAGGCTCCGCGGTGGCCGGGCGCTTGCCCAGCTTCATCACGCGCTCGTTCTCTTCGTCGAACTTGAACCGTTCGATGTTCTCGCCGTGCAGCGTATCGGTTTCGCCCGGATCGGAGATGCGGACACGCTTGAGCATCTGACGAACGATGAGCTCGATGTGCTTATCGTTAATCTTCACGCCCTGCAGACGATAGACTTCCTGGACTTCGTCCACGAGGTACTTCGCCAGTTCCTTCTCACCGAGAATGCGAAGGATATCGTGCGGGTTCGCGGCGCCGTCCATGAGCGGCTCACCGGCGCGGACGTAATCGCCTTCGCGCACCGAGATGTGCTTGCCCTTGGTGATGAGGTACTCCTTCGGCTCGCCGTGTTCCGGCGTGACGACGACCTTACGCTTACCCTTCGAGTCCTTACCGAACGACACCGTACCGTCGATTTCGGAAATCGCCGCCGTTTCCTTCGGTTTGCGGGCTTCGAAAAGCTCGGCAACGCGGGGAAGACCGCCGGTGATGTCTTTCGTCTTCGAGGTCTCGCGCGCGATCTTGGCGATCGAATCGCCGGGCAGAACCATGTCGCCGTTGGTCGCCACCAAGTTCGCGCCGACCGGCAGAAGGTAGGACGCTTTCGCGTTGCCCTTCTCGTCGACGATTTCGATACGGGGCCGCAGTTCCGTGTCGCGCGAATCGGTGATTACCCGGTTCGAAAGACCCGTGACTTCGTCCACGCGCTCGGAGAGCGAGATACCGTCCTGGATGTCGACGAAGGAGACCTTACCGCCCTGTTCGGTCAGAACCGGTACGGTGTATGGATCCCAGGTCGCAACCACTTGGCCACGGGTGACTTTGTCGCCTTCGCGGATATTCAACTTCGCGCCGTACACGAGCTGGTAGCGCTCACGCTCACGGCCCGCCTCGTCCAGAATCGCGAGTTCCGCGTTCCGGTTCATGACGGTGAAGGTACCCGCACGGTCGGTGACGATGTTCGCCCGATACAGCTTGATGGCGCCGTCGTGACGGAGCTCCAGAGAGCTCTGCTCGGCGCGCCGGGTGGCGGTACCGCCGACGTGGAAGGTGCGCATCGTAAGCTGCGTTCCCGGCTCACCGATGGACTGCGCGGCGATGATGCCGACCGCTTCGCCCAGGTTCACCAGATGTCCGCGAGCGAGGTCGCGGCCATAGCAAGAGGTGCAGATACCGATACGGGTGCGGCAGGTGAGTGCCGACCGGATGGTGATCTTCTCGATGCCCGCTTCTTCGATGGCGCTGACCTTTTCTTCGTCGATCTGCTCGTTGGCTTTCACCAGGAGCTCGCCGGAGTAGGGGTCCTTGATCTCTTCGAGGGCCACGCGGCCGAGGATGCGGTCACCGAGAGACTCGATGATTTCGCCGCCTTCGACGAGCGCCGCCACTTCGAGGCCGTCGACCGTTTTACAGTCGTACTCGGCCACGACCAGATCCTGCGCGACGTCGACGAGACGCCGGGTCAGATAACCTGAATGCGCGGTTTTCAGAGCGGTATCGGCCAAGCCCTTACGAGCACCGTGAGTCGAGGTGAAGTACTGGAGTGCGTCCAGACCTTCGCGGAAGTTCGCGGTGATGGGCGTTTCGATGATTTCACCCGACGGACGGGCCATCAGACCACGCATTCCCGCCAGCTGCTTAATCTGAGCGGCGGAGCCACGAGCGCCCGAGTCGGCCATCTGATAAATGGCGTTAATCGAGGGCACGGTGATCTTCTTGCCTTCCCGGTCCGTGACGGTATCGACGGACAGTTCGGACATCATTTCTTCGGCCACCTGTTCGGTGACCTGCGCCCAAATGTCGATGACCTTGTTGTAGCGCTCGCCGTCGGTGATGAGACCTTCCGTGTACTGATCCTGAATCTCTTCGACTTCCTTGTAGGCGGCGTCGAGGAGCTTCGGCTTCTTGGAAGGAATCTGCATGTCTTCGATGCAGATGGACATACCGGAACGGGTCGCGAACTCGAACCCGAGGTTCTTGAGGTTATCCGCGAGGAGCACCGTACGTTTGGTGCCCGTCGTGCGGTAGCACTTATCGAGAAGGCCGGAGAGCGCCTTCTTGTCGAGAACCCGGTTGTACTCGTCGAACGGAATCTCTTCCGGAACGATTTCCCGCAGACACAGACGGCCGACCGAGGTCTCGAAACGCTTCGAGCCGATGCGGACGTTGATCTTGGCGTGGAGATCCACCTGGCCGACGTCGTAAGCGAAAATCGCCTCCGTCGGGTTGGCGAAGAGTTTCCCTTCACCCTTCTGGTTCACGCGCTGCTGGGTCATGAAGTACATGCCGAGCACGATGTCCTGAGAAGGATCGATTACGGGCTTACCGTAAGCGGGAGACAGAATGTTGTTGGTGGACATCATCAGAACGCGCGCTTCCAGCTGAGCTTCGACGCTGAGCGGAACGTGCACGGCCATTTGATCTCCGTCGAAGTCCGCGTTGAAGGTCGCGCAAACCAGCGGATGAAGCTGAATCGCTTTACCTTCGATGAGCACCGGCTCGAACGCCTGGATACCGAGACGGTGGAGGGTCGGAGCGCGGT
>CAZZHG010000115.1:0-13883 GCA_964653655.1 uncultured Pseudobdellovibrionaceae bacterium
TCGAAATCGTAATTCCGCGGGCCTTCTCTTCAGGGGCGGCGTCGATTTGGTCGTAAGCCATGGCTTTCGCCTGGCCGGTTTTCGCCAAAACCGTCGTTAGAGCGGCGGTGAGCGACGTCTTGCCATGATCGACGTGACCGATGGTGCCGACGTTCAAGTGAGGTTTCGTGCGTTCGAATTTTGCCTTACCCATTTGTTCTCCTTGATGACCCCAATCAACAGCCCAAGAAGGGAATCGAACCCTCGACCTCTTCCTTACCAAGGAAGTGCTCTACCACTGAGCTACCTGGGCCCATATTTAGGCCAGCCGAAAGTCACTAAAAACGCGCGGCTAGGCCTGAAAACCAATTCGCCTTTTTTAGCCGTTGGTGTCGTAAGTGTCCACTCGAATCTTTCATTGATTTCGGAGACCTACCGCGCTTTCGCGCTCCGGCTAAGCGGTGTGAAAATCAGACCCCGGAAGGCGAAATCGAAGGATATCAAGTACCTGCCGTAATGCGGGTAAGTTCATCGGCGAGCCGGCCGGTGAGGTTGCTCATCTCCAGCGAACCCAGTTGGGAGGCGTCCGCGCCTCGGCCGCGCCCGGCGAGGGCCTCCAGGGCCTGTCGGAGGCCCGGGCCGTCCTCAGGGGGCACCGTGATGCCCGCTCCGAAACGAGCGATGAGCTCCGCCGCGTCTCCGTCGGGGTCGCCGATGGCGAGGATTGGCTTTTCGGATCGAAGGGCCTCGTAGAGCTTCGCCGGGATGCGCCCCTTTTGGCGGGGCAAACGGTTCAGAACCACGACCGCGACGTGGCAGTTTCGTAGCAGCGCGAGCGTTTCATCGCGCGGAAGAAAACCGTGAATGTGAACGCGGGGAATGCTCGCGAGCTCCCGGTCCGCTTCGAACGACCCGACGAGATCGAGCCGCCAGGGCTGGGAAAATTTCGCGAGCGCCGCGATGAGCGGCGCCGGATCCCGATCGGTTCCCATCGTGCCGATGTGGCAAAGACGCAGGGGAGCCGGCGGGATCGCTTCGGTCTCGCCGATAAATTCCCGTTCCTCGAAACCCCACGGAAGGAAAGTGACCTCGCGTGCACTTCGAAGTGCGAGATCTTCCGCCCAGCGGGGACTTGCCGCCGTGACGGAGTCGGCGGCGCGAAGGGCTAGCCCCTCGAGCTGGCGGTGGCGAAAGCGCGCGATCCGCGTGAGCGGCAGCCGGTGGAAGTAGCCGAGCTCGGACCAGGGATCTTGAAAGTCGGCGAGCCAGCAGATTCCGAGCCGCTCTTTCAATCGACGGGCAACCTCGGTGTTGGTATGCGGCGGTCCCGACGTGAAAACCGCGTGGACGGGGTTCTTTCGCAAGTAAGCTTCGAGGCCGCGGACCGCGGGGCCAATCCAAAACATTTTCGCGTCGGGAAAAAAGAGATTCGCCCGAACCCAGAGGGCAAGCTTGTGGCGCCAGCCCTTCTTGTGGCTGACGATGGCTTCCTCCGCGTTTCCGGCTCCGACGAATCGTCGATAAAGGCCGTGGGGGCGCCAGGCGGGAATGCGCAAAACTTCCATGTTGGGCGGCACGAGGGAGAGCAGCTTCGGATCCTGATTTTCGTAACTATCGTCGGTGGCGCATGCGATGACCGGTTCCCAGCCGTGGGCCCGGAGCCGGGTGGCGAATCTCAGGGAACGAAGTGCTGTGACGCCTCCGGCGGGAGGCCAGTGGTAGGAGACGATCAAAACCCGCTTCAATGGATCACCTGTAGCGAAGGGTCCAACGGCGCCAGCCGAGCCAGTAGGCGCGAAACCTAGGGGCCAGGGGCCACCGCTTGAGCGCCTCGAACAGCACGGCTTTCGCGGCGCGGATCCTTTGGTGGAGAGCGTAGCGGGCATAGGCGAGCGGTGGCACGTTGCCGCGCATCAGCCGGCGCCGGGCGGCCGTCAGCTCGCGGTGGCGTTGCCGCGGGAGCCGCGAAGAGACTCCGGTGGCGTCGTAGAGCACCAGCCGGTCGGGCAGGCAGCGGCTCTCCCGCTTCGAGAGAAAAAAACGCAGCAGAAACTCTTCGTCCCCGGCGAGCTGGTACCAGCTCGAAAATGGGCCAAGCTCGTCGAAAACTTGGCGCCGGTAGAGAGTCGCCTGGTGGCAAATCTGGCGGCCCGAAAAAAGAGAGCGCGCGAGGGTCGAGCGCGGATAGAGAACGAAACGGAACTCGTGGTCCGCGACGAGATCGGCGGCCGCGCAGACCATGTCGACCGATGGCTCCTCCACGAAACGGGCCAGAACGTGGGCGAGCGCGATCGGATCTTTCAGGCGGTCGCCGCCATTCAAGAACCAAACGATGTCGCCTTGCGCCCGTGTCAGTCCGGCGTTCATGGCTTGAAAGATTCCCTCGGCGGGAAGCACGAGCGAAACGAGAGGCCAGCCTTCGGGAGCGGTCTGCGCGGCGGGACTCACCGCGATGTGCTCCCACTTTAAGTCGCTGGCCAGCAGAGGCTGCAGTGACGCTAGAGTTGCGCGCCAGCCCGCGGGGTCATCCTTGGTAAGGGTAACGATGGATAGAAGCGGCATGCGTGCCGGAAATTATAGCAGGCCGAACCACGGTGTCAGTTATTGCGATCGACGAGCTTCGCGACGCCGCGGCGGATGGTGCCGTCGGCGGAAGTGCGAGTGATTTCTCCGCCGAAGAAGATGCGGCCGTCCGGATAGTCGTACTTCGTGCGGCCGATGCGGAAATGGAACGTCTCGCGCAGGTTGTTCTGCTCTTCGTCCGTGTAGACGTAGACGTCGAACTCGAAGATGGCCCCGACTTCCTGGTACGTTACGTTGCCAATGGTGGGCTTGCGGCCTTCGGCGAAGTTGGTCGAGTAGTTGCGGGCTCCGAGATCGTCGCCCATGTTCCAGCCGGAGATGGAAGCGGCGATGGTGCCGTCCTTCTGAAACTGAAACGAAACGGAAGTGGGCTGGTCCTTGTACCACTCGACGACTTTCATGATGTCGTCGACCTGCTTGCGGCCCGCCTCTTCGATTACGAGCTGAGAGGCCTCGAGCGCGGTGAGCTCCTTGCTGAGGGGATCGAGTTCGGCCTTTTTCTCGGCGAGGGAAGTGTCCAGCTGGGTCTTCTTGGCTTTGAGGTCGGAAATCTTTCCTTCGGTCTCGACCTTCTTGGCCGCCTGGACAGAGAGCTCCCCTTCGAGAGCTTTCACGACGTCTTCGCTCGGGGTGGGCTTTTCCTTCTCCGTCTTCAGCTTGTCCTGGGCTTCCTTAATCTGCGCGTCGAGGTCGGCGAGCACTTTTTCGACCTTTTGGGTGTCGGACTTCACCGTGCGAAGCTGAGCGTTGATCGCTTTGATGTCGTCCTTCAAAGGGCTGATCAGGGAATCGAGCTCGAGGTGCCGGCGGTTCAAGGGAAGGGCCTCGCCGTCGAGACGATCGATCTCCTTGCCGATGGCGAGGGCCTGGGAAACGTGGCCGGCGTTCATGTCCTCGCGCCATACGAAAAACTTATTGTTCGCCAGACGCCAGTCCTGTTTCGGAAACGTTCGAAGTTCCACGGCCTGAACGTTGTCCCGGGGGGCGACCGCGGTATCGACGCCGCATCCGGCGATAACGAGAGCTAGAAGTGTGAGTAGCGCGCGCTTCATTCGTTACCTCTAAAAGAACATCACCATTTCGCCGGCGACCATGTCGTTTCTCGGGGCGTTTCGGCCGCCGAGCGGATGGCTGTAGGACGCGTTCAGCTGGAAGGGCAGAAAGAACTCCTTCTGCCGGTACCAGCTGACCGTCGAGAATCCGAGACTGGCCGTGACCGAGTGAAGCACCTGCGCGGGCTCGAGATCCTCGAGGGCCGTGTAGCGAGTGCGCGTATAGCCTTCCGTCGCGGAACCGGAATAGCGGGTCTTGCTCAGAAACTGAGAACCGACGTTCGCGCCGAGGACGAGTCCCGCTTTCGCGATCGTGTACTCGAGGCCCGTTCCGATGGAGGCCTGGTGGCCAAGGCTCTTCGCGAGCCGTTCCTTGTCCGAGGAAAGAGAGTCTTCTCCGGAAACCGGAAGGCGTTTCACCACATGATAAGGCAGTAGCGCCGTGTAGCCGATGTAAGTATTCCAGCGCAGGTCGGTGCTCATCAAGTACCGATCGTAGGCCGCGCCGAGCGCGATCTTGAATCGGTTGTCGCCGGTCGTGAGATCCAAAGCTTTGTCGGGGTTGGTCGCCGTTCCTGTCGGAAGGACCAAGCCGAACTTAGTGGCAAGCGCGCTCGTCGTGTCGCCGAACCAGCGGTACTTCGCGGCCAACTGAATGTCGCCGATGGCGGAAATCGTTTCGGAACGTAAGGGCTGATAGCCCAGGCGGGTCAGCTTTCTCTGGGTTGCGTCGTTCAGCTTAAGCGCCGCTTCGTTGCATTTGTCCGGTGAGGAATCGCAGATGTAGTCGACGAATTTCTGGCCTTCGGAAAGGCGGGCGAAGCCGGTGTCGACGGAGACGTCGAGGCTTACGATCGGAATGACGAGGGCGAGGGTCAGGGAATCGGAAAGGCCCATAGCGAGCGCCGGAACTTTGATGTTGGCGTAGGTTTTCACGACGCCCGTGGCGTTGCCGGGCGAGTCGCCGAAGGCCGGGTCCTGCGCTTTCAGATCGTTGACCGTCGACTGAACCAGATTCTTCTGGGCTTCATCGGATTGAGCGTCGAGAACGTCCTGCCAGCTGATACGTTTGTTCAGGCGATTGCCGACGGGCTCGAGGTTCCCGTTCGGATCGTACTTCGACTCGATATTCGTCAGAACGTTGATGAAGCGGGGGTTACGGACGCCACCGGGAAGAGTCTGCGTCGACTCCAGAGCAAAGGGGGCCGAAAGATTAGCGGCATGCAAGGATCCGCCCAGGATTAGTGTGAGCGCGGCCTGGACGACCGTGATTTTCAACAACGAAGTGTTTTCCACGATACCCTCGAATGCCCCTGTCGCCAGTTCTAGAACTTCGGCGGCCGTTGTTTCATCAACGTCCGCCAATCATTCTCGAGCCGGCGTCTTCCGGCCCCCAACCGAAACTTAAATGAGAAGATCCTGGGCCTACGGCCCAGGACGACTTTGGGGGAAATATTCCACCAAAGTCGACCGCTCTAGAAGTTCCTTACGTCACTTCCCAAGCTCGGCCCGAAGCTTCTTCGCGTCGGCGAACTCTTCGTTCGTCTCCGGAATGCGGTTCAGGTTGAGCGTGTTGGGATCCTTCGCGAGCAGATCGTCGAGGATTTGCTTCGCCTTGGCCTTCTCGGTGGCGCTGCCGCTGCCGAGGCTCTCGGCGTACCAAACGGTGTTGAGCGCGACTTCGGGAGCTTTCGTGAAGGCGGCTTCGAGATGCTTCAGCGACGTCGCGAGGTTTCCGCCCGCGAAGCTGGGAAGCTTGAAGTAAAGCCGGCCGAGGATGCGATCGGCGCCGTGGCCTTCGTAGTTTTCGCCCGGGTTGCCGTCCTTCGTGTTCAATTCGAAGATGGCTTCGAGCGTATCCATGATTTCCTGTTTCTTGCCTAGAGAGGCGATCACGCCTTTGGCTTCGGCCCAGCGGCCGAGGTGAGCGGCGCCCCAGTAGAAGGCTTCCGCGAAATCCGGCAGAAGCGCGCGGGCTTTGCCGGCGAGCTGAACGCCCGAGTCGTGGATGAGAATCTTGTTCGCGTCACCGGCGGTGTGGAGTCCCTTCCAGTAGAGAACGCGGGCTTGGTACACGAGCACGTCGTAGGTGACTTCGTCGGTGGTCGACTCCTTGGCCGCCGCTTCGAGCAGCGTCAGGGCTTCGGTGACCTTCGCGGCGTCGGTGCGCTGTTTGAACAGCTCGGTCGCCTGTTGAAGCTTGTCCTGGGCGGCCTTGTCGTCCGCCTTGGCCGTGACGGCCGGAAGCGAAAAAAGAAGCCCCGCGAGCACGATAAAGCTCTGTGCGTGTCTCATGTTTTGTCCTCTTTAAAGGTTATAGGGCGGCGGTTTTCGACTCGATGCCGCTCTGCGCATGGTTCTAGTTAAAGGTGACTTTTACGTCAAGGTACGGGCCGGTTAATTCGAGCCGAATCCGCGAACCGGCGTCTTCAGGGCCAAAAGGATTCCACTTGAGATTTCAAATAGTTCAGGGCGACTGCGGAGCCGCTTCAGAGGGCGGGGAAGGGTTTTTTGGGGAATTTTTTCGGTCCGAAAAAGGACGCTGCCAGGCCTCTAAAAGGAGAAGCCACCCTACCCACAGGGCGAGGGCCGCTTGCCAGAGGGCGCCCACGAAAAAGGGGGCATAGGGGCCCTCTCTAAGGAAGAGAAGGGTGAGAGTCGTAGCCCCGGCGGCCGCTGAAAACAGGCAAGTCGCTCGGTAAGAGGATCGGGCGGGAAAGGCGGCGGCCAGGGAGAAGGTCAGGCACTGGCCAAGGAGATAGAGGCCCGCCAGTCGCCACCAAGTCGCAAGCTTGCTACCGGGAAGGGGCTTCAGAAAGGAAGTGAGCTTCGCCACGGAGGCGCAAGCCGGCGCGAGAGTCTCTGGTTTGAATAGAATGAGGAAGGCCGCGGTACCCAGGACGACGGCAATGCCAGCCATCGATCCCATGTACCGGGACACAAGCTTCGACTTTTCCATTACGGGATGGTCTTACACCGTCCGGCGTTCGGGAAAAAGGGGGCAGTGCCGTCAGCGGTTCTTGCGTTCCGCCCGGCTGGATCCGCCGCCGAAGCCGCCCGGACGGGCCGAGGTGGCCTTGGTCACCGTCAGGTGGCTGCCGTTCCATTCGAGGCCGTTGAACATCTGAATAGCGGTTACCGCTTCGCCGAGAGTCGCCATGACGACGAAAGCGTGGGTCGGACCGGGCCCCGAGCCGCCGGGAACCGTGATGGACTCCACGTGTCCCGCCCCTTTGAAGAGCGCGCCGAGGGTTTCGGCCGTGGTGGAGCCCGGGCAGTTATCGACGAATATTTTCGTGCGCATTTTAAGTCCTGACGTTGGCAGAAAGCGGAACGGGTCGACTACCTACCCGGCCCCGGATTTCTGCTTTGAAAAACTTTTCGGGCGAACAAAAGCGCGAGCGTCGCGGTTCCCATGGCGCAGGCCGGGCCAAAGAGACTGCCTTCACCCGAGCCGAAAAAGCCCGAGGCGAGACCTAGGAGCACGAAGGCCAACATGAGGTAGAGCGCATTCGACACAAGTTCACCCTTAGGGGACGCCACGGTCACCCTGAACGAAACTTCGATTTTCGGGAAAGTCGCCTTAAGCAGGGAAAGACGAGATCAAGCCGGGAGAAACTCCCGACTCCATCTATGACACTAGACCTTTCCACCGCCATTACAACCACGCAATCGTGCTGTTATCGGAGTTGGCCCGCTTCTTGATGCATTCTCCGTCGTTACCGAAGTGAAATAAGTAGGATTGACTCCGGCGATCCCTACGGGACGCCAACTACTCGAGTATCGCCCGGAACTTCGCCCATACCGCCGACGGATCGAAGCCGGTCACTATCCGGACCGGGCGGCCTTCGGAGTCGCCGTAATAGGCCTGCCCTAGACTTCCCAATTTTAGAGTCGTTGCTTCGGTGTCAAAGAGCTCGGGAGCGATGGCGAACATAGCGGCGGCCAGATCCCAAATCGGCACGGAGTCCGTCCGCTTCAACAGCCGGGCCCGGCGGAACCATCGGACCGAGTGCCGAGACAGATGTTCCCCCAGGGGGCCCGGAAGATGGGCGACTTGCTCGCTCGTCGCCCGAAGACGGCGGGCGACGTCGCAAGGAATCACGGTAAGCGGGACCGGGGACCGCAGAACGGTCCGAAGGGCACTGGGGTCTTTCCACTGATTGAAGTCGATGAAGCGGGCCGCGGGCCAGCGTACCGAAAGGTTGGTGGATAGCAGGACTATTTCGCTCAGGTGCTTCGCCGACTCGGGGTTTAGTCTCAGGGCAAGCGCCAGGTTCGTGAGAGGGCCGAGAGCCAGAATGCGCAGAGGACGATCGAGCCCGGCCAGAAAGCGGCTCGCCTGGGTTTGCGCGGACCACCAGGTCGCTGCTCCCCGCAGAATCGGCCCTTCGTACCCGCACAACGGCGCTAGCGCGCGAAGATTGCGGTAGGCCCAGGGCTCAAAGGAGTTGCCGAACACCGTCGATAGAGCCTCGACTTTGGCGCCGCTTCGCAAAACGGCGGCCAGCGCATAAGCGTCGTCGACGTCGCCGAACGGCGAGCCGAGAGCGAGGTCCGAGTCCAGAAGGAAAGCGGTCACGAGAGTTTCCGGCCGCCTACGCAGCCGCCCCTTAGACGGTGTTGCCGCCGCAGCTGGAGCCCAGGCCGGCGGTGCATCCGTAACAATGCTGATTGACGGCAATGGGCCGGCTTCCCAGGGCGGCCGGGTCAAAGTCCTTGATGTGGCGGGACGGGCACGCGACGCCCATTTCCAGCATCTGGTTGAAATCGCAATCGTACAGTTTTCCGTCCCAGCCGACGCTGACCAGGCTCCGGCACATCACTCCGCGGGCGGCCTCCGGGTTGTAGGCGTTCACGAGCTTGGTCATGTAATCGTCGAGGTTTCCGCTTTCGACGAGATATTCCAGAAATCGGGAGACGGGAAGGTTCGTGATGGCGAAAAGGTTGTTGAACTCGATGCCGAACAGCTCTTTCAGCTCCCGTTTGAAATCCTTCTCAAGGGCTTGCTGGGGGGCCGGAAGAAATGCCCCCGCGGGATTGTAGACGAGATCCAGGACGAGTCCCGTATCCGGCCGGCCGTATCCGATCTCGTTCAGGATTCGAAGGGCTTGAACGGACTTGTCGAATACGCCGATTCCGCGTTGCCGATCGGTGTTCTTGCGATCGTAGTAGGGAAGGGAACTAATGACGTGAATGCGGTGCCTGGCGAAGAACTGCGGCAGATCGCCGTACGCCTCTCCGGCGAGCAGGATGGTCAGATTGCAGCGCACGATGGTGCTGCGGCCGAGCTTGGAGATCTCCTCGACGAACCAGCGGAAATCCGGATTCATCTCGGGGGCGCCACCGGTGAGGTCAACCGTCTTGATTTCGGTCTTCCTCAGGACGTCGAGACACGCACTCATCGTCTCCCGGGTCATGATTTCCGTGCGATCCGGCCCCGCGTCGACGTGGCAATGCTTGCAGGTTTGGTTGCACATCTTTCCGACGTTCACCTGCAAGGTATCGATCCCCGTCGGCTTGAGCGGGAAAAGATGGTCGGCTTTCAACTTGTCGGAAAATTTCGCGAGCTTCGCGGTATCCGCGGAGTGCTGGTTCAACTCCCGAATCTGATTGGCGGACCGGGAAAGCGGATCGTTTCGGCGGAGTAGGGTTTTCATCTCACATTTGCAACTTTTTCGCCTTGTTCATCATCTGAACTCCGTGGACGAGAGCGGAGCCGCCTTTAATCGCCGCCGCCACGTGCACGGCTTCCATCATCTGCCTGTCGTCGGCTCCCTTTTCAAGGGAGTCCGTCGTGTAAGCATCGATACAGTAAGGGCACTGGACCGCGTGGGCAACCGCGAGCGCGATGAGTGACTTCTCCCGCTGCGTGAGCGCGCCTTCCTTGAAGACCTCCGCGTAGTAATCGAAGAACTTCTTGCCGAGCTCGGGATTCCATTCGGAGATGTTGCCGAATTTCGGGAGATCCTTGGGATCGTAATAGCTGTCCGCCACTTTCTATCTCTCCTTTAGTTCAGCTTGCCGGCCTTGGAGTTGAGCGACCAATCGTATTCCAGAAAATCGATATCCGGCTTGTCCTTGATTTTCGCGACGGCCGCCGGCGGCAGATACTTCTTCAGGAAGGAATAGAGGTCGCCGTCCTTTTTGAAGTCGCCGCCGAACCAGTCGAAGATTTTCGAAAGATGAAGAGTGTTCTTGCTCTCCTCGTAACGGTTGCGAAAAGGGTCGGCGAGAAACTGCGTTCCCTGGGCGTCGAGTTGCTCGTTGAGGCGCGGGCCGAGATAGGCCTCCGAACGGAGAAAGGGACAGCTGACGGCGCCGCAGACGAGGGCGAAGTGCACGCGGGCGTCCTTGAACTTGGGCCGCAGATTCTCGTGCTCGATCTCGTCGAGGGTGACGGCTTTGCCCATCGCCTTGAAGGTGACTTTGCGCCCGCCCGCTTCGTATTCGGAGACTTTCCACTGTTTCGACTTCTTGTTGAAAAGGCCGCCGCCTACTTTGGCTCCGATATCGCGGATGGACTCGACCGGATAGAAATCCGTGATGAGCCGGATCGTGAAGGCGTTGTACGCGTTGATGAGATAGGCCATCTGCTCTTCCCGCGGCCATTTTCCGTACTCGTCGCCGGTCACCTCGGCGAGTTGACCGAGGTATTTGTCTAGCTCGGCGGAGTCCGCCTTGATGCCGTTGTAGTCCACGACGCCGTCTTTGACCCGCGAGGCGACGATCTTGTTCCAGATCGAGTGTTTCCCGTCGTAGGCGGCCTGTGCCGTGAGGGCGAAGCCGAAGAGGGCGGCGGATAGAAAGAGCTTCATTATTTTATCTCCTGCGCGACTTTGTTCTCGGGTTGTTTGTATATCGTCCAGTCGTACGGGATGAACTTCACTTCGTAGTCCGACGGGACCTTGACCTTGCGATATTGGTTTACGTAGTCGATGAGCGTCGGCTTCTTCGCGAGAAAGTCGTCGGTGAAGAAGTCGAGAATTTCGGAGATGAAGACGATCTTTTCTTTGTCGTCGGTACGGACGTTTCTCTCCTCGTTATAGAACTTCGTCGCTTCCCGCTCGAGCTGCGCCTCGAGTTTCGGGCCCGAGAAGGCCTCCCGGGGCAGGCGTGGGCAGCCGGCCGACATGCAGTTGAGCGCCACGTGAACGCGCGGGTCGCCTTCCTTTCGGATGAAATCGTTTTCGAACGTGTAGAGCGAAAGCTCCTCGCGGTTGATGATGAACTTTCTCAGGGCGAAGAACTTCACCCGCTTGAAGAATCCGTCGAGGTCCTCGGGATATTCCCTGAGGATCACGTTGTACATCGAAAGGGCGTTATAGGCGTTGATGTAAAAAGCGAGGCGCAGGTTCTTGTCGGAAAGGGAGGCTCGATCCACTTTCGAAACGTATCGGACGAAGGTGGTCAGATCCTTCATGTCGTTTCCGACGCCTTTGAAGTGAATGCGCCCCTCGGAGTCCACGTGCTTTTGGAGAACGCGGGACCAGGCATCCTCGGCCTGCTTGGCATCCGCCTCCGGAGCGTCGGGAACGGGAATTAGCGTGGAGCAGCCGGACAGCAGCAGTAGAAGGACAATCGCCCGCAAGGCCCGCGTCATTTTGAAGTCTCCTTTGTCAGCCAGACGTACGCTACCGAGATAGCGACGATAATACCGTCTTCCACGGGAGTCATCCAAGTAAGCGGGCGGGCCAGGAACACGCCGAAGCAGCCGCAGTTGGCCAGCTCGATTCCCCGATACAGGGTGACTAACGCGAGGAAAAGATATCCGGTGTGAATGGCGGCCGTTACCACGGCGAAGCGCCACTTCTTTCCGGGACCGAGAAGCCGCACGGCCAAATAGAGCTCAGACAAGGAAATGATAAGGGCGAGTGGCAGCAGGAGCCCTTCCGGAAGAAGCCGGTAAGTTCCGAGCACGGCGGCAAAACCTCGGTTGTCGAGGAGTTTGCCTACCGCGGTCGTCAGGAACAACAGGCCGAAGAGCAGGCTAAGGATTCGGATGGCCCATGTTTTCTTGATGGAGAGTCTCCGGGTGGTTCAATTGGGTTTGTAGGCCAAACGAGAGGCCATTATATTTCGGTCTCGATGAAACCTCAGCTCAATTTGATTCTTTGCGCGTTCTTGATGGTTGGCGCCGCCCAAGCGGCCGAGATCGCCGGAATTCGTTTCGACGACAAGGTCATCTTGGGAAAGGAGACTTTAGTGCTGAACGGCGTCGGGCTACGGACGGCCACCCTTTTCAAAGTGAAAGTCTACGGGGCGGCGCTCTACCTGCGCGAGAAGGTATCCACCGAGGCCGAGGCCCTCGGGGCGCCTTATCCCAAGCAGCTGCAGATGGAGTTCGTGAGGGAAGTGGAAGGCGGGGACATTGGTAAGGCCTGGGACGCCTCTTTCGAGGAAAATTGCGAGACGGCTTGTGAGCGCCACAAGGAGAATATCGGAAAACTCAAGTCCCTGATGGTGACCGTGAAGCCGGGCGACCGGATGGTCTATACGTTTCTCGAGCGCTCGGTGGAACTGGCGTTCAACGGGGCGAAAAAGGGCGAACTGACCGGAGAGGGTTTTCCGGCGGTGTTGCTTTCGACCTGGATAGGAAAGCACCCGCCGACGGAAGCTCTAAAGATGGGCCTACTCGGAAGGGCCGACCCTTAGCCCGTGGCGCGGATCGTTTTGAAGGAGAGCGCCTTCGTGGGGCATACCTCGATGCAGCCTCCGCATCCGATGCACACCGTGTTTTGCAGCCCGAAGGACCCTTGAATGGGCTTTCGATCCTTATGGGCGAAGCTCGCCACGTCGATACCCATCGGGCAAGCTTTCGTGCACAGGTTGATGCCGGTGCACTTCTCGTCGGCAACCACCTGAAAGCGGGATTTGGTGAACTTGCCAGAAACTTCCATGAACTTCGCGAGCGGGCAGCCGTAGCGGCACCAGATCCGGGTGCCGAAAAAGGGATAGGCTCCTACCCCGATCACCGACCCGAACATGAAGTCCACTCCCAGGTCTTGAATCTCCCGGATCCGGCCGACTAAATCGGGGGCGGCGAGCACCTTCATCGAATCAAAGAGAAGCAGGGCGCCGAAGGCGAATGCGAAAAGCATCACCGCGTTTTGAATCCACTGGCTCTTCGCGGCGCGATCCCCGCGAGGAGTTCCTTCTTTTACCCATTTCTTTCCCCAGACGGTGACTCCCACCGTCTCGGCGAGGTTTCCGCAGGAGCAGATCCAGGAGCAGTAACGCTTGCCGAAAAACCAAACGAAAATCGGGATGACCCCGAACAGATAAACCGCCATGCCCGGGCTCGTGAAGCCCGGAAACAGGTAAACGTGGGCGGTTTTCACCGGCATTTGCATCGAATCATTCCAAAAGTCGGCGCCCCGGGATAGAGGAAGGATGACGAAGGGCAGAAGAAAGAAGCCGACTAGCTGGACCCAGAAAATGCTCGTGAACTTTCCGCGCTGATAGCGGCCCAAGCCCTGCGGAAGCACGGCCTTGAAGGAGTAAATGTTTTTGTCGGCGAGAAGGGCCTTTCCAGCGATGCCGCAAACTATCGCCGTGTAGAGGAGCATGTACCAGAAGGAGAGGTTCTTGCCGAAAACCCTCGTGTCGGCACCCGGACCGAAGAAAGTTACCGGGTATTTGTAGACGGCGTAGAAGGCCACGACGCTGGGAATAAACAAGACAATGAAGGCCCATTCGAGTTTCGATCGCTTCATGGGGGAGATCTCCTGCGCCGGCGGACGGTTATCTTTATTCTATGATTTCTTTTAAGCCGCCGGAAGCGTTGCTAAGATTTGGCCTGATTCTTCAACTGGGAGACAAGCCCTCCATGTACATGACGCCGGACGAAATCAAGGCCTACAAACCGCTAGCCCCCGTCAAGCCGTCGACACATGGCGGCCCAGTCGGCCGAGCGAGAAAGCGGATGGAGGAGGCGGATGTCTGGTCGGACAATCAAATCCTGGGGCGGCGCTATCCCATAGGTTGCGTGGCTCTCGAAATTACACAGCGTTGCAATCTCGATTGCACCCTCTGCTACCTGTCGGAGCACTCGGAATCCACCAAGGACATTCCGATCGAGGAAATTTACCGGCGGATGGAGCAAATCCGCTTCCACTTCGGCCCGGGAACCGACGTTCAGATAACGGGTGGCGATCCGACACTCAGAAAGCGGGACGAGCTGCTCGCCATCGTGCGCAAGATCAGGGAGATGGGTATGCGCCCGACCCTGATGACGAACGGAATCCTCGCCACCAGAGATTTGCTGAC
>CAZZHG010000116.1:0-13462 GCA_964653655.1 uncultured Pseudobdellovibrionaceae bacterium
GATTCTGGGCCCGGTATCTCGCCACCGTCCGAGACAAGCTCGCGATTCTGATCACGTACATCGTTTCGGATGAGTACTATCAAAAGCTCGCGCCGCAATTCGAGAAGATGGTCTCGTCGCTGAAGCCGAACGCCGAGCTCGACATGAATTTTCCGAGCAAGCAGGGAGACAACCCGCTTCCCTGGAGCGAGAAGAACGGCGGCCCGGGAGCCGCCCGCGACGGAATCATTCGCGACCGTCTCAATCTCGGCGGCAGGAAGGGCTCGAAGCCTCCCACGGCGAAACCTCTCGATCCGGACGCATCGCCTGGCCTGAGCCCGACGATGTACGCGGTCGGGGGCGGCGCTATCGCGCTGCTACTGCTGCTCAGGATCCGCCGCCGACGTAAGGAAAAGGCGAAGGCTAAGGAACGCCTCGAGCGCAAGGCCCCGACGGCCCCGCCGGGGCCGCAAGCTCCGTTGCCCCCGTCGAAAAAGACGGGCTAGCGGTATTTCAGTTCGGTGACTTCCTTGCCCACGGCCTTCGTGAGGCGGGCGAGGCTCATGTTGAGAAGATAGACGGTCTCGACGTAGTTCTTGCGGGCAAGGCCGTTGCCCTCGAGAGCTTCCATGAGATCTTTCGCGGCGGTCACTCCGATGGACCAGCCCAGTCCGTTCGAAACGAACCACTTTCTCGCGAGCGACTTCCGTCTCTCGGCGATTTTCAGACTTTCGATTGCCTGCTCCACTTCCCAGAAAGCTTTCTTCACTTCCAGCTCGATGCCCGGCACGGCGTAAGTTTCCTTCGCCTTAAGCTTCATGACTTCGGCCATCTGTTCGGCGGCCTCCGCTGCGTGCCGCTTGAACTCTAGGTCGAACTTCAGTCCGAGACCGAGTCCGCCTTGGAGGCGGTTGAAGGGATCGTTGGCGTAAGCCGACGCCTGACGCTCGCGGACGGGGCTCCAGCCGTACGAGGCGAAGCCGCCGAGGAAAATGGCCGGGTAGCTCTGAGCGCGTTTCGCATCCGCCAGCGCCTGGCGCGCGTCTTGGCCGGCTCTCAAAGCCTTGAACTCGGGGCGGTTGGATTTGGCGATCTTCAAGTATTCGTCGAGAGTCTTGAGCTCGTATTTCTCGGGTTCGAAGCGCCGGTCGCCGAGCGTCTCGAATTCCGTCGCCGATACCCAGCTGACCGCGCGCTCGGCTGTTTTCTTGGACTGGGAAGCGAGCAGGCGTTTTTGGCGGAGATCCTCGAGATTCGTTTTCAGATTGTAGAGGTCGTGGGGCTTGACGGGATTCTTGCGTTTCTTGTCTTTGTTCTCTTCCGCGGTCTTCACCGCCTCTTCGAGAGTCTCGGCAAGATCCTTCACGAGATCGTCCAGGGACGAGGCCATGAGGTAGCCGTAATAGAATTCCTTAGCGGAAAGTATCACCTCCGCCTTTTTCATTTCAGCTAGTTCCGTGTTCGCCGCGATTTGGCCTTCAGCGGCCTTCTGATAACTGGAAATTTGGCCGAACGTATAAAGAGGCTGAATTATCTGAACGCCGAGGGAGAGAAACGGCCCCCACTTGCCCAGGTTGGACGTTGAGCGCAGGGCGTTTCCTTTTTCCTCGAAGATCGGGGCGGCGAGAAGAAGCGCGTTGGCCGAAGGATAGAGCGCCGCATTCGCCCGTTCGAGCTGCTGGCGGGCGACCTCGATGTCGCCCATCGACTCTTGAATCTGGCCGTTTTTCTGGAGGGTGTTTTTCAGAAGCATTTCGAAGCCGATGGGCTCCTCGGCGGCCAAGGCCGCGCCCATCGTCAGCAGCATCCAAAAACCGATTAGTCGCTTGAGCGTCATTCGATTCCTCGACCATCCATGCAAGCCAGAAACCACCTGCTAGGCATTCAGCGCGCGATGTATCAGCGCCTTCGTGCGAGCGCGAGCGATTACTTCGGGCGCCACAGTCCCGAACTGGATCGGTACTTTCAGGAGTATCGCAGGGACTTCCAGCGATTCGGAGCTATCTCTTCGAAAAGAGAACTGGTTTCCCGCCTGATCCAGAGTCAAATCGCGCTCTGCGGAGACTACCATACGTTGCCACAGGCACAAAGGACGGCCCTGGACTACCTCTCCCAGATATTGCCCGAAATGCGCCGCGCCGGGCGTCCCGTGATCCTTGGGCTCGAGATGCTTCCCTTCGCCCACACTGCCGAGGCGGATCGCTATCTTTCGGGCGATCTGGAGGAGAAAGGGTTTCTCAAAGCCATCGGGTTTCGGGAAAGCTGGGGCTTCGACTGGAAGAACTACCGGGAACTTTTCGCTTTCGCCCGCGGGAATGGTTTGCGGATCGTCGGCTTGAACGGGCCTTCGACGAAGGGCAACAGTTCCCTTCGGGTGCGCGATCGATTCGCCGCCCGGGTGCTCGCGGATCTGGCCAAGGGCAACGAGCAAAATTTCATCTTCGCGCTGGTCGGCGATCTGCATCTCGCACAGAAGCATTTGCCGGCGGATCTTTCCCGGGCGCTCGCATGGAAGCAGATTCGCCGCGACGTCGTCGTGCTTCATCAAAATCAGGAAGATCTCTACTGGAAGCTCGCGGCCCGCGGTCTCGAGGAATCGACGGACGTGGTGAAGGTGAGAAACGGCGTTTATTGCGCGATGAACACGCCTCCGTGGGTGAAGCTGCAGAGCCTCGTTCGCTGGAGCGAGATGGCGGGCGGGGATTTGGATGTCGGCGAGGACGTCATCGAGGTGATGGAGGTTCTGCAGAATTTTCTGGGAATGGAAGAGCCGGTCGATCCGGATTTCCGCGTCTGCGGCCCCAAGGAGATCGGATGGCTTGCCCGTCGCCGAGCTTCGGACGAAGGGCGCAAGGTCCGGCTGGAAGCCATCGGCCGGTTCGGCGGCCATTTCGTTCCCGGCGACAATCTGATTTTTCTTTCGGACTACGGCTTGCCGGCGATTGCGGGGCAGGCGGCGATTCTGCTCCACAATCAGCTGAGCGGTTTCGGCCGCGAGTTCAGGAACCCGAAGCGCGACTTCTTCCCCTTCGTCTGGGTGGAAGCGCTCGCCTTTCTAGGAACCAAAGTGATTTTCCCGCGCCGCTCGCCGTCGGTCCGTCGGCCGAAGCTTCCTCGGCTTCCGGCGAGCTGCCGAAGCCCGAGAGCCGTCCTCTCCTACTACGAGCGGGCGAAGGAAGCGGGCGCTGCTTTGGGCAATCTGCTCTTCCAGGCGGTGCTCGTCGGTAGACTGAGCCGCGATTCTCTGCGCTCCCTGTTCGAAAACCCCTTCCACGACTCCGCTGAAGCAAGAACGCTTTACTTGCAATGGATCGGTCGCCTCGATAAACGTCGAGCATGAGTTCCTGGCAACGCCCCGCCGCCGTGGCGGGCCGCTTCTATCCCGGCGATCCTCTAAAACTTCTTTCCGCCTTGAACGAGCTTTGTCCTCCGGATAGGTCCGCTCGCCGTGCTTATGCTTTGATGGCGCCCCACGCGGGCTACGTCTACTCGGGCCGCACCGCCGGTGACGCCTACCGGGTTACTGAAATCCCCGACGAGGTTTTCGTGCTTTGCCCGAATCACACCGGGCGCGGTGCCCGGATTTCCGTTTGGTCGCAAGGAGCGTGGGAAACGCCGATAGGCTTGGTGCCCGTCGCCGAGGAAAGAGCGCGCAAACTTCTCGCGCGATTGCCCGCGGCCAAGCCCGACACCGAGGCCCACCGTTTCGAGCATGCGATCGAAGTGCACCTCCCGTTCTTGCTCCACCGAAACCCGAAAGTGAAGATCGTTCCCGTTGTTTTGGGAGCGCTTACCTGGGAGGACTGCCGCAAGGTCGGGGAAGCGGTGGCCGAGCTCAGCGAGAACTCTCTCATTATCGCCAGCACCGACATGAGTCACTACATCCCGGCCACGGAGGCGAAACGCCTGGACGAGCTGGCGCTCGCGCAGGTCGATAAGGTGGACGGCGAGAGTCTCTACAATGTGGTCGTGGACGAGGACATATCCATGTGCGGCTTCGTTCCGACGGCGGCGGTACTCGCCGCCGCGAAACATGCGGGCGTGAAGCGTGGTGAGCGGCTTGGTTATTCGACGAGCGGCGATGTTACCGGCGAACAAGAGTCGGTCGTGGCCTACGCTAGTGCCCGTTTCTTTACCTGAGTTACGCCGAACTTCTTCTCGTACTTCTTACGGAACCAGATCATCCAAGGTGTCATGAGTGCGGTCGGCAGAAGCCAGACGGCCAGCGTATCCAGACCAGGCCACAAGCGGGGCACCGCCGTCACCACGAACGCCGTCACGGTGCCGATGCAACAGGTGAAAAGGCACTCCAAGTGAAAGAACCACCAGTCGTATTGGTGAGGAGAGGGGGTCCGCCAGTACTGGATATTCCCGTAGGCCGTCTGCGCGGCGAGCCCGCCAAAGACGGCGAAAAGCCAGTTCCGCGAAAAAAGGCCGGCGACCGCGATGGCGAGGGACGCCAGCAGCAGCAAAATCGGTAGGCCCAAGGTCCTAGAATTGAGCTCCGCCGACGGACGGCGCTTTCTTTTCAGGACGAGTAAACCTTGCTGCAAGCTAGTCAGCGCGAAGAGAGCGATGAAGCAAAGAAACGCGGCGAAGGACCGGGATTTTTCCGTGCCCGCGGGGTCCACGAAGAACCTCCACGGCGTGATCCAAAAGGTGGTGAGGGCGACCGCGAACATCGCGCCAGCGTAGACCCATCCGGTTTTAACATGGGTCCGGCCCCCCTTTTTCGTGAGCAGAGGGATCGAAAACAGCGCAAGGGCCGTGCCCCCGGCGGCTATGTGGATCCAAAGAGGATAGGAAACGAGTGCGGGTAGGTTCGAGTTCGGCATAGCGCCTTATGCCCGAGGGCGGCATCGAATCCAAGAGCGAAGTAGGCGAAAAACCTATGGAACAGAGGCACTTCGCCGCTCCCGGCCACTTTCTTGACTTACCCCAAAGCCAATGTTTCATTGGCGCCTCGCATGGATTTAGAACAAAAGTTTCAGTTACTTGAAAAGAAAAACACCGAAGCCGAACAGGGCGGCGGAAACGACCGCATCGAGGCACAGCACGCCCGCGGGAAGATGACCGCCCGGGAGCGGTTGCAGTTCTTCCTCGATGAAGGATCTTTCGTCGAGCTGGATAAATTCGTCACCCATCGCTGCAATGATTTCGGCATGGACGACAAGCGCTTCCTCGGCGACGGCGTCGTCACGGGGTACGGCACGGTTTCGGGCCGGCACGTTTATGTTTACGCGCAAGACTTCACGGTTTTCGGCGGCTCGCTCTCGGCGACCCAAGCCCGCAAAATCTGCAAGCTCCTCGACATGGCCCAGAAGAACGGCAAGCCCGTCATCGGCCTGAACGACTCGGGCGGCGCGCGCATTCAAGAGGGCGTCGAGTCCCTCGGCGGCTACGCGGAAATTTTCTATCGCAACGTCACGGCCTCGGGCCTCATCCCGCAGATCTCGGTCATCATGGGACCATGCGCGGGCGGAGCGGTGTACAGCCCCGGCATCACGGACTTCATCTTCATGGTGAAGAAGTCGAGCTACATGTTCCTCACCGGTCCCGACGTCATCAAGACGGTGACCCACGAGGACGTCACCATGGAAGAGCTGGGCGGAGCAGGCACCCACAGCGCGAAGAGCGGTGTGTCCCATTTCGCGAGCGACGACGAGAAAAGCTGCTTGCTGCTCGTGCGCGAGCTTTTGAACTACCTGCCGTCGAACAACGTGGACGACGTGCCGATTGCGCCCACTTCCGATCCGGCGAACCGCCTGGAAATGCGGCTCCGCAAGATCATCCCGGAAAACCCGAAGCTTCCCTACGACATCATCGAGATCGTGGAAGCGGTGGTCGACGACAACTACTTCTTCGAAGTCCAGAAGGATTACGCCCAAAACATCGTCATCGGGTTTGCCCGCATGAACGGCCGTAGCGTCGGTATCGTCGCGAACCAGCCGAAGATTCTCGCCGGTTGCCTCGACGTTGCCGCCTCCTTGAAGGCGGCGAGGTTCATCCGCTTCTGCGACGCCTTCAACATTCCGATCGTCTCCTTCGTGGACGTTCCCGGGTTCCTTCCCGGAACGGAGCAGGAGTTCGGCGGCATCATCAAGCACGGCGCGAAACTTCTCTACGCTTACGCGGAGGCGACGGTGCCGAAAGTCACCATCATCACCCGTAAGGCGTACGGCGGCGCTTACTGCGTGATGAGCTCGAAGCAGCTGCGCGCGGACGTGAACTTCGCGTATCCCTCGTCGGAAATCGCGGTCATGGGACCCGACGGCGCGGTGCCGATTATCTTCAAAGGCCAGATCCAGGCGTCCAAGGATCCCGAAGGCGAGCGCAAGAAACTCGTGCAGGAGTATTCGGAAAAGTTCGCGAGCCCCTACAAGGCGGCCGAGCTGGGCTACATCGACGGCGTCATCTTCCCGGAAGAGACCCGGCCGAAGATCATCCAGGCCCTCGAGATGCTCAAGAACAAACGGGACCGGATGCCCCCCAAAAAACACGGCAACATTCCGCTGTAGAGGATTTTAGCGATGGCTCAGAAACGAATTCTGGTGGCGAACCGCGGCGAGATCGCTCTCCGCGTGATCCGGGCGGTGCGGGAGATGGGCGACATTCCTCTCGCCATCTACTCGAAGGCCGATCGCATGTCCCGGCACGTTTCCATGGCGGACCACGCCGTCTGTGTCGGCGAAGGCCCCTCCACCCAGAGCTATCTGAACATCGACCACGTCATCGGCGCCGCGAAAAAGATGAAGGCGGATGCCATTCATCCCGGTTACGGCTTTCTCTCCGAGAAGGCGGACTTCGCGAAGGCGGTCGCCGACAACAAGATGGTTTTCGTCGGACCCTCCGCCGAAATCATCAGCAAGATGGGCGACAAAGTGGAGGCCCGCCGGACCATGGGGCAGGTGGGGGGACTACCTCTCGTTCCCGGCTCCAAGGACGGTCATACCGACGAGAACAAGGCTTTCGAGATCGCCAAGGAAATCGGTTACCCGATCATGATCAAGGCGCTCGCCGGCGGCGGCGGCCGCGGCATGCGCGTGGTGGAGAAGGAGAGCGAATTTCTCAATCTCTTCCGCCGCGCCTATTCGGAAGCCGCGAAAGCCTTCGGGGACGGCCGGCTTTATCTCGAGCGCTACATCGGTTCGCCCCATCACATCGAAGTTCAGGTCATCGGCGACTCCCACGGCAACGTCTGCCATCTTTTCGAGCGCGAGTGCTCGGTTCAGCGGCGCCACCAGAAGGTCATCGAAGAGACCCCAAGTCCTTTCGTCAATGAGGCGACCCGGCAGAAACTTCTCGAAGCGGCCGTGAAAGCCTGCAAGGAAATCGGTTACGTCAACGCGGGCACCATCGAGTTCCTCATGGACGAGAACCAGAAGTTCTACTTCATGGAGATGAATACCCGCCTTCAGGTCGAGCATCCGGTTACCGAGTGGGTGACCGGCCGGGATCTCGTGAAGGAGCAGCTGAAAGTCGCTTTCGGCGCGAAGCTCAGCTTCACGCAGGAGCAGGTCGAAAAGCGCGGCCACTCCATCGAGTTCCGCATCAACGCGGAAGATCCGGAAAAGTTTTTGCCCCAGTCGGGCCGCGTGACTCAGGTCACTTTTCCCAAGGGAATCGGCGTGCGGGTCGACTCGCACGTTTACCGCGGCTACGACATCCCCGTGTTTTACGACTCGATGATCGCCAAGATTTCCGTTTGGGCGGGAACCCGTCAGGAAGCTATCGCGCGCGGCAAGGCCGCCCTGAAAGACACGACGATAAACGGCATCAAGACGAACATTCCGCTGCACATTCAGCTTCTCGAAAACCCAAAGTTTGTCGCCGGCGATTACACGACGAAGCTCATCGGTACCGATTTCAACTACAAGGAACCCGAGGTCCCCGAAAGTGAAGTCCGCATGGCGATGATTGCCACGGCTGTCTCCGCTTACACGAAAGAGTACAAGGACGGCCGCCTGCACGAGGACGAGCGCTCCCGCTGGAAGACTCTCGGCCGAGGGGAGGCGCTCCGCTAATGCTTTTCTTCATCCGCTATAAAGACAAAGAGAACCGGGTCCGCGTCGAGTCCCGCAACCACCAGATTTTCGTGAAGTTCAACGAGGAGCCGGAAGAGGCGGTGGATCTTGCGTACTACGGCCACGATTGCTCGTTTCTCGACAAGGACATCAGCTTCTCCGCCAACATCGTGGGCAACAAAGAGGATTACACCGTTTGGCGTCCGGCCGGAAATCTCAGCTTCGAAGTGGAGAGCGAGTACCGCCGCATCGTTTCGCTGCTCCGCGGCCAGGAGTTCGAAAACGAGAACAACGTTTACGCCAAAATGCCCGGCAAGATCGTGAAAGTCCTCGCCGCAGAGGGCCAAGCCGTCGAAAAGGGCCAGTCCGTCATCGTCATGGAAGCCATGAAGATGGAAAACGAAGTGCGCACCGCGCGTGCCGCCAAGGTTACGAAGGTCTGCGTCAAGGAAGGCCAGGCTGTGGAAACGGGCGAGCTTCTCATGGAACTTTCCCTCGAAGGCTCCGACGCCTAAAACATTCGGATTCCCTAAATCCTTCGCTCTTTTACGCCGAAAAGTAGTCGAAGGAGTCTCCTCAATTGTACGCCCAGCAGACCATGCAAAATGGCGGCAGTCTCCGCCTGACCAACCTACTCTTCGCCCTCGGCATGCCGGTGGCGCTGGGATGCCTGGCCGCGAACGCGCAGCTCGAGCTGCCGGGGGTGGTTTCACTTTTTGTCCTGGGCCTAATCCAGATCACGCCCATGGCGATCGCCTTCATCCGCGGCCGATTCACCTTTCTCGAGTTCGTGCTGATCAGCCATTTCGTCACATTCACCGTTGCGCGGTTGAATGTGTTGCTGAACCTGGAAAAGGGATCTCTCATGACCGGCGAAGTGATCCTCGCCGTTGAGGTATTGACTCGATGTACGTTACTTATCATTTTCTGCCACTCCGTCTTCCGGTTTCTCGTGTTCCGCCGTTTCTTTCAGGAAGTCCGGTACGAGCCGCTGACGATTAGTCCGATGCGGTACGTCGCCATGCTCGGCGGACTTTTGGTACTTCCCTTCGTCGCCCCATTCTTACCCGGGTCGATCATCGTTCCGATTTTCTCCTCGTCGGCGGTAATTTTCATAATCCTGTTCACGTCGAAGGTTCCCGGGCGCGAAAAGTTGCTTGCGTGGGGGCAGGCTCTGCTACTCATCTCCGCCGTGAATTTTTTCCTTCAGACGGGATTCATGACTTTGCTGGTCCAGTACGCCGGCGTCATGTTCATCTACACTTGTTTGCAGCGGAAAGTGATTCAGCTTGTCGCTCTACTCCTGTTCGCGGTCCTTCTTTCGGCGGTTCAGTCGGTCAAAGCCGACTTCCGCACGTTTCTCCTCTGGAACGGCGGAGCGACCTCTGCCGAGCGCGCGAACACCATGAGTCAACTGCTGCTGGCCCGTTACGGAGGCGAATCCAATCTCGAAGGAAGCGAGCGGGATCGAGAGCTGTCACGGGGATTCTCACGCTTGGGAGATACCTCGCTTGAGACCGTGCTTTCCCAGACTCCGTCAATAGTCCCCTACTGGAACGGGGAGACCTACGAGTCGATTCCCTTCATGTTCATTCCGCGCTTCCTTTGGCCGGACAAGCCGTCGCGCGCGTTCTGGAACAAGTATGGGCATCTTTACGGAATTCTCAGTGAAGAGGACATGGAGACGTCGGTGGGCGTAGGCATTCTGGCCGAGGCCTACATGAATTACGGTTACGTTGGACTCTATGCCTTCTGTCTTTTCTTCGGAGCCTTCGTAGTGTTCGTGGAGCGAGTCTCGGTTTTCTTCATGCGAGGCCCGACGCTCGTTGCCTACATGGTGTTTTTGATTCCGATCATGCCTTACTCGACCGACTTCGGAGGCATGGTGAATAGCGTGTTTCTCGCGTGTTTCGCGCTGTTCGGAGTGCGTACGGTATTCATCTCGAACAGCATGAAACGGGACGCGTACGGCGGCGCGGTGGACTAAGAAAGCGGGAGCATATGGCTCATATCGACGGCTATTTGAATTTGGCGGTTTCCCAGGGAGCAAGCGATCTGCATTTTTCGTCCGGGCAACCGGTCAGGATGCGGGTCGACGGGGACCTGGTGACCGCCGATCCGACGGTGCTTTCGGCGGAACAGGTCGAAGTAATCTTTTTCGAGATTCTGACGGAAGAGGAGAAGGCCCGATTCCTGGAGAAACGAAATCTCGACCGCAGCTATCGGGTCGAGGGAATCGGAAACTTTCGTCTCAACGTGTTCATGACCCGTACGGGAATCGCCGCGGTTTTGCGCTCCATTCCATCCAAGATTCCGACCATCGAGGAGCTTGGGCTTCCGGATACTCTTAAAACGCTCGCGGGTTCCGCGCGCGGCCTGGTGCTCGTGACCGGGCCCACCGGCTCGGGTAAGTCGACGACGCTCGCGGCGATGATCCACCACATCAACCGCAACTGTCCGTACCACATTTTGACGGCGGAGGATCCGGTCGAGTTCGTTCACCCGTGCCTGAAGAGTCTCGTCAACCAGCGCGAGATTGGAAATTCCTGCCCGTCCTTCGCCGATGCCCTCAAGTATGCCTTGCGCGAAGATCCCGATGTGATTCTCGTCGGTGAAATGCGAGATCTTGAAACCATCGCGCTCGCGCTCACCGCCGCCGAGACGGGCCACTTGGTCTTCGGAACGCTCCATACCCGCGGCGCCGCGGCCTCCGTGGATCGCATCATCGACTCCTTCCCGGCCAATCAGCAGGGGATGGTGCGCGCGATGCTTGCCGAATCGTTGATCGCCGTCATAAGTCAGGTGCTTTTGAAAAAGGCCACGGGACGTGGGCGGGTCGCCGCTTACGAGATCATGGTCGTGAACCACGCCATCTCGAACCTCATCCGCGAAGGAAAGACGTTTCAGATCACCACCGCCCTTCAGACAGGAAAGAAGGAAGGCATGGTGATGATGGATCAGCACATCCGCGATCTCGTCGCCTCGGGCCAGGTCGCCTACGAGGAAGCCGAAGCTTATGTCGAGAACGCCTCCGTTCTCGCGGGACTGAATCGGGGAGCAGCCAAGCCGGCGGCCGCCGGCGGTTACCGGCCGGCGGGTCCTTCGAAGCCGCCGGGCGGTCTCAACATTCCGACTTCGACGGCGTTGCCCACGCCTCCCGCGATGGGTGGGATGCGCCCTCCTTCTCCGCCGGCGATGGGCCGTCCGTCCGCTCCGCCGATGCCTTCTTCGGCTCCTCCGGGAGCTCCGCCGAGAGCGGCGGCACCGCCGCCACCGCCGCCGAAGCCGGGCACCCCCAAGAATTTCGCTCCCCAAGCTCTCACCATGGGTGAGAACACTTCCGCCGCGATCCGTATCAAACCGGTACCTCCCGCGCCCGGGCAGGCCACTCCCGCGGCTCCGCCTGCCGCCGAGGGGGAAGCCATCGTGCTGGAGGGAGCGGATCTCAACGTGGGAGATATCGAGATCGGCGTCACCCTCGACGATCTGGATCCTTCGGAGTCAGGCGTGTCCCATAACCCCGCGCCCCCTTCCGCGCCGCTGGCGCCTCCGCTCAAGAAAAAAGCCGGATAAGAAAAAGCTTCTGGCCCCAGCATTAGGGACTAGAGCAAGCGATACCTCTTCATCTTTTTTGGGTGATTGCGGGCTTGCGCGGTCGGCGAACGCTTTGCGGTGAGATCGGATCGAAAAGTACCCTGCTCCAGTCCCTAGTGCTCGGGCTCGTCGCTATTTTGTAGGGAGCGCGGGGCCGGTCAAAGCCCCGCGCTCCATGGTGAGTGTTCTACTTCGCGAGGTACATGGTCATCCCGGCCTGTTTCAGGCAATTCGGAATGCTTCCCTCGTTGTAGAGCGTGGTGTAGTTCGTCTGAAAGTCGTCGAAAAATTCCTGGTAGCCCCAGTGTTTCGCCGCCGCCGTGTAGGTGCAGGTGCAGAACTTCAGCCACGCGGCTTTATCGTAGTAAGTCGTGTCTCCCGCCTCCGAGCAATAGTTGCTCTGGGAAGTCAGCTCGCTAGTCGTCCACTTTGAAGTTCCCTGATTGGTGGGAGTGTTGGTCGTTCCGCTGCCGCCTTGGGGAGTGTCGTTCGTCGTTCCCCCCGACTTGTCCTCCGCGCACGCGGCGACGAAGAAGGCCAGCGAGAGTGAGAGCGATAGTTGCATCAGCCGATTGAGGTGCCTCATCGAGAAGTATCCTTGCTAGGCTCCACCGGACCGTGGGGCATTTCCCTCGCTTTCTAACCAATGCATCAGGTGTGCCGATTTTTTCGGGCTGGACGGCCGTGGCGGCGCAAAAGGTTCCCGATGCCGAATTCGGGCGTGGGCGCGCGAGTTTCGTCAGCGTCGGATTTCAAACTCGGGGAATGAGGCTTTGGCCTCGCCCCTGGAGAGGACCTGGACTTCGTCCACTCTGGCTCCGGGAGGTCCTTCGTGCAGCCACTGGAAAAGTGATTCGACCGCGGCCTCTTCTCCTTCCGCCACCAGCTCCACTTCGCCGCCGGGACGGTTTCGGACCCAGCCGGTCAATCCGAGGGAAAGAGCCTTGCCGCGGGTGGCAAAACGGAAGCCGACGCCCTGGACCCGTCCGCTAATAACTGCATGAAGTTGCTCGATTTTCAAACTCATTGACTGGGGTGCCCCATGGGGTAGAACAGGTCTCAATATTTTGGGGGTAACATGCCCGAAACAAAGGTCCCGGCCCAATATATCGACCACACCTTGCTCCGTCCAGATGCCAAGGAGAGCGAGATAGTTAAGCTTTGTGAGGAAGCTCGCGAGTTCTCCTTCAAGACCGTCTGCGTGGAAGGAAAGTGGGTGGCGCTCGCGGCAAAATTGCTTCAAGGCACGCCGGTGCTTCCGATCACCGTCGTTTCCTTTCCGAAGGGCGAAGATCACAGCCCGATGAAAGCGGCCGAGACGATCGCCGCCGTGAAATCGGGCGCGAAAGAGATCGACATGGTCTTGAACCGCACGCTTTTGAAGAAGCGCGATCACGAAGCGGTCTTCGATGACATTCGCGGCGTGGTCGAAGCGGCCGGCAATCTTCCCGTGAAAGTAATTCTCGAAACTTCCGAGCTCACCCGCGAGGAGAAGCTGATGGCTTGCGCGCTGGCGAAAGCCGCCGGAGCGAAATTCGTGAAGACCTCGACGGGCTTTTCGAAATCCGGAGCCACCGTGGAGGATGTTCGCCTCATGCGCGAAGCGGTCGGCGCGGACATGGGCGTGAAGGCGAGCGGAGGCATTCGCACCGCGGACGACGCCCGTAAGATGATTGAGGCGGGAGCCGATCGGCTCGGCTGCTCGGCTTCCATAGCGATCGTGCAGGGTTCCGGCGGAAAGGCCGGCGGGTATTGAGATGAGCCGTCCGTTCCGCCGCATTCTTTGCCTCGTCGCCGACGGGTTCGGAGTCGGGGAAGCCCCCGACGCCGCCGAGTACGGCGATCAGGGATCGAACACCCTCGTC
>CAZZHG010000117.1:0-13281 GCA_964653655.1 uncultured Pseudobdellovibrionaceae bacterium
AGGCATGCAGTTCGACCGCGGCTACCTTTCGCCTTACTTCGTCACGCATCCGGACCGGATGGAAGTGGATCTCGAGGAGCCGTACATCCTGCTCCACGACAAGAAGGTCAGTTCGATGCGGGAAATCGTTCCCGTGCTCGAGAAGGTCGCCCAGACCGGCAAGCCGCTGCTCATTATCGCCGAAGACGTCGAAGGCGAGGCCCTTGCCATGATGGTCGTGAACAAGCTTCGCGGCACGCTCAAGATCGCGGCGGTGAAAGCCCCCGGATTCGGCGATCGCCGTAAGGAAATGCTCGAAGACCTCGCCATCCTCACGGGCGGCGAAGTGGTCTCGGAAGAGACGGGCACCAAGCTCGAAACGCTCCGCCTCGACCAGCTCGGCCGGGCGAAGAAGATCACCATCGACAAGGACAACACGACGATCATCGACGGCCTCGGCGAGAAGAAGGAAATCGAGGCGCGCGTCGCCCGTATCCGCCGCCAGGTCGAAGAGACGAAATCCGACTACGACAAGGAGAAGCTCCAGGAACGGCTCGCGAAGCTGTCCGGCGGCGTCGCCGTCGTTCAGGTCGGAGCCCCGTCCGAAATCGAAATGAAGGAGAAGAAGGATCGCGTCGACGACGCCCTCCACGCCACCCGCGCGGCGGTCGAGGAAGGCATCGTTCCCGGAGGCGGCACCGCTTACCTGCGCGTGCTCTCCGCCGTCGAGAACCTCAAGCTCCCGTCGGCCGAACAGCAAGCGGGCGTCAATATCGTCCGCCGTGCTCTGGAAGAGCCGATTCGTCAAATCGCCGAGAACGCGGGCCAGCAGGGCTCCATCGTCGTGTCGAAGATCCGCGAAAGCAAAGACACGAACTTCGGGTTCAACGCGCTGACGGAAAAGTTCGAGAATCTCGTGGCCGCCGGCGTCGTCGATCCGACGAAGGTCGTCCGCTGCGCGATTCAGAACGCGGCGAGCGTCGCTTCGCTGCTGCTCACGACCGAAGCGCTCATCATCGAAAAGCCGAAAAAGTCCAAAGCCCCCGCGGGCGGCGGAATGGACGGCTCGGATGACATGGGCGGCTACGGCGGAATGTAAGCCAAGTTATCCGGGGCGCGATCGGGGAACCGGTCGCGCCCTTTTTTTTGCTTTCCCCAAACGGGTTACTTCGTCGGGAAGGTATAGGGCTTATTCTGCTCCTTCGCGATAAGCGCCTTCAGTACCTCGCCCTGCGTGTCCACTACGACTGGATGGCGTTGCGCCGCGAGCACACTTTGAGGGGCTTGCGCGAAAACCCTAGCTAGCTCCTTCTCCATAGCCGCCAGGCGCTCTTCGGTCGTCTTCAGGAAGACCGGGTCCTGGGGCTTGTAATAAGCCGCATAAACCGAGGCCGGAATCTCCCAAGCGGCCGGATCGCCCACTAGCTCGCCGTAGGGATTCAGCTTCACCGCCGAATCAGGCAAGGAGCGCACGCCCGAAAGCGCCGACTTCGTCATCTTGGTGAGCGGCACCCCAAACGATTCGAAGATGGAAAAAACGGGACTGTCCGGCAACTTCACTTCGCGCGCCACCTTCGGATAGGTCGGGTTATCCGCGTCCAGCATTCTGCGATCTACTTCGTTCTTAAAGGGAGCATCGAGAATGGAAAGGGCATGCATCGTTTTTCGGGTCGGCAGCTGCCCCAGGGAGACGCTCAAAGCCTTGTCGTCGCGCAAAGCTCCCGGCAAACCCAGCTGCATGTAAGCTTCGAGAAGGGACCGGGCGCCTTCCACCTGGATGGCAAGCTTGCCGACGTCATTCGTGCCGTTCGCCAAATCGGCGCGAAGGCTCGTGGTCAACGTCGAGCGAGCCTGTTCGAAACGCCCCCGAATGGCCTGCGCGAGCTGGACGCGCACCTTTTCGGCGGCCAGGGCATCATTCACCGTGTTTTCCGTATTGTAGAACGCGCGCTTGCTTACCATCTCCCGGTACTGATCGGCGCCGTAGTGGCCGGCGTTGGGGCTCGGCTGATCCTGCAAATCTACGGTCGGATAGTCCGTTCCGAAGTGGTAGCCGATGGACTTGGAGGCAAACTGCGACTCGAGCCCATCCTTGCGCGCCCATAGGTCGGGCAGCATTCCCTGGAGAAAGGGCGCCACTTGGGAATCGAAGAAACCGCCATGAATCTGCGGTTCTTCGCCCAAAATTCCGAACTGCACGGGGTTTTTCACGGGTCGCATCGCATTGGCATCGATGGCGCGGGCGAATACCTTCGCGCCCCCGTAGCTCGCGCGCACGGCGACCCGAACCGATTTCACGTACGCTTGTCTCAACGTAGACCGGCGATTCTGCGGTACGTCCGCGGGCCAATCCCTCTCGGCGAACTCCACTTCGGGAATGTCGTAGCAGAATTCCAATTTCGCATCGGCGCCGCTGATTTGCATGTCCCTTGCCAGGCGCACGGTGTTCGGCACGTACTGGGCGAAAATCTCACGATCCTGGACGGGCAGAGCGGGTAAGCCCTTCTTTTCCGCCCACGAACCCTTGCAGGGGGGGAGCGAGGCCGGCACCAGCGGCCGGTCTTTCACGATGGGCGGCTGCCGATTGTCGAGGCGCATGTCGTAGCCTGCGAGGTGCGAGGTTTCGTGGTTGGAGCGGATGGTGTCGATCTTCGTCCCCAGAGCCGTCACGGTGTCGCGATATTCCTTCACCATGCGATCGAAAAGCGCGCGGTTCGGCTTATCCTCCGACGAAGCAATCGCGGAAAGACCATCCCTCAAATCCTCGCCCGCTTGGTGGAGCTTGCGCAGGCGTGAAAGATCGGGGTCGTACGCTTGATATTCCTTCGGCCAGCGAGACATCATTTCCAGATACCCGCGGCTGCAAATCGCCCACAGCGCCGGGGAGGGAAGCGCCTGCTTTCCCATCGGATTGCCCAGAAGGCTCGCCGAGCGGGAGAGGAAATTCAGTTGCTTCCAGGGATTGTTCGAATCGAGCTTGCTCTCCGCTTCGGTCAGAAGCTCTGGGATCGACGGAGGCTCTTTTTTCTCGAATAGGGGCGCAGCTCCGGTCGCCAGCGCGTCCCGGGACATCGTCTCCGCGCAGGTGGCGAGCTCCGTAAGGCATTCCTCCATGTGGCTCGGGGTCATCGGCAAAAGAGCGGAGCGGTTCTGGCATTTTCGGAACAAGGTATCGAGGCTTGCCGCGCGCCCGGCGCCGAGCATCTCCCTTACCTCAACCGTACTGAGATCGACTTTGCCCGAGAGTTTCGCGACGGACTCGTTCGTCGAGCGAAGAACTGTGTCCAAATCGGAGAACCGATTGTCCAAATGGCGTTCCAAAGCGTTCAGATGGAGGTGAACGTCGTCGAATCCGCCCAGCATGTCCTTGTGCAAGGCCTGCACTTCGTCCCGTAGCTTCGCTACCTGCTCCAGGATGAGCTGCTCGGGCGAGGGGCCGCCCAATATCGCGCCCATGAGATTCGCCACCACGCCCACGATATTCATCGTGACCGCGCTCTTGGTCATGTCGGTCGCCGACTGCAAAGCGATAATTTCTGCGATATCGATTCCGGCGCGGCTCGTCGCCGTGAACGCCTTGCCGGCGTCCTTGTCGATCTGCGTGGCGATTAAAGAAAAAAGCTGAGCGCCCGAACGCGCTTGGCTGAACTCGTCCCGGATCTCCTGGGCAAGTTGCTCGCGCCGTTGCCTGACCTTCGATTCGTCCATGTGGCGCATTTGTTCGTTCGCGGCGCGTATGAGATCGTCGACTTTTAGCTGAATCGCCTCGATCTTCGCCCGTTCCTGGCGGGACCCGTCCACCGCTTGCTGAAGGCTCATGCCGTTCGTGACCTTAGGCTCGTAGTGAGCCGTCCATTCCGGAACGAATCTGGCGTAAGTGGAATCGCTTCGGATGACGAGCAGGCTTTCGGTCGGAGTGAATCCGGAGAGTAACTTGAAGGGGACTTTGATGGCGTCGTTGTATCCCGGGCTCGTCGCGGCACGGGTAAGCAATCCGTGCAGCAACTGAATGTCCGTCAGAGCTAGTCTCTGCCCGCCGATCTTTCTCGGATCGTATTCCATCACTTCCGAGAAGAGGCTGAACGCAAGATCCTGCGCTCCTTTTTCGGAAAGCTGGCTGAACTCCCGGGCGGAAGTCTTGAGATGGGCGATCCCCAATTTGGGATTGACCGCCGAAAGCGCAATCGTGACGAGGTCGGCGAGCCGCTGGTCCAGGGTTTGCCCGCTATTGAGCGCCGCTTTATCGGCGAGGGAGGCCTGGAAATTTTCGGCGAGCGTGGCCGCCACTTTAGTGTCCACCCCGCGGTCCATGAGCCGGCCTTGGAACTCGAGCGCGGCGAGCTTTACCTGGTTCTCCGGCCTATTCCCTATGGCTCTCGAGTGGAGAAACGTTCTTTCGAGCAGCTCGGCGTCGAGGGAGATGGGCCTCCTCCAATGGTCCAGATCGATGCCGTTCACCACGATAGTGCCGGGTGACGAGGATTCGGGCCTTCCAGACTGATCCCGAGCATGGTCGCCGGACTCTCCGAAGCACACCGTTCCGGCCAACGCGAAGACAAGCAGTAAACGCAAAGAAATCCCCCCTGGAAGCCGGGCTAAGTGTGCAAAGGACATTCCCGCGCCTCAGGCTACGTACACCGTATGGCTACGGCTAAGCGCCCCGTTTGGTGCTCAGGAGTCCAACAATTTCTATTTTCCGCAAGCTTCGCAGACCGCGAAGAATTCCAGAGAGTGGGTGATTTCGGAGAAGCCTTGTTTCTGAAGGCTCTTTTCCAGATTTTCGATGAGGCAGTGATCGAGGCTCGTGATTTTGCGGCATTTGCGGCAGATCACGTGGTGATGGTGGTGGCCGTCTTCCCCCTGGTACTCGTAGCGCACGGGGCCGTCCCCGAAATCGCACCTACGCACGAGTCCCGCCTTTTCCAAAGCCGGGAGGCTTCGATATAGCGTCACCAAATCACAGGTACGGGTCGGGATTTTGGCCTTCAGCTCTTCCACGGTGAAGGGGCCGTGGTCTTCCATCAGCGCCTTCATGACGGCGACGCGCGGCTGAGTAATCTTGAGGCCCACCTGCTTCAGACGAGCGGAGGCGCCGTCGAGCGGTTTTTGGGTTTTGGGGACCTTCGGCATCCGGGAGGTTTACCGCAACGGCCGGACCGGCACAAGACGGGCGGTCAGCCCTGGAGCTTCTTCACGAGAGCGACGTAGGCGGTCATGGCCTGATCGGCGCCCGTGCCTTTGCGCGACGCCCAGGCGTCGTACTTTTTCCTGCCGGCGATGTCGAGCATGCCGGGGCGGGAGCCTTTGACGTCGCCCTCGGTCGCCTGCTTGTACCAGCCGTAAAGCTCGAGCAGGGTGTCGTTTCCGGGACGGCTAGGCAATTTCTGTACGTCGCGGGCGGCCGCTTCGAAGTCGTCCTTCAGTGCCATGGTGCTTCCTCCAGGACGACGAGCGTAAGGCTCGGCTTCGGTCCAGACAATGGTAAAATGTCCGCCATGCTTCGCCTGGGTCTTCTTCTCCTATTTTGCTCCTCGGCCTTCGCCCTCAAGGTGAAACCCAAAGGCGGCGAAACGGTCGACTACATTTGCATCGGCCAAGGACAGTCGATTAACGGAAGAAGAATCGCCTCCGCCGAGACTCACGTGCGGATTCGGCTGCCCGTGGGCAAGGAGTTCGACAAGCTGAAGGAACCGACGCCGGCAACCGCCACTCTCTTCGGGCTTCAGCTCCACGGCCTCGGCAAAACCGACAAGCTGGGAAAGGCCGTCGTCGTGAAGGGGACGTTCGAGTACGGAAAGTCCGGCCCGAGGGCGGGGCACAACTTCGACGCCAAACTCAAAAAGGGCGGGCCCATCCGCGAGCTTCACATCAACATGGGCAACTCGACCCGAAATCCGAGCTGGCTGAAATACGCGAAGGGCAACAAAACCGTCGACCACTTCATGCTCTGCCAGTGGCAGTAGCGGTCGGTCCTCGAACTACTCTACGGTCTTGGAGAGGACTCCGAGCCGCATCTCTTCTTTGTAAGTCTTGATGCGATCGAGAAGGACGTCGTCTTTGACGCCGAGGATTTGAGTCGCGAGAACGCCCGCGTTCCACGCGTTTCCGATGGCGACCGTCGCGACGGGAACGCCTTTCGGCATCTGTACGATGGAGAGAAGGGCGTCTTCGCCCTGGAGGGCGCCGACCGGGACCGGCACGCCGATGACCGGAAGCTCCGTGTAGGCGGCCATCATGCCCGGAAGATGAGCCGCGCCTCCGGCGCCCGCGATGATCACCTTGATGCCGCGGACTCTGGCCGCGGTCGCGAAATCCTGAAGCTCTCTGGGCGTGCGGTGAGCGGAAACGACTTTCATTTCGTGAGGAACGCTGAAGCGCTTGAGCACTTCGGCGGCTTCCTTCATCACCGGCAAATCGGAGTCGCTTCCCATTACGATGGATACGACAGCTTTATCTTTTCCCACTTCGGCACTCCTCGGCCCAATGATTCAGGGCCGCTTTCAAAGACTCAACCATCCTACCAAGCTCGGCGGGTCCTGTCGCCGTGGCGTTGAAGTGACCCATCTTGCGGCGGGGGCGGATTTCCTTCTTCTCGTACCAATGCAGGCGCGCGCCCGCTGGCGCGGTCGGAGTCCGGGCGGCGGCGGAAACTCCCTCCGGTCCCAGGATATTGAGCATGGCGAAAAGCGCTTTTGGTTTCGTGTCCCCGAGGGGCATTGCGGTCACCGCTCTCAGGTGATTTTCGAATTGGCTTGCCGGGCAAGCGTCCTGGGAAAAGTGTCCGCTGTTGTGGACCCGGGGAGCGATCTCGTTGACGAGAAGGTCGCCGTTGGCGGCTTCGAAGAGCTCGAGGGCCAGCACGC
The DNA here is from genome assembly GCA_964653655.1 of uncultured Pseudobdellovibrionaceae bacterium. Classification (GTDB taxonomy): domain Bacteria; phylum Bdellovibrionota; class FAC87; order UBA2466; family UBA2466; genus CAZZHG01. The sequence goes on from CAZZHG010000117.1 coordinate 6,843, forward strand.
CGACGTAATCCAGGCTTTCGGCGATACGGCGGGCGTATGCGACGGCTCGGTTCTCCTGATCCAGGCTGTTGCCGAGTTTTCCGGCGGGGCCCGAAACGAGAAAGCAGATGCCGCGGTCCTGTTCGGACTGGACCAGAGGATACGCCACGAACTCTCCCGCCTGGGAACGGCAGGCGACGATCGCAAGCTCTCTTCGGAAGGCGATCTTCTCTTCGGCGTAAACTTTTCCTCCGCGCTTCGCGGCGGCCGCTAGAAACGCCGAGACTTCGTCCGCGCCGGTCTTTTTCGGATCGAAAAACAGAAGTCCCTTGCCGTCGTATCCCATCCGGGACCATTTCAGCACGGCACCGTTCGGAAATTGCTTTCCGAGTTCCGCCGGCCCGGTGTCACCGGAAACCAGATGGCAACGGGCGGTCGGTATCCGAAGGCTCGCGAGCAGTTCCTTTTGCGTCCATTTGTCCTGGAGCTGTTCCAGCACCGAGAGCGACGGATGAAAAGTGAGATGGGGAAACTCGCTCGCCAGCTGGCGCAAGTACTTGGTGTCGACGAACTCGTTTTCGAAGGTGACGGTGTCCACTTGCGAGAAAAGCGCCCTGGCCACCCGAGGCTCGCCCAAATCTCCGGCGACCACCGGAGCAAAACGGGAAGCCGGATCGTCGGCTGCGCCCGTCAGCACGCGCACCTCGATGCCGAGGGATTCCGCCGATTCGGCGAGCATCCGGGCAAGCTGACCCCCGCCTAAAAGGCCGACTTTTCGTGGGTTATGAGCATGGGGACTCGCCATGAGAAGCCGCGATTAAAGCCTTCCCGGCGGTCCCGAGTCAATCCATCCGGCTTGGAGGCCGATTTGAGCCGGGGTATATTTTTCCTATGAATCATCAGAAGCTGATCATCTGCCTCACGGTGGCTGTGGTGGCGGGCGGAGTGATTTGGTGGGATCGCGACCACCTGTCCTTTCTAATGTCCGAAACCAGCTTCGGAAGAGCGTTGGGCATCCGGCCGACTTCGAGAGCGGCGGTCGCGCAGCGGCCGATGCCGAAGTACGAGGTCACCCGGGAGATCAAAACGACCATTCCGAAAAAAGACGCCGACGAGGCGGCGGCCGATCCTCAAACTCTTCTGCTTTCCGCCCGTTTGCGCCCCGACCTTTCCCCGACCAAAGAGTTCAATGGGTTCAAGTTGACCCGCGTAGAGAAGGGATCGCTGCTCGGCAGGATGGGTTTCGAGTCGGGCGATATCCTTCGGTCCGTCAACGGCGTGGGATTGAACGATCCGGCCAGGGGACAGCAAGCGTTTCAAAGCATGAAGGGCAAAACCTCGGGAGATTTGGTTCTGTCCCGGGGGACGGAGAACATTCTGATGCGCTGGAGCATTCAGTAGGCCGATCGATGCCGTTAGTCACAGATCCGTAGCACTGTGCCACAGGACTCCGTCAGGCGGACTTTCTGTGGTCCGCGTCCGACCAGCGCATCGGCGGAGCGTCCGAGCCCGATTTACGCCTCGTCTTCGAAGGGGCAAAGCCGAGAGTGGCGCCGAAAACCAAACCGTAAACGCAGTGGGGAAACAGAGTGAGCCAGGCCATCACGGAAGGGTCCGGCGTCGCGCCCGCAATGGGCGCGTAACCCACCAAGGGGAGAATAATCCCTCTGGTAATCACCCAAAGCAGAGCTCCCCACAACAGGCCTCCAATCACCGGACTCAACTTGCGGGCGCGGCCGATGGTTACCGAGTACAGCAGGGGGAACAGGAAGGTTCCGTTGAAAAAATTCTCGAGCACGCCCAGCCACCAGGCACCCGTGTAAGGAACCACTCCTTCCCCGAACACCAGGCTTCCCACCATCGTCGCGAGTTCCATGTTGGGGAGGCGATCGGAAAAGAGCGGATGAATCATCACGCTCATGACCAGAGTGGCCAGAAATCCCGCGCCGAACAGCCTATTCGCCGAGTAAGCCTTCATGGCCATCGACGGTGCAATCGAAGTGCCACCAAGGCGGTGGCATCTAGTTTGCTGGTCTCAGCGGTATGACCACGACCTTACCTCTTTGGATTGGCTTCAATCTCTTCGTATTGGCGATGCTGACCCTCGACCTCGGGGTATTTCACCGGAAGGCACACTCGGTCGGTTTTCGCGAGGCATTCACCTGGACGGGCGTGTGGATTTTTCTCGCGCTGCTGTTCAACGTTGGCGTCTATCACTGGTTCGGCTCCCAGGCGGCCGTCGAGTTTCTCACCGGCTATCTCATCGAGAAATCTCTTAGCGTCGATAACATCTTCGTCATCTTGATGATCTTCACGTACTTCCGCGTACCTCCTCAGTATCAGCACAAGGTTCTGTTCTGGGGGATTCTCGGCGCGCTCCTCATGCGGGCGGCGTTCATCTTCGCGGGGGTCGCGCTCATTCAGAAGTACCATTGGATCGTCTATTTGTTCGGCGCCTTCCTGGTCATTACCGGCATCAAGACCGCCCTTCCCAAGGAAAAGGAACTGTCTCTGGAGACGAATCTTTTTCTCCGGCTCTTCCGCCGCGTGATTCCCTCCACGCCTCGTTACCATGGGAGTCACTTTACGGAGACGGTGAAGGGAAAGCGAGTCGCGACCCCGCTCTTTGCCGCCTTGATCATGGTGGAGACGACCGACCTCATTTTCGCCGTGGATTCCATTCCCGCGATCCTGGCCATCAGCTCCGATCCGTTCATCGTTTACACGTCGAACGTGTTCGCGATTCTGGGGCTCCGGTCTCTTTACTTCGCGGTCGCGGGCCTAATGGGCTATTTCCGTTTTCTTCAGTACGGACTCGCCGGCATTCTGGTTTTCGTCGGGACGAAGATGCTGATCTCGGACTTCTACAAGGTTCCCGTTCCTATAGCTCTCGGAACGGTGCTCGGGATACTTCTCGTTTCGATGGGCGCTTCCTGGCTGTGGCCCAAGCTGCCGGAGGGTTTGCGGGAGCCGCCGAAGGAGAAAGGGCCGGATCTTTCCGTTCGTTCGCCGAAAGTGGCCCATGACTTCCCTGAATAGCTTCCGGTCCTGGGGTAACATTACTTTCTATGAAGAAAGTCGGAATCGGGCTCGCCCTCACGGCGATTATCGCGGGCTTGGTGTGGTGGCAAAGGGTTCCGGTGGGGCTTTGGCTGCTGAGCCATGGTTATGGGCGGTTTCTACGAATCAAACCTCCGGCCGATGCTCCGCCCTCCGTCGTTTACGAGGTAAGCCGTGAAATCCAAGTGAAGCTTCCGGCGGCGGCCGTAAGCGGCGCCGCGGCCAATCTCGGCTCGGCCCTTCAATCAGCGCGGGCCGTTCCTTATCTCTCCCAGGAAGGCCGTTTCGCCGGGTTTCATATCACGCGCCTGGAGCCCGACTCTCTTTTCGCGAAAGCCGGGATTCAATCGGGGGACATCATTCGTTCCGTGAACGAAGTGGTTCTCGATAATCCGGGCAAGGGCCTCGAGGCCTTTCAGTCTCTGCGTACGTCGAATGTCGCGAAGGTGGTCGTCAGCCGAGGGGCGGATAATATTCGGCTGGTGATTGCGCTCGAGTAGTCACTTCCGGGCGAGCTGGCACCAGTTGATCTTTTCCTTGGTCTTACCGTGGTAGGGATACGCGAAGCCCGCGTCGATTAGCTTTCGGCTAAGGGGAGTCCCGTCCACCATCACTTCCGCGAGAATCCGGAAATATTTGTCGCGTTGAAGATTGGCCAGATCGATTCGCTTCGCCCCCGACAACAGGCGCTTGACGAGCTCACGGGCTTCCTTCGCCCGATCCCCCTCGCAAGGGCCCTTGCCCTTGATCTCGGGCGTGTCGACGCCGAAGACTCTAACCGAGATGTTCTTGCCGATGATGGGATGGACGTCGGGAATCTGGAACGTGATCGTGTCGCCGTCGTAGTTGTGATCGAACTTCACGCAGCGAAAGGTTGCGGCGTCGTGAGCGCAGGCTTCGGTGGGGACCGCCGCTTGGGGAGGGCTCGCCGGTTCGCGGCTCTTCATTGAGGCCAGGGAAACGCCGAGGGCGACTCCTATCAAAAGACCGGCGATTAGGGCGGACCTTGGGCGCATCAACGCTTCCAGAGCTTCTTGATCCACTTCTCGACGGCTTCGGCCTCACTCGGAATCGACGAGGAAAGCACCTTGCAGCCTTTTTCGGTGACGACCACGTCGTCTTCGATCCTTACGCCGATGCCGCGGAACTTCGCCGGTACCGTGAGGTCGTCCGGCTGGAAGTAAAGACCGGGCTCCACGGTCAGCACCATCCCGGGCTCGAGCTTTCCGAACTTGTAGGCCTCGGCCCGCGCCTGCGCGCAATCGTGCACGTCGAGTCCGAGCATGTGGCTGACGTTGTGGAGCGTGTAGCGCTTGTAGAATTGGTTTTCCGCTTTGAGCGCCTCCTCGGCGGGCATCGAAAGCAGCCCGAGCCACTCGAGGCCGTGGGCGAGCACTTTCATCGCCGTGCGGTTCGGGGCCATGAAGTCGTTGCCCGGCTTCACTTCCTTGAAGGCGGCCGCTTGCGCCGCGTGGACGAGCTCATAGATGGCCCGTTGCTCTTTGGAGAACTTGCCGCCGATGGGGATCGTGCGCGTGATGTCGGCCGTGTAAAACGAGTTTCCTTCGATGCCGGCGTCGAGAAGAAGCAAGTCCCGCTTCGAGAGTTTTCCGTCGTTGCGTTTCCAGTGAAGGGTGCAGGCGTGATCGCCCGAGGCTACGATGGAGCCGTAGCCCACGTCGTTTCCTTCCATGCGCGCTCTCGTGAAAAAGACCCCTTCGAGTTCCCGTTCGTTCTCGGCGGTTTTCATCCGGCGGATGACGTCTTCGAACCCGCGTTGGGTGGAGTCGATCACGGCCTTCAACTCCTTCACTTCCTCGGCGTCTTTCAGAAGACGCATTTCCGAGAGGAAGGTCGCGAAGTTCGCATCCCCGCCGATTTGATCGGGGGAAAGATCGAACTGTGCTTCAATCTGAGTCGAGTGCCCGCGCAGAATCCGCGTTTCCTTCGCGGAACGGCGCGCGCTTTCGAGCGCCGCCGTCAGCTCGCCGAGGGACCGGCATTCCATGCCGTAGTAGACCTGGCTCTCGGGCACGCCTAGTCGGGCGCCTTCCCAAAGTTCTCCCTTCACGCGGTCCGTGAAAAACGTGGCGTCGGTCTTTCCGGGATTCGGCTCCACGAACATGACCTGCTTGTGCTTGCCGCTGCCTTCGGGAAAGAACACCAGCACGCAGTCGGGCTCGGCGTTGCCGGTGAGATAGAAAAAATCGGAGGCCGGGCGGAACGGATAGAACGTATCGTTCGCGCGTACCTTCAGGTGGCCCGTGGGAAGGATGAGCAGTTCCCCCGGATGGGCCGCCGAGACGGCATCCCGGCGCCTTTTGTAGTTGGCGAGATTCTTCACCGGCTTGGGCTTCGAGGCCTTGGGCTTCCAGCTCTTCAGCATGAACTCGATCAGATTCGGCGGGGCATCGGAATCGTGGCTGGATTTGGCGGCCATGGGCTTTTGCTCGAAAGTATTCATGGGGCGCAGCATAGCGCGCCACCCAGAAAAAAACGAGGGGCTACACGCCGAAGTGGTGGAGCAGGATCCAGGTCAGGGCGGAGACGAAAGCCGAGGCCGGAATCGTCAGAATCCACGCCCAAAGGATGCGTTCGGCCACGCCCCACCGAACGGCGGAGAGCTTGTTTACGGCGCCGACCCCCATGATGGAGCCCGTGATGGTGTGGGTCGTGGAAACCGGAATGCCGAGCCCGGTCGCCATGAACAAGGTGATGGCTCCTGCCGTCTCCGCGGCGAAACCTCCGACCGGGCGGAGCTTGGTAATCTTCATGCCCATCGTCTTCACGATGCGCCAACCGCCGAACAAAGTGCCCGCGCCCATCGCCGCGTGGCAGATGAGCACCACCCAAAGGGGTACGTGGAACTCGGTGCCCAGCCGACCGCTGGTGAATAGCAGGATAGCGATGATGCCCATCGTCTTTTGGGCGTCGTTGCCGCCGTGGCCGAGACTGTAAAGCGCGGCCGAGACAAGCTGGAGCCGCCGGAAATGATGGTCCACTTTCCTGGGAGTCTGGCGGAAGCAGAGCCGCGAGACGATCAGCATGATCGTGAAACCGAGCAGCATGCCGACGAGCGGAGAGACCACGATGGAGATGGCGATTTTTCCGAAGCCCGCCATGTTGATGGCTTTCACGCCGGCTTTCGCGACGGCGGCGCCGCCGAGGCCGCCGATCAGCGCGTGGGACGAGCTGGAGGGAAGGCCGTAGTACCAGGTGATGAGGTTCCAGAGAATCGCGCCGACGAGGGTCGAAAAAAGCAACAGCGGATCGGCTATCGTGGGATCGATTACTCCCTTGCCGATGGTCGTCGCCACGTGCACGCCGAAAAACAGAAACGCGATGAAGTTGAAAAACGCGGCCCACATCACCGCCGTCTGAGGGCGGAGCACGCGGGTGG
>CAZZHG010000118.1:0-12989 GCA_964653655.1 uncultured Pseudobdellovibrionaceae bacterium
GTGCGGCTCATGGGCTTCGGCCACCGCGTGTACAAGAACTTCGACCCGCGCGCGAAGATCATCAAGCGCGAGTGCGATCTCGTTCTGAAGCGCATGGGCCTGAAGGATCCGCTGCTCGACATTGCCAAGCACCTCGAAGAGGCGGCGCTTTCCGACGATTACTTCGTTTCGCGCAAGCTCTACCCGAACGTGGACTTCTACAGCGGCATCATTTACCGCGCGCTCAACATCCCGTCGGAAATGTTCACGGTGTTGTTCGCGCTGGGAAGATTCCCGGGCTGGATCGCCCAGTGGAAGGAAATGATCGAGGCGCCGGACTCGAAGATCTGCCGTCCCCGGCAGATTTACACGGGCCCGGTCACGCGCGACTACGTGCCGATCGATCGACGCTGACCGCCGCAATCGACCGGATTTCGCGTTTCCAGTACAATTGATCCTTCATGCGCTTTTTGGTCGCCCTACTAATCCTTTGCGGGGCGGCTCGCGGATCCGAGGACATTCTCTACCGAAAGATTCCGTGGGGGTCGGTGTCCGCTTTCGGCCCGCTCTCCTACTATCTGAACGGCGCCTTCGATACGGCGCAAAACCCCTTCTATTTCAGCCAGGAAAAATTCTTCTCCAACCACGCGGTCCTCTGGCACCGGGTGAAAAGTCCCGCCGCCACCATCTCCAACGCGGGCGGGTTTGGGAAGTTCCTGAGCGACGAGTTTTTCGGTATCCGATCGCTGCCAAACTGGGTCCTGCATGTAATGGGCGGCGGCTACGATTTTCGATACCTCGCTGAGTATTACCGGGCGAACCGAGTGCCCAGGCCGTTTCTCCTCGCCTTTCTCACCTGCTATCTCTCCAACATAGGAAACGAGGCCTTGGAAGCGAGCGCCACCCAGGTGCTTCCCACCGACAACGTGGCCGATCTTCTCTTCTTCGATATCGCCGGAAAGATCCTCTTCTTGAACGACGATGTCGCCCGGTTTTTCCACCGTGACCTTCAGATGCGGGCCTGGAGTTATCAGCCCATGTTGACCCTGAACGACCTTCGGATTCAGAACGCGGGGCTCAACTATGTGCTTCGGCCGAAGCTGTTCGGAGAGGAGTGGCGCCCCTTCCTTCACCTGGGCCTGCTGCTTCTCGGGGGCGTGACCAAGAAGATTTCTCCGACGGACAACCTCTCGGTGGGATTCGGCATCGTTCCGACGGACCCCCTTGCCTTCAAAGGCGACTTCGTCACGGGCCTATACTGGGACAGAGACGACTCGCTCTTGGCGTCGCTTACCTTGAATGGGACGACCGATCTAGCCTTCCGGGCAAACGTCTACCCGGGCGTAATCCAGATCTCGGATTTGGATATTGGGATTTTCGCGGGCTATGCGAAGAGCCATCGGGTGTTCCTGGGCGTGAACGCGAGCCTTCCCGTCGGCTTGGGCGCGAGCTTCTAGAGGGCCATGATTACAGGGTGAACATCAGCACGCCGAGAATCTGGTTGAGGGACTCCGTGTCCTTCGTGACGTTGCCGTTGAGGTTCGCCGCGGCCGAGCTGCCGGCGGTGAGGTTGCGAACCACGAACTGGGCGCCGAGAGAAACTTTCGGCGAAAGTCTCACGTAACCGCCGATGCGGATCCGGTCGAAACCGGCGCCTTCGATGGCCCGGCTCGAGGGGGTCCCGTTCAGGTTCTCCGTGATCGATCCCGAAGCATTGAAGGTCTTCGCGTAATCCACTCCGAGAGTGAAGGATTCGCTGAGCTGAAAGTCCATTCCCACCGTCCAGTAGAGTCCCGACGTGCTCTGGTTGAGCGAGTTTTCCTGCCCCTGCGTTTCCGACTTCGCCTTAACATTCAAAAGACCGTAGCCGACGCCGAACTTGGGGATGAGGTTGATCGAGCCGAGGGGCAAAGCGTAGCGCAGGTAAAGATCCGCCATCGCGCCCATGTGGTGCACGGAGCGGTCGACTTGCGTCTCGGTCGTTCCGTCGGAAATGATCTCCGAAAGCTTCGGGGCGATTCCGTAGAATCCTTCCAGCTCGGTTCCGAAGTACTGGCCCAGGTGAAAGTTTGCGAAGGCGCCGAGGTAGATGTTGGAAGGCGACGCTTCCGTCGAGGTCGTCTGCTCGGTGCCGTTCTTCAGCGAGCTCATTCCGCCGAGTAAACCAATCTGCGCCGTGAACTCCGTCGGGCCGTTGTTTTCGTCGTCTTCGTTCTCGACTTCGAGGCGCGCCGCTTTCTCTTCCTCGTTGCGCATCCACTTCTTCACGTTGAGAAGGGCTTGGCGGCTCTTCGTCGGTTTCTTGGGCTCGAAAGCGGAGGCGAAATCGGAAGCCGGGCCGCGCTCGGCGTCGAACGGATAGTTCGGGCTCGCTTCGCGCTTGGCGGCGCGGGGGGGCGCCGCGCGGTACGACGGCTCGTCTTCGGTCCGCCACCGCTGCTTGCGGTTGAAAGTCGGTTCCACGTCTTCGGTAATTTTGCGGGCCAGTTCCGTTTCGGAAATCGCCTCGGCCTGGAAGGCCCGGTTGTAGCTCTGGGGTTCCTTCGGGGCGGAATCAAAAGAGAAGGCTCCCGGCTGCGAGGGGACCGTCTTCAAAACTTTGCGGATGGGCATGCCGCCGTACGAGCGGGGCTGCTCCACTGGGGCGGAAGTTTCGCCGGCGAAACCGGTTTCGGAATTGTAACGATAGCCACGGCGGCCGCTGTTCGCCCGGCGTCCGGCGCCGCGCGGGGAGACCGCTTCGTCGAGATAGCGTTCGATCTTGGCGCGCTTTTCGGCTTCGCCGGAATTTTCCGTCTGCTCCGGGCCGCGGCGGCGGGGGGCGATCTGGCGGGCCTCTTCGGCCTCCACGATACGGCCTTCCTCGTCTTCCACCGGAAGGAACTCGGCGTGGGCCTTCGAGCTGAGAATCAGCGAGAGAAGCGCGAAGCTGAAAATTTTCAAAGTGCGAGTCATGAAGTTCCTTTCGAGTTACAGATCGAACTGAACGAGACCGAGAAACTGGTTCTGATTGACCGCCGACGGAAACGTGTCTCCGTCGCCGAGCGGCTGAGAAAAACTGAAAGAGCGCAGTACGTACTGGCCGCCGAGGCTGAGCGTCGGATTGAGCCGGTACGAGACCGAGGCCCGAAGGCGGGTCACGCCGATTTCCCGCAGAGCCAGCTCGCTCTGGGAGTTGCTGAAATCCAAGTGGCCCGAGCCGCCGACCGACTTCGCGAAATCCGCGGAGAAGAGCCAGCGGGGGTTCAGATTGAAATCGATTCCGCCCACCACGTAGGGGACATTCATGACGGCGACGGTGTCGCTCGAGGAAGCATCCTCGAAGCCCGCGAGGCTGACGGTGTCTTTGAGCTGAACCACTCCGTAACCCAGGCCCACCTTCGGGGTGAGGCGCGAGCGGCCGATGCGCAAAGGAATCTGTCCTTTGAGGTTCGCCATCGCGCCGTTGATCGAGCGCTCACGCACTTGCGTGAAAGGCGTTTCGGCATCCACCGAGTTCGATTGCGAAGCCTTGAAGCCCGAAGAGCCTTCGAGCTCGAAACCGAAGTGGCGGAACATCGTCACGTCGGCGTTGAAAGCGAAAGAGAGGTTCTTGTCCGCGCCGACGCCGAGGTCGGAGGCGGAGCTGACTTCGGAACCGGTCGAGGTGCCGAGTCCGGCCGTGAGGCCGAGGCGGAGCTGAAAATTCTTCGGGGACTTCGCCGTCTTTTCTTCGGCGCGCACGCTGCGGTAGTCCGTTTCGGAATTCGTTTCGAGGCTGGCGAGCCGGCGGGCCGGGAGCAGCTTGTTCTTCTTCGGCGCGGGGGAGCCGGAGAACGCATTCAAGGAAACCACTAAGGAGAAGAGGACGATGATTTTCGAGAAGAAGGAGTCCATTCAAACCTCGGGTTACGGTGGCGTCTAAGGAGAGTCAGGGTGTGGGTGCTAAGAAGAGGTCGGTGCGGTGTATTCAGGTTGGTTAAATTGCAACGGTGGTGCCACGGCGCGTTGGGCTTGGGGGTGCCGTTTACGCACGCTCCCCCCTATACAGCCTGTATTCAGGACGGGCAGGAACTAGCCAAAGTGAAATAGTTCCAGCTACTTAACTTACATGATGGGAAGTTAGTCGGGTGTACTGCCGGTATACAGGCTAAGTCCTTGGAAATATTAACGTTAAGGTTAACGTTAACTTTAACGTGGCCTTAGCTCCCATTACGCACGCAAACCACCGCGAGCGGGTAGTTCTGGTGGAGCGGGTAGCCTACGTGGGTTTGCCCCAACTTGAGGTTCACCGCCGTGCCTGAATCCGGGGAAAGGCCCGAAGCCGTGCCCGACCAGTACCAGTGATAAAGCTCGGCTCCCAGATTGAGGCGCTCGAAACCACCGTTGGCCGACGCGTCCTCGAGCTGTTTTTTCGAGGGCAAAACCCAGTCGGTGTAACCGCCTTCGGTCAGCGAATCGCAGTAAGCAACCGCCGAGTTTCGGCTGAAACGCTGCACCGTCGTGCTGTCGATGCTCACGGTCGCCGCTTTGCTGAAAACCGCGCCGCCCGTACCCTGCTTGAGAAGGCAGCCGCCGTTCAAAGTCGTGCCCTTGTCGTCGTCGTCGCCGATGCAAGCGCCCGAGGGATCGAGTTTCTCCCGTTCCGTGCGGATCCAGTTCGCGAAAGGCTCGACCGCCGTGTGGAAGTTATCCAGCACGCGGGCGCAACGGTTTTTCGGGACGAAGTAGAGATTGGTTTCGTCGGAGACCACGTCGCTTTCCATGGAAACCCAGGAAGCGATGCCCATGATGGAAATCGAGTCGCCGGATTTTCTGAGAAGCGGGCCGCCGCTGTCGCCACTGCAGATCACTTGCTTCGACGAGTCCGCGGAAATCGCGTGGATGATGCCGTCGGAAAAATTGCTGTACGTGATGACCGGCGGCACGACGGAAGAGTTCACGCTCTCGAGGCCGACGCCGAGAAAGAGCTTGTCGAATTTCATCGCGCCGAGCTTGCGGATGCCGGAAACGCCCCGCTCGTCTTCGCCGAAGCCGACCGCAGTCAGCGCTTCATTCGTCGACAAAGCGCCGCCGCCGAGACCGTAGGACTTGAAGTTGGAAAAGCGTTTCTCGAGCTTCACGAGCGCGACGTCGGCTCCGCTCGGCAGGTCGATGGCCTCAGTCGCCGACGGATCGAAATATTTCGTGATGGGAAGATTCGCCGTATAAAACTCGGAGTACTTCGGGTGAACGCGGTAGTCGGAGACGTAGGCGCCTTCGGCGACGCTTAGATCTCTATGAAACGAAAGGTCCGGGAGCACCGTGGAGGTCACGCAGTGGGCGGCGGTCAAAACCACGCTCGGGCTTACCAGGGTTCCGGTGCAGTGGAAGGCTCCCTCGTTGCGGAACGCCCCGACGTTTTCGAATTTTCCCGCGGCCGAAGTGCCGTTGAAAATGCCCCTTGGGCTGGACGCCTCTAAATTGAAGCCTTTATCCTGCGGTCCGGAGCAGGCCGCGAGTAGAAACACGAGACCGGTGGTCGCAAATTTTGCCCGCATGATGAATCCCCTCAGATGACTTGGGCTAGCTGACTGCAGCCTAAGGGAGCAAGGGGTGTGCCGCCGTGCGGCAGGCGGACTTAGAGGCTGGAAATTGAAGCCTGTGTATACTAGTTGGGTTCCGGGGGCCTCGGGGCGGTGGTACAGGTGGCCGCCGTCATTGAGAAAAGAAGCGAACTGTCTACTGAAGACTCAGTCTCCGCTTTGTCTGGACAGCTTACAGGACGCGGATTTCCGGGGGTTGTCCCGCGGGGATGACAAGTAGGCATATTAAGGTACCTTAACTCACTTTCAGGGAGTCGGAGACATCGTGGCGAAACAGAAGATCACCTCCAGCAGCACCGCCGAATATTTTTCCAAGAACCTGCAGCAGGTCGGATTCTCTTCTCCCACGAAAGCCGTACTGACCACCCTCAAGGAAGCCCTCGATAACGCCCTCGATGCTTGCGAGGAAGCGGAGATCCTTCCCGATCTGGTCGTCGAGATCGAAAGAAAGGGTCCCGGCACCATGAAAAACACGGATCTCGTCCGTGTTTTGGTGGAAGACAACGGCCCCGGTCTCGATCTCGAGGACGTTCCGAAAGTTTTCGGCGAGTACCTCGCCTCTTCCAAGTTCGGCCGCGGCCGCTGCTCGCGCGGGCAGCAGGGTATCGGTATTTCGGCTGCGACCACGTGGGCCCAGCTCACCAGCGCGAAGGGCGTCGTCGTCATCACCAAGACGAAGAGCATGCGCCAGGCGTGGAAGGTTACGGTCGAGGTCGACATCCGTAACAACAAAGGCATTTTGAAAACCAAGGAAGCGGTGAAGTGGGACAAGCCCCACGGCGTCTCCGTCGAGTTTCTCGTGGACGGCCGCATCCAGCTGAACGGCGAGGGCGGAATCCTCACGTACCTGCTCGGCAACACGCTCGTTAATCCGCACATGACTTTGAAGTACAAAGTGCCGGACCAGGAGTGGACGACCGTTACGCGCGTTTCGAAGGACGTCCCAAGCATTCCGCCGGCGACCGAGCCCCATCCGCACACGATGAAGCTCGGCGAGTTCATCGCGCATTCCCATCTTTTCGGCCGCTCCACCTTGAAATCCTTTTTGAAAACCGGGTTCTCGCGGGTTACCGACAACGTGATTAGCGAGTTCGTGGCGAACGGCCTCGACAAGAAGAAGATCGACGAGACGGTTTCGAAGCTGAAAGAGACCGAGTTCAAGGACATTTTCACGGCGATTCAAAAGACGAACCTGATGGCGCCGTCGACAAAATCCGTGATGATCATCGGGGAAGAGCCCCTCTCCAAGAGCATCCGGCGTCTTGGCGAAGTGGACTTCTTCTCCGTCGTCACCCGCAAGCCCTGCATCTGCGACTTCAAGCCGGTGGCGGTGGAAATCGCCATCGCTCGTCTCAAGAGCGGCGGCGAAAAGCTTTCGGTGCCCGGCGAGAACGAAGAAGGCCCGGTGACGGTGCTCCGCTTTGCCAACCGCGTGCCCTTGCAGTTCGACAAATCCTCGTGCGCCATCGTGAAGGCGATCACTTCCGTTCAGTGGCGCACCTACGGACTGGCCCAGCCGAAGGGGGCGATCCCGACCGGCCCTTACGTCATCGCCGTGTCGCTGGTATCGCCCTTCATCAAGTTCAAGAACGCTTCGAAGGAAACCATCGATGCTAGTGACGAGCTCGTCGAAGAGCTTCGCCGCGCCCTCATCCAGGCTGGACAGAGACTTTCCCGTCACATCAAGAAGGAATCTCGCGAAGCGGATTTGGAGAAGAAGCTGCAGCACATCGAGCAGTTCTGCCCGATCCTCGTCGATACCCTGTGCCGCATCACGAAGGCGCCGGCGTCGCGCAAGCAAAAGGCGATCGACGGGTTGGTGAAGCTTCTCGGCCGCGAGATCAACGTCGCGAAGAAAGAGCTTTCGGAATCGGTTCAGGAGCTAGAGAAGGCGAAGGCCTCCGGCAAAGTCCGCGTGGTCAGTGACGAGGCCGACGAGGCGAGGGCCACCGAAGAGGGAGAGCGGCCGCCGGAAGAGGGCGGCGCGGAGGAAGCGGCCGAGGCCAAAGCGGACGCCAAGCCGGAGAAAGCAGCCAAGGGAAAGGGCAAGACCGCGAAGAAAGCGGCGAAGAACGGGAAGGCCGCCAAAGCCGCCAAAGCCGAAAAAGCGGCCAAGCCCGAGAAACCCGCCAAACGTCAGCCGGAGGCTAAGCAATGAGAGGCGATAACGACGTCGTAAATGTTTCCAAGGAACTTTGTCTGAGGATGCTCTCCGACCTCGAGGCGGCCAAACGCCCCGTGCTCGAAGCCATCAAGTGTTCCCTCGATAATGCGAATTACTCTCAGAAAGTCGGTTATCTCACTCCCGGCAACAAGACGGTGCGCTCGGAGCTGAACGTTTCCTCCGTTCAGAAGATGTCGCGCGCGGTTTTCATTCTCGAGATTCTGCTTCGCAACCTCGATACCGGCGCGGTCAACACCAAGCGCGAGCTTTACTACATCGCAAAAGGCGAAGTGAAGCATAACCCGGAGCTGAAGCCGCTCGATTTCACCGATCAGTCGGAAAGTGACGCGGTCATCGATTTCATCTGTGAAATGCTGGAGTGCTACCGCGAAGACTTGAACTGCTTTGCGAACGATCGCGGCGGCCAGACCTACTGCAACAACCTCGTCGTCACGGAGACTCTCCCCGACGGAACGAAGGCGGTGGTCGATCTCGGCAGCATGGGAACGACGCCGTTTCAGCCGAAAAACCGGCCCCAGAGCCTGAAGCTCAAAGCCAAGAAGAAGATCGATTTCTGCCTGGTGGTGGAATCGGAAGGCACGGCGAACACGTTCGTCGCGAACGGCTTTTGCAAGCGCAACAACGCGATCCTTCTCGGCGCCCAGGGCGTTCCGAGTAACGCGGTCCGCGGCTGGGTGCATCTAATCCAGCACGAGCTGAAGATTCCGATCTTCTTCTTCGGAGATCTGGACGCGTACACGATGCAAAACATCTTCCGTACGCTGAAAGCCGGGTCGGCCGCGAGTCTCATCCGCAACTCCGATTTCAGCGCGCCGGAGGTGCACTTTCTCGGCGTGCTCCCGGAAGACATCAAGAAGTACGATCTCAGCGATTATCCGGTGAAGGAGAGCGATCTCGCGGAAGGACGCGCCTTGAAAAAGGCGGCGGACGCCCTGAAGAACGACCCGTTCTTCAAGGACAAGAAGAACGCGAGGCTATCGAAGATCTTGCACTGGCTCTTGGCGAACAAGAGACGTTGCGAGCAGCAGTCTTTCTTCACCGTCGATCCGCGCGATCCGACGATGCCGGAAAAGATCATTCTCGAGAAAATCAAGAAGGGCGACTACATCTGACGCTTAGTCGAGCGGGATTTCGTCGCCGAACTCGTCGTTGATCGCGGACTTACGCTCGAGTCTCGCTCGGAGAGTGGCCTTGGCCTCTTCCGGACGCTGCTGCGTGAGCCTTTCGAGCCGCACCAGCTGATTCCGGACGAATTTCTTGTCGGTCGCATCCATCGTTGCCGCCAGCTTCGCGTCCAGGGCGCGCGCTACCGCGATCTGCGCTTTTTCCAAGGTGCTTCCCGGAGCGGGTGGCGGCTCGATCTTACGGATGCGGCTACCGGCGGCGTGCAAGGCCCAGGACGCCCTCTCCGCAAGCCTCGTGTCCGCGCCGTTCTTTCCATCCGCGATGTCCCCGAACACCTGGGTCCAGCGCTTTGAATCCGGCCTAAGGGGGAACTTCTTGTCCTCTAGCAACGGGGCCTGGGCGATTAGCATCCTAAGCCCGCTATTGGAACCAAACTCCAGCAGGTCGAGTAGCGTGTTGTGGAAGGATGCCGTCCAATGCTCCTTGGGCATCTTGTCGAGCAACAACGCCAGAGCGTAAGTGGAGAGAGCGTTGTCTTTCTTCAGCACATCGAGCAGTAAATTCCGAGCGCCGCTGGGCCATTGCGCCGCGGCGGCGGCATCGATCACTTTAAGAAGCTGATCCGCGGTTTTCTTGCCCTCTTCGCTCTGAATGTCGCCGAAAGGAAGGGCGAGCCCATCGCGAAGGGCGTTCATCTCCGCAAAAAGAGTCTTCTGCGCTTTTAGGTCCGCGCCCAGGGATTCCACCACGGCGTGAAGTGGACTCGAGGCTTCGAAGGTTCCCGTTTTGCCCGTCCCCGGCGGCGGACCGACCGGAGAGTGGTCCTCCACCTTCGGACTATCGGCAAGACAGGTTAAGGAAATTGAGAAAGCGGCAAGCAGCGTAGAAAGACTTTTCATTCGGCCCCCCAGGAAAAGTCGCCTCGGGGACAGGTGGTGCAAGCGGTATACCGCCGGAGTTAGGCTTGAGCGCTGGATTTCCGGCGGTGCCCGAGGCGACAACATCGCCAAAACATGGACGGTGTTTAGGTTCCGTACGAGGGCCTCCCACCGCCGACGGAGAAGATCTCTCTCGAGAAGATCAAGAAGGGCGACTACATCTGGGGCTTAGTAGATTTTCGCAGAGAGAATCTTGTCGCCGGCTTCGAGCTTGTCGGCGACCGCCATGCCTTGGGTGACTTCCGCGAAGATCGTATAGCGCCCGTTCAGATGAAAGTTGGGCGCGAGATTAAAGAAGAACTGGGAGCCGCCCGTATCTTTTCCGGCCGTCGCGATACCGACGGTACCGCGCTCGTGCTTCTTTCGAGAAACCTCGTCGCGAATGAGGTAACCGGGCCCGCCGAAGCCGTCTCCCCTCGGGTCTCCGCCCTGCACGACGAAGTTCGGAACCACGCGGTGAAAAACCTTGTTCGTGTAAAAGCCAGACCGTACGAGCTTCAGGAAATTGTACGCCGTGACGGGCGCGTCGGAGACCATCTTCAGATGGATTTCCCCGCGAGTCGTTTTCAGCACGACCCGGGTTCCGGCGGCCGCGCTGACCGCCGAATAAAGCGGAGCCGGCGCCTCGATCTTGCTGTTGAGGGGGATCTTGTCGGAAACGTCTTTGCCGGTGAGCTGCTTGTAGCTTTTCGCCGCCGCTTCGATGACGATCTTTTCTTTCTCGTTCGTCGCCTGCAGTACCAAATTTGCAGTCGAGCCATCGCCGAGAAGCCCAAGCGTCGTGAGCACCGCGACCTTCGCTTCCAGGTGCTCCACAGCATTCAATCTCGGATAAATCGTGACGAACGACGAGGAGAAATCCTTCCATTGCTGCTGAGCCGCGATTTGGGCGACCACCGTCGTGAGGTTCGCATCCGTTCTATCCAAGGACATCTTGAGCGCGGCTTGAACGTCGGGGCCGATGAGCGAGCCGTCGACGAGGCTCAGCCCTTCCGCCGCCGCGCCGGCGACGAGAATATTCGTATTGGTCAGGTAGGTGGCGAGCTTTTGCACGTCGGCCGCTTGGCCCAGAATGCCGAGCGCCGCCACCGCCTCGGTGAGGTTCGGCGAGCTCGCGTTCGAAAGCGTCTTCGTCACCTCCGCGCGCGCGGCCGTCGGGTCGACATGAGAGAGAGTCTTCAGGGCGGTCCCCTTGATCCAGGTCGAGCGGGACGAGTTCCAGAGACTAAGGATGGCCGGCGAAAGGGTCGCGGCCTTCGGTCCCAGCTTTCCCGCGGCGACTAGCGCCTCGAAGACGACGTGCTGGTAAGCGTCCCCAAAGGCGGTGTTGAGCGCTTGAAGGCATTCCGGGGTGGGCTCCTGGCTGCCGAGAGCCTTCACCGCTTCGATTCTAACGGCCAAGGACGAAAGATTGGCCGCGCCTTTGACAAGAAGGGCGAGGGAGGCCGGAGTGTGAATCTTTCCGGCGACCCGGGTCAGAAACGCTCTCGGAAATTCGCTCGCGGCGTTGGCGGCGGCGTTCAAAACCTCGTCGGTAGGAAGCATCGCCGCCGTTCCCTTGAAGCGGGCGAGCGCGAAGGCGGCAAGCGTCGCTTCGCCTCCCCGGCTTTGGGCCGCGCGGGCGAGACGGGAAAGAAGTCCGGGCGGCACGGTCCAGTTTTCCGAGTCCCGGCTCCAAAGCAGCCCCAGGGACTCGTAGATGGAAGGGAAGAGCCGGGAGTTCGGCTCCGTGTTTAGCGTGTCGGACAGAAGCTTCACCGTGTTTTCGCCGCCCGTGCGCCCCATGTTCTCGATGAGAGCGGCCCGGGTTTGCGCTTCCTTATGCATGGGAAAATTCTGCGAGAGGATTTTGGCGGCGTTTTCGTCGGGAATGAGGCTCAAGGCGAAGGCGGTGTGTATCCGAAGGTCGACGTCCTTCTTGCTCAGAATTCGCGCCATTTCGTCGAGCCCGATGTTGTCGCCGATGCGGCCGAGGGCCAAAACGGCGGCTTTTCGGACTCTTTCGGAAGGGTGGCCGAGCGATTTCACGAGAAAATCGGCCTTCGGAACGCGGCGGTCTTCGTAAAACAGAATTTTTTGTAGCGCGTCCTCGGTGGTGATGCCGGACGGCCTTGCGATCGAGGCTTTTTGTCTTCGCCCCAAAGCGTCGGAACTTGCTGAAATGAGAAAGATTCCGAGGAGGATTAAGAGAAGCGATCTCACTGAATAGTTGTACCAGAAAATAATGTTGACGAACCTTTTTAAAAAACTGTATGCGTCTCTCTGGGTTGGGAGTTCCGTTCGGTAACTTTCCAATTAAGAACTGGTCTCGTTCCAGGGAGCACTTCTACGGGGGAAACCCCTCTTCGGCTCCTTGTACCTACGTTTAGTAGGCACAACTCCTAAACAGTTAATGGCTGGAGTTTACCAGCGCACTGGGCGCTGAATTTTCCAGCTGCAGTTGAATTACACGGAGTAGTGTCATGAATAGCTCTACCTTGAAACTGGTGTTGGTGTCTGTGGTCGGTCTGGCTGCCCCTGCGTTCGCGAGCGGTTTCCGCTGCGCGAGCACGGATGGTTACCGGGTCAAGATTTACAATCACACCCACGCCTCGCAAGGCACTCGGACGCCCGCGATCCTCGTCGTGAGCCACGAAAACGCCGGAACGCTTCTCGTCGCCGAAGGCAGCGAGATCTCCAAGCGCAATCTGTCGAGCGTGGTTCAGTACTCGGCCAAGGGTCAAAAAGGCGAGCTTTCCCAGGCGGTCGTGCAGATCGCTTTCAAGGAAGGCAAAGAGTACCTCGCCGAAGGTGAGAAGGCCTACGGCACCTTGATCCTCGCGAAGGGCGGAAAGCGGGCGACCACCCGTCTGCTCTGCACTCGCTACAAGGCGCAGTAAGCTGATTCAGTTCGAAAGGGGGAGGCTCGAAAGGGCCTCCCCTTTTCTTTTTGTGAGGCCGGGCAAAACCGGATAGTTTGCCTGCCGTGAGTCTATTCTTAGAGGGATTGAACGAGCAGCAGCGCCTGGCGGTCCAGGCCAGCGACGGACCCATCCTCATCCTGGCGGGTGCGGGATCGGGCAAAACACGCGTTCTGACCCACCGAATCGCGTATCTAATCTTCGAAAAGAACGTCGATCCGACCTCCATTTTCGCGGTGACCTTCACCAACAAGGCGGCCGCCGAAATGCGCCACCGGGTCCACGACCTCGTGGGCCG
>CAZZHG010000119.1:0-12627 GCA_964653655.1 uncultured Pseudobdellovibrionaceae bacterium
GCGGGTATTTTGACGAAGATGGCAATTCGATCGATGCCCATACCGCCGCCGTTCAAGATCCTCGCTTCAAGCACGCAAGAATATCCGCCTGCTTTGGAGACTAGGTGCCTAGTTATTTCCCGGACTTATCCACAACCCCTTAGCTGCGTTCAAGCTCGCCAAGTAGGCTGGCGTTCGACTTTCCTTTCGGCAGCGCGAACAATTAGGCACCCCTCTTCTCCTCGATAAAGGCTCCCCCTCAACTTTCCGAAAAGTCCGTATGGCCCGAAACCCGCGCTCCTTCCTTCTATTTGCCGCGCTGGTTCATGCCTTTATCCTCGCCTGCCCAGCTTTGGCGTGGCCTCCCACGTTCGGACGTGAATTCAATTTCGCCTCTCCGGCCGCGAGAGAGGCGTACAAGAAGCGCGAAGCTACCTCCAATCGTTCTTGGGGCAGAGGCTGGATCTTTCCACAAGAAACCGAGTTTGCGGAGTTCGACAGGTTCGCCAACGAGGTGAAGAAGCTATGTGAAGGCGGCGAGTGCGAGGTCACTTCGCGAAAGGGAAAATGGAGCGGGAGGGAAGAGTATGTGGTGACGTTCAAGAACGGTTACCACTTCATCCTCAGCGTCGATCCCGGGTGCGTGGAAGTGATGACGGGGCCGGAAACGGTGGAGGAGATGAAAGCCAACGAGGAACGGACCGAAAAATTCATCTTTGAGGTAGCCCGCCGGCTGGGATTCGAGACCACCGGCGAAGTCGCCCATTTCAACGTTGGATTACTGTCGGCGTTCGAAGGCGATCCTAAGGGATTCTTGAAGTACTTCGTCAACTATCACAACTATCAGGAACTGGCCTCGGGGATCCTCGGCGCGGATATTGAAAATGCTCCTCCCGTCTCCCATCTCGAGGGACGCCAGCGCGCGGCACTTCTCAGAATAGTTCGGGATGTGAACGAAGGAAAAGTAGCCACCACCGAGGAGGTGGCCAAACGAATCCATTGGGAGGTTTATACAAAGACTCCCTATCATGAGTCCGCGAGGCACGATCAAGGAATAGGCCTGAAGTACGTCGACAAAACCGATTTATCAAAAAAGGACGCGCCCTTCGAGTTGCGAGCTCCCAGGCAGCCCAAAACTGCCCATGAAAGCACTTTGCTTTCCGAGCTCATGGAAAAGCGGATGGCGTTCGAGAAGGCGGACACTGGACTGGTGGCGTTTCTCGATGTTCCCAAGCAAACGGATTTTTCGGACGCTGAGCTCTCCAACCGTTTTCGCCTGTATCTTTTGGAAATGGGGGCCGATTGGGAATACTTCAAAGAGCTGATTCCCGAAGCCCAAAGAAATCATCCCCCCGATGCCTTTCTTTCCGGGTCCGTGAATTGGGCTTCCGCCGCCGATCTGAAGACCTTGAAAACTTACGCCTCTCTGATCGCAAGCTCCGCTTGGGTAAGGAAGAGAATGCAATCTCTCTTGGAGACTCCCGAAGCCGTCGCCAGCGGCAAGGTGCCGGAGATACTTGCCGCCATTAGAGCGGGTGGCGGGAAACATTCCAGCTTGGACACTTCCGGAATCACTGAAACTTCCCAGGTGCACGATCGCTTTACGGAAACCGTCCGCCAAAAAGCGATTCCGACCTGGGCTTCGCGAATCTCTGACGTCTGCCGTTGGGGTTGGGCTGCAGTTCGGAGCTCTCCGCAGTAATTGTTAAGCCTTCGTCCTTGATAAGGATTAACGATGAAGGCTTAATTGGGGTGGATGACGGGAGTTGAACCCGCGACACCCAGAGTCACAGTCTGGTGCTCTAACCAACTGAGCTACACCCACCACAGATAGGAGCGGACAAGACGCCCTAATCTAAAGATTTCCGCCCGCACGTCAAGTAATTGAGATCGCCGCCGAACCTGGCTAAAATAGAAGGGTAGCCCTTCCCTCACCGTCCGTCTGAAAGCCGCACCTAAATATGACGAATCAGAACACGACGCTTCGCTTTGACCACCGCGAGGTAGCGGTCATCTTTAGCCTTTTCATCTTCGTGTCGCTCCTCATGTTCACGGTCGGCATCGTGGTCGGCAAAGGTCTCTCCCAGGCCCGTTACGAGTCCATGCCTCTATCCGCCCCCGCCGCGCCGGCCGCTCCGGCGGAAATTCCCACCGCGTCGAACTCCACCTCCCTGAAATACCCGGCCACCAGCCAGGTAAACCCGGAAAGATCCCTAGCCGAAACCGCCCCGGCCGAGCCCCCGCCGCCCGAGCCGCTGCGCCTCATCCCGAAATCCTCCCTCCCCGTGCTTTCCGTCGACCCGGACGCCGTCAGACAGGCCGAAGCACTGGCGAAAAATCCGAAAATCCGTCCCCTACTGGAAGGCTACCAACCGCCGAAACCGATCGCGAAGGCGAAACCGGTGGAGCCGGCGAAGGTGGAAGATCCCCGCAAAACGGCCTCCGTTGCCCCCGTGGCAGCCGTGCCGCCCAGCTTCGCCATCGGCCCGTTCACCGTACAGGTCGGCTCCTATCCCACGAAAACCGACGCCGTGGATCGCATCAACTCACTCAAAGGCCTCGGCTTTCCACACGCCTACCTCTCCGTGAAGAAGTTTGGCGACGGCAAGGAAATTTGGTATCGAGTATGGCTAGGCTATTACCCCGACATGGAAGCCGCGAAAAAGAGCGGCGAGTACCTCCAGCTGCGGGGAGAGGTTAACAACTATCTCATCCGAAAATCTGATAACCCAGGGTAAGAAGACCACCAAGCCTTGGGGCTACGAGATCCTTTGGGCCCAGACCAAAGATTACGTCGGTAAAATCCTCTTCGTGAAAGCGGGCGAAAGCCTCTCGATGCAGTACCACCGCATCAAGGAAGAGACGATGATAGTCGAGTCGGGCCATATCCTGCTCGAAACGGGCATGACCGAAGACTCCCTCGAAAAGATCGACTTCGTCGCGGGCTCGGTATTTCACATCGTGCCCGGCCGCATTCACCGGCTCACCGCAAAGGTCGATTCCCGGCTCTACGAAGTTTCCACTCCTCATTTGGACGACGTCGTCCGACTCCAAGACCGCTATGGCAGAAGCTGAAGGGCTCCACTCCAATGGCAGAAGCTAATTGGCTCGCAGTCATTCTCTCCGGGGGCAGCGGCACGCGCTTTTGGCCGCTCTCCAGGAAGACTCTCCCCAAACAGTATCTGTCTCTCTTCGGCGGGCGTTCTCTCGTGCAGGAAACCGCGGACCGGCTCGAAGGCCTCGTCGAAACGAAGAACCTCTACACGATTTCAACCGACAGCCAGAGAAAACTCCTCGAAACGCAGCTTCCCCAAATCAAAAACCATCTTTTTGAGCCCGAAGGCAAGAACACGGCCCCCTGTCTCATGCTGACCGCAGTCGAGCTTCTGGAACGCGGAGTCTCGCCCGAAGCGGTGCTCGCGATTCTTCCCGCCGATCACCATATCGCCGACAAAGAAGCTTTTCGCACGGCCTTCAGGAAGGCCGCGGCGTTTGCCGCGAAAAACGACGCGCTCGTCACCTTCGGCATCCAGCCCAATTGCGCCCACACGGGCTACGGCTACATCGAAGCCGGCGACAAGGCCGCGGGAGGCGAACTCTTCAAAGTCCGCCGTTTCGTCGAAAAGCCCAACGAACAAAAGGCGCAGCAATTTTTGAAAGAAGGAAACTTCTCGTGGAACAGCGGCATGTTCGTGTGGCGGCTGAAAACGATCGCGAGCGCCTTCGAAAAGTTTCTGGGAGCCGATTGGACGAAGCTCCGTAACGCCAAGGGAAAAGATCGCGCCGCCGTCTACCGCACCCTCACCGCGGCTCCGATCGATACCGCCATTTTAGAAAAGGCCGACAACGTTTACGTGCTCCCCGCCTCCATGGGCTGGAGCGATGTCGGCTCCTGGAATGCTCTGTTTGAAATGAAAGCCAAGGACTCTTCCGGCCACGCCACGCTTTCCGGCAAAGCCGAATCCTTCGACAGCCGCCGCTGCCTCGTCTCCGTCCCTCAGGGGAAGACGGTGGCGCTAGTCGGTGTCGAAGACCTCATCGTCGTCGAGAGCGACGGGCACATCCTCATCTGCCGCCGCGACAAGGACCAGCTGGTCCGCGACGCCTCCAAGAAGCTCGATTAGCCAGCGCGTCACGTTTAAGTTTTTCTCCTTCATGCGCCGCCCCCGTTCGGCCGAAAAGCTAAGGAACAGGAGAACCTGCCATGGCTTTGCCAGTCGCTGTTTTGATCGGTCTCGGAGTGCTTGCGGTCTTCGCCGTCAGCGCCTTCATCACCCTCTTTAATGGGCTCGTGAAGGTGCGCCGGCAAGTGGACAAGGCTTGGGCGAACATCGACGTCGTCCTTCGTCAGCGCCATGACGAAATTCCCCAGCTCATCGAAGTGATTCAGCAGTTTGTCCGGCACGAAAAGAAAATCATCGAAGGGCTCGTTCAGGGACGCAGCCGTTACGGCGGCGCTCAAACCACCCGGGACAAGGTGGCCGCGGCCCAGCAGATCTCCGTCGCTCTCAGGGGAGCCATCGCTCTCGGCGAAGCGTACCCGGAGCTAAAATCCAACGAGAACTTCCGTCAGCTTCAGCAACGCATCTCCGAGCTCGAAAGCCACATCAGCGATCGGCGCGAGTGGTTCAACGAGGCCGTCACCGTCCTCAACACCCGGATCGAGCAAATCCCCGATCGGTTCTTCGCCGGCATGCTCGGCTACCACCGGATGGAGCTCTTCCAAGCGGCGCCTGCCGAACGCGAGCGCCCCAATCTGAAGATGGGCCTTACGGGCTGATTCATGTCGAAGAAGGGCCCCCTCAAACTCGGCTTCCTGCTCGGCGCGATCGGAGCGCAGCTCGGCGTTCATACGCTTCGCTCCTGGAGGCGCCGCCGTAACATCGAGAACCTGCCCACTTCCAAAATCGCCACCGCCGCTAGCGGCGAGTGCGAGTTCCAGGGAGTCGCCTGGCCGACCGACAAAGCCTCTTGCCGCACCCCCCTTGGACACTCCGCCGTCTACTTCGATTTCAAGCTGGAGAAAGAAGTTCGCGAAGGTAAAAGCACGACCTGGAAAACCGTTCACCGCAAGCAGAGCGGGGAACCATTTCTTCTCGCGGATAGTTCGGGTTTAGCGATGATCGTTCCGACGGAGGCGCAGCTAGAGGCTACCTGGGACTGGTGGGCCTGGGACGATCTAAGCGAAGAGAGGCAGGAAAAGCTCGCCCGCGATCTCCCTGGCATCGCCGAGTTTCCCCCGAAGCCCGGTTTCTTTGGTTTGATGCCCGAAGCGAAATTCCGGGTCGGCGAGCAGGTCCTTTGCCCGGGCTCTCCGCTACTCGTTCACGGAACCTTTCATCCCGATGCGCACGGATTTTTCGTCACTCCGCACGCCGGGTTCTCCGAGTTCAAGAAAGAGGCGATGAGATGGCTGTCGGCTCCCGAGGCAGCCCTTCTCTCCCGCTTCGACGTGAATGAGGATGGACGAATATCCGACAAGGAATTGAAGGCCGGCTTCTACGGAATGGCTAAGGCGGCGGCCGGAGGCGGCTCCCGGGGCTCCTACACACCTCCGCCGATTCCACCGGGCGCCATCCGGTGCGCAGGCAGAGTTATCGGCGGCAAGAATCTAATCATGGCCGACTGCTTCGAGTCCCATGCGGTCGAGCGCCAAGGATCCCACCATTGGGCCAAGCTAATCGGAGCGGCAGCTCTGATCGCTTTGGGTGCCTTCGTAATTATGCAAACCTGGTGATCAGTAGTTGATCTTGGACCAGAGCAAGCGGCGTCCCGTCGGGGCGGTCGCTTCCCGGGCGTTTTCCGCCGTCACGAAGACATCGAACTTCGAATGAGGCGTGGTGCCCGTGATCTTCGCATCGAGATCGGAGCTCACGTTGAACGCCCCGAGATTCTGCACCGGCGCACCCGCGGGTTCCACGGGCTGAACCCACATTACGAACAACTTCGCCCCGGGCTGCACCTTCTCGGCCTGAGCCAGGTGCTTCACCGAAAGAACCACCTTACGGTTTTCGTTGTCCGTGGGACTGACGGCCACCTCGCCCTTCGCGGTAAGCAGCTCAGGAGCCGCCTCCAAATCGCGGGTCATGGTGGAGCAACTCGAAATAACGAGCGTCAGGGAAAGCAGGGCAAAGCGCGCAAACGACATGGAACCTCCTCGAAAAGGGCCGATTATACTCATTCGACCCGCCGGGTCTACAGAGTTGCTTACCCAAGTCGCCACCGGTAGGATCTTCAACATGTCCGCCACCTTGGAGATTCCCTTCCGGGCCAAGATCCGAAGCCCCCGTTCGGCCGCGGAAACTCTCGCTTATCTCTCCAACTGGCCCGAATCCGTCGGCCGCCAGTTCAAGGGTCTGAAGAGCTTCATGGAAACCTCCCCGGGCGTGTACGCCTGGGAGTTCGAGGAGGTCGGCTACCAAAGCTTCAAGCTGGCTATCAGCTTTTCGACGAAAGCTGAAGCCACCGCGACCACCGCATCCCTGCTGCCCGCTTCGGGACCGCACCAATTGAGCCTCAAGTGGTCGGTGGCTCCGGATGGAAACGGCAGCCGCGCGGATCTTGATTTGAACTTTACGGTGGAGCTTCCCGTACCGGGCATCATGAAGGGACTCGTGTCCGGTTTCGCGAAAACCGAGCTAACCAAAATACTGGAGCGCTACGCCGCCAATGTGGAAAAAGCTCTCGCGAAATAAGTGGGCGCTCTCGGGCCTCGCGGGCCTGTGCATGGTCCTGGCGTTCTCACCGATTTGCCTCGTGCCTCTCGTATTCCTGCTCCCGTTTCTTCTCGTACCGCTAATCCGAATCTGCCCCTCGCCGGGCAACGCCTTTCGCTGGGGATTTTTTACTTCGTTCGTGATCATGCTCGGGGGTTTTTACTGGGTGACCTACGTCATCCATACCTTCGGCTATTTGAACTGGGGAGTTTCGTTTCTCATCTTCCTGCTCTTCACGCTCATCGGCGCCCTCAATTTCCCGGTGTTCACATCGCTTGCCGGTTACCTCAACGCCCGCTTCTCTCCCGACAAGGAAGACGATCTCCCGCGGGAACTCTGGTACGCCATAGGGCTTCCGGCTCTATTCACCCTCGTTGAATTTTTTGTTCCGAAGCTCTTCCCCTGGTTCGTCGGACACACTTTCTACGCCACGGCTTGGTTGAACCAGCTGACGGAAATCACCGGCGCATCGTTTTTCACTTTTGCAATCTTCAGCGCCGGTTGCACGGCGTTTCTGGTTTTCGAGCGGCGCAAGGGTTACGCGATTCTCGCCGTTCCCGCGACCTTCTTTCTCGTCGCGATCGGCTTCAGCGCCTGGCGGCTGTCCGAGCCCGAGCCGCCGTCGAAAAACCTGAGAGTCGCTCTCATTCAGGCCAACATCGGTTCTTTAGAGAAGGCGGCCGCGCGGCGCGGAGCGGTCAAGCTCGTCGAGCACGTGATGGAGCAGTACATCCGGCTCTCCGAGATGGCGCTCCAGGATCCGAAAAAGCCCGATTTGATCGTGTGGCCGGAAACCGCGATGCCCTTTTCCCTGGAAAGCACGGGGCTGTGGTCCCAGCGCATCCGCGACAAGGTGGCTGAGTGGAAAGTGCCGCTGCTCACGGGCGGCTACGCCGAAAGCCCAACCGATATCCGGCTGGACTACAACGCGGCCTTTCTCCTTCAACCGCAGGCGGACGGCACGATAGTCCGCCAGCTCTATCCGAAGATCATTCTGCTCGCCTTCGGGGAGTACTTTCCGGGCGGCGATATTTTCCCGGCGCTTTACCACTACTTTCCCCAAGTTTCCCATTTCGCGCGCGGCACGAGCCAGAAACCCCTCTATCTCGCCGACGGAACGCCCATCGGAGTCACGATTTGTTACGAAGCGATCGTCCCCGATTTTTTCCGCCGGACCGTCGAGCCCGGCGTGAAGGCGGTCGTAAATTTGACGAACGATTCCTGGTTCGGGCCGACGTCGGAACCCCACCAGCACGGGGCGCTCTCGGTTTTCCGATCCCTCGAGCACCGGGTGCCCCTGATACGGGTCACTAACACCGGCGTCTCCTTCACCGTGGACCGCCTGGGACGTGTGTCGGAGAAAACTCCGGTGTACGATGAGGGGTATCTGGTAAACGACGTGCGGTTACCGGAAACGATACCCCGGACGATATACTTAAGATTCGGCGAGTGGTTCATCGGCCTTTGCGCCCTGCTGCTGGCCGCAAATCTCTGGGCCTTGAAACGGAGCCGCTTTGTATCCCTTTCTTCTTGAATGGCATATGAGCGGGGAGCTGTACCGGCTTCCCTCTTACGGAGTGATGCTGGCCCTCGCCTTCTCCGCCGCCTATTTCGAGGCCCTTCGGCGCGCTCTGATCACGAAAGACGATCTCAATCACGTCGAAAATCTCTTTCTCGTGGTCGTGCTCTGTTCGGTCGTCGGGGCGCGCCTCTTTCACGTTTTCGTCGAGGAGCCTTCCTACTATTTGCAGCACCCGGGAAAGATCGTCGCGATTTGGGAAGGCGGCTACGTCTTCTACGGAGCCCTTCTGCTCGCGTCGGCCGGAATCATCGTCTATTGCCGAAAACTGAAGATCTCCTTTTTGCCTTACGGCGACATCGCGGCGCCCGCAACCGCGCTAGGACTCTTCATCGGCCGAATCGGCTGCTTTCTCGCCGGCTGCTGCTGGGGGAAACCGACCGATGTCCCCTGGGGAGTGATCTTCAATCACCCAGAGACTTTTTCGAGCGTGAAGGGAGTGCGGGTCCATCCCACTCAGCTGTACGAAGCGGTCGGAGGACTGGCCATCTACGGCTATCTGACGTGGCTCTTCCGCAGGCGCCGCTATCAGGGGCAGATTTTCTTCCACGGGATCGCCATCTACAGCGTCATGAGGTTTGGGATCGAGTGTTTCCGGGGGGACGACGTTCGCGGCCTTATCTTCGGAGGCTGGGTAAGCACTTCTCAGCTCATTTCCTTGAGCCTCCTGCCGCTTTCAATAGCGGCCATGCGCTACTTCTCGAAACGATCGGGGCAGGCTTAGCCCTATCCCATCAAATCCCATCATTCTTGGCTAGATCCCGTTAGTAGTCGTCCTCCCTCCCCTCTTTTAGGTTCGGGGCTGGAGGAAGTATGAAGTTCATCTATTTAGCTCTGTTCGTGTCCACTTTGGCGGCTGCTGGGGATCACCGGGTCGTTTCCTGCAAGAGCCCTTACCAGGGAAAGGCCGCGGAGTTCGAAACCGACGACAACGGCAATAAGGTCGCAAGTTCGAAGCTGGTTCTGAAACTCGCGGGGGTCTTCAACCTACCGAAGATCGGCTTCCTTCAACAAGCCGTGTTGGAAGTTCCGAGGACCCAGTGCGATTTCGACGCCCAAGACTCGGCCCTCGTCCGGTGCACCCACGTGTTCGGCCCCGGCGCGACCCTAAAAGCCAAAACGGAGACAGGGGACGTGGCGGTCGACCTGCAGCATGTCCGGCTCGAGACGCGGCGGGTGACCGGTGTCGGCGAGAAAAAGCTCGATCTGCGCCTGCTGTTCTTCGCTCGGCCCCACACGGGCGCCCACCGCATAGACATGGAGTTCTTCGAGAAAGAATGTACGGCAACCAACTAGGGCAGGCTTAGGCCGCGCATCCGGGCCGACTGCGTGGGATCTTTCCAGACGAAAGCTTCCTTCACGAACTCGCCGTACCGAAATTTCGGGCCGGGCTTCAACGTAACCCGCTGGCTCTCGGGCCGGTAGCGAAGCTCGCCGACGATACCCTTCTTGAGGGACGGCGGCGTGAGGTCGAAATGATGCACGCCCGGCTCGGGTTTGCGGAGCGTGTATTTGATGCCGTTGGATTTGAAATATTTGTCGGGCTGGAACTGAAACTCGCCGGTGACTTCCACTTCCCGCGGCCGCCAACTCTCGCCGACGATGCCCAGGAATTCGCCCCAGCCTTCCATCTCCGCGTTCACGAGGGCCCGGAGATCGACGGCGGAAGCGATCCTCGTCAGCAGGTCCACCTGGGAAACGTCGAAGCGCATTTCGAAAGCGTCATCGCCGATAACTCCGCAAGGCTTATCGTCTTCGTACCAATGGGATCCGGCGAAACCTCGGTACGCGGGCGTCAGATCCGGATAAGTCAGCATCAAGGCACGTGCGAGGGCGACGGCGACCATCTTGCGCGGAACCCCCCGGCCCTTTTCCCCGACGCGAACCCAAAGCCGCAACGTCCGCTCGTTCTTTCTCGCTTCGCTCAAACGAGCCTTGAATTGCTCCAATGAGTAATCGCGGGTCTGCTTCGATTTGACGATGTCGAGAATGTGCTCCGGCGAGGGACATCCGCCGCACAGAAAGCACTGGGCTTCCTTCCAATTGCGGCCGAGGCAATAGTCGATTTCGACGTAAGATCTCGCCCGCTCCACTTCGTCCCAAAGAAACTCCCGCTTCACGCCGGTATCGATCTTCGCCCAGGGCTTGGCCGCGCTCTCCTCGAAGGTGGCGCCCTTGAGAAGATCTTGCGGATCGAGGCCCCGCGCCTTCAGGCAAGACTCAAACGCCCGCTGAAACTCGGCGGACACTTCCCGATGATAGACGAAGCCAGTTCCCTCGACGGCGTCGAGCAGCGACTGCCCCACTCTGGCGTCGCTCGCGCGCACGAGAACCTGGGAAACCCAGTACTCGGGGAGATCGGCCGACTCGCGGAACTCGAAGCCCGCGTGGCGGATGACCTTGGCGGCCTGGGAAATGATCTTGTGGTACCGCCCGATGCTGTGGCCGTCCTCGAACTCCAGCGGAGTCCAGGGAAAGCGTACGAGCGGAGTCATCGAAAAGACGAGACGGGTCGGATGCCCGATATCATCCCGGATTTTCCGGAAATGGCCGAGCATGTCGGAGAGCGCGACGAAATCCTGTTCTTCCTCGAGCCCCGTCGCGATGAGGAATACTTTAAGCTCGCGTGCTTTCGAGCGGAAGATGACCTGAAGGCTCTTGTGGAGCTGGTCGTTTTCCAGATTCTTGTGCAGGTACTTGCGAAGCCGGGGAGAAATGCCCTCCAGACCGCAAGTGAGAGTAGCCTTCTCGATGGCATGCTGAAACTCGATCATCTCGGGATCGTGGGCGAGCAGATCGAAACGCTGACTCTTCAGGCCGATGTGTTTGAAGAGCGGCGCGAGATCCCAAAGCATCGGATAGAAATCCGAGTACATGTTGAAGTTGAAACTGTAGATGTCGATGCTATCGAGGCCCATGTGGGCCTTCATCTTGAGCGCGGCCTTCTTCAGCGCTTCCCGGTTTCTTTCCCGGTAGGGCTTTCGGTCCCAGCTTTCCGCGCAAAAGCTGCAGAAGCACGGGCAGCCTTCGGAAATCTGCAGATGGCTGCGCCCGAGCTGATCTTCCAGAAAGTAGACCGGCCCTTTTTCCAAAGCTTCGCTGTTGTTCAGGGACCAGATAAAACTTTTTCGGGTCGAGCGGGGCGCTTCCGGCTCGAAGAAGCCGGGTAGCTCACAAAGTTCCTTCAGCACCGCGGCTTTCGATTTGCCCGCGCGTTTTGCGTCGCGCGCGATCTCGATGAGCCGCTTTATCGCTCCATCGCTTTCGCCCACGAAGACGCCGTCCACCATCGGGTCGTCGGTCCATAGCACGCTCGAATAGAGCGCGTTCGCGCCCCCGAGGATGATAAGCGGACAATCCGCGTCCGCCATCCGTTCGCTCTTCTTCAGCGCAAGCCCGCTGTTTTTCAGCATCGACGGAAGGTTGATCAGTTCCTGCACGATGGAGTTCGAAAGTCCGATGAGATCGAAATCTCGGGGTCCGCGCTTGGTCTGTGTTCCAAGCAGCCACGGCACTTTGCCGGCGGCGAACACCGTCTGGTCCGGGCGCGGCGGCAGATAGGCCAAATCCGGATAAACGCCGTCGAGGCGCCCGGCGAGCTGATAGAGAAGCTGATGGGTGAACGAGTATCCCGTGTCGAAGTAGGTCGACATCCGGGTGAAAAGCACACGGAAATCGCGGCCCTCGAAGGCCTCCGCCGGGAGGGAGTTGATCTCCCCGCCACGCAGCCATAGCCCCTGCCCCGAGAGCCTCGGGTAAGCGGCTTCGTACCAGTCTTGATAGGAGGCGGCGGCCATAAGCGGGCCATTCAACGCGTAATCCGCCGAACAATCAAGGGATAGGCACTAATACGTAGAATAATCAGAGGCTTATCACGGCTCGAGAACGTACTTCTTCTCGACCTCGGGGCGGGCTTCGAAATCCGCGCGCCCCAGGTTGTAAGGGCCGATTTCCGCGGAGTCGGAGGAGGTGAAGCCGAAGCTGAACTTGAAGTCGCCGCTGAGCTTGTCGAGGACGAGCTTGCCGCTCTGGCGATCGAAGTGGAACTTCACCTTGCCGCCGCCTTCCGCCGACCCGAGCCCCACGAACGTGCGCCCCACCTTCGGAAAAACACACTCGATGGTCTTTCCGCCTTCCAGATCCCGCAAAGAGATCGTCTGTTTGATCGGCATGGTACGCAACGGGCCAACGATGGTGACCTGCACCTCGCCCGGCCGTCCCCTGACTTTCTTGAAAGTGATCCCGTCGATGGTAACTTTGAGCGCATCTCCGCGATAGAGCCGCTTCTGTTGCTTCGGATCGCTCACTTCCGCGAACACCGTCTCGTTGATCTTGTAGGCGGTGGTACGCTGA
>CAZZHG010000120.1:0-12553 GCA_964653655.1 uncultured Pseudobdellovibrionaceae bacterium
TCCCTCGGGCAGGGCAAAGTCCAGCGGCTCCGGCGTGAGGCGGAAAGAGCCGCTTCCCAGAATGAGTCCCCGGGCCGAGCAGAAACTCATGCGCGGCTCCTTCCGAGAAGCACCAGAAAGAGCGGTCCGCCGATGACCGTCGTCATCACGCCGATAGGAAACTCCATGGGGGGTAACATCGCGCGGGAAAGTACGTCGGAGAGCGCGAGAAAAGATCCGCCGAGAAGAGCCGAAGCGAGAAAGAGTTGCCGAGTCGTCTGAGGTTTCAGTACCAGGCGAACCACGTGGGGAACGACTAGTCCGACAAAGCCGATGGATCCGGCGTAGGAAACGACGACCGCGACGAGCGCCGAAGAAAGGGCAAGGTGATAGGCGCGGGCCCGCTCGGGAGAAACGCCCAGGGTGCGCGCGACGGAGTCCCCGAGCGAAAGAGCGTCGAGCGCCCGCCCTCCGACGAAAAGGCCCGCCATGAGAGGGAGCGTAAGCGCCGAGAAGCCGATGGACTCCCGCATCGAAGGCCAGGGGATTTGCCCGAAGAGCCAGCGCAGGGATCCTCCCCCTACGGTTTGTGAATGATAGGAAAGGATCAGGAAAAGTATCGACGACAGAACGAATTGCGTCCCCATGCCGAAGAGAATGAGCTCCGTTCGGGGGCGATAGCGGTGAAGAAACAAGATCGCCCCCGTCACGAGAGCCGCGCCCAGAAGCCCGAGTGCGTGGCCCGCGAGCGACTGCGGAGAAAGTCCGAAGAGAATCTCCCCGCCCGCAAGCCCAAGCACGACCGCGTTGGAAACGCCTAGTAGATAAGGCTCGGCGAGCGGATTGTGAAAGAGCGTCTGATAAGTCCCGCCGAGTAACGATAGCGCCGCGCCGGCGAGCACCACGGCCAAAAGGCGCGGGAGCCGAAGCTCGAAAAAGAGGCGGTATCCGACGCTGCCGGAATCCCCAAGGGAAGCGAGCGTGACCGGTTCCGATCCGAAAAACGGAGAAAGCACGAGAACGGCGAGACAGCCTCCGAGAAGGAGAATTTTATTTCGCGCCTTCAAGGCACTCCTTCCATCCGGTCTTCGGCTGAACGAAGCTCAAAGTGTCGGCCGCCCTAATCGGCGCGAAGCCCCCGCGGGCAAAGTGGTCTCCTCCCAAAATGATCACCTCCGGCGTGCGCTTGGGCCACCAGCCGGCGACCGTGGCTTTCACTTCGGGAACCGTGTCCGGGAAATCGGTCAGATAGAAAACGTAGTCCACTTCGCGGGCGAGGATCCATTCCACCGAAAGGCGCGGGAACTGAGCTTTCGTGTGGGACGAAACAAGGTTCTCTCCTCCGAGACGGGTGAGCACATCGGAGAGAAACGTCGGCGCTCCGAAGGCGATGGGCGGCTGGGCCCAGGTGAGCGCGAGAAAACGAAAACGCCGGGCCGGCCGGTAAGCGGACAAGCACGGCATCAACCGATCGAGCCGGGCGTTTGAAGTTTCGCCGTACGCCTCTTTCAGGAAGCGGCGGGAATCGGCGACGAAGCTTTCGGCGCCATCCATCGTGAACTCGAAACGGCGAAGCCCGAGAGAGTCGGCCGCTTTGGCGAACGCCGAGCTCGCGTTCATCTGATCGAAGGCGACCGCTTCGGTTCCCAAAGAGAGCGCGCGTTCGATGCTCGGAAAGAACAAAGTGCCCAGCTCAGGCAGAGCTTTCGCCTCTTTCGGATAATGGCTGAAAGCGCTGACGGCGACCAAATCCGCGCCTTTTCCCAAGTCGAAGAGCAGCTCGGTCACTTGCGGGCTCGTCGAGGCGAGCTTCAGGGCCTGCGCGGGAAGGGCGAAAGCCATCAAAAGCAGGGGCAAAAGGACGCGGGGCATTGGGGAGCTATATCCCACCAGGTGGGGCCCAACAACCCTAATTTGAGCTTTTAATTTCATGTATTTAGCTAATATCTCACATTTGATTGAAGCTCTGCGTTAGCCGCGCCGATACGGTCTATGCAGGGCCCCATTAAAATAGGGTAAAATGGTAGCTGTGGGTGGAACTTGCCACCTGGTAGCGAACGCGGAAGAGGGGGCCCTAGAAGCAGCTGAACGATCTGAAGTGCACCGAGGAGGCAGCGTAACCACCTGTGTTTCGTTTGGAGGTTATATGCTCCGTGTCAAAACGGCGTCCGTTTCCGAAGCCCGGGACTATTTCGCGGGCGAACTGCGAACCCTTTTGAACAAACGAAAGGTTCGCGCGGACCAATCTTTCGATTACCTGGTCGATCTTCTGGTCGGCTACATGCACTCCGACAACTTTTTCGAGCAAACCCCCGACGGAAAGCTTCAAGACAACGTCCTCGCCCATCTCTACGCCAAGTATCTGCAAGGAAACGGAGAGACCAAGCACTTCGCCCTGAAGCGCCTGGGCGACATCTGCCTGCTCATCACGGGAGTTTTTCCGGAGAGCCTGCGCAAGAAAATCGTCGGCACGAATTACTACTTCGGAATGGGGGGCGCGGCTTACAGCACCCTGTCGGCGCTGCAGTTTTCGGAAATCGCCAAGACTCTCTTTTCGGAGCTCGCCCACAAGTTCAAGGATTACTCCAACGTGCTGTCGGAGCTGAGCGACGCCCACGGCTTGCAGAGAAATTCCGATCTCCTTCAGCTTTACGAGCGGTGGCTTACCACCGGCGACGACCGCCTTCGGGCCCGGCTCGCCGAAAAGGGGATCGTCGCCGCCGACGCGAAAATTTTCAAAGTCTCCCAATAACCATGAAGACCGCCATTCGCCGAATCGATCGCGCGATCAAAGCGCTCAACAACGTGGAGCACGAGCACAAGGCCGAGGAGTTTCTGGTCAAAACACCGGAACCCGTGGGCCAGCCCGATCCCGCCGGAGCGCTTTACGTCCGCGAGGAGACTCTCAGCGGGGAGGAGGGTGTCGCCGTCGGCATCTACTTCCACCCGCGCGTCGCGAGGGAGCTTGGGTCCTTTCCGAAATGGAACATGGATAACCTCACCTTCCCCCAGAAGCGGGCGTTTGCCGTCGCTTCGGAGGAGGTCAGCCACTTCAACTACCTGCTCCGGCAAATCCACTCCGGCCGCCCGGTCTCCCGATTCGAGATGGAGCTTCAAGGCGAGGTCGATACCTTTCTGATGGCGTTCTTTGCAACGGCCGGAAGGGGGCAGGAGCCGGAAGCTTTCGACGCGGCCTTTACACAAGCCTTCGAGTCCTTTCAACTTGTTGGCGGGCTCGATGCAGCCGAACAGAGCCGCTACCTGGAAGCCAACCACGGAGCGAGGCAGTTCCTTATCAAGCTGAAGGACGACCTATGCCGGGCGGAAACCCGGGGCGAGGCCCTGCGCCGAATCCGCCACTTCTATCGCCTGGGTCTTTCGGAAAAAATGACTTTGGTTGCCGCCTAGACCCCCGCCTGCTATTTCCCTGAAGTGCCGGGAAAAGTCCTAATTGTCGACGACAGCTCCGATCTCCGGGAATCCCTTGGAGAGCTCGTGGACGTGTTCATGTCGGCGGCCTCGCTCAAGGTCGCGGGCCTCGAGGAAATCCGTCGCCACGAGCAAGAGGCGCTCTCCTGCGATTACGCCATTCTCGACATCAACTTGGGCGCTCACCAGCCCAGCGGTCTCGATGTCTACCGCTGGCTCAAGAACCACAACTACCAGGGCCGGATGCTTTTCCTGACCGGGCACGCGACCGATCACCCGCTCGTTACCGAAGCGAGGCGGTTGGGCGGAGTTCCCGTTTGCGAGAAACCCTTCGATATCGGGCGGCTCATAGCCATCCTGGAAGGGCGCGCATGATCGCCATCGACGAAGACGAGTCCACGACTAGAAATACCGCTTTGGCTCAAGGGGTTCTCAACGTCGTTGGCACCTTGCTTTCGCTTTGGATTTGGAGAGATCTCGTTTCTCCCACGCTTCCTTATTGGCAGGCGATTACCATGACCTCCGGTGCGCTGACTCTTGCCGCGCTTAGAATCTGGCCAAAGGGCTGGAAGCCCCGGCTTGGCTCCTATCTTTTTCTGCTCAACTTGATTCCGATGTTCATCATGATCTGGGTTGCTCACGATACGCGAATTCAGTTGCCCGGCTTCTGGGTTCCCTTCCGGACTCACAAGCTCAGCGCGGTGACGCTCGCGATTCTGGCGCCCGTCGAAGCCTGGACGGGTCTCGTGGGAATCTTCGGCCTCGCGGTGCTCGCCGTCGCCCAATATTTCACCTTTCCACCGGAAGCTTTGCGGTGGATTCCGACGGACGAACCGGAGGCGACCGTTGCCTACGCCGCTTTCGCAGTAGTGGTTCTGATTTTTCGTCTGCGCGGCCGAAAGCGCGCCCGGGAAGTGGTGAAAGCCAACGAACAAGCGAGGATGTTGAAGCAATCGGCGCGGCTGATTCTTGCCGTACGAGATCTCGTGAACTCCCCCGTGCAATCTCTTTCCATCGATGCGGAGATCATCCGCACCAAGTACCCGGATCTCGCTCCGGTGGCCGAAAGGATCCAGCGTTCCGTCGGCAACTTGAACCGTTTGAACGCTCTCGTGACCAAGCAGGCGGAAGCGCTCGCTCCCCACCTCGGAAATGAATCCTTCAACGCGCAGGAAGTTGTCGAGAGTTTCGGACTGCGGAAGGACTGACAGATGAAAAGAATGGCCGCTGTTTTTGTTGGGCTTGCTCTCTCCTCCGTACTCTTCGGAGCAGACACGTCGGGCCCGGTGATGCTCGCCATTCACGGCGGTACCGCCGATCACGAAAAGATTCCCAAATCCCGTGAAAAGGAATTTCATGCCGGGCTCGAAGCGGCGCTGAAGGCCGGCTACGCCGTTTTGAAAAAAGGCGGCTCGAGCCTCGATGCGGTGGAAGCGGCCGTCGTCGTGCTCGAGGACGATCCGAACTTCAACGCCGGCAAGGGCGCGGTCTTCACGAGCGACGGGAAGAACGAGCTCGAAGCGTCCCTCATGGAAGGAAAAACCCAGAGGGCGGGCGCGGTCACCGGAGTCACGGCCGTGAAGAACCCCATTTCCGCGGCCCGCGCCGTGCTGGAGCGCACCCCTCACGTGCTTCTGATGGGAGACGCGGTCGAGGCGCTTGCCCGGGAAGCGAAACTTGCCATCGTAGATCCGTCCTATTTCGCCACCGACTGGCGCCGCAAGGAACTGGAGCGGATTCAAAAGAAAGAGGCGAAAGAAGAAGGCGCCTTGCTAAACGAGACCAAAGGCACGGTGGGCGCCGTCGCGCTCGATGCTTCGGGCACTCTCGCCGTGGCCACTTCCACCGGCGGACGGGTGAACAAGCGGCACGGCCGGGTGGGAGATACTCCGCTCATCGGAGCGAGCACTTACGCGGAAAACGGGCTTTGCGCGGTATCGACGACGGGGCACGGTGAGTACTTCATCCGCTTCGTCGTCGCCTACGACATCTGCGCGAAGGCGAAATATTCCAAGATCCCGCTTTCTCGGGCCGCGTCCGAAGTGGTCGAGGTGAAGCTGAAGAGCCTGAAGGGCAATGGGGCGGCGATAGCGCTCGATCCCGCGGGCAACGTCACCTTCGCGCGCAACGTGGTGGGAATGCCCAGGGGTTACGTCACCAAAGACGGCAAGATTCACACGGCTATCTTCAACGAATGATCTGAAAAAAGTAGGCGACGCCTTTGGGCTCGGCGATCGGTTCCTGAACGAGCTTCTTCAGGCCGAAGACGATTCCATTGCCAACGATCGCGTTGAGGTCTTCCGTGCTGGGCGTGACGATCCCGTAGGGACGCTGATGGCTATCGTCCTTTCCGGCATCGGGTTCCGAAAGGGTGAAGGTCAGGTAATGGAAGCCCCTGCTTCGCAGTTCCTTGATGAACCTGTCCGGCCGGCCCCGGTGCTCGGAATAAATCTTCGCGTACTGCTCGCGCTCGTCGAAAGGATAGTCGATGGGCCAGTTGGCATGCACGTAGATTTCGGGCTCGTTTCCGAAGGCCCAGATCTTCTCCATCGGAAAATTCGCCGCCATCTCGCCCTGAATCCGCGTCACCTGGCCGCGGGTTACGATCGGATGCTTCTTTACGTACCAAATGATTCGCATCGGTTCCACTATGAGCACGAGCGCGAGAAGCCCTAGGGCGAAGGGCCGGCACTTGGGCCATCTTGCTTCGAAGGGACGTAAAAGTAGATCCGCTCCCAGAGCGAAGTAGAGGGCCGCCGCCGGCAGCAGGAAAAGTCCCGTTCGCTTGTGCTGAATCGTGAGCGTCACGGCGAGCAGCGCGGGTAGCAGAGAAGCCGCGAAAATGGAGTGGACGCGCTCCCACCGTTTGTCGGCCCAGTGAAAGAAAATGCCGGCCGCCACGAAGAACCAATACGGAAGTAAAAGTACTTGGGGTAGCCAGTCCACGCACGCCCGGTAGAAACATTCGATCGCTCGGGTAACGTTGGCGAACAGTCCTTTCGCGGCGCCCACCGTGTAGGAAAATTCCTGCGCCTTGATGTGCTCCATCAGCATGGGATCGAAGAAGGTCCATCCCGACAAAAGGGCGTACCCGCCGGCAAACGAGCCGATCGCTTGCCAGCGCGGCTTTTTAGAGCGGCCCGCGTCCCAGTACACCCAGACGCACATGCCGAGAAAAGCGGGAAGCGCTTCCCGCCTTAGGGTTGCGCCGATGCCGAGAAGCACGCCGGCGATAAAGAACGTCTTTTTCGAAAGCTTTTCGTTTCCGAGAAGAATCGCGATGGTGCCGTAGAGAAGTAACGTATAGAGCGGTTCCGTTACGGGAACCGTTTGCCAGAAAAAGAGTGTTTCCCAAAAAGCGAGGGCTCCGGCGAGAAAAAGTCTGGCCGTCGGGTCGAGTCTTCGGCCGAACTTGCGGTCCATCAAGATCGTGAGCCCGACGTAGCAGATCAAATTGAGCGCGATGCCGCAGTTATAGGGGGAAATCAGGCGGCCGGTGAGCGTGTGCAGCAAGGCGAGCACGACCGGAAAACCCGGCGGATGCCACATCTTGAAAAGCCCGGCCCATTCCCCGTGAGCGAGAAGCAAGGCGCGGTAGCTGTAGGAGAAAACCGGATCCCCGCCAAGGCCGTTCAAATAGGGGGCCACGCCGAGACGAAGGAGGAGGCCGGCGGTGAGAATTCCGAAAAAGAAGAGATCGGTCGACGAGAGTTTCTTTTGGGATGCCGACGCCATGGGGTGTGGGGGAGATCGTATCAACGGGGGGCGGTGGAAGCAAAAATAAAGGGGCGCCCGCCTTTTCGGCGAGCGCCCCCGCTCTTCGCTTACAGCTTCGATTGCACGAGGCCGTAAATGCCGTACTGAATGAGATAACCGAGAGCGTTACCCGGGAACGCCTTCTCGAACTCCGCCTGGAGTGCGCCGTAGTGGGTGCCGGCCTTGTCCGTCTTGAGCTCGTCGCGCCGCGAACCAAGTCCGGCGAGGTAGGTATCGACGAGGGATTCGGCCTTCTTCAGGTAGGCGATCTGGGCCGGAATGGCCTCTTCGAGGGATCCTTCCGCGCCGCGCCCACCGAGAATCCGGGTTTCGGGCCGGTACAGAGAGGCGACTTCCTCCAGGTCCGAGATCCAGCCGGCGAGCTCGGGTTGAGGCTTGCCGCCGACGATTCCGCCTTCGAGCCAGGCGTGAGCTTTGTGGTGCACGAGATCCCCGACTACGAGCGATCCAGCCCGGGGAAGGTAAGCTACCGTCTGAGTGCTGGAGATCGCCGGCCTGGAAAGCTCCCGAAGCTCGATCGTGTCCCCGTTGCGAAGGCGTAACGTTTGCGTCCCTTCGAAGGTTTCATCCGGCTTACCGAGCGCGGGGTAGGTCGCTTCGGTGAACATCTTCGCGATCTGCACGAAGAAATACTTCTTGTAAGCGTGAGCTCCCGGCATGGCATCGGCCGTGGCGCGGGAGGAGATTACCTTCGCGCCTTCCGCCTGGAACACGGCAAGGCCGTTAAACTTGTCCGGGTTCGGATGAGTGATCACCACGTGGGTCACGGGATTCTTGGTTTTCGTCCGGAGGAACGCGAGCGACTGGCGCGCGATTTCCGGCGTGAACTGCGTATCGAAGGCGACCACTTCTTCTCCGTTATCGTAGAAGAAGTTCTTCGTGTTGAAGCCGGAGCCGTCGGATTCGAACGCGTAAACGTTCGGGGCCTTCTGAGCACACGCGGTGGTGGTGAAGAGAACCGTGAGAGCGAGGGCGAAGAGTTTCGAAATCATGACAACCTCTGAGTGATGGCTTCTTGCGAAGCCGTTTGAACCAACGAAACGCAATGTACGGATTTTCCTCTCGCGGGGCTTGCCGGGACCGGCCTTCTTTCCTACGGTTTCCGGCCATGAAGCAGGGGCAGGACATCGCGACCGAGTTTCCGGGAATAGTCATTATTCATCAAAAAATACAGCATCTTAGTAAGGATTTGCACGACCACGCCGAGCACGAGATTTTCTTCCCCCTGCAAGGGGAGATTCGGGTTCGGGTGGAGGAAGGCGTGCTGAAGGCCGGTCCGGGAAAGATGATCTATCTGCCGCCCGCCACCAAGCACGCCTTCGAGACTTCCGGAACGGGACAGGGGGAGCGGCTCATTCTGCTCGTGACGCCTTCGGCATGGAAGGCCCGCGACGGCGCCAAGGTCGAAGCGAGGGTCGCCGACGCGAGCCAGCTGGCGAAGGAGCTTCTCTTTCACCTTTTGATCCATCCGAAGACGAAAGCCGGGAAGGCTCTCATCGACACTTTGATTCTAACCTTGTCCGAAACTTTGGAAGCTTCCGTTACTCCAGGAGCGCTTTCCCACCTTTCCGGAAAGACTCGGGACGCTCGGGTGAGCCGCGCGGTCGAGTACATCGAGAAGAACTACAAGGAAGCCATCTCCATGGACGATGTGGCCCGCCACTCGGGCCTTGCTTCCCGCACCATGAACCGGCTCTTTCTGGATCAGCTATCCGTTTCGCCGAAACAACTTGTCGTTCTCTGCCGGGTGGAGGAAGCAAAGCGGCTTTTCTCCGAACGGCGGGATTCGGTCACGGACGTCGCGATGGAGGTAGGTTACTCCTCTCTTTCGCAGTTCATTCACGCCTTTCGGAAATTGACCGGAAAGCTTCCGTCCGATTTTCTCTGATCACTTCCAGAGAAAAAGCAGAAAGATAGTCAATACCGCGCAGGTCGAGGCACAGGCGATGGGAAGAGCGGCCCGGTGAGTGAGAGTAATCGTTTCCCGGCATTCGCGGCCATACAGGTAAGCCACCATCCGAAGGTAAGAATAGGCAAGCGCCACCAAAGCCGCGGCGACCGGAAGCAGCCAAAGCACATGGTCCGCGCCCGATAGCCGAACGAGAAAGGAGACTTGAGCCGAAAATCCGCCCGTCGGCGGAAATCCCGCTCCCGCGAGACACAGCACCGTCCACCAGAGCGCCATGATCGGATGCGTTTCCCCCAGCCCCGACAGCTGATAGATGTCGCTGTCGCGAGTCTCTCGCTCGATCAGGGAAACGCCGGCGCTCAGTCCGAGGGCTACCAGCGCGAAAACGAGCGTCGCCGGAAGAAAATGCAGATCCAGAGAGCCGGATCGGGCGGAGGACGCCGCGAACAACATGAGCCAGCCGGCCTGAGCTTGGCCGAGATACGCAAGCAAGCGGCGCAGATTATCCTGAATGACCGAGCCAAGGGCGCCCCAAGCGAGCGTCAGTGCTCCCATTATCGAAAGGGCGTCGAGCCACATGCTCTTCAGCGGCAAAAGCGTTTCGAGAAAGATGGGTAGGAAGGCGGCGAGCGCGATGTAGCGGCCCGCGGTCTCGTGGAAAATGCTTCCCCACGCGGAACCCTCGCCGGTATCGGGCGCGATGGAGACGAACGGAAAAACACTCAAACGCTCCGCCATTCCGAGCAGCATGAGCAGGCACGCGATGGCGATGAGCGGAGAGGAAGGCTCGCTGAGCGCCGCCTCGCGGATCGCTCCGAGCGAGAGGGAGCCGAAGATCGTGTGAAAGAGCGCGACGGATAACCAAAGGCAGGCGCTTCCGATCGCGTGAAACGAATACTGCTTCCAGAGCGCCTCCGTGCGGATGGGCGTCAGGCGGGGGAAGGCGGTGATACCATGAGCGGCGAGGGCTCCGAGCTCGAGTCCCACGCAAGTCACGAGAAGGTTGTCGCTCGCGGCGGCCATCAATCCGGCACCGCAGGCAAGCAAGAACAACGGCCCAAGTCTCCCGCGGTTTTCGAACTCTTGCGCGAAGGAATGGACGAGCAAATAGCTGGCCGCGCAGAAAAGTACCAGCAGCGACGCCGTATCGACCCTAAAGCCCGCGAGAGAAAGCAGTCCGGTATCTAGGGGCGGCACCATCCCCATGTCCCGGCCAGAGGCGAGCACGCCGATTCCCACTTCTGCGGCCGCGAAGACCCCCGCCGAAACCAGCAGGGAAACTCTGGGCACGCGGCCCAGCAGAGCCGCCACCAGCGCGCCGCCGAGGAGCAAGACGACGAGGTAGAGCGCCAAGGAAGAAGGATCGGTCATTGGCCCTCCTTCTTGAAGACTTTCGGTAACGTGGCCCGGCCTTCATCTCCCGGCATCATGAAGCGCCCGCGATCCGGGTTGTCCCTCCAGAAATCCACGATGGGCCGTTCCAGCGAAGAAAGAAATTTTTGCGGAAGCAATCCCAGATAGAGAAGCAGGACCGCGATTCCCGCGACCTTAAGGCTATCGGCGAGACCCAAGTCGGGGCCTTCCGTCAACGGCGCCCGGCGGGGGGCTCCGAAGGAAACCGTGCCGAGAAGCCTCACTCCGCCGGCGGCGAGAAGAAAAACCGAAGCCAACCAAAGCGTGCACCAGAGGAAGCTTCGGGAAAGCGCGGAGGTCAAAATGACGTAAACGCCGGGGAAAGACGCGGTCCCCGGCAGGGCAAGGAGACTCGCGACGAGAAAGAGGAGCAGAGCGCGAAAGCGCGGCAGCCGGCCGCCCATTCCGCCCCAATCCGGAAACTGGCGGCTCTTCTGCCGCTCGAAGGCCCATTCACAAAGTACGAGCGCGCCGAGCAGAGCGAGGCTCATCGTAAAGAGCAGGGAGCCCGCCGCGATCCAGGTCACCGGCCCCGCCATCAGCGAAGCTCCGAATACGAGCGACATGAGCACACTTGAGCCGAAAGCGAGAAAGCGCTGGCTGTCGTTTTGTCTCCACGCAATCAACGCGCAATAAAGGGCGCCTCCCACGGCGAATCCGAGCGCGCTATGTTGAATCGCCTCGAATCCGGCGGGAAAAATCGGCAGCCCAAGCCGAATCAGAGCCAGTGCTCCCGACGGCAATACTCCACCCAACAGAAACAACGAGGCCGGCAACGGAGACTGGGCTAGCGTATCGGCAAACCAGCTATGCACCGGAAAAACCGCCGAGCGCAGGGCACACCCTAGAAGAAAGCAGAGAAAGGCGGCGTTTTCCGTCGGGCCTGCGGCTTTGGCGAGATCCACCGGAAGCCCACTTGTGAAACCGAAGGAGCTCTCGTGGGCGGCGGCCCGCAAAGCGAGGGCGCCGAGGCAAAGCAGGCATCCCGACGTTTGCGCGATAAAAAATTTGCGGGAGGCGTATAGGCGGTCGTGGCCGCCCCAAGTGGCGATGAGCAGGCTCAGCGGCACGAGGCTCAGCTGCGCGAAAAAGAGATTTCCGAAAGCGTCCACCGAAAGAAGCGAACCGCTGAGGGCGTAATCCGCGGCGAAAAGGCATGCGAGCTGCGTTCGTCCCATCCGATCCGACAAACAGGAAAGTCCGAGCAGCGTTGCGGTCTTAACGAGAAGGAGAAACGGCAGGTTCCATCCATCCAGCTGAAGGGGAAGGGGCCCGCCTCCGAGAGAAAGCACCTGCAGCGTCTCCAGCCACGAGACGTCGGGGGAAAAATAGAAAGCGAGCGGAAGGAGCAAGTTCACGACGGCGAGAATGCCGGCGACCCTTCGGCCGAGGGAGAGGGAAAAGGGAAGAGCCGCGAGGATTGCGATCCAGGGAAGATTGAAGGACCAGGAAAGGCACCAGGTGCTCATCCGAAAATCCCCCACAACGCCCAGCCGAGAACCGTGGCCATGCCTAGGGCGGCAAACGTAAGATAGGAAGTCAGCGCTCCCGATTGTACGAGCGAGATCCACACTCCGCCCGCGCGGGCGAGGCGGCTGGGCAGAAGCAGTAGCGCGTCCATGGTGCGCACTTCGATGCGTCTATCCAGAAACGTGATCGCGGTCTTCAAGGGTTTCTCGACGGCCTCCTCGAACCAGCGGGCCGGGTTGAGCCATTGGTAGAGTGACTTTCCGAAGGAATGCAAAATGGCGCCGGCAATCGCCGGCGGAACCAACACGCAGGCGAGGAACGCCGCCGTGCACGGCAGCTCGGCTCGCAGGAAGCTCACCTTGTGCATCAGCACGAGACCCGGAAGCGCGAGCCCAATCAGGCGCTGGGCGAAAAGCTCGCGTGCCGCGAGGCGAGGCTCGCCGGGAAGCCAAAGGCTTGCCGCCCCCATGCCGAGGCGGGCGGCGCCGGCGGCGACGATGGCGCGGGAATAGAGTTTCACGGGAAACATCGACACCGCGGCGGACGCGTCCCGAAAAACGTCTCCCGACGGCACGA
>CAZZHG010000121.1:0-11810 GCA_964653655.1 uncultured Pseudobdellovibrionaceae bacterium
AACTCACGTTCGACATCGAAAGAATGGCCGCGCCGGTTCCCGTACCCGAAACGTCCAACTGAGTGGTTTGCGTTCCGGAGAGATTCGGGGAGGTCCATGAGGAGGTGACGGAAGCCGTGGGAGCCAGGGCGCCCGTCGTGAGCGGCGCGAAGCGGACCTGAAAGGTGCACGACGCGCC
This sequence comes from uncultured Pseudobdellovibrionaceae bacterium, assembly GCA_964653655.1. Lineage (GTDB taxonomy): Bacteria > Bdellovibrionota > FAC87 > UBA2466 > UBA2466 > CAZZHG01. The sequence continues at coordinate 179 of CAZZHG010000121.1, forward strand.
GGGGGCGAGAGTGCCGCCGGCTCCCGGGCAGTTGCTTCCGACGATGCTAAGGCCGGTGCCGTTTGCCGTCAGCGCGGACTGAAAAGTGGCCGCGGCGGCCCCGCTGTTGGCGAAGGTGAAAGCGGCGGAAGTAATCGACGAGCCCATCGGGACCGATCCCGCGGCCCAGGATCCGACGGAGAAACCCAGAGAAGCGTAGTCTCCGGCTGGTACCGTGTGAAGAACGCAACGAAAGCCGAGCGAGGGAGTCGCGGTGCTCGGTGCCACGTTCATGGTGCCGCCGAAGATGCCCGGGCCGGAACCGGGAGCGTAGTTTCCTCCGCGAATCACCGCGCCCGCGCCGAAATTCATCGCCCAGTAACCCAAGCCCCCGTAGTTTGGGGCGCCTTTACCGGGGTAGCTATCCTTGGGTCCCCATTTCGTCTGAGTTCCGGGGAACCAGGCCGCCGAGAAAACGTAGGCGTTCGCGCCTTGGGGTAGAAGGTTGTCGTCTTTCACCCATTCGATGGCGTTGCCGGCGAGATCCCAGATCGTTTTTCCGTTGCTCAATTTGTGAGTGCGCTTTTGAAGCCACTGAGGAGAGGTGGCATCATTGCACGATCCCTCCCCGGTTCCGTAGCACGGATCGTCGTCCTGGCTGGCCGGGATCGGATTGGCGGGAACGTTGTCGGAGTGCCCGGTGTTGAGAAAATTGTTACCGTTTCTCGATTCGTTACTCCAGTTCACGTATTTCGAATTGAGGTACGCCGTCTCGATGCTTCGGGCGGCGGTCTGCCACTCGTAATTGCTTATGAGATCGTAACCCGGGCCCAAAGCCTGGCACTTGGCGGCGGCCGTCGGGCGATCGATGTTCACCCAAGGGGTGCCTTCCGGTTCGGATGTCGCGACTCCGCCGACATTTTTCATTTCGTATTTCGCGACGCAAACGTTCTCGTAAACGTTCGTGGCGTTGTCCTTGGGCAATTGAACGAACCCTCGCGGACACGGATAGGGACGATAGAGGGTGATGTTGTACGGAATCGTGTTGTCCTGGGGAGATTCCCCCGAGCAAACGAGCCGGTATCCGGAGCCGCCCGAGGTGCGCGCGATACACGCGATTCTGCCGTTACAGCCGGGCTGCGCGCAGGTCACTCCCGCGCCGGAACGGTGGACGGTACCGAAGATCATACCTGGTTTGTTCAGATTGACCTGAGTCAGGTTGAGCGTGTCGGCATAGACGGCGTCGATCGAATCATCCTCGGGGTCCAAGTACGGTTCCACGGTGATTTGATCGCCGGTGGCGTTGGCGGTTCCGCGGACGTTTCGGATGTCGTCCGTTCCGGTCGAAGAGCTGGAATCGAAGGTGATTCCTTGAAAGACTTTGGAGGCGAAAACCGAGAGGGAAATCATCTGAGCGGGAAGAAAGAACGTGGCCTTTCCGGGGTGCGACTTGAAAACGCCTCCGTCGGCGGGCGTCCAGAAGATCGTTCCTCCGAGATTGTTCGCGCCGATGGCTTCCGTGATGCCTTGGTCGCATCGTCCCGACCCCATCGTGACGGCGCCGCCCCAATAGAGGGCTCCGTCCACGTCATATTGGGAACGGATGGTAACGTTGCCGCTCACCGTGATGTCCGCGCTGCCAATGAGATAAGTGTTGTTGAGAGCGACCGCACCGTCGTTCCATTGCACGGTAACCCAGTTGACGGTTCTGTTCTCGCTCGGGCAGCCGGTGTTGACCGAGAAAATGGGCTGGGATTCGTCCGTCTGGATCGGCGGCACGATGAGAACATCGCCGGTGTTCACCGCGAATATTTTGTTCGCCCGGGCGATTCCGCCGGTGGTCGTCGGAATATTGAACTGGGTGAAGCCGGAGCGGGTTTTCGCGCAAGAGCCGCTGTTGAAGGAGAGGCCGTTTCGACGGGAGCCGTGCAACGGAAACTGCGAGCCCGCGGGAGCACTCGCCGGGCAGCTCGCGTTGAACGTCCAACGGTTTCCTAAAGTGTCCGCGCCGGCGCGAACGGATCCCGACATCGCAAGCGCAAGTGAAAGAAATTTTATCGAACGGAAGTTCATAAGCGAGCAAACGTACTGTTCGAGAACGGCGTTCAGCCGCCGCCACCGCTGAAGACCACCGCGGTGGGCGGGCGATCCAGGTCAGGCGGTGCCGCGGGCCCAGGTTTGGCCTCGGTCCGTTCTCCGGAGTCCGGCACAACGGACACGTCGCCCATCTTCTGCTCCAGACAGCCGGAGAGAAACGCGAGCACGACGACGTAACCCAAATACTTCAAGGGATAGCTCCTTACAGACCGGGGGATGTCGGGTGATGGAACGGAAGTGGGGTTCTCTCGACGAGGAAAACCAGAGGAGTCCCGTATGACTTGATGCGTAAGTATCATTATAGGCGAGCGTGCGAACCGCTAGCCATAGAGCAATTATGGATTCTGATTTAATTAGTAAAATTAAATAGTTAAATCACTATTCGTGCGGGAAGACAGGGGCGCATTTCGAAGCCAAAACAGGCTAAACTGGAGCTACACGCCGATGGCCGAATTCGATAGAAAACCAGGTTTGGATCCAGTCGAGCGCTCGTTCGGTTGGGGCAAGCTCGTCCTGCTTCTTCTGGTGATGGCGCCTCTCCTCTATTTCGGTGCCATCGCTTTGCTTTGGTATTCCGCTTCGAGAGAAGTGAAAGTGGAGTCGGCGGCCACCGTTCCGGCCGCTGTGGCGAAGGCATCCGCCCGCAACGTCGCCTCCGATTCCGCGCCCGCGGCGGATTCGCGCCCGGCCGCGGCCGAAGCGCAACGGCCCGCCGACAGGACGGATTACGGACCCACCAATTACAACCCGTGGACCGACGAAGCGCCCAAAGGCGATTGATCAAACTTCCTCGATTTTTTTTCCGGCGAAGAAGCCGAGTAGACAGGCGACGCAGGTTACCGCGGCAAGGCTCAGAATCCACGAGTCGGCGAGCCGCAGCGGAACCCAATGCGGATTTCCGACGACTAGAGCGCCGAGAACGGCGACGACCGCGGCTTCTCCCGCGATCAGGCCCGAAGCGACCCCAGTTGCCGCCGAGCCGGCCTTCTCACCCTTTACCAATCTCGACAACCACCCGCCGAGACACACAGGAAGCGAAACGCTGAGCGGAAGGTACATGCCCAACGCTATTGCGAAGATCGGAAGCCGGAAGCGGCTTCGCCGCACTCTCAATGCTTCATCGAGAAGGATGAAGCCCACCGCGATCTTCAAGCCAAGCCCGATCCACTCCCACGGAACGGGTTTTCCAAGCGCGATTCCGTGAGCCATGCCCGCGAACAGATTGGACTGCGACGGAGTGAGCGCCGCTCTTCCTCCCGTTCCCACTCCATACGCGAAATGCAGATACCGAAGGGGAATGGGCAGCACGAACGCGGCGGCGATTACTCCCAGAAGTGCGCCCAGCTGGAGGGGCCTCGGAGGAGCCCCGCACTTTTCTCCGATTCGAAAACTTTGTGCGAGCGATCCGGAGACGAGCCCGCCCACGGCCGCGGAAAATACGACGAGAAGCAGGAGAGTTTCGAGGGCGAAGGAAGGCGCGAGCGCTTTGAGCCACGGTCCGAGAGACAACAAAATGCCGAGTCCCATCGCCGTCACGGGCATCAACGAAGTTCCCGCCATGGCGGCGAGCGTCCCCGAGGAAACCGCGGCCAGCAGGAGGAAGGCGAAGGCGGTGAGTGCGCCGAGAGCCGCGAGCGACGGCGAATGGGTTTCCATCCAGGCGGCCGAGCCCATGGCGAGGATGCAGACGGCAAGCAGCGAGAGTCTCACGCTTCTCGGAAGATCCGGCGAGCCCGGATCGCCCGAGCCGGTTGAAAAAATTCCAATCCAGCCGGACCACAGAAGCCGGCGGCTCTGATACATCGACCACAAGGCCGCGACCCCGAGTGCTCCGATGCCCAGGTAACGAAGCTGGGTGTTCCAAATCAGCCAGGTAAATCCCACCGGATCCGGCGCCGAGGCCGCGTCCCAGTTCGCCGTCGGAAGCAGAAAGAACCAGGAAATCGCCGAGCCGACAAAAAGCGCGGTGCCGATGGGAGCACCGGCGAGAAATCCGATTCCGAGAAGGGCGGGTGAAACCTCGGCTCCAAGGTAAAACACCGTTCGCCCGGTCGCCCAGGCCCCTTCTACCGCGGTTCTCAGGGCGCCGAGCAGGGCGGTTGCCGCTTTGACGGCCAAGCCGACTCCAATTCCGATTCCGATAAAGAGCGAAGCGCGGCCTTTCCCATTTCCCGTCGATAGATTCAGAAGGTGGGAGCAGGCCTGGGACTCCGGGAAGGGATAGTGCTCTTTGGACTCTTCCCAATGGCGGCGAAAATGCGTCGCAAAAAGCACTCCGCCGACTCCGCCGCCGAGAACCGTGAGGGCAAGCGTCCAGTAGGGCACCTCGACCCAAAGGTCGGAGATGAGAAAGGCCGGTGCGAAGAAGACGCCGGCCGTGGCCGCCGCTCCGGCCGTGGCCGCGACGGTTTGGACGAAAGTATTTTCCGGCGCGCCGCCTGCTTTCAAAATCCACGTAAGCAGAATCAGGGAAACGAGCGCGGAGGGAAGGGACGTGGATACCGTGAGTCCCGCCGCCGCGCCGAGGAAAGTGGCTCCCACGGTGGCGAAAACCGCGAGCGCCAAACCGAGGAGTATCGCCGGTATCCGGCCCGGGCTAAACATGGGCCCAATTGTACCATTGGCCTCAGGGACCGTTCAGGAAGGTAGTGAGGTCGGAGAGCTGGGCTTCGGTTTTCTGCTTTTGTTTCTCCTCTTGGGCGAGAAGCGACTTCATCTCAGTGAGGTCGTTACCCGGAGTCGGCTTTGGTTTCGCAGAAATTTTCACGGGCTTTTCCGGGCTCTTTACTTTGGGCGCGGGCAGCTCGGGGTCGAGCCCTTCGGGTACGTTGTACCCCGCCGATTGCTCTACTTCCGGTTCGGTAGCGATGGCTCGGCTCTTCTCCGGTTCGGCGGAAACTTCTTCGGCGGCCGGCGGTTCCGCGGGACCGTAGGCTGCTTGTTCGCGGATTTGCGCGCGGGGACGCTCGGAGGCCGTCACGGGATCTCCCGATTCAGCGGCGAATCCGCGGCCGGTCTCTTCCTTTACGGCGATCGGAGCGGCGGCGAAGGCCGGAGGCGGCGGCGCCATCGGCAAATCCACCGCCCGTTCCCCGCCAATCGAAAACGAAGAAGGAGGAGCCGCGATTATCGAAGTTATCGACGAGGATTCGGTCTCCGCCGCCTGGATCACGGCCTGAACGGCCGGAGGCGCGGCTACGAAACTTGGCGCGGGAGGCGGCGCGAGCGGCCTACCGGAAGCTGGAGGCGGCGGTGCCGCCGGAGGAGCCGCCGGCAAGGACGGCGACATAGTGGATACTTGCGACGGAACGCTTGCCGTCGATCGCAAAATGGGAAGCACTTCCGAGCCGCCGGCGGCGATGGTTTCGGGAGCGGGAGCGGAGCGTGTCGCTTGCGCGTCCGGGCCCCGGGGCGAAATCGGGCTCAGCGTCGTGCGCGTACCCGTGAGGTAGGGGGCCGGCGCGCTTGGTTGACCGCTTTGGCGCGTGAGCACCGGCGGAGGAGTGAAAGACGCGGGAGCGGGCGGCGGTGCAGCCGGAGGAGGAGGGGCCGGAGCCGGCGCCGGGGCCGGCTTGAAAATCGAAAGAGCTTGCTCGGTCACCGCAGCCGGAGGCGGCGGCGATTCGGTCACCGGGACGGCGGCGGGCACGACCGGAGCCGGCGGTGCCGCGGGAGCCGCATTGGCGACGGCGCTACCCGTGTCGGGCAATGACCAGGATCGGCGAAGAGTCTCGAGTCCCGCGAGTTTCGCTTGAATGGCTTCTTTTTCAGCCGTAGAGGGCGGGTTCTCCTTGTCGTTGAGCCTCTTGTTCAGATCCACGATACGGTCGTTCAAGTTTTTTTCGTCGTCGGAAGTGACGTCCTTCGGATCTTTCTCGAATCGTGCCTTGTCCTCTTCCTCGGCTTTCTTTTCCTTTTCCGCCGCCTCCTTTTGTTCCGCGGTCTGTTCTCCCCCCTCACCGGCGCCGGCCGCCTCTCCGCCTTCGGATGCGGCGGGTGTTTCGTCGGCGCCTCTGCCACGGCGGGAGGGGACAGGACTAAAGGAAGTGAGGACGGACTCACCGGAAGTGACGACTTCGTCGAGCCATTCGCCGAACGAGTGTTCGGCGAGCGCAACGCGGGACCCGAGTATAAGGAAAATGGCGAGAAGGACTTTCACGGCGCGAATAACCCCCACCCATATCAAACTGCAAAGGCGGGGCCCTAAGTTTTCCCTCACGGCGGAATCCGGAATACGGGGTGTTTCGCGCGGTTTTCCGCCGGTCTTCGCCGCGAGCCGCAAAGGGTTTTGGTTACGGCTAGTTTCAGCGGGGCCCGGTGAACGGAATACGGACAGCCGTCCATGGGATCATCGGTTTTCCAGCCCGCCGGGTCAGGCTGTAGGTGCCCGTATACTTGAAGAAAACCCCGAAGACCGCGGGTCTTATGGGAGGGCCTTGTACGGTGCGTTGGGCCAAGCTCAGACTATCGCTCCGAAATTCCGAAACGAAATATAGGTGAAACCATTTAATCCAACCGTCACGGTGATGTTCGTCGATATCGTGGGGTTCTCCATATCCGCCGAACGGATGCCGGCCCCGGAAGTGTTCGAGAGGCTGCGGTCGCTTCTTTCGGAGCTGCTCGCCATCGTGAAACGCAACGGCGGCATCGTGGATAAAACCATCGGCGACGGTTTTCTCTGCTTCTTCGGCAGCACTTACGACGGAAAGCTCACGACCGAGCGCCACGCCGATCAGGCGATCCGCTGCGCTTGCGAGTTGCAGAGGTTCGCCGCCGAGCGGGTGGTGAAATCGACCGACCCCAACGAGCCGGTGTTTCCGCTGAGAGTCGGCGTGAACACGGCCTCCGTTTTCATCGGCAATATGAGCACCACCGACGAGCCGGAGTACACGCTCATCGGGCACGGCGTGAACATCGCCCAGCGTCTGGAGTTCGCCTGCGAAAGTTTCCGCATCATGCTTTCCACCGAGACCTTGAGCGCATGGACGGAGTTCGGAGGCGGCGCCGTCCGCATCCACAAGCGCCAGGTGCAGATGAAGCACCGGGAGACGGTTTTCGAAGCGTTCGAGATGGATCCCTTCGAGTCCGATCCGGAGCAGCTGAAAAAAGCCGTGACGGTTTACCGGGAACGCTCGGGACTGCGCCGTAAGGAAGCCCGGGAGGAAGTGGGCTCCGGAGTGATCATCGCCGTCCATCCGGAACGGGTCGACGGACTGCTCGTCAATTATTCCCGCTCGGGCCTTGCGGTCCGCACGCAAACGTATTTTTCCCGCGGAACGGTTCTTACTCTGTCTCTGGAAGCTTCGGCGAAGCGGCTTGCCTCAATCTGCCGCAAGTACAAGGTAGGTCCGGTTCTCTCCGGAGAAGTCCGCTGGGGAGTTCCCGCCGGCGAAGACTATCTGCACGGCCTCGAGCTCGTGCGCCTCACTCAAGAAGAGCGCGAGGGTCTCTACAACGCCCTTCGCGAATATCTAACTCTCGACGAATCAAAGAAAACCTGAGTACAAGCGCTTCAGGTACCCGCTTGGATCGGCGGCAAGGCCGTCGGCGAAGGAGTCGTACGTCATTCTTGGCGCGGGCATTCCGGCCGCCCAGCGGGTGGCGATGTAGTTGCCCCAGATGTCCCGGAGCCGGCTTTCGTGATCGGCTCGCTTGAAAGGCCTCGGATCCAGGGGCCAGCGGGAAGGGGAGATTTGCTTGAACTTGTAGGCGACTTCAATCCAGAACGGCTGGAAGGCGGCGAGCTTCTGATTCGCGTTTCTCCACTTCAGGCGCAGCGAAAGATAGCCGAGCGTATAGAAGTGGTAGACGGTCGGGTTGAAAGACCGCTCCGATCCCACCGGAACCATCGCCGGATAAAGTGTCAGCCACTCCCGGAATTTTTCGTCCTCGAGCTGCTCGGGCTGAAACAGATCCATCACCTCTTCGAGAAGATCGATCCTCTCGATGGAGATTCCGTCGTGGCGCCTATCCCGGAGGTATTCCACGTGCTCGACGGCGCTGGAAGTGTCTTGTAGAAGCACGCCGATGAACCAAAGCGCCTTGCTCTTGTCGCCGTTAAGCTGCGCGAGCGTGTGCTTCCACAGATCGAACTCCGCGTGGTGTTGCATCGCTTCGGAAGCGTCGTCGCGCAATTTTTCGAGAAACTTTTTCGTGAAAGGATCGCGCATCAGTTGCACGAGCTCCTCGCTGAACGCGATCGCCTGGGCGCCGCCCGTTTTCGTCGTGGGGCTCAAGTCGATGAGATTGGAGGTGTCGATCGCCGTATCGAGGCAGTTGCCGAGCCCGTCGAGATTCGTGTGGTACTGGCCGCAGCGGAACATGAGCAGGCCAGAGAGGCACGCTTTGGCGAAAGCGTTTTTGTTACAGAGCTTCTGCAAAGTGGATGCGTCCGGAACTATTCCGGCCGACGCATTCAAGCACCAGAAGGCGAGAAGAAAGAACCCGCGTTTCAACGTAACCCCCAAGAGAGGCCGCATTATACAGAGCGTCAAGTTCCGATGCCAGATGTCCAGGCCATAGCCGAGGACGAGGTCCTGGTCCCGCAGGCCGGGGGTGGCCGTGGGCTTGCAGGTACGGGCTTAGCTAACTTTTTGAAATAACTGTACTCTTTGTGTCTTCGGGGGATCTCTGAGGAGAGCGGCGAAATCGATTCTGGCGGGCCTTCTGGGCTTCGCCCTGGCCTTCGGGGGCCCCGCTCTGGGCGAGACTCCGCCCGGCTTTCCCCCGGGTACCAACGTCGGTCCGCCGCCCGGTTTCGACGGCCCCGCGCCCGAGGAAAAAGAAGACGAGGCCTCCCAAATCGGCGCGTTTCTCGCGGGAGCGGGATACGGGCTGGCCGGCATTCTCAGCTTCTTCTCACTGAAAAAGTTACCCAAGGCGTTTTGGAATTCCGCGAGCGCCGTTCAGGATTACCGAAAGCTCGGCATGAACGCGCAGTCTGCCGCGAAGCTGAAAGCTTGGGGCGAAGCTTTGGAAAAAGCGCAGCCCGTGGCGATGGCGCGGCTCGAAGCCGCCGTCCGATCCTACGAAAGCGCGTCGGCGAAAATCGGAGACAAGCTTGCTTCCGTTTCGGGCGAGGGCACGGCCGCGTCCCGCCGCGAGGAACTGAAGAGCCATGCGCAGACGCTTCTCGAGCTTCCGTTGCTTCAGCGCCGCCCCAAGGTGAAAGAGGAGCTCTCCAACTTGCTTCGTCTTTTGCAGGTTTCGAATAATCCGGAGCCCCTCGAGCGGTGGATTTCGGAGCACAAGGATTACGACGCCGTCCGCACCGCGAACGGACAGAAGTGGCTCGAGAAATACCGGACGCTCCGGGTTTCGACCGCCGGCCGTGATTGGATGGAGAGCGGATCTTCCCTGGAGATGGAAAGGTGGCTCGCCTCTCCTCTGGCCCCCGCGGGCGAGAGGGAAAGTTTCACGGCCATGCGGGCGGAGGAACAGAGAGCGGCCGAGTTTTTCGTAAGGGAAGCGAACGCCGCGATTACTCCGCTATTCGGAAAAGAAGTCCGTCCCACGGTTTCGCTTCAGCCGGAAGGTACGAGAGAGCCCGGGCAGTTTCTGTTTCATTACGCTGGGGGCGCGGGAGCGCTCGATGCGAGGGGCGTTCTCGACGAAGCGAAAACCCAGTGCGCGAGTCTCTACGCATCGGTGGTCCGGAGAGCGGCCGTCGCCGCCAAACGCGCCGATCCGATCCGTCCGCTCGGCAAACTTTTCTGGCCGCTCGCGCCCGCCGTCACGGGTTCCGCGGTGGGCGGTTACTACTCCGCCGAGGGAATCCGTTACTACTTCGGTGAGGCGGAAGCGGCTAAGGAGCCTTCTTCCGGACGTTAGGGGTCATTGTCGACGCTCTGTCATCGTGAGGCCGAGCGCAGCGAGAACGTAGCGACCTTTGGCCGTGGTAAAGCGGAACCCGCCTGAATTTAGCGTCCAACGGCCAAAGTTCGTTCCGTCGCGGCCCTTCGGGCCAAGTTCCTCACGATGACAAAGGGTGCCTCGCAATGACAACTAGGGAGCCTTCTTCCGGACGTAAATGAGCTTGTCCACCTCGGCGACGACTTCGCCTTCGGCGTTTTTCACTTCGGCCGTGTAGGTGACTTCGAACTTTTCCCGCGTTTCCATTTCGCGCTTCAAGCTATCGATCTGCTCTTCACTCAACTCGAAATCCGCGCGGACCGTTCCCCGGCCGGGTTTCTTGAAGCGGATGGTTCCCGCCTTGTCCCAGACGATGAAGCCTGGGCCGAGCGCTTCGATGACGAGAATCATGTAAAAGGCGTCGCACATCGCATAGAGCGATCCGCCGAAATGCGTGCCCACGTAGTTGCGGTTCCAGGGGCGAAGCCTCAGCTCCACTTTGAAGCTTCGCAGATCGCGCCCTACGTCGCGGATGCGGATGCCCGCCCCGACGAAAGGGGGATAAGCGTTGAAGGCGATCTTGTAGAGAAGTCGGCGCTGGGAGGGAGTGAAGCGCTTTTGAAAGAGGCCGTAGATGGTGCCTTTCACGGAACCACGCTACGGCCTCCCCACAAGGAAAGCAATTAGCGGCAGAACTTCTTGTGGCTTACCGACGGGCGGTAAACGGTGACCGGCCCGCCGAAGGGACCTTGCACGGTGGTGCGCCGGATCACGAGCTCGGAGCTACCGCACACCATGTCGATGTTGAGGTAGTTTCCGCCGATCGTGATCGTTGCGTCGCCGCTCGCGTGCTCGTCCACCTGCACCGAGTTGACCATCGTCGTGTTGTCGACGAAGGTTTTGAACTCGGTGCCGACGTGGGCGATGCGAACGAGGGCGTTGGCGACTTCCTCGGCATCCGATTGGGACGCCTGGGCGGTTTGAAACGTGAGAACCAAAGCGAGACTGAGAAGTAGCTTGGTCATAAAGACCTCCTTGTTGAGTTCCGGTATAGAAGTGCAAACCGCGCCTGGATATTAATAAAATATAATTAATGGGTTAATTCTATAGTATTAATATAGAGGCATGGCCGCCTCACTTTTCAGCCATCCCGATTACCGGCGAGCGGTCGAAGCCGCCGTCGAGCGGGTGCGCTTTCACCGCCCGCTGACCTACGCCAAGCTCGCCAAGCTTTGCGGTATCCAGGCGACGTACTTTTCCAACGTTTTGAAAGGCAGGGCCGACTTCAACGCGGATCAGATTTTCGCGATAGGCCGGGCGCTCGAGGTATCGGAAAGCGAGCTGGAGTTTCTGCTCGCGCTTCTCGACTGGGAGCGTTGCACGCTGAAGGATCGCAAGAAGGAGCTCGCCAAGCGAGTGGAGCGCATCCGGGAGGAAAACCTCACTACGGCGCGCCACCTTTCGGCGAAAAAGGTTCTGCCCGAGGAGTCCATCTCCGAGTACTACCTCGATCCCATGGCGAAGGTGGTCCATGTCTTTCTCGGCGTCGACAAGTACGCGAAGGAGCCTAAGCTCATCGCGGAGGCCCTGAAGATTTCCGCGGAGTACCTGGGAAGAATTCTGGAGACGCTGCTGCGTTTGGGGTTCGTGGAGCAAAAGGGCGCGGGATACACGGTGGTTCGCAAGCACCGCCACCTTCCCGACG
>CAZZHG010000122.1:0-11702 GCA_964653655.1 uncultured Pseudobdellovibrionaceae bacterium
CTTCGGATTCGGGACGCTAGCCTGCGAACGGGGTTAACGAGCCGTCGTCAATTGGAGATGACATCGCCGCGTGAGCGCGCCTATTCTGGCCTCGGCACGCAATATGGGAGCTGCGGATGCGCGTTTTGTTTCTCCTAACCCTTGGTGTAAATTGCTAGCTCAATTCGACTCGGAGGAGCACCCGTGAGCGCCCTGGTTTCCCTCGTCAACGTAAGCAAAGACTACAAACTCGGAAAAACGGTCGTGCCCGCCTTACACGGGGTGAACCTTACCGTTTCGCCCGGGGATTTCATCTCGGTGGCCGGCCCATCGGGCAGCGGAAAAACCACGCTCCTCAATCTCGTGGGCTGCGTCGATACCAGCACTGGCGGGCAGGTGCTCATCGACGGACAGGACACGAAGAACCTGAAAGAGCGCCAGCTCACCGAGCTGAGACTCAACACGATTGGCTTCATCTTCCAAAGCTTCAACCTGGTGCCGGTGCTAAGCGTTTTCCAGAACGTGGAATTTCCGATTCTGCTTCAGCGCAAATACTCCTCTCAAGAAAGAGCCCGCCGGGTGAACGAGCTCTTGTCGAAGGTCGGACTCGATTCCCACGCGAGGCACAGGCCCAACGAGCTTTCCGGAGGCCAGCGCCAGCGCGTGGCGATCGCGCGCGCCCTCGTCACCCGGCCCAAGATCGTGCTCGCCGACGAGCCGACCGCGAACCTCGACTCCAAAACCGGGGAGAACATCATCGACCTCATGCGGGAGATGAATCGGGTCGAGAAAACCACGTTCATTTTCTCCACCCATGACGCGAAGGTCATGGCCCACGCCAACTCCATCGTGAAGCTCGCCGACGGTAGAATCGTCAGCAGCACGAAGGAAGCAAGCGCATGAGCGAGCTGAAGCTACTCATTCAGATCGCGCTGCGAAATCTCTTTTCGAGCTTTCTGAATTTCGTCATCGGCGGCATCGTCCTCATTGGAACGATGCTGTTCGTCGTCGGCGGATCGGTTCTCAACTCCGTCGACAAAGCGATGAGCCGAAGCATTACGGGCAGCATCGCCGGCCACGTGCAGGTCTATTCGGACGACTCGAAGGACAAGCTCTCGCTCTTCAGCGACTGGACTCAGCCGGATCTCACCGCCATTCCCGATTTCTCGAAGATCAAAGGACCGGTCGCTTCGGTCGAAAACGTGAAGGCCGTCATCCCCATGGGAGTCAGCGGTGCCGCCGTCACCTACGGCAACACCGTGGACCAGGGCTTGGAGAAGTTGCGCAAAGCCATCACGAAGCGGGACGGCGGGGACAACTCCCCCGAACTCGCGGCGAGGATCGAAAGCCTCACGAGCCATCTGAAGCAGATGATTTCCGTGATCCAGGCGGACTACCGGAAATTCGAGGTCATGTCGTCGAAAGACGCGGTCGACCCCGAGAGCGTGAAAGCGCTCGAGCGGGCCGCCTCCCCCGAGTTCTGGGCCGGTTTCGGCAAGGATCCCTTGAACCACCTGGAGTTTCTCGAAAATCGGGTCGCCTACCTGGTCCCGGACGCCGACTACATTTATCTCGCTTACATGGGCACGGATCTCGACGCCTTCCGTGCTTCCTTCGATCGCCTGCAGCTGGTCGACGGGGAGTTCGTCCCCTCCGGACAGCGGGGCATGATGCTGTCGAAGTACGTTTACGAGGACCAGTTCAAGCTGAAGACCGCGCGCCGCCTCGACAAGATTCACGAGGCGCTTACGGAAAAAGGCCAGCTCATCGCCAAGGAGCCCGACCTCCAGCTCATGGTGAAGCAGAATCGAACCCAGACCCGAGAGATTCTGCTTCAACTCGATCCGATGTCCTCGAAGAAAGCCGTCACGGGCCTTCAGGGATTTCTGAATTCCCAGGAGACGGAGCTCACGAAACTTCTCGACGCCTTCTTCGATACCGACGATACGAGCTTCGCGGGCCGCTACGAGTATTTCTACAAGGACATCGCGCCCCTCGTGGAGCTCTATCGCCTGAAGCCGGGAGACTTCATCACCATCAAGGCTTTCACGAAGACGGGCTTTCTCCAGTCGGCCAATCTCAAGATCTACGGAACCTTTCATTTCAAAGGCCTCGAGAAGTCGGGGCTTGCCGGCGCCAAAAGCCTGATGGACCTGATGTCCTTCCGCGATCTGTACGGCTACGTGACGCCGGAAAAGATCGCCGAGACCCAGAAGCTGAAGGAGGCGACCGGAGTTAAGTTCGTAGACAAAGACAACGCCGAGGCCGAGCTCTTCGGCGGAACCAGCGTCGTCGAACAGGTCAAGGCCAAGCGAATCGACGACAACGCGGAACTGGGAAGCCAGCGCGCCGGTGCTTTCAGCCAGGAACGCAATAACCGGGCGTACACCCAGGAAGAGATTGAAGGTGGGGTGGCCCTTAGCGCCGCCGTCATCCTGAAGGACCCGTCGAAACTGGAAGCCACGATGCAGGAGCTCGAAGCCGTGTCCAAGAGAGATGGGCTGAAGCTTCGGGTAATCGACTGGCAGGCGGCCGCCGGAGATCTGGGACAATTCGTCTTCATCGCCAAAGCCGTCCTCTACTTCGCCGTTTTCATTATCTTCATCGTGGCCTTGGTCATCATCAACAACGCCGTCATGATGGCGACTCTCCAGCGCGTGCGTGAGATCGGAACCATGCGCGCCATCGGTGCCCAGCGCGGCTTCGTCCTCAAGCTCGTCATCGTCGAGACGCTGTTACTTGGTCTGGTCTTCGGACTGATCGGGACCTTCCTCGGAGCGCTTCTGGTGAAGTGGTTCGGCCTCATCGGCATCCCGTCGATAAACGAGTTCCTCTACTTCTTCTTTTCGGGCCCCAGGCTTTACGTTGGGCTCGGCATCGGAAGCTTGATTGGGGCTTTCGTCATCATCAGTGTCGTGACCTCGGTCTCGGCCCTTTACCCGGCCATCGTGGCCACCAGGGTATCGCCCTTACAGGCGATGCAGACGGAGGATTGACCCATGGCCCAACTCTTTCTCATCGCGCTACGAAATCTGGCTCAGCACAAGAAGCGCACCTGGATGCTCGGAGGCGCCATCGCCGGAGTAAGCGGGCTTCTCGTGTTCTTACTGTGTCTATCGGCGGGCATCCACGCCACCATGCTGGAGTCGGCGACGACTCTCGGAACGGGTCATCTCAACGTCGGCGGCTTTTATAAGGTGACGGCTGGCCAATCCGCGCCGGTCATCACCCAGTTCGAGAAGCTCAAGGAAATCGTCGTCAAGACCGTTCCGGACCTCGACTTCGTTTCCGCGCGCGGCCGCGGCTGGGGAAAGCTCGTCGGCGAAAAAGGATCGATGCAGGTGGCCGTCGGCGGTCTGAACCTGGAACAGGAGCCCACCTTCCGTAGGGTCGTTCAGGCGGTCGAGGGAAAGGTCGAGGATCTCAAACAACCCAACTCCATTCTCCTGTTCGAGTCCCAGGCCAAGAAACTTGGAGTCAAGGTCGGTGATTCCATCGTCATTTCGGCGGAAACCACCCGCGGCGTGAACAACACCATCGACGTGCGGGTCGTCTGCGTCGCCCGCGACTTCGGCTTGCTCAGCCAGTGGAACGTCTTCGTGCCCGACGACAGCGTCCGGCAGCTCGGCCAGCTCAACTCCGAGACCACGGGCGCGCTCCACGTCTACCTCAAGGACATACGCAAGATCCCCCAAACGATGGCCGATCTTCGCAAAGCCTTCACCGACGCCGGCTACCTTCTAATGGACCGGGAGGCGAAGGCCTTCTGGCAGAAATTCGAGAGCGTGAACCGCGAGGATTGGACCGGCCAGAAGCTCGATTTGACGACGTGGGAAGAGGAGATGTCTTTTCTGCAGTGGATGATCTCCGGAATCGACGGCCTCATGATCGTCCTCACGGTCGTGCTTCTCATAATCATCGCCATCGGCATCATGAACTCCATGTGGATCGCCATCCGCGAGCGCACCCGGGAAATCGGCACCTTGCGGGCCATCGGCATGCACCGCCGGCGCGTGCTCGCGATGTTCATGATCGAGGCGTTCACGCTCTCGATGCTCGGCACGGTGGCCGGGGCCATCCTAGGCATGACGCTCGCGGCGATTTTGAATGCGATGCAGATTCCGGTTCCCGAAGGCGCCCAGATGTTTCTCATGTCGGCGACCTTCCGCACGTCCGTTGACTTTGGTTTGATTCTGGTTGGAATGGCCATCATCACCGCCTGCACCACGGTGATCGCGATCGTTCCTTCGATCCACGCCGCCCGGCTCAGGCCGATTACGGCGATGTCGCACATAGGTTGACCATGAAACGCGCTCTCGCAATCGGCTTGGTTCTGATATCGGTTCTCGGTTTCACGGCGGATCCGCCCGCAAAGGCGAAGGAAACGCTTCCAAAGGAGAAGATGGTCGACCTTCTAAAGGGTATCGACCAGCGCATCAAGAGCCCGGGCGACTACAAAGCACTTTTCTATCTGGAGCAGCGGGAAAAGGATAAGCCCGACGTCGTCCGCGAGGGACTCGCCTACCGGCGCGATCTCGACGAGAAGCTCGTCATTCTTTTCACCAAGCCCAAGACGGAAGTCGGCAAAGGCTATCTTCGGGTGGACAAGAACCTCTGGTACTACGACCCCACGGTCGGAAAGTGGGAGCGGAGAACTGACCGCGAGCGGATCGCCGGCACGGATTCCCGCCGCCAGGATTTCGACCAGTCGAAGCTCGCCGAAGAGTACGAACCCTCCCTCGAAGGAACGGAGAAGCTAGGCAACTTCGACGTCTGGGTGCTCAAGCTCGAAGCAAAGAAGGGCGTGGACGTCGCCTATCCCGTCGTGAAGCTATGGGTGGACAAGGCGACCGGCAACGATCTCAAGCGGCAGGATTTCGCTCTGTCGGGACGGCTCATGCGTACCTCTTACGTTCCGAAGTGGCAGAAAATGTTCAGCGAGACCAAGAAAGCCGACCTCTGGTACCGTCAGGAGATCCGCATCTTCGACGAAGTCGATAAGGCGAACTCCACGATGGTCCTAATCAAGTCCATCGACTTGAACGCCCTACCCGAGAACATGTTCACGAAAGCGTGGCTGGAGTCGAAAAGCCGATGAGAGTTTGCTTTCTTTTCCTCCTGCTCGCGGCCGCTTCCCTTAATGCCGAGGACCGGCCCAGCGAGGATTCCATCTTCGGCGGCGCCACGAACGACAAGCCCAAAGCCGAAACGAAAGATGCTTTCGCTACCGGCGAGGCCACCGACAACGCCCTTACGGTCGGTGGAAATTACTATCAGCGCCTAATCATCTCCGCGCAGGAAGGAAAAACCCTCGGCAACACGCCGCTTTCCCTTCCCCTGCAGTTCGACGGCTTTCTTGACGCTCGGCCGAGCGACCGGGTCCGGGGTTTTATCGACGGACGGCTCTTTTACGATGCGAGCCAGGGCTCGGCATCGGCCGGAAGTTTCCAGTTTTCTTCCGTGTCGACCATCGCGACGGCTGCCGCCGCTGGGGCGAGTAATCCCCTCGTGGTACTCGATCAGGCCTGGCTGAAGTTCGACATCGACCGCAAAGTGTTCATCACGGCGGGAAAGCAACATGTGAAGTGGGGCTCGGCCCGCTTCTGGAACCCGACGGATTTCCTGCACACCCAGCGACGCGATCCGCTCTCTCCGACGGACCTCCGCCTGGGCAACTCGATGATCAAGCTTGCCGTGCCTTGGGAAAGCCTGAAGGCGAACTTTTACGGTGTAATTCTCTTCGACAATCCCAATCCCGCCGACTCGCTTTCCAAGCTGGGCATCGCCCTCAGAGCCGAAAAAGTTTTCGGAAACACGGAAGTCGGCATGGAGTTCATTTCCCGAGGCGGCGCGGAACCCGTCGTTGGGCTCGACGTTTCCTCGCCGCTCGGCCCTTTCGACGCTTACCTGGAAGCGGCCCTGGTTTCCGGAGCCCGGCAATTTTACGTCTCGAAGACGACCACGATTCCGGCGGGGGCCGACATCGACACTCTCGTCGCTACCCCCACCCGAAGCGGTCCTTTTTATCAGATAGCCGCGGGAATCAACTACTCCTTCGCTTGGAAGGACAACCGGTTGGCCACGGTCGGAGTGGAAGCCTTCTACAACGACATGGGCTACGACGATGCGCACGTTTATCCGGCGCTGATTTTCTTCGGAAGCTTTCAGCCTTTTTATACGGCGAGAAAGTACGCCGCCGTCTATCTGACCGCGGAAGGGCCGGACGAGCAAAAGCGCACGTCCTACACGTTCTCGACGCTCGCGAACCTCTCGGACTCTTCCTTCCTCTCCCGGCTCGATTTCAACTGGCGCATTCTCACTCATCTTACGTTCGAGTCGTTCATCGGAGTTCACTACGGCACGAGGGGCGGCGAGTTCAGATACGCGCAGGACACTCCGAATCTCGTTTACAAAGGCAACTCGGTTCCCGCGGTGCAGGTAAACCCCTTTGTCGTCGATTTGGGGATGGGATTGAGACTCGCCTTTTAGGAGATTCGTTTGAAAGAAAAAGGACGCTGGATACTCGCCCTCTTCATGATGGGCGTCGGACTCATGCACTTCATCGACCCGGCTCCCTTCGTAAGGATCGTGCCCGAGTACCTTCCCTTGCCTCTCGCGCTCGTTTACGTAAGCGGGTTCTTCGAAATTCTCGGAGGCGCGGGGCTTCTCATCCGCCCGGTGAGCCGCGCGGCCGCCTGGGGGCTCATCGCGCTATACATCGCCGTTTTTCCGGCGAACCTGAACATGGCGCTGAACAAGATTCCGATGGGCGATGCAGTGCTGCCCGATTGGGCGCTTTGGGGGCGTTTGCCGGTACAGCTTCTGCTCATCTATTGGGCTTGGCACTATACGCGGCCCGTTCCCGAGCCCTCGGCTTGAGCGTTCACGTCCAGACCCAAGTGCAGACACACCTAAACACCACTTTTACCTGAACTTACACGTCGACCTAAACGTGCACCTGAACCCTCACTTGAACTTCCCGACCACGAAATGATCTTCTTGGCGCGAGTCTCGGGATAACTTAGTCCGTTGAGACTGCGTCGGAAATTTATTCTGTCATCGTAAGGAGCGCAGCGACGGAACGATCTTTGGCCGTCGCACGCTAAACTCAGGCGGTTTTCGCTATGCCGCGGCCAAAGTTCGTTCCGTTCTCGCTACGCTCGGCCTCACGATGACAGCGCTTCGGGTCAACCCAGCCGGCGCGGAAGCACGAATGCGGCGACGAGTCCGAGGGAAGCGAGCCCCGCAAAGGCGAACGCGTACCCGCCGAGATTCAGATAACTGCAGCCGGGCTTGTACGCGAGCCCTTCCGGATACCGCTCGCAGTTGGGCCCTTGGGAATCATCCTCGCAGCGAAGGTAGAGCATCGTCTCGGCGCAGTACTCCGACTTGTGGACACCGACAATCATGCCGGCACCGAACAGAAGCAGGAGAGCCGCTAGGATGGCGAGACGCCGGGTGGACATGAACGGAGAATACCCCCATTTGGCACGAACGGGGAGTTGAGGTATCTCTGCCCAGATGAAATGCACCCCTGCCAGCGCCAAAGAGTGCTACCACTGCAAAGCGAAACTCTCCCCCGGCACGCCCCACGACTGCTGGACCACGACGGAAGAAAAGCTGACGGAGAATCTTTCGGAAGATCTGATGGATGCGTGGCTGCGCATTCGCGAGACCGCGACCGGTTTCGGCGAGCAGCGGATCTACGCTTCTCACAAGTCGATCATGTTCTCGCGAAAGAGCTGCTACTTCTTCGTCCGCCCCAAGAAGTCCAATCTGGAAGTCTTCTTCTTTCTCGGCCGGGCGCTGAAACACCCGATGATCCGCCAGAGCTATGCCTCTTCGAAAGTGAAGACGGGTCACCTGGTGAAAATCGTCCACCGGGACGAAGTGGAAATGCCCCTCACGGACTGGTTGAAGGAAGCCTACGACGACTCCGAGCGGCTTCGGGCCGCGCCGAAAGGACCACGCAAGGCGGCGAAGAAAAAGCGCGCCGCGAAGAAACCCAAGCGTAAGGCGAAAACTAAGAAGTAGGCTCGACACAACGTCCTATCCGCGCAAGGTTACTGAGCAAAATGCTGAGCAGAAACACGGCGCTAGCCGTTCAGGTTCGTCCCTCGGAGAGCCGATAAGCTCCTTGCTCAGGAGATTTCTGCATGTGGATTCCCAAACGGCCCCAATCCCTCGAGGAGGGCGGGCTCGACCCCTACTTCGTCGAAGACAGCATTCTAAAAATCATCACCGCTCAGGGAGCGACCCGAGGCTCCTATTTCGCCGACATCATGAAGATCCCCTACTCCCTCGTGGAGCCGGTGATCCAGAACCTGCGCACGCGCGATCTGATCGGAACGACCGGCGGCGCGGGCATCGGCGGCAACGCGGGCCTCGACTTCGGCCTCACGCCGAAGGGTAATGAAGCCTCGCAAAAAGCGCTCGATCGCTCGACCTACATAGGTCCCTCTCCCATCGACGTGGGGACCTACATCAACGCCGTTCAGGCGCAGAAATTTCAGTGCAACCTCGTGCGCAAGCCGCACCTCGATCAGGCCTTCAACGACATCCTGATCAGCCAGGACTATTTGAATCAGCTGGGACCCGCCATCAACTCGGGCGGGCCCATCTTCCTCTACGGAAAGCCCGGCAACGGTAAGACCACGATGGCGGAACGAATCGCCCGGCTCTTCCGCCAGGGTATTTTCGTTCCCCACACCATCAAGGTGGACGGCGAATTCATCCAGGTTTTCGACGAAAAGCTGCACAAAGTGATTCCGGAATCCGCCCTTCCCGAGGATCATCCCGTGCGAAAAGACCCGCGCTCGATAGATCCGCGCTGGGTCTTCGCTTTCAGGCCTTTCATCGTGGTGGGGGGCGAGCTGACCCTCGAGATGCTCGATCTGACTTTCCGCGAAGGCCAGCGCAGCTACGAAGCGCCGTTTCAGCTGAAAGCCAACGGCGGCGTGCTTCTCATCGACGACTTCGGCCGACAGAAAGTGAAGCCCACGGAGTTTCTGAACCGCTGGATTTATCCGCTGGAAAAAGGAATGGATTTTCTTTCGCTACAAAGCGGCAAGAAGATTGAAGTCCCCTTCGAACAGCTAATCATTCTGTCGACCAATCTTGACCCCAGACAGCTTGGCGACGAGGCTTTTTGGCGCCGGATCAAGTACATGATCGAAACGCCGAGCCCGACGGAAGCCGAATACAAGGTGATCTTCCAGACCCTGTGCAAGAAGAAGAACGTCGAGTTCGATGAAGAAGCTTTCACTTACCTCATCGAGCGGTACTACAAGCACGCGAAACGGGAGTTCAGGAGCGTGCACCCGCGCGATCTCATCAACCGCGTGGCGGACCACATTTCGTTCTTCAATCTCCAGCCCAAGCTGACCAAGGTACTCATCGACCGCGCCTGCCGCGCGCTGTTCGGGGGACTATCGGCGGTCGGCGAAGACACGGGCAGCAGCGCGAAGCCCAATGTCAAAGTAGCTTAAGACCTATGCTTCGAGGATGACTTTGAGCGCTTTGTGCTCGGCGGCGTTCGAGAAGATCTCGTAGCCCTTCTTCACGTCGTGAAGGTTCATCCGGTGGCTGATGAGCTTCGAGGCGTCGATTTTCCCCGACAAAACCGCGTCCATCAGCATAGGAATCGTGTTCGTGTGAACGAGACCCGCGGTCAGCGAGAAATTGCGGTACCACATGCGCTCGAGGTGCAACGTAACGGGCTTTCCGTGCACGCCAAGAATGGCGATGTTGCCGCCGCTCGAAACGATGTCCTGGCAGATGTCCCAGCCCGACGGCGTTCCGATGGCTTCCACCACGACGTCGACGCCCTTGCCTTCGGTCAGAGCGAGAACCTGTTTCACCGCCGAGCCGTCGGTATTGTCGATGATGTGGGTCGCGCCGATGGCCTTCGCCCGTTCCAGGCGGTTCGGGTCGCGATCGATGGCGATGATCCGGGACGGCTTGCGAAAAGTCGCGCTCATTAGGGCGGCAAGACCCACGGGCCCCACTCCCACCACCGCGACCGTCTGGCCTTCCTGAATCCGTCCATCGAGAACTCCCACTTCGAGTCCCGTGGGAAGAATGTCGCTCAACATGACCAAAGCTTCTTCCGATACCGCGCCGGCGGGAATCTTGTAGGTGCTGTGATCGACGTGCGGGAGCCGGACATACTCGGCCTGGCAGCCGTCGATGGTGTTGCCGAGCAGCCAGCCGCCGGTCTCGCAATGGGCGAAAAACTGTTTCTTGCAGTTCGGGCATTTGCCGCACGAGGTGATGCAGGAGATGAGAAGCTTGTCGCCGACTTTGTAGTTCTGAACGGCGGGGCCCACCTCTTCCACGATGCCGATGCCTTCGTGACCGAGAATCCGGCCTTCGGTGCAGGTGACGACACTTCCGCGCAGAATATGAAGGTCGGTGCCGCAGATGGTGGTCTTGTGGATCCTCACCACGGCGTCGGTCGGGGCCTGCACCCGGGGAATGGGACGTTCCGCCCAATTCGTGTTTCCCTTACCGTCGTAAACCAGCGCTTTCATCGAAGGCATTTCGTTCTCCGTTCGGGGGGAGCCTAGCCCACTTCACTTCTTGAGGAAAGCTTCCATGGAATCGTCCATGGCTTCCATCCAAGGCGTGTGGTGGGGCGGAGACTGGTTGCCCGTCATGAGGGACTTGTACGAGTTATTTCGGAAACCCATGATGTCCTGGGCTTTGTGGTGCTCCCATTCCATGAAGGTCTTGTTGACGGCTTCGATGTCGAACCTCGGATAATCGGTCGCCTCGATGAGCTCCTTCACGTAATCGCCCTGGAACCAGATCATCTGCTCCGGGTTGCCGAGGGTCTCCTCCCGCGCGCGCCACTTGGCGCTATCGGCCCGCATGGCCTCCAGCGACGGCAGCTGGATTCTCTCCAGAATGATGTCGCGGGCGAACCAGGCTTGAGCATCGAACATGTTGAACGTGTAAAACTGGTCCTGCATGCCGATGAAATAGAGCCGCGGAATGTTTTCCCAGACGACTCCTTTATAGAGACCGAGCGGCCAGAGACGGTTCGCCGTCTTGAGGCGCAAGTCGTCCGGCAGAAACGGGAAATGGTGGAGGTAGCCGGTGCAAAGGATGATGGCGTCCACTTCCTTGGAAGAGCCGTCTTTGAAATACGCCGTCTTGTTCTCGACTCTTTGAAGAAGCGGAACTTCCGTAAAATTCTCGGGCCAGTTGAATCCCATCGGTTTCGAGCGGTAGCTCACCGTCACCGACTTCGCGCCGTACTTGTAGCACTGTGATCCGATGTCTTCCGCGGAGTAGCTGCGGCCGATGACCAGAACGTTCTTGTCCTTGAACTCCAGAGCGTCCCGGAAATCGTGGCTGTGGAGCACGCGGCCGTTGAACTTCGCGAGTCCGTCGAAGTATGGAACGTTCGGCGTGGAGAAGTGCCCGGACGCGACCACGACGTGATCGAACTTCTCGGAGTACACGCGGTCTTCCTTGCGATCGTGCACCGTGACCGTGAATTGCTTCGTGTCGGGACAGAAGGTCACCATCCGAACGGGCGTGGAGAAACGGACCCAGTCGCGCACTCCGGCTTTTTCCACGCGGCCCTTGATGTAATCCCAAAGCACTTCGCGGGGCGGGTAGGACGGAATCGGTTTTCCGAAATGTTCTTCGAAAGTGTAATCGGCGAACTCGAGACACTCCTTCGGTCCGTTGGACCAGAGGTAGCGGTACATGCT
>CAZZHG010000123.1:0-11421 GCA_964653655.1 uncultured Pseudobdellovibrionaceae bacterium
GACGCTGTACGGCAATGTGGAAGAAACCCCACAATCGAGGAGGGCGGCGCGGCGGGAAGAGCTTGTTACAGAGCGTCGCGGGACAGGTTGCCGAACGTCCACTTTAGTCGCAACACGTTTTCGGACGCAGGGCTCCGATCGTGCTCGCAAAGGAAGTAGCGGGTACCCACGTCGCGGCGATGGATTACCCACCAAAGCAGGCGCATGTGCTCCTCGGAGCCGATGATGCGCTCGTAATCTATTTCGCCCGGCGGAGCGCCCTGGCAGTCGGCGAGCTCCACTTTCGTGATTTTCGAGGAGTCCGCGTCGGAGAGAATCTGAAGCAGCTGCCGCTGCGGGTGTTCCCAGGTCCACCACGACAGGCGGTTCATCTGAACGAGAACCGCGGCCCCCGAAAGAACCGCAAGAGCGCCGCCCGCGGCCGCAAACGCACGCCGCTCCCGTTTCAGCTCTGGCCAAGGCAGTAGGCAGAAAATCCAGATCAGAAAGAATCCCGGCTGAAACAGCCAGCCCGGCGAGAAAAACTCGTGCATCAGATAGGGCGCGACGGAAACCGCGAGAAAGGGCAGGTAAAAGAGAAAGTGCCGAGCCACTTCCCCGAACCGCCGGAACGGACGCTCGCCGAGTACGGTCCAGGCTCCGAGCGCGACGACCACGGGCAAACCGAGCGTGGCGGCAATCTTTCCCGTCGAATGGAGGAAGCTCGCCCACTCCCAGCGCGGATGATAGCCGATAGTCACCGGAAGCACGCCAAGACGGAAAACAAGAAACGCCGCCGTCAAAAGGCCGTGGGGAAGCAGTAGCCGTACTTTGTTCCCCATCGGCTGCTGTTTCCAGGGAGATTCGGCGAACACCCAGGCGAAGAGAAAAGCAGTGAGAAAGACCCCGGACTCCTTGATGAGAAGCGCGACAGAGTAGCAGACCAGGGAACCGGCCCAATACAGCCACGAGCCGCCGGTCGTCGCCCTACGGAAACAAAACAGCGTCAGCGCGAGCAGAAAGATCTGAGGGCAGTTCATCAGCCCCTCTCCGGCCCAAAGAAGGCTGCCCGAGTGGATCTGCAGAGAAGCGCAGAAGAGAATGACGAACAGCACGGACCGAGAGCCCTTGGCGGTCATTTCCTGAACGAGCCGCCAGGAGATCCAGAGCGCGGCGAGCGTGAACAGAAGCTGAACCGAAAGCCAGGCGTAATAGTTAGTCCCGAAAACTTCGTAGAAGGCGTAATTCAAAAACTTGTAGAGGGGGCGGAAAAACCAGACTCCGCGCTCACCGCCGAAATAGATCGTCGGGCTGAAGAACAGACTCGGAGTATCGGCGCTACGCAGCCCCTCCGAGATGTTCATCCAATCGTCGTGGCGGAAGAAGGCGTGGGGAAAAAAAACGGCCAGATAGACCAGGGAGAACAGGGCTAGTGAGAGAGCCATGGGGGTGTTTCTTAGGATAGCAGAATTGCGAGCCGCTACCCCGCGTCAGCCGCTGGTATCCGGGGTCTCGGATTCCGGAGGCGCCTCGCTCTCCTCGTCGGGCAGCGTCAGGCGATCGATCTTCGCGTCGTAGGAGAGAATCTCGGCGTAACGGCCGAAGGCGACGAGGGTATCGAAGAGGCTGTCGAGGCGCTCGTTCGGGAAGTAGCTTTGCAGACGCTCGATGACGGTCTCGCGCTCGATCTCGTGCTCCTCGGTTTCCTCGAGCCAGGTGAGCAGAGTCTGGAAAATACGCAGGCGCCGGACCTGATCGGAAAAAATCTGCTTCTTGTCGTCCATCTCCGCGCGGACGTAGCGCTTTCCCAAATCCGTGAAGATGACGTTCTGCTTGGGGGTGTCGACGAAATCGAGCAACTCCGCGGTCTTCGCGACCGCGAGCGAGCGGCCGAATTCCATCTCGACTTCGTTGGCGAGCTTGAACATGTCCGCCTTGCCGCCGAAGTTGTCGAGCACCTCCAGAAGACCGATGACTTCCGAGGGAAAAACTTCCGGGAGAAGCTCCAGTCCTTGATACCAGGCCGGCTGAGCGACGGCGGTGGCCGTCGGCTCCTTCTCTTCGGGGATGAGCGCTTCGGTGAGCACTGAGTGAATGACGTTCACCAGATCCTGAATCTTCGGATCATTGGGCTCGCGTGGGTACGGAAGCGGATTGGTCAGCACGGTACGTACGTGGCCCGGATCGTCGCCGAACACGATAATTCTCTGGGCCATCACGACCGCTTCGAAGATGTCGTGAGTGACGAGCACGATGCTCCGCATGGACTTCACCTTGTCGCTCCAAAGACCGATGACTTCCGCGCGCATGTGCTCGGCGGTCAGAACGTCGACCGCGCTGAAGGGCTCGTCCAAACAAAGAATCTCGGGTTGAACCGTAAGCGCCCGGGCGATGCCCACCCGCTGTTTCATGCCGCCCGAAAGCTCTCTCGGGTAGGCTTCCTCGAATCCGCCGAGGCCGACCAGCTCGAACACCTGGTCCACCCTCTCCTTCTGCTCCTTCGCGGTCAGCTTCTGGCCGGAAAGCGCGAGGGCGACGTTCTGTTCGGCGGTGAACCACGGCAGCAGGGCGAAGTTCTGAAAGACCATCGCCATCTTGTCGTTCACGCCCTTCAGCTTCTTGCCGCGCGACAGAACGGTGCCTTCGGTCGGTGCCACGAGACCCGCCATGATTTTGAGCGTGGTGGTCTTGCCGCAGCCCGAGGGGCCGAGAAAGGCGACGATCTCGCCGTCGTTCACGGTGACGTTGATGTTTTTCAGCACCTGAATGACGTGGCCGCGCCCGAGCGTGAAGCTCTTAGAGACTCGCTCGAGTACGAGAAGGGGCTCGCGGGTTGTGGGCGTCGTCGACGTCATTGCTATATGTCCATTTTGTACTTGGTTTCGGCCCGATGGTAGAGCCAACCCCAAAGAAACCGGTTAATGAGTACCACGGTTACGACCAGAACGGTGATACCCGAAGCCAGCACCGCGAAATCGGCGGTCTCGGCGGAGACCGTGATGGACGCCCCGATGCCGTGGGCTTTATGGACCTTGTCCCCGGCCTTCACCCACTCGGCGACGATGCACGCGTTCCACGCCCCGCCGGCGGCCGTCACCCAGCCGTTCACCAGCGACGGATAGATGGCCGGAAAGATGATCGACTTCCAATAGGCCCTGCCCCGCAGCTGAAACAGATCGGCGATCTCCATGACGGAGGCCGGAATGGCGCTCGCGCCGCTGATGACATTGAAGAGGATGTACCACTGGGAGCTCAGCATGAGCAGAGCTATGGAGCCCCACTCGAGTCCGATGCCCGCCTTCGCCATGCCCAGCACGATGAGTGGAAATAGCATGGGGAACGGAAAGGCGGCGACGATCTGAACGACCGGCTGAAGGCGGCGGGTCAGCGCCGGGCGCGTGCCGATCAGAACCCCCACCGGGATCGCCCACAGGCTTCCGAACACCACCGCGATGCAAACCCGGACGAGAGTAAGCCCGGTCGAGGCGAGAAGCTCCTTCCACGTGCCGACCGTGGTCGAAGCGACGAAGTGGTACATGCGCCCGATGCCCAGCACGAACAAGATGCCGAGCAGGATGAAACCGCCGTAGCGGATGGTGGATTTCCAGGAAGGGGTCACGCTCGCGACAAACTTCACCGGGGCCGGTGCCTTCTCGATGCTGAGGAACTGATCCCGGCGGGCGCGAAGCTTATCCTGGGTCTCTTCCACGAACTCGAAATACTTTGCGAGCAGATCCGACTTCATCAGGAAATCGAGCATGAAGGAACGGGGCGGCGCCGCCTCTCCCCCCTTCGATTGCACTTTATAGCGCGCGGACCACACGACGAGCGGAGCCCAGATGCAGCGGTCCACCACGATGATGAGAAAGAACATGGAGATGATGCCGGCGACGATCGCCCCGTAGTCGCCCCTCTCGTGGGCGACCGCCATGTAGGAGCCGATGCCGGGAAGGCGGAAGCTCTTGTCCCCGAGGGAGAACGACTCGATCGTCATCAGAAAGAACCAGCCGCCGGCGACCGACAGCATGCTGTTCCAAAGAAGGCCGTTCGCGGCGAAGGGAAGCTCCACGGACCGGAGTACCTGCATGGGCGTCAGCCGGAGCATCGAGGTCATGTCCTTCCACTCGTCGGGAAGGGCTTTCAGGGAACTGTAGAAGCTGAAGACCATGTTCCAGGCCTGCCCGGAAAAGATCATGAGAATCGCGGCCAGCTCGAGGCCGATGTTGCTGCTGGGAAACAGGTGCACGAGCGTCAGCACCAGCCCGGGCATGAACCCCAGCACGGGTACGCTCTGCAAAATGTCGAGGATCGAGATGAGAATGGGTTCGAGCCGCCGGGATTTCGCCGCCACGTAACCGTAAGTAAGCGTGAACGCCAGGGAGCAGAAATACGCGAGAACCACCCGGACGAGGGAAAGCAGCGAATAGCCGACGAGGGACGTGAAATTCAGATCAATGGAAGAGGTGGGATGATAGGGCGAGGTCCAGATTTGAGCGACGCCGACGAGACCATACACGAATGCCGCGAGTACTAAGAGAACTAGCGCGTCCACCAGGCTGACTGGACGCAGCAGTTTGACTCGGACGTTCGACAGTCCCACTGACAGCTCCAAAAAAGTTTCTAGGGCTCGGATCCAACTTTGATGACCTCATTTTCACTATGGTTATTTTGAAAAATTAAGTCGAGGGAAAAGAGCCGAATACGCCGAGAAAACAAAAAAAAGGGATTCCGAAGAGCCCCGGTGCTCCTTCGGAATCCCTATAGAAAAGCAGTGACTCCGCACCGCCCTCCCATTCCCTGAAAATATTAACGTTAAAGTTAACGTTAACTTTAACGTCGATCTGGTCCCCTACCCCGCCTACTCAACTACCCTGATTGAGCCCTACTGCCTCGTCCCCTACCGCCCGATCTTAACGTTAAAGTTAACGTTAACTTTAACGTTGATCCCGTCCCCTACCCCACTCCTACTGCGGAAGCTCGCTACCCCTTAACCACGCCGTCCTGATCGGCGCCATTTGCTTCCGCCGTCGACCCGCCTCCTCCCCCTTCCGGCGAGCCAGCAAAAATCCCCCTCCGGGTTCTTGCTTCGCGCTTTTCGTCGGAATGGTGCCCGGCTTGGGACCGGGACAGGCCGAAATCAAACGATTGGTAACCCAATCCAAATCTTTGGTCGCCTGGGTCAGGTCCTGGCGGACCATCTCCAGCTGATAGCCTTGATGAACCCACATCGCGAAATGCGGGCCGCAGAATTCGGCCATCGCGGTTTCCGTGAGGTCCCCCCGGTTGAGGGGAAGTCCCTTTTCCTTCGCGCAACGGACCAGGGTCTCGCGCTGGGATTTGAGCGTGGTGATCTGAGTTTCCAAAAGGGTCTGGCTTTCGGAAGCGATCTTGCGATTGTCGCTCTGGATTTGACGAAGGACCGAGCAGGTGGCGCCGTGTTCCTCGGCCCTGTGTGCGTCGGCTCCCGGAAGCCAGGAGGGCTCCGCGGAAGCTTTCAGTCCCAGCGTGAGCGCGGCGAGCAGAAGGCCGGCCGCGAGCGGGAGCGTTCGATTTTGTGATTTTCCCCTCATCACATTCTCTCTTTCTCGCGGATACGTAAGAGCAAGTGCGGGGCCAACCGTGACAGGCGTCGAAAACGTGGACGCGTGCCGAACTTTTTTTCAAATTTTTAGGAGAAAAATCTAAATCGTCGATATCACGGACCGCGCTCCGCCTGAGACTTGGACAGGAGGGGGAAATCGACGTGTATTCTGGAAGTGGGCTGCGATATTTCGAGGGTATCGGTGGAGGGGCTTTCGCGCCATTTACACTTTGGGATCAAATCAGAGAATGAGAGCGAGAATGGGTCTTAGAATGAGTGAGGGACGGTCCCCTGCCTTTTCACTCATTCTAAGACCCATTCTCATTCTCGCTCTAATTCCCTCAGCCGGCCGTCAGCGCTTTCTTCAGCCGCTCGAGTCCGCCGTCGGCGGGCTTGCCGAACCAGATGCTCCAAAACTCGTCGGCGAGTCCCTTCCCGTTGGCCCGGGAAGTCCTTCCATTGGCCTCGTAGGTCACGCCCTGGCTTCCGTCCGCGTTCTGGTATCCGGCGAACGTGATGGTGTCGCCCTTCTTAACGTCGAATGAGATCTGGGCGAGCAGGGCCGAGATACCGGGAGATTTCAGATCGACGGAGTTGGACTCGAGGGAATCCTTGAAAGCATCTCGAATCTTGTCGGCATCCAGGTCCCGAAGCAGGGTCAACTGGATCGCCCTGAACTTGGACTTTTTGAGGCCTTCCAAAGGGGCGTCGGCGATTTTCGAAGGCCCATCCGTATAGGAAGTCGCGAGGTAAACATTCACGTTCACGAAGACGATCTTCTTTTCCCGCAAGCCCGCGCCCGTCGATTGCAGCTTGGCCCCGCCGTCGGGCGTAGCCCCAGGGACTTTCAAGAGCGCTTCGGCGTAATAAGGAACCTGAACGCCCGACTCCTCGAATTTTTTCAGGGGGGTCCCCTGAAACTCAAGTAGGGCGGCTTGGGCGGAAAGACTCATGACCATCGCAAATACGAATGATTTCATGCCGGCCAGACTGGATCTGCGGCCCCACCAAGTCAAACGGGACCCGAGAATGAGATCGAGAATGGGTCTTAGAATGAGTGAGGGACTGTCCCTGCCTTTTCACTCATTCTAAGACCCATTCTCGATCTCATTCTCAGTTTTGACGTAACCGCAAAATGCGCCGCCACGGCGCCGGATGCGAATAGGTAAACCACTCAATAACCGGGTTAGGCCGGAATAGGCCGCGGTTCTGATACGTCAGCCGCTCCAACGAATCACCCAACGGTTTCGCCACTCCAATAGTTTCCGAGGCGAAGCGATCCGCCTCCCGCTCCCGCTGACGGGAAAAGGCGAGCTGCAGCCAGCCCATCGGAATCTGAACCACGCTCAAAGTGACGAAGAAAAGAAGCATTCCGAACGGAGTCTCGACGGCGGCATCGAACCAGCCTTCGACGTGGGAGCTCATCAGGGACTGCGCCAGGTAAAACCCAAGGAAGGTCGTCAACACACTGAGGCCGATGCCTTTCCAAAGATCGTTGTGGACCTGGTGCCCCAGCTCGTGGGCGAATACCGCCTCCACCTCTTCCGGCGGGTACTTCTGATAAAGCGTATCGCCGATGAGAATGCGTTTCGTGCGGCCGAGCCCCGTGAAGGCGGCG
Organism: uncultured Pseudobdellovibrionaceae bacterium; assembly: GCA_964653655.1. Taxonomy (GTDB): domain Bacteria; phylum Bdellovibrionota; class FAC87; order UBA2466; family UBA2466; genus CAZZHG01. Next base: position 7,179 of record CAZZHG010000123.1, read on the forward strand.
TTGCCCTTCTCGGTCTTATCCGACATCCCGAGGTGAAAGACGTCTTTCACTTCGATGCCGTAGCGCTTGCAAAGATCGAGAAGACGCGTTTTGAGCGGGCCCTCTTCCATGGGCTTGAGCTTGAAGAAGATGGGAATGAGAAGCACCGGCGCGAGCTGGGCGAGCAGAATGGAGAACAGGATTAGAAAAGTCGCGCACACGATCCACCAGTAGGGCCGCCACAGATGAACGGAGGCAAAGAGAAAGGACAGCACGATTCCGGCAAGCACGAGCCCCACCGCCCAGCCCTTCATTTTGTCGACGAACCAGGCTCCGTAAGACTGTTTGGAAAGCTGAAAGCGGCGCTCTATCCAGTGAGAGAGCGCGGACAACGGAAACGTGATGGCCTCGGACACGGCCGCAATCACCACGAAGAACGAAATCCAGGAAAGGTAGGTGTTTCCGATTTGGGACTTCAGCCATTGCTGAAGCCCCTGCCCCCTGGAGTCGAACAGCAGCACCGCCAGAAAGAACAGACTGATGAGGCTTCTGGTCCAGCCGACCGCACGGTGGCTCCAGAGGTACGGCTTTATGGATTTATCATGGGCGATCCAAGGAGCGGGAAGCGGCAACATGGCCGCACTATAGCGCGGTCGGTTCCTGCGGGGAAGCGGTGGGTGCGGCGGGCGGGCCTTTGCGCATTCCCTCATTCAGCCACCGGACCGTTGCGAAGCTGGTGAGAGAAGCCACCATCAACGGGAAGATCGCGGAGTGGCGATCGGTCATTTCCATCACGATCACCCAAGCGGTAAAGGGCGCGCCGATCACCGCCGAAAGGCCCGCGGACATTCCCACCATCACCAGCAGATTGTGGCTCGCGTATTGAGTGAGATCGGCGATCTTGGAGCCGATCGCGCCTCCGAGCGCGAGAGACGGAGCGAGGAACCCGCCGGCGGTGCCGGGAATCGCTGACAACGTAGTACCGAGGAAGCGGGAGAGGATCATGCCCCAGTCCGCCCGCTTTCCTTCGAAGAGAAGCTCGTTCACTTCGTGAATGCCGCCGCCAAGGCTCGACGGGTGCAGGAAGTAGGCGAGTGCCGCCATCAAGAGCCCGACGGTGAAAGCGATGGCCGCCTTCGTCCTGAAATACCCTTTGAACCGATCCTGGAATTTCGGCGAAATCATCAGGTGAAACGGAAACGCCACGGCCCCCATCACGAGCCCGACCAGAACCGCCCACGGCAGGGAGCTGACGGGAACCTCGCCGATTCTCGGATACCCCAGAAAGAGGTAACGGCCGCTGACCGCCTGGGAAACCACTCCCGCCACGATGGCGGCCCAAAGGACGACGGTCTTGAACCGGTGAAAATGCTGCTGCGAAAGCTCCTCGAGCACGAAGACCACCCCGGCGAGCGGAGCATTGAACGCGGCCGCGATTCCCGCGGCGGCGCCCGCCACGATCCAGGAGCGATGTTCGAACCGGGGCCAGAGCCTTTGAAACATCCGGCCCACGACGAAGAACAAACAGGCCGCCATGTGAACCATGGGACCCTCTCTGCCGAGGGAGCCGCTTCCGTAGATAGCGAGCACCGAGCTCAGCGCGATGACGAGGGCGACTCTCAGATTGAGCATCTGGTAAATCTCGCGTTCCTGGGTCTGGGGATCCAGGGCGAGGGAGGCCGCGACCCGGGGAATGCCCGTTCCGCCGGCCGCGGGAGCGAACCGCTGAACCAGGTAAGCGGAGAACACGAAACAGAAGGGCGAAAGGAAGAAGCCGGCGTAGGGGTGATCGACGTGGAGCTTTTGCATCACTGTCACGGAGCCCGTAAACGCCGCCGAATACACCACGGCGACGAATCCGACGAGGATCGCCGCGAGCACGTAAGGGACCGCCTGTAGGTAGGGGCTGACCTCGAGCTGAAGGGACAGGGTGGCCCGCCAGGCGCCCGTGCGCCACTGGTCTTCGAGCCAGGCGATAGCCTGCTTCACCCTATTGAGCATGGGGAGATTAAATCAGCTTAAACCTCCCGAGCCAACCGTCAGTTGGTCACGTAGGCCCAGGTCGGATACGGGTATTGGTAGATCTGAAGCTGAGAAAGCTTGTTCTCGATGTCCTGGTACGCCTGGTTGGCGAACCGAATGAACATCGGGTCGCCGATCTGATAGGCGATGTCCCGGAACTGCTCCACTTCCTTCTTCTGTCTGAGAAGATCGTTATAGAGCGCCGTCAGGTACGGCTTGTCGTACCCGTAGAGAAACGGGCCGTAGTAAAGCGGCACGTCCCAGCCGTAGTGGACCGGCTGCGGCACCGGCTGCGGCGGAACCCAAATCGGAGGAGGCGGTGGAACCGAGTTGTCCACGGTGCAATAGGATTGCTGGCAGGCCGCGCGGCAATTCGCCGAAATGCAGCTGTTGATGCATACGGTGCGGGCCGGCTCCTCGCATTTCACCAGCGGCACCGGCGCGGGTGTCGGCGTAGGACTCGTGGCGATCGCCTGAACGGAAAAAATCGTGAAGAGAACGAGACCGTATTTGAAATTGCGAATCATGCTGTGTCTTCCCCCTGGGCGGCCTCCGGGCAGATGCCGCTCCTGGTATTAGAGCAAGGGCGGTGCCAGGGATTTCGTGCGGGAGGCAAACGGGTGAACTGTCGCTCCGGAATGCCGTGCAAATGCCCCGGCTTATTCCGCGAGTGTCTCAACTCCCGCAAATGCCACCAAAAAACTGTCACCCGTCGAAGTTAGCGGCGGGTGGCGCGGTTGTTTACACAGGGAATACGGCTGAACTCATTGGCAGATATCGGGTTCCAGGCTTAGGGAGGTGACACGGTCGCGGGTGAAGTTCACGAAGCTGTGGCCGTAGCGCCACTTGTGGATTTTGAGACTCCCGTAGGTCGCGTCCGGATCGCCGACCAAAGCCCTCACTTCGGCCTCGGTCATGGAGCGCTTGATGTCGCAGATGAGAGACGACCGGGAAGCGATCCGGCGCTCGATGGCGCCGGCCGCCGAGCGCACCTGTTCGCGGCGGAACTCGTTGGCGTCCGCGCTCTGATTCGCCTGGCGCTCGAGCTCCTGAAGATTTTTCGCGGCCTGCTGATGATCCTTCAGAACGGGATAGAGCTCCTCGCGCAATTTCTTCATCTGTTCGGTTTGCCGGAGCAGAGTCTCTCTCGTCAGACGCCCCCGGGTTTCCTTCAAGGCTCTCGCCTCTTCGGCGTCGACCCAAAGAAGGCGATAAACGAGGCTTCCCTTTTCCCCTGGAACCTCGAGGGTGCGCTGGGTGTTGATGGTGAGCTTTCCGAGATCGGAGACTTGAAGCATATTCATCAGCTCGAGCGACGCCCGATCGAAAGCTTCTTGGCGGGACTGCGCCACGTCCGAGTGGGGCGCCGAGATTCCTACGGCGAAAATCCTGTCCCCTTCGATGTAAGTGGTTTTCTCGGTCCAGAAGGGAAGCGGCTCGGCGGCAAACGTGAGGCAGGCCGAGAATAGAGCCGCGAGATAACAGAGGATCATCCAAAGCCGGGCGGGACTATCGGGGGAGGAGCGGTCCATGTTCCACCTCACCCTTACTTTTCGGTATTCCGAGCCCGCGGGATGAATGCATCGCGGCGGCAAATCGCCGCCCCTTGGCAAAGGCCGAACTTTCCCCGGAAGCCGGTGGCCTCAGGCCATGAGATTGAGCGCGGAACCCGCCCGGAACCACTCGATCTGATCCGCCGTCATGGAATGATTGAGCGCGACCCGCTCTTCTTTTCCGTCCGTGTGGTGGAGGACCATCGTGACTTCGGATTTAGGCTTGAGGTCCTTCAGATTGAGAAGGCTCACCCGATCGGTCTCATGGACCTTGTCGTAGTCCGCGGGATTCTTGAAGGTGAGCGGGAGCAGCCCCTGCTTCTTCAAGTTCGTCTCGTGGATGCGCGCGAAGCTCTTCACGATGACGGCGGCCGCGTTCAAAAACCGCGGCTCCATCGCCGCGTGCTCGCGGCTCGAACCCTCGCCGTAGTTTTCGTCGCCGACGACCACCCAGCGAAGCCCTTCCGCTTTGTAGTGGCGCGCGATTTTCGGAATCGGAACCGAGCGCTCGCCCGAAAGCTGATCGAGGCCCTTGCCCGCTTCGCCGCTGAACGCGTTGATTGCGCCGGTGAACATGTTGTCGCTGATGTTGTCGAGATGGCCGCGGAAACGAAGCCACGGGCCGGCCGGAGAACTATGATCCGTCGTGCACTTGCCTTTCGCCTTGAGAAGAAGCGGAAGGCTCTGGA
>CAZZHG010000124.1:0-11304 GCA_964653655.1 uncultured Pseudobdellovibrionaceae bacterium
CGCCCACTCTCTAACTCCTAAACCCCTTCCGTAAAAACGACGAAAAGATCTATGAAGGGCCACCAGCCCTTCTTGTAGAGGCCATCCTCGAAGATTCGCGGACGTAGCCACATAGGACGACCGCGAAGTTCAAGGACTGCCTTCGTTGTTCTCAGGAGGAGATCAGCCATGTCGAGCCCCTTCACCCGCCCCGCGTCCCTGACGGAAAACGAGCCCGAGACCGTGAAGACCATCGTTCGCGAGAAGTACGAACGGTGCTCGTTCTGCAACAGCAAGCTGCTGTTCAATCACGATCTGAACCTTCATCACTTCGAAGTGATCGAAACGAGCCGCTGCCCGAGCTGCGGTGTCTCGATGACGCCGAAGAAATTCTCGCTCAACTAAACGTAGCGTAAACTTCGTGAAGGCTCAGCAGGCAGAAGCACGCCTGCACGAAAAGTCTCGCTTGGGTTCCCACGAGACCGGTAAGACAAATCCCCGCCATCGGCGCCCGGCTCGCGAGAATCGCGTAGGGCGAAAAGCCAAGCCAAAGACCAAGCGCCGTCAAAAATAGAAGCTTGTGCATCCCGACCGCCGCCTGAAACAGGCACACCACCGCGCCGACCGCGAAAATTCCAATCGTCAGCGTCTGGCCTAGATTCGAATGGGCGAAAGTCCACTGCCCTCGCCCCTGCTTCAACGAAAGAAAGAGACTGTTCAAAGCCGAGCCGGTGAACGCCTGCTTGAAGTCGAGGATTTCTTTGTGCCGCCAGACCAGCACCGCAATCGGAACGGAGAGAAAAATCAGAGCCGACTTGAGAAGCGCCTTCGGCGGGCGGCCCTGATGAAAGTACCAGAGCAGATAGAGCAGGAAGGGAAAGAGTCCCACCGCCACCGGATCGCAGAGCGAAAGCAGCGACAGCGAGAATCCGCTGGACCACCAGCCGTCGTCCATGGCTGCCCGGATCGCGCGCATGAAAAGAAGGCAAGTGAGCGAAAGGGGCGAACCGAGACTCATCTCGTAGCTGGCGGGCCACAGCACGAGCAATATACCGACGGTACCGGCCATGTGCTCGGTCACCATTCTCGTGAGAATCTGATGAGTCTCCAGCAGAAAAAGCAGGAAAAAAATATTCGAGAGAAGAATGAGGGAAGCCAGCGGAGACAGCCCGGTGACCCGGCATAGCCACTGATTGAACCAAAAGTACGGGCTCTTCACCTTCTGAACTACTCCCCAGGAAGACATCGGCAGAATGCTTTGCACTTGCGCGATCTCGGGCGTGGCCCTGAGCCGCTCGGTAAGTTCTCCCCAGACGCTCTCGGCGGGACGGATATTGGGAAGCGCATCCTCTCCGACTACCTGGTTCTGGGTCGAAAAATTGATGGCCATCAAGGCCACGACGAGGAGAGCGAGCCGGTGAAAGAGGAACGTGAACGGAACGCGCACCATGGGGTAATTCTAACACCAAAAGGTGCGGCCTCACTTCTGGCAGCCAAAAGTGAGGCCGCACCTTTTGGTTCTACATTTCGCCGAGCGCGCGCTTAAGAAAGACGAGTCCGACGAGGGCCGCGGTCTCGGTACGGAGGCGCAATTTCCCGAGCCCGATGGAGAGCGCCCCCCGGGACGAGAGATCCGAAAGCTCCGCTTCGCTGAATCCCCCCTCGGCTCCGATGAGCAAATCACACGGCTCCGGGCGAATGCCGGCTATCCCCTTGCCCGAGCGATCGGTATCGTCGCAAACGGCGAGCTGACGGCCCGCCGGACGGGACGCGTACCAATCCGCCAAGGCGATGGGCTCGGCGAGCTTCGGAAAAAAAGGCGTCTCGCATTGCTTGGCGACTTCCCGGAGTATTTTTTCCCACCTCCCGGAGTTCCAGGAGTTGAAACGCTGGGAACGATCGGTGGTGAGAGGCTGAAGCGTTTCGACGCCCACCTCCGCGCACCGGCGCAAAATGAACTCGAGAGCTGGCGGCTTCGGCAAACCAAAGGCGACCGTCACCTTCGGCGCGGGGCCCGCCTCCATCCGCTCTAGAATCTTCACGCGGGTTCCCTTCGGGGAGGCGGTCAGAACGGAAGCTTTCGCGACTCCACCGCGGCCGTCCACAACGACTATTTCCTCGCCCTCCTTCATCCGCAATACGGTGGCAAGATGGTGGGACTCGTCGGCGGAAAGCGTGATCACGGCGCCAAGAGCGGGGGATTCGGTCACGAGAAAACGTTGCATGTCAGTAGACGACCCGGTTCCGGCCGCTGTTCTTGGCTTGATAGAGCGCCTGGTCGGCGGCTTCGTTGAGTCCCTCGACGGTATTTCCCTGATCGGGATAAGCCGCGACGCCGATGCTGACGGTGAGATAAGCCGGCTCGTCTTTTCCCTGGAACTCGAGGTCCTCGATTCCCGCGCGCAGGCGCTCGCAGGTTTCGACCGCGTTGGCGAGCGGAGTCTCGGGCATCAGCAGGATGAACTCCTCACCGCCGTAGCGGCCGAGCAGATCGGTTTTGCGAAGATTGTTCTGGAGGGTCGCCGCGATTTTCTTCAGGGCCTCATCCCCCCGAAGGTGGCCTTCCATGTCGTTGAAGTCCTTGAACCGATCCACGTCCACCATCGCGACCACGAGCGAGCGGTTGTAGCGGCGGGAACGCTCCACCTCTTCCGTGAAGCGGGCGAAGAAGGCGCGGCGGTTCATCACCTTCGTCAACGGATCGGTCATCGCGAGTTTGGCGAGCCGCTCGTTGGCTTCCTGCAATTCCGCGGTCCGCTCTTTCACCGTGCTTTCCAGGCCCTCGTTCACCTTCTTCAGCTCGCCGACGAGCCTTTGGTTCTCCGTAACGAGGTGGAACCGCTCCGCCGCCTGGGCGACAACCGTGAGCAGCTCGGCGTTCTCCCAAGGTTTCGTGAGATAGCGGTAAATCTCGGCGCGGTTGATCGCGTCCATGAGAATGCTCGTCTCGGTGTAAGCGGTAAGAAGCAGACGCGTCACCGCGGGCTTCAGCTTTCCGCATTTCGCGAGAAGGTCGGTCCCCTGCATGCCGGGCATGTTTTGATCCGAGATGACGACGGCGAAGTCGTCCTTTTCGAAGGCGGCGAGCGCCGACTGAGGCGTGTCCACGGCGACCACCCGAAATTTCGCACGGAGCGTGCGCTCGAGCGCCCTTAGGTTTTCGGGCTCGTCGTCCACGACGAGAATACGGGGAGTCTCCATTGGTAGGGATAGGTTAGACGAAGGCCCCACAAATAAAAAGAGAGTGGAAGCATTCAGTCTGGGAAGGCCGTGCCAGTCTGAATGTCCTCTCCCACTCTCCGATTAGAAGATATTGCAACCGGGGTACCAAAACGCCGAGGCGGCGTATTCCGGAAAAGTGTCCGGTTTTCGACAGGCCGTCGTATTCTTCCGCATACCGCCCACGGATTGGTTACCCCCGCGGAAACCCGCGCGGGAGAAGGATTTGCGGGCGTCGCTGTAACCACCGGAAGGTTCTGGCCATTCCCCCTCCCCCAAGGTAAAACTAGAGGACCGCATGCCCAAATCCCGGCCGAAATTCATCCTTTTTTCGGTTCTTATTGCCTGTCTAGGTTTCATCAGCCGCGCTTCCCAGGCTGAAGACTCGGGCGCGGTCCGCGGGGCTCAGCGCGTTAAGCAGGAAATCGAGAGTATTCTGCCAGAGAGCAAGAAGGGCCTGAAGGTCGGTATTCTGGCTGTATCCCTCACCAAGGGAGACATCATCTACCAACGCAACGCGGACAAGGCGCTCATTCCGGCCTCCGTGAGCAAGCTATTCACGGCCTACGCGGTGCTCAAGAAGCTCGGGCCGACGGCAACGTTCAAGACTCACATTTACCGCACGGGCTCTCTCAACGACGGCAAGCTGACCGGCGATCTCTATCTCAAGGGCGGCGGCGACCCCAGTCTCGTGTCGGAGCGCATGTGGATGCTCGTCAACGAGCTGGTTCGCTCCGGGATCAAGAGCATCACCGGTAACGTCATCGCCGACTCCTCCTACTACGACAAAGAGAAGATCCCCGAGTCGCGGCCCACTTACCTTCAGGACCAAGCCTACAACGCTCCCGTGGGGGCGCTCTCGTTCAATTTCAATACGACGACGATTTACGTGCGGCCCGCGGAAGAACCGGGAAAGCCGCCGGTGGTATTCACCGATCCCGACAACTCCTACATCGACGTCGTCAATCAGGCGACGACCGGAAAAGAGGGCGGCGACAACTCCGTCACCGTGAAGCGCACGAGCTGCGTCAAAGGCGACATCGGCGCTACGGTGCTTCTGCGCGGCTCCATCCCGGTGAACCACAAGGAAATCCGTTTTTACCGCAACATCGTGAACCCCGCGCTCTACACCGCTCACATGTTCCGCACTTTCTGGGAAAAGCGCGGGCTCGAGCTTAAGGGCAACGTGATCGAGGGGGACGTTCCCGGCAACGCAAAGCTCGTGCTCGAGTTTGATTCGCTTCCCGTGTGGCAAATCGTCTGGGGCATGAACAAGTTTTCGAACAACTTCGTCGCCGACCAGCTGATGAAGAAGCTGGGCGCCGAAGTTTGGGGCCCGCCCGGCACCCTCGCCAAAGGCCTCACCGCCCTCGGCGACGCGCTGGAAGACATCGGCGTTCCCAGAAAGTCTTACGACATCATCGACGGCAGCGGGCTCACCCGAAGAACCACCGTGGCTCCGAGGCACATCGTTTCGGTACTGACCAACGCCTACAAAGACCACACGATGTCGGCGGAGTTCATCGCTTCGCTCGGCATCGGCGGCGAGGACGGAACCCTTCGAAACCGTTTGCCCACTTCGAAAACGAAGGGCAGCACGGTGCGCGGAAAGACCGGAACCCTGGACGGAGTGACCGCTCTCGCGGGCTATCTCGACACCGATGGTGGCGAGCTAGTCGCGTTCGCCGCCGTTCTGAACGATCCCAAACTCAAGTACGGAAGGATGACGGGCTGGGTGGACGCCGTCGCCGTGGCGCTAGCCAAGTTTTCCCGGAAGTAGGAAGTAACCCATGCGCCGACTCCTCTGGCTTTGGCTCCTTCTCCCTATCGTCGAAGCCAACGCCATCTTACCGCTTCCCTATCCGCTCGAAGCCCCCGACGAGGAACTCGCGCCGACGGAAGGACCCGCCCGGGACCCGAAAGGCGTCGCCGCCTATTTCGATCTCTATCAGGGCAGCCAGCTCAGGGAAATGGAACTGCCGGCCTTCGGCGATCAGTCGGGTGCTCTCGGCCATCACGGACCGGATACGTTCGCCGTCCCCCCGCGGATGAAGAAGCGGGTCGAGTTCTGGAAGCGCATCTTCACGGAGTTCACCAGCGACCAGATGGTGCTCCACGATGCCGACGATCCCAGCATCGTTTACGAGACCGTGGACGTCAGCCAGATCACCAAAGACGACAAGCTCACCGAGCGCGCGAGGAGAAAACGCCTCAGCCGCTTTCTGAAGCCCATCCGCAAACGGATCTCCGACAATCTGCTTTTCCTCCAGGAGAATCAGAAAGATCCGATGAAAATTCCGCTCGAACTTTTTCCGGTCTTCCAGAAGTTCGAGGAGAGAAAGGCCCCCGACAAATTCAAGAGCGCGTCCAAGCGGGTTCGCGCCCAAGCGGGACAGCGGGACCGGCTGGTGCGCGGCCTATTCTTCGGCGGACGGTATTTCTCGAAGATGATGGACATCTTCGAAAAGAAGAAGATGCCGAAGGAGCTGACGAGGCTTCCGCTGGTGGAATCGAGCTTCAACCTCGCCGCCCGATCGAAGGTGGGCGCTTCGGGCGTCTGGCAGTTCATGCGCTCGACGGGAAAGCTCTATCTCCGAATCGACAAAGCGGTCGATGAGCGAAACGATCCGATCACCGCCTCCTGGGCCGCGGCCGAGCTTCTCGCGAGCAACTTCAACCGGCTCAGCTCCTGGCCGCTTGCCATCACCGCTTACAACCACGGGCCGGAAGGCATGGCGCGGGCCGCCTCCGAGCTCGGAACCGTATCGCTTCCCGACATCATCGAGCGTTACGAATCGGAGACTTTCGGATTCGCCTCCGCCAACTTCTACGCCGAGTTTCTCGCCGTCCTGGAAGTGGAGCGCGAGTACCGGACGCATTTCGGAAAACTCCTCGTGGACACCCCGATCGCCTTCGACGAGTTCCCCGTGAACGACAACGTCGGATTCGGCGAGATGGCGGAGGCCTGCGCGCTGAAGCCGCAGGAGCTGGCCATCCTGAACCCGGCGCTTACCGACTGGGTGATTTCCGGACAGGGATTCGTGCCCCAGGGATACCGCCTCAAAGTGCCGCCGGGCGGAGTCGAGAAATGCCAATCCGGGTACCGGAACGTTTCGAAAATCGAAATCGACGAAGGACGGCGGCTTAGCTCGACCCCAGACTGAGGAAACCAACATGATTGTCACCGGGCTGGAAGTCTTTCTCGCAAAAAGCCACGCCAAGTACCGCAAACTTCGCCTCGGCGTTCTGTGCAACCAGGCGACCGTCGACCGAAAGCTCGCCCACATCAGCGATCTGATCCTTCAGAAAAAGCTGAAACTGAACGTCACCTGCTTCATCGGCCCCCAGCACGGGGTGCGCGGCGAAAAGCAGGACAACATGGTGGAGTCCGACGACTTCGTGGACCCGCGCCACGGGCTTCCCGTTTACAGCCTTTACGGCGTCACGAGGGAGCCGACGGCGGAGATGCTCGGCAAGCTCGATGCTTTCGTCGTGGACCTACAGGATATCGGAACGCGCATCTATACGTTCATGTATACGCTGGCTAACTGCATGCGGGCGGCGAAAGCCGCCGGCAAGAAAGTCATCGTGCTCGACCGGCCGAACCCCATCGGCGGAGTGCTGGTCGAAGGAAACGTTTTGGAAACCGGATACACCTCTTTCGTCGGTCAGTATCCGATGCCCACCCGCCACGGGATGACGATGGGAGAGCTTGCCCGTCTCTTCAACGACGCCTACGGCATCGGCTGCGACCTCGACGTCATCGAAGTCAAAGGCTGGAAACGCGCGATGGACGCGGACACCTGGGGCCGGGACTGGGTCCCGCCGTCGCCGAACATCCCGCGCCTGATGGCGGCGCTCACCTTTCCGGGAACCGTGCATTTCGAGGGGATCGCCAACGTTTCGGAAGGCCGGGGCACCACGATGCCCTTCGAGTACATCGGCGCACCCTTCGTGAATCCGGACAGCCTCGCCGACGAGATGAACAAAAGGAAATTTCCCGGCGTGCATTTTCGCCCCATCTATTTCCAGCCCACTTACCAAAAGGGGATGGGCCAGGTACTTGGCGGAGTTCAGATTCACGTCTCGAACCGTAAGACCTACGAGCCTTTCCGTTCGGGCGTGGAGCTTCTCGCGGCCTTCTACCGCCACGGTAAAGACGGTAGGTTTCTGTGGAAGCAGCCGCCCTACGAGTACGAGCACGACCGCATGCCCATCGATCTCATCGCCGGAAGCGCCGCCCTTCGGGAAGAGCTCGAGAAAACGGGCGGAGTGAAGGACTTCCTCAAGAAATCGAAAGCGGAATGCGCCGACTTCCTGAAGATTCGCAAGAAATTCCTGATCTACAAATAGGGCCCCTGTCATCGTGAGGAGCTTGGCCCGAAGGGCCGCGACGGAACGACCTTTGGCCGCTGCACGCTCAACTCCGGCGATATCCGCCTTGCCTTGGCCAAAGGTCGCTACGTTCTCGCTGCGCTCGGCCTCACGATGACAGAGTACTTAGAGTGCCTTCACCAGAAGTTCCGCCAGCGCGTGGTGAGACTGCGGGTTCTGGCCCGTAATGAGCTCACGGTCCTGAACCACGTGGGACTTCCACGGCTCGCCGACGGTCAGCTTGCCGCCGGCCTTCGTGAGAGCTTCCTGCACGTAGAACGTCAGGTGGCCATCAAGATGACCCGCGGCTTCTTCCTGCTTTTCCTCCGCCGTCGAGAAAACCGTCATCCGGTAACCGGAATAGATCCATCCCCGATCGGTGCGCGCCGCGAGCAGCGCGATGGGCGCATGGCAGATGAGCGCCGTCGTTTTCCCATGACGATGGAAATGACGGAGAACCCGCCCGAAATTTGCATCGCGATAAAGGTCTTCCATCGGCGCATGGCCACCCGGAAGAAATACGCCGCGAAAGCCTTTGAGATCTTTTTCGGTAAGGGCTTCCAAAGCGAGAGGCTTACGCATCCCGGTCTGGGAAGCCACGAGCTGCTTCGCGCTCTCGTACTCCGCCCGGTCCTTGAACCACGTCAGATCGTCGCTGACCCGATCCATCACCGGCGCGCGGCCACCGGGGGTCGCGAACTCCACCTTATGACCCGCCTTCAAAATCGCCTGGAGTGGAATGGCCAGCTCGCACAGGAAGTACCCCGTGGGGTGCTTGCCGCCTTCCTTTACCGAGACGTAATCGACTCCGGATAGAACGATAAGGATTTTGCCCGGGGCGCCCTGCCCCGTTGCACTCAACAACAACATCAACGCGAACAACCAACTCTTGAACATGATTTCCTCCTAGGGGCGCAATGTGCCAAAAGCGCCGCGCGGACGGAAATTATGGTTTGGAATGACTCCCATCAGAAGGCGTTATCAATCGAGGAACACTTTCTATTCAGAAGGCTTATGGTCGATTGACTACGGTGATCGCGAGCCTGAACCTTTTCGTTTAGGAGGACACACTCAATGACTGCTTCCAAGGTTCTATTCACGCTTTGTCTCACGGTCGGCCTGACGGCTTTCGCCTCGAGCCCCAAGGGTCTCGTTTCCACGGCTCCCCGCCTCTCGAAGGCGGAGATCGCGGCGGCGGGTCTCGCCAATCCCGGGGATCAGCCCGAGGGTTACTACGTTTCGGAGGACGGGGATCTTTCCCTGCGCATCACGAAGAGCGGATTTATCAAGCCCGAGTTCAGCCTCGTGCTGACCAACGGCCAGAAGCTGCCCCTCGAGTTCCCGCGCAAGCTTCGCTTCATCGATGACGAAGAGGTCTACCGCACCCGTGGCGAAACGGTGATCAGCTACTACACGAACATCGGAATCCTGACCTGCCGCCACCCGGTCACTTTCGATTTCGACGATCTGTACGGTAAAGGCGAGACGCTGCGGCTTCACGCCACGATCCCGCAGACGTTCGGCCTCGATGCTTACGGCCGCTGCTTGAGCTACGGCCAGCGGCACATCACCGCCAAGTTCATCCGGGAATAATCGCGTCGATGGCAAAAGGGGGAGCCCTTTCGGGCTCCCCCTTTTTTATTGCCACAAGACATTACTCTTCCGTTAGGCAGGAAGGAGGGAGCTTGCGGAAATACTCGGCGATGAACTCCACTGTTTGCCAGCGGGTCGTCACCTGCAAGTCGTGGCCCTTACCCTTTCCAAGGTAGGAAGTGTAAGTAAGGCCCTTCTTGTCCAATGCGGTCTTCAGAATCTCGACGCCTTCCTGAAACCCGTACTCGTCCTTGTCGCCCACGTCGAAGTAGGTTTCAGGGAACGCGTCGGCCACCGGGTGCTTCGCGACGATGGCCGCCGGGTCGTTGTCGGCGAAGATGATGTCCGTCGGAAAGTTCCGGCGCAGGTTGTTTAGAAGGAAGAAGCCGACCATCGGACCTACCGGGTGTCGGCCGAAGTATTCCCGCCACTTCGCGTCACCCTCGTGGATACTAAAGGGAGTCACGGCGGGCATGTTCCCCGCGGTCACCGCGAACAGATCGGGATGCTTGAACGCCGTCTTAAGAGCACCGGCGCCTCCCATCGAAACACCCAACGTACCGCGGCAAGCCCGCTGGTTGCAGACGCCGAGCTTGTTCTCGATGTACGGCATGAACTCTTTGACCAGCCAACTCTCGTAGCTGCGCGACCCGGTTGGCTTTCCGGCTACGTCACTGAAGAAGCTCGTCCCTTCCGTGTCGAAGGCTACGAAGGATATCGACGGGAAATTACCCTTCTTCACGAGCTCGTCGACGACCTCGTCGTATCGGGCATAGTTCCAGTTGGTGGCCGAACCGTTCAGTCCGTGAAAGAAGTAAACGACACCCTCGTCTCGGGTGGGCGCTTTTTCCGGATGGCTTCGGTGCAGACAGTACTGGACCTTCTTACCCAAGTGCGTGGACTGGTAAGAAGTGCATTTCATGGAAGTGGACGTACCGGCGAAAGACAGACTGGAAAGCAGCAAACAACCCGCGGAAAAAAACGAAAACTTTGTCCCCATTTTTTTTCCCCCAAGGATGGTGTGTAGAGAAAGTATTGAAATTGCGTAAAGGGAAGTCAAACCGATTACAAAGACGTAAGAACAGATGATTCCTAAAGAAATTGACGCGGCGGCGGCGGTCGTGTTCGATCTGGGGCCACTGGGGGTTACCAATGAAGTTCGCCGGAATCTTTCTCGGAGCGATGGCGCTGATCCTTTCCTCGGGTTCTCAAGCCAAGAACCAGTGGTGGAACGACACGGTCTTTTACGAAATCTTCGTTCGAAGTTTTCAGGACACGGACGGTGACGGAAAAGGCGACTTGAACGGCATCACTTCCCGCCTGGACTACCTGAAAGATCTCGGAGTCGGAGCGCTCTGGCTCACGCCGATTCATCCTAGCCCCACTTATCACGGTTACGACGTGACCAATTACCGGGCGATCAACCCCGACTTCGGAGACCTGCGCGACTTCGATCGGATGATCCGCGAAAGCCACCGGCGCGGGATCAAGATTCTGCTCGATATCCCCGTGAATCACTCCTCGAACCAGCATCCCTGGTTTGTAGAGGCCGCGAAGGACACGAAAAACCCCCGTCACGACTGGTACGTCTGGAACGACACCCACCCCGGTTACGACTGGTGGTTTCCGGCGGGAGACAAGTTTTACTTCACGATTTTCGACAAGGGCATGCCGCAGATCAACTGGCACAACTCCGCGATTCGTTCCGAAGTCGACGACATCCTCGCCTTCTGGGCGGGACGGGGCGTGGACGGATTCCGCCTCGATGCCGTCCGCCACTTCGTGCCCGGCCCCAAGGGAGAACCGAATCAGCCGGCGACCCACGTGTACCTGAAGGCGATGACCGCCAAACTGAAGAAACAGTTTCCGAAAGTGCTTCTCCTCGGAGAGATCTGGGCGGGAGACTCGAAAACAATTTCCACTTACTACGGCGACGGCGATGAAATGGACCTCGCCTACTCTTTCCCAATCGCCGAGGGCATCTTGAAGAGTCTGCAGGCGCGGGACGCGGATATCGTCGCGAACGCTCTCACCGAGAATCTGAAAGACTACAAGAACCTCAGCTTCAACGCGCCCTTTCTGACCAACCACGCTCAGAAGCGCCTCGCGACCCGGCTCGGCGGGGCGCACACCACGCTT
>CAZZHG010000125.1:0-11119 GCA_964653655.1 uncultured Pseudobdellovibrionaceae bacterium
GAACGGCCCGAGTCCTTTCAGCGGGGATGCGCGCGGCTTCGGAGGCGGCGACTTTCTCGATCCGCGCCTCTCGATGGTGCGAAGCGATTTGCTGCATTCCCTGAAACTCGTTGGTTCCTCTCCGAAAGAGCTTTGCCGGGTGTCGGTTTGCCCGATCGGGCTTTCGACTCCTCTTTGCGACCGCGCGAAACTGCAAGAGCCTCAGGTTGCCGAATGCCGCGATTTTCTTTCCTTAGTGGCGGCTCAGGTAGGCGCCGCTCCCGGTTTGCTCAGCTTCGAAGTCACCGCGGACGAACTTTCGGTCACGGAGCCAGACGGCAGAAAACGTCCCGTCGCCGCCCGCACCGCCCTGGGGCCCAAGGGGAAGATTCAGATTCATCGCGCCACCGCGCTTACGCTCACGCCGGAAGATCTCACCGCTCTCGTCGGCCACGAGCTGGGGCATAAGGTCGTTCGCGACGGCAAATCCCCGGAAGATGTCGGGCCCGTCGGAACTTTCGCGAGCGGAAAAGATTTTCTCGATGCGGTGGGAGCGGCTCTCGCGGTCTTTACGGCGGCTAACCGGATACCGCCGCAAGCCCCGCCCTCCCTCACGGTTTCCACCGACAAGTTTTGCGCTCAGCCTTCGCCGCTTCTCGCCGGCTGGGCCGCCGACATGACGGGACAGACCGAAAAGGTCCCGGCGGCGCCGGCGGAAGAAGGCGAGGGCGCCCGGCTCGAAGCGGCCCGGCAATGGATTCAGTCCGAAACCGTCCGCCAATACGTTTTGAAAACCTGGTTTCAGTCTCTTTTCCGTCGGGCGCCCGAGTCCGAGGAAGCGTTCGCGCTAGGCATTCAGCTCTCCCAGGGGGCTAACCTCTCCGCGCTATACGCGACGATGCTCAGGGACCCGGAATATCTCAACTCCCGCCGAATCGCGAACGACGAGGGTTTCGTGAAATCGATTTACCAGGATGTTCTCGGGCGCAATCCGGATGCCCGGGAGCTCGCCCGCGCCTTTCAGGATCTCAAGCTTCACGGGAAGAAGGATTTTCTCGTCGTATGGCTTCAGGAAAACGAGACCGTGTCCGCCGCGCGGATCGCCTCCTGGTACCGCCGTTATCTGAACCGGGAACCGTGGCAAGCGGAGACGAAAGTTCTCGGCGACCAGATGAAAGCCGGTCTCGAATGGGAAGCGGTTCAGGCGTCGCTGCTCGCCAGCTCCGAGTACGCGGCCCTGCAGAAGGTCCGGGCCAAGGGGTGCTCCGGAAACCGCGGGCTCTCCTCCGTCGGCAAGTAATGCTAAAATTCAGTCCGGCATGGCGCTGCGCAAGCAAATCGAGACCCTCGACAACTGGATCCGCCGAGGTCAGGGCAAACGCGCCCGTTCCATTCTGAAAAAGCTCACCGAAGGCAAAGTTCCCCGCGAGGACAGGGCGGAGCTGGCCTGGCTCGCCTGGCGTTGTGACGTGCCGCTACTGGGAGCCAAACTCCTCGCGCCCATCGTCCGCCCGAGCCCCAAAAAGCCCTACGTCCCGACGGATCTGGAGAAGGCGGAGTACGCCGCGTGCCTCAGTGTGCTTGGGGCGAGAGAGGAGGCGCTGAGGATCCTCGATTCGGTGAGCCCCTCCCGGTGCCCGCGCTCGCTTCTCTACCGCAGCTTCGCCCTGGTCAGCCGCTGGGACTACGATCAGGCTGTACCCGTGCTGCGGCAATATTTGAAGTCTCCGCGGCTCACTCCCTATCAAGGACTCGTCGGTAGAATCAATCTCGCGGCGGCTCTCGTCTGGAACCACGATTACACGGCGGCGGGAGCTCTGCTTCGCCGGCTCGTTCCCGAAACGGCCGCTTCCGAGGCCAGCTTCGCTCACGGCATCAGCCTCGAGCTCGAGGCCATTTGCCTCGTGGATCAAAAACGCCACAAGGAAGCCGAGGCCTGTCTATCCCGCGCCGAAAAGGCCCTCTCAAAAACGGACACCGACTGGTCCTACTTCGTCCGCAAGTGGAGGGCCGTGAACGGAATTTTGAAATCTCCCGACGATAAAGCGGCTTGCGCCGGTTTGAAGGCCGTGGCGGCGGAGGCCCGTGGCCGCAAGGACTGGGAAAGCGTGCGGCTTTGCGATTACTACGCGGCGAAAAGCCGCAAGGACGCGGAGCTCGCCGTTCACGTCTATTTCGGAACGCCCTTTGTGGCCTTCCGGGAACGGCTTCGTTCCGAGTTCGCGGGGCTTTCCATTCCGGAGCGCTACGGCTGGTCCCTCGGGCCCACCGAAGGCGGAGCCGTCCTCGAGATCCTTTCGGGCGGTAAGCCTCCGAAGGGCGAGCCTCTTGTCGTCGGTCAGCTGCTCCATCGGCTGCTGCAAGTACTCGCCCGCGATTTCTATCGATCTCAGCCGGTCGCGGCGGTTCACGCGGCTCTTTATCCCGACGAATTTTTTCACCCCGAGTCCTCGCCGGCGAGAGTACACGAGGCCGTGAAGCGCCTGAGGCAATGGCTCACGGCCGCGAAGACAGGAATTTCGGTGGAAGAGGAGCGGGGAGAGTACCGTCTCAGCGCGAAAGCGCCCGTTCGTTTGGAGCTCACCGGCTCGACGGAAATTGCCGACAGAAAGTCTCCGTTTCTCGCCCGCCTCAAGCAGAAGTGGCCCAAGGAGGCTTTCTCGGTCACCGAAGCCTGCGATCATCTGGAGCTGCAGCGACGTACGCTGCAAAGACTTCTGGAGGATCTTCACGAGAAGGGAACCCTTCTCCGGGAAGGAAAGAGCCGGGCGACCCGTTACCGCTTCGGCTGAACGGCCGTATTCCACGAGAGTTCGGCCAGGCTCAGACTGGCGCGGCGGATGTCCTCGTTCCGAGGCGCCTTCGGGGCCGGACGAAAGAGCGTGAGCCCGTAAAGCAAGATAAAGAACGAAAAGAAGAAGCTGGCCCCGAAATCGTACTTCATAAAGTTCCCCCCTGAGATCAGTCTGCTCCTCCCCCACGAACGTTCCGACCAACAAAGGTGGCGCGCATTCCGAGGTGCCGTTTCGCGACACTTTGCTTAGTCGCTCGCCGGTACCGGATGCGAGAAACTGGTTTGCATGAGGGGGGAACAATGAAGACGAAAACGTTGGGGAGCGAGTTAATCGTGAAGATTGGAACCATCGCCGCTTTGGCTTTAGGGAACGTGGCGGTGGCGGAACATGCGAGCTCGGACGCGCCTTCGGCGCCCGGTTCTTCCCAAAGGACCATGCCCGCCCAGCAGGCGGCATCGTTCTCGGGCCAGGTGTTGCCTCCGCCCGGAGAGCTTCCTTTCTCGGTCGGCGAGGGCCAGGAAGCGTTCTACTCGCTGTACCGGCGCCCCAACGACGATACGTTTCAGAACGGCGGCGACAAGACGAATCCGGGCACTCCCTTCCAGGTCGGCTGGATGTGGTGCAGCCTCGTCGCCACTCAGGCCGAGGACGGAAAGCTCGATTCGCTCGACTTCCGGTGGGACTTTCAAAGCTTAACGGGACGTCATACGGCGGCGCCCGAGAACTTCGTGCTCCGAGAGAGTCGAAGCAGTTTAGCGGGGGAGACCGAGCCGGTTCGCTACCCTTTACGACCCAGGGATACCGCGGACCATGGTATGGCTCGTGTCTCCACCCGCTATCCTGAAGGCGTCACCGAGGCGTCGGCGACGAACCTCAAGCGGGGCACTCTGTCCTCGTCGATGCTCCGGGTAATCAACGGAGCCCAGACGCCGCTCGCCGATGGTGAATACTCGGGCAATCTCGAAGTGCGGATCAACCCGGCCGTTTACGGCGGGGGCACACGCCTCGAGGGTCTCGAGCAGACCGCCGGCACCGGCGGACCCACGGACGGCGTTTACAAGAAGATTGATTGGAAGGTGAAGATCGTGGGCGGCAAGATCGTCGAGAAAGACGTCAACTGCGCCCGGTTCAACGAGAACCAGCCGCTGCAGCTCGCCGGCAACAACTTGGGCAAGCCAAGCCCGTACGCGGAAACCGGCTACCCGGAGCAGAGTCCTTCGGCGGAGTGCAAGTCGGACACGGAGCAGGTTGGCGGCGGCACGGATCTCGAGCGGGAGCAGCGCACGCGCTCCGACCAGCTCACCCGCGAAGTGGGCAAGGTCATCTCCACGGTCGGCTGCTTGAATTGCCACAGCGAGGGTACGCTAGATCAATTTCGCTTCTGCGACGACGGGCGGCCTCTTTGGGCCCGAGAGGACTCGGCGAAGATTTACAGCATGTTGATGTACGGCGTGCCCCATAAGCAAACGCCGCCCGACTATCCCGAGGGAATGATTCAGTCGATCATGGCGTTCCGCGACCAGATGATGGCGGACGCCCAAGGATCGGGAATGCGGGCGACGCTGCGGGAGTGGGTGGAGTCCCAGAGAAACGGCACCAGGATGGAGCCGACTGCCCGCGAGATGGAGCTGCTTCGCGCCGCCCAAGCCGCCGACCGCGGCCGTCTCGATAAGTAAGTTTCGAGTTCCTGAACCCAAAACCCAGACCCGGCCGAATGACCCAGTCCGGAGCGCCGCCTGCACCAGCGGCGCTCCGGACCGCGGTCCTTCACCCAAAAATTTAGTTTGTCCCGGCGACACTGACGGGGCCGAGGTATCGTTCCCCCCAAGGATAAAACCTCGGCCCCGTCTCATTTTCCGACGACATAACGCAGGGGGTTTTGCCGTCCCGGGGCGCGTCGTGCGTAATTCCAGCAAATCAGGAGAAACCATGAAGCTCACTTTTATCGCCTTGTTCCTCGCGGTCGGCATTGCCCAGGCGGCGGACGTTCCCGGATCCTACATGCGCACGGCGACCCAGTTGCCGGTCAACACGTACGAAATGCTCATAAGCCCCTCTTACGTGGTCACCGAAAAGGGCGGGGCTTACTTGAGCGCGGAGCTTCGGTATCAACCTTATGAAGCTTTCGCGGCGGGCTTCGGTTTCGGCGCGGGTGAGCTCGGCTTCAACTTCGGGGCCCACGGCGTGTGGAACATCGCTCCCCACCTCAAGCTGGTTCCGCAAGTGGCGATTCTCGGCGGCGCCTATTTCAACCGGGTGGCGGGGGCGAACTATTTCGTCGTGAAGCTCGCGCCCACCGTCAGCCACACGTTTCAGGCCGATTGGGGCGACGTGACTCCTTACGGAGCGCTAGCGCTGTCGCCGTCGTTCCGGCTCGTGAACACCGCGGCCAATCTGTTTTCGATTAAGACTTCTCTCGGCGCGCAGTTCGCCCCGAAGGGCACCGACGGCCTTCGCATCATGACGGAAGTGAACCTCGGTCTTTTGAACAGCACGTACGAGATCGGCGTCGGCATTACGTATCCGTTCGCGGCTATCTAACGGGGGGAGAGACTTTCTTCCATTGCCAGCACGAGACGACTACCAGCGCCGCGAGAGCGAGCGGTGGTAGTGTTTTGCCCGGCCCATCTCCAGCGAGCGCATGGGACGCCGAAGCTCCGAGCAGTGCAAACGTGAAGCCCGCGTAAGCCCACTCCTTAAGGGTGGGGGACTTCCCGTACAGAATCGCGAAGACTCCCAGGAAAAGGAACGGCCCCAGAATCTTGGCCACGTAGCCGGGATATCCGAGGTGAGTGAGCCCGTCTCCGTTCGCCGCCGCTCCCGTCCACATCGCCCACGCGGACCAAATCATCGCGAGTACGACCGGGGCCGTCAGGGCCCAATAGACGTATTTCTCGCGCTTCGAGGGTTCCATTCGGCGGGCATCTTCTTCGATCGCCCGTGGGTTGCCAAGCAATGGCCGGTCAGTTCGTTTTCGTGGGAGCGGGGGAGGCTTCGGGCATGGGCGCGGGATCGTCCTCGATCTCCAAGGAGCACTCGCTTTTCGGCTCGCTGCCGGCGACGAAATAGTCGACCGCCGTGTTCGTGCAAGCCGGCTCCGGGCCGCGGTCGACTCGCACGGCGACCAGCCCGTCGGGCGCCTTGAAGTCCTCGGGGCCGACGAACAGGCGGGCCTGTTTCACGAAGTTGGTCCAGAGCGGCAGCGCCGCCGCCGAGCCGGGAATGCCGAGCTTTTCCTTTTCGTCGTATCCGACCCAAACGAGCACGAGAAAATTCGGGGAGAAGCCGACGAACCAGGCGTCCCGCCCGTCGTTGGTCGTTCCGGTCTTTCCGGCGAAATTACCGAGCGGAAATCCCGCGAACTGCGTCGATCGGGCGGAGCCGTGGGTGAGCACGCCCTTCAGCATGTTGACGACTTGAAACGTGGGAGCCGCCGGGAAAGCTTCCGTGCGCACCACCTTCGACTCCTCGAGCTGATGGCCGCTCTCGTCGTAAACGGCGAGGTACGGGCGCAGCTGGCAGGTCTGCCCGAGATTCGCGAACGTCGTGTAGGCCTCGGCGAGCTCGAAGGGCGAAACTTCCGCCGAGCCGAGAGTAATCGACGGTACTTCCGGCACGGGCGACTGGATGCCCGATTTCACGATCGCCTCGTGAACCTTCTTGATTCCCACGGCCTGCGCGAGCTTCGCGGTGGGCACGTTGAGCGAGTTCTCCAGCGCGTTTCTCAAGGTCACCGGTCCGCGGAACTTGTTGTCGTAGTTCTTCGGGCTCCAGACCTGCTTGTCGTACTTCCACTCCATCGGAGCATCGTCGATTTCGGTAATCGGCGTAAAAGGGGTCGCTTCGGAAAAATCCAGAAACGCCGCGAGAAACACGTACGGCTTGAAAAGCGAGCCGGGCTGGCGCTTGCCGGCGACGACGCGGTTGAACTGAGTCGCGCGGTAGCTGCTTCCGCCCTGGAGAGCGAGTACGGTGCAGTCCTTCACGTTGACGGCGATTAGCGCCGACTGCAGATGGACGCCTTCCTTCTCCTTCTTCGTCACGTGGGGCGACATCGCTTTGATGCGCTCGAGGTTGTCCGAAAGGGATTTCGAGGCGAGCGACTGAAGGTAGGGATTCACCGACGCGTAGATCGTGTATGCCTCCGTATCCATGCGGGAACGAATCCCCTCGGGCAGCTTCTGAATCACGAGATCGAGGGCGTAATAAACGTCGGATAGCGTGCGCTCCTTCGGCACGACGCCGAGAGGTTCCTTGCTCGCCTGTTCCAATTCGTCCTGGGAAATGAACTCCGCGTCCTTCATGAGCTTCAGCACGAGATTGCGGCGCTGGAGCGTGCGGTCCGGGAACTTGTGCGGGTGAATGATGCCGGGTCCCTGCACGATGGCGGCGAGAAGCGCGCTCTGGGGAAGCGAGAGCTGGGAGATCGGCCGGTTGAAGTAGTACCTCGCTCCTTCGGCGAAGCCGTGCAGCTCGTGCGTGCCCGCCTGTCCCAGGTACACTTCGTTCAGATACGCCTCGAGAATGTCCTCCTTCGAGTAGCGGCTCTCCGTGATGATGGCGTAGAACGCTTCTTTTATTTTTCTCGTCAGCTTCTTTTCCGACGTGAAATAGAGATTTTTCATCAGCTGCTGGGTGAGGGTGCTGCCGCCCTCCGCCGCCCGCAGCTGGCGCAGGTCCTTTACGAGCGCGCGCAGGATGCTGCGCACGCTTACGCCCGAATGATCGAGAAAGTGCACGTCCTCGATCGCCATGATCGCAAGGCGCGCGGAGGCCGGAATTTCGGAAAGCGGAGCCGTGTCCTGAGTGCGGGCGCGGCCGCCGTAATAAGCGCCGAGACGCTGGGGAAGGTTGTCGAAAGCTTCGAGGTTCGAGCCGTTATCGGAGCGGGTGATCGCGCTGAGCTTCAGCGATCCCGCCTCCTTGTTGAAAATGAGCTTCGCCTGCAGGCGATCGAGCGGGAAGCCGGCCGCCTGAAAAGGCGGCCGGAAAATTTCCACGAGAACCGTGTTGCCCCCCTGCTTCCACTTGAACATGCGCGGCTCGAGGGGCGTGTCGGAAACCGCTTCGAGGTAACCCTGGTCGAAGAGCAACGTCCGCAGCTCCGATTCGGAGAGCGATTGCCCGACTTGGAACGCGGGGTAGGGGGCGAAAAACTGCGTCGCGCGCGCGTGCTTTATCTGATCCATGCGCCGATCGATCGTGCGCGCGACCAAGCCGGCGTAAGCGGCAACGAGAATCAGACACAGGAGCATCACTCCTAATATTCCGATGACGACGAAACCGGCGGTGCGTTTCCACCTCCGTTCGTTTCCGTTGCCCATTGAAAACTCTCCCGACCGCCGTTAGTGTCTGCGAATGCGTTTGAAGGAGTCCCAGGTAAAATACATTTGCCAGAACGTGCTTCTGACTCTCCGCTCAAAGCAACTGATTACATTGAACAAAAGCGACTCGGAGATTCTATCAAAAATGGAGGGGATTTTCCTCGCCGAACTCCGAATCGAGGACGAGATAAACAAGGAAGCGGAGCGTCTATTGGAAGCGACCATCGGTCGCACCGGCGGAAACATCGATCGCGAGAAGGCGTTTCAGCTGATCAAGAAGCAACTCATCAAGGATAAAAAGGTGGTGATGTGATTTCCGACGAGAAAATGAGCCACGTCGTCCATCTCATGCTCGACGGCCTCGAAAAAGCCGGCCTGGCGAAGTTTCCCAAGAAGGACGAAGCACTGCGTGAGGCCAAGAAGGTAGGAAACCGCTACCTCGTGAGCCTGGCGGAAGCGGATGAGGCCGCCAGAAAGCGCATTACTTCCCAGAAAAACGCTCCTCCCGAGTTCAGCCCTCAGTACCAAACCCTCTATCAGAAGTACCACGAAGAGGAGCTTCGCAAGCGCGGCGGCGGAGTAGTCGAATAATCGCCCGTTTTGCCTAACTTTCCGCTTTCCTAGCCCTCCCCCAGGCGGTAGAACCGTTGGTAATTATGAAAAGATTTCTCATTGTCGCTCTGCTCTGGGCGGTCCCCGGTTTCGCCGTCACGATGAACTTCACCGGTACCTTCCGGTCCGAAGCCAACTTCTTGGACCGCCCGACGCTGGTCCCCAACGGACCGCCGAAGAAATATCTCTCGGCGCGCGCGCTGCTCAGCCCGAATCTCGTGATCGACGATCACTTCAGCATCAAGTCTCAATGGTCTTTGCTTGCTTCGCCCGGCTTCACGCCGAGCGCGACCACGGCCCTCGGCTCCGGCCAGGGCGGCTACATTTTCGGCGACGTCGGTTCTTCGGCTCTCGTGCTCAACCGCGCGTGGCTCGAATGGACTTCGGATTTCGGCGTGTTCCGCATCGGCCGCATGCCGATCGCTTGGGGTTACGGACTTCTTTGGGACGCCGGCAACCGGGTTTGGGACGATTATCAGACGACGCAGGATCGCATCGAGTATCGCCTGCATCTTGGCAACGTAGTCGGCGCCCTCGCTTACTCGAAAGCGCGCAAGATCGCCCTTCTTGGCGACGCGGACGACCAGGAGTTCTACACGATTTACCTTCAGTACAATAATCAGGAGCTCGACGTGGAGGGCGGTATCCTCTTCGAGAAGCAAGCGCGTGCGACCGGCCAGCAGGCGGCGCTTATCGGAACGGCGAATCCGTTCTTTCCGGCCCTCACCACCGCTCCTTTTCC
The DNA here is from genome assembly GCA_964653655.1 of uncultured Pseudobdellovibrionaceae bacterium. Classification (GTDB taxonomy): domain Bacteria; phylum Bdellovibrionota; class FAC87; order UBA2466; family UBA2466; genus CAZZHG01. The sequence continues at coordinate 9,453 of CAZZHG010000125.1, forward strand.
AAGTTCGAACAATGTCGTCGACGTTTATCTGAAAAAGAAAGTCAGCTATTTCACCTTCGGTGGCGAAGTGGGCTGGCTTACCGGCGACGCCTTCGATTTCAACGGCGACGGAGCGAAGGATTCCTTGAACGCGGTTGGCGCCGTTCTGAGCGCCACGTTCGAGCTTCACTCCGTCAAAGCGTTCCTCGAGCTCCTGTACGCGAGCGGAGACTCCAACGTTACGGCGGGTCACCTGAATGGTTTCGTTCTCCTGCACCGCAACCGCCGTCCCGGCATCATTCTCGGCCGCCAGCTTCTCGGCGCGGCTACGGGCAATACCGCGGGCCAGGGCAGTGTGGCGGTCTACGGAAAGACGGACGCCTCAGGCAACGCGCAAAGCTTTTCGGGCGCGATTTACGCGCGTCCCGGTTTCCGCGTCGACTGGTCCCGCAACTGGGCGAGCGGCTTTGAGCTGATCTTCGCCCGCAAGGCGGCGACTGCGGCCGGCGAGTCCTCCAATCTCGGCGTGGAGCTCGACATCGGAACCGACTACTCCGTGTACAAGAATTTCGATCTAGGGCTGACGCTCGGGTATCTCTTTTCGGGGGACGGCTTGAACGTCGCGTCTCCGAAGGGAGTCTTCGGGCTTCAGATCACGGCCGCTCTCAAATTCTAAACCTTTGCGAGCCCTCACTCTCATCCTCTTTCTTGGTGCGGCGGCTTGGGGCAAAACCGATCCGCTAGTCAGTGCCGCCGAGTACTATTTCGCTCACAATGATTACGCCCAGGCCTTGCGCCTGTGGAACGAAGTGCTTCAGAAGGATCCCGTGAACGACGCGGTTGCGATTCGCGTGGCGGATCTCCAGTTTCTCTTCGAAGGCAGGCAGGCGGCGAAGGAAGGGCTGGTCAAGCATCTGACGGCCCGGGGCGAGTCACTTTCCCGCGATTCCCGCCGGGCGCTCGTCGATAGGTGGAGGACGCTGCAAACGGCTTTTCTCACCGAGGACGGCCAGTCGCTCTATTTACAGGCGCGGGAGAAAGAGGCTCAGGGAGATTGCGCTTCCGCGATCGCTCTCGCCACGCGCGCCCTCGTTTCCGAAAAGGGAAACCTGGAGCTCATCCGCTTCCGCGCCCGATGCGAGTGGAAGACGGAAAATTTCGCGGCTCACTACGAGTCGCTAAGGCAGGCGTACTCGGAGTTTCCCTTCGACAATTCGATTCAGGAGGATCTGGCCGAGGCTCATCTGCGCTTTCAGCAACCGCAGCGGGTAGTGGAGATGTGGCAGAAGGATCCCGAAGTCGGCTTGTCCGTGAGGAAACGGCTTGCCCTGATTTTCGCCTATCTCGACACCGGCATGGAAGCGCGGGCGGCCACCCTGCTCGTGAAGCCGGCGGACGCGAAGCGGGACGAGGTGGTCTACAACTTTCTCTTCGGGGCGCTCGCGGCTCGCCGGGGCAGCAATCTTGAAGCTCTACATTACTGGGAAGCGTTTCTGACCCAGCTGGAAAAGTCTCCCCGTTCCGCTGGCGATAGTTACCGTCTTACCCAGCGGGCCGAGGAAGTTCGTGCGTGGGTCGTGCGCAAATCGCCCCCCAAAAGCGGCCCACCGGTGACAAAAATCGTCTCGTAGTTCCCCTGTAACCTTCACTACTTCGCTCCCCACGCTTTTTGGTGTCGGGAACGTGCC
>CAZZHG010000126.1:0-11023 GCA_964653655.1 uncultured Pseudobdellovibrionaceae bacterium
AGGCAGCTGATCCGCTCGATGGTAAACCCGCGCGCGGGGCTGTCTTTAGGCAACTTCGCGGCGAGGGCTTCGAACTCCTTCGCGGCTTCCACCCAGGTTTTCTTCGCGTCGTCTTTCTTTCCGAGCTTCTCGAGAAGAGTCGCCTTGATCTGCAGTAAATCGGTTTTCGAAATGCCGAGCTCTTCGCGGCTGGGGTGGACGGCCATCTTGTCCATGTTATCGACGGCCTTTTGCAGAACCTCGGGCTTCGGCTGGGACTTGCCCTCCTCTTCGAACAGCCCGAGGTAGGAATACGCCCAGAGCGCCGCCTTCGGGCTGTCGGGAAACTCGGAGATGAGCCCCTCAAAACCGCTTCGCTTCAAATCCGAATTCTCCGCGGAGTCCACAGCATAGGAACGGGCTTCCAGATAGCGCGCGGTTCCCGGCTTCAACTTTCCCTCGAGCGCCTTGTACGCGGCATCCGCGCAGGCCTTGTCGGCGCGCTCCTGGCAAATGGCCGCGCAACGCCATAGATCCTCTTCGTCCTTGCTCTTGCAGGCGGCCGAAAAATCCTTCTTCGCATTTTGCACGAGCCCCATCACCCGAAGAAATTCCTCGGGCGCGCGGTAACCGACCACGCGGTACAGCTCCTCGCCCTTGGCCGTCGTGAAAACGACCGTCGGGTAGCCGCCGACTTTGTACTTGTCCTTCAGCTTCCAGGAGCTCTTCGCGTCGGCGTCGAGCTTCAGCAGCACGAAGTCCTTCGACTTCTCGAGAAAGCCCCGGCTCTCGAACACGGTTTCCTCGAGCTGATTGCAGGGCGGGCACCACACGCCGAAAAAGTTGATGAGCACCGGGCGCTTCGACTTTTTCGCTTCGGCGAAGGCTTTCGCGGGGTCCGTTTGGAATGCGGCCGGAGAAGCGGCGGCTAGACCGAGAAGAACGACCGAGAGCAATCGTTTCATGACTTACCTTTCCTGGTTTCCGTGCCCGACAGAAGCCGCCGGATGTTGGACTGGTGGCGGACCACGACGAGGGCGGAGATTCCCGCCACGAGAATCAGAATCTCCCGGGGCGGCTTCAAAAAAAGAAGCGAAAGATTTGCGGCGGCAAGCCCCGCGAGCGATCCGATGGCGCTGATGCGGGTAACGGCCAGCGCCACGGCATAGACTACCGCCGCCGCGAGGGCGACCCAGGGAGCCGCGCCGAGAAGCGCGCCGAGACTCGTGGCGACTCCCTTTCCTCCCCGGCCCCTCAAGAAAACGCTGAAGCAGTGGCCCGCGACGACCGCGATACCGACCGAGCAAACCAACCTTGGATCGTCGGCGTGATACTGGCCGACGAACCAGACCGGCAGCCAACCCTTCAGGCAGTCTAAAACGAGGGTGACGGCGCCGGCGTACCAGCCGAACGTGCGCGTGATGTTGGTGGCCCCGATGTTTCCGCTGCCCATTTCGCGGACGTCGATGCCGTACTTTTTCCGGGAAAGAATCACGCCGGTCGGAATGCCGCCGATGACGTAGGCGGCAACCGTGTAAAGAATGAGCCTGGTTTCCATAGGGATTGAATGTGGGCGGTAAGAGATTCGAACTCCTGACCCCCTGGTTCGAAGCCAGGTGCTCTATCCAACTGAGCTAACCGCCCGCGAAACCAGTTCTAACTCCGCCACGCGGCAAAGGAAAGTTTTGTCGCGGACCCAGCCTTTCAGTCTCTTTGACATGTCAGGGGCCTAGCCAATTCTCCCCGGACTTCGAGTGGAATCAGCGAGCTAGGGGCCTTTTCGGGCCTCGAATCGTCCAGGACGTGATCGCCTGTCTCCCGTTCGTGAGCTTAATTTTTCCTGGTAGGACCTTTGCATCGTTAGAAAGAGCCAACCCTCCCCTTCACGCCAACGCCGCGATCCACATGAGGAGCACCCATGGCCATGCATTGGGGAAATAACGAGTTCGAGCGCCAGTTGCATGAGGAAGAACGGCGAGCGCGAATCGAAAACGAGCGTCTCGCAAATTTTCGAAACGCCGTCGTCATCCTTTTCGTGGTTCTCACCTTAAGCTTGGCCATCCGCAAAATTCGAGGACCGATAACCCCCGCTCCCAAGCTGGCCTCACCTGCCTCCCTTCGATAAAGGGCTCCTTGTTTCTTGTAAAACCATTCCGGCCCGTCCATAAGGGACTGAAATGAAGAGCCTGTGCCTCCAGGAAAAGTATGCTCCCGACAACAGCTGTTTCGGCTGCGGCCCTTCGAACCCGAAAGGCCTTCACGTGCGAAGCTTCCCCGAGGGAGACACGGTCGTCGCCGAATGGAAACCCGAAAGCCACCACGAAGCGTTTCCGGGCGTGCTAAACGGGGGAATCATCGGCGCGTTGCTCGATTGCCATTCCAACTGGACGGCGGCGTGGCACCTGATGAACCGAGCGAAGGAAAATCATCCCCCCTGCACGGTGACGGCCGATTACGCGATAAGACTCACGCGCCCGACTCCGACCGACTCGCCGGTGAAGTTGGTCGCGCGGGTGGTTTCCTCCACCGACGATCGCGCGACCATCTCGGCGGAGCTCATCGCGGGGGGAAAGGTCTGCGCGACTTGTCAGGGAACTTTCGTCGCCGTGAAACCCGGTCACCCCGCCTACCATCGCTGGTAAACGACTCTCTGCGCACCTTCTGTCGACGAGGAGCGTAAATTACCGTTGATTGCCGCGCGCGCTAAGAGAAAAAGAAGTCAAGAAATCGACGAAACAATTAGCCTTTACCAACAATTGACTGGTACCGCTTCGTGCCAGCACAGTACACGAAGCAGCTGGGTTCACACTGCGTTCAACTAAGGGTTTTTGGGGGATACATGACACTAGGAGTAGTCCGAGTTCTCGGAAGTCGCCTCGCTCTAGGTATGTTCGTCTGCGCCGCTTCAGTCCAAGCGGCCTCGCTCCCGCAAATCATTCAGGGTGTTATCTCGAAAGTGGTCGATGGCGACACGGTAAACGTGACGCCCCGATCCTTCCGGGGATTTGCCGACAGCTTCAGCTTCTACGCTGACGCGGATCAGGTCGTGAAGGTCCGGATGCTCGGCATGGATGCCGCCGAGGTTCACTTCCCCGCGCCGGGACACGGAATCGTGGGTCAGCCTCCCTTCGGCGAGGAAGCCGCCGCGTACCTGGGCAAGATGGTTCAGGTCGGCATGCCGGTCGCGCTACAAGCCTGGGGATATGACAAGTACCAGCGGACGCTCGCGTACGTGGTCAACGACAAGAAATACGATGTGAATCTTCAGATGGTCCGCGGAGGGTACGCGGTTCCTTACGAGATTTGCTCAGGCAAGACCTGCACGAAGCAGTGGTTCACGGATAACCGGGTGCGGGAGTATCTGATGAGCTGCGATGCCGCGAGACAGGAAAAGCGGGGCATCTTCAATCCGGCCCGCCCGCTGAAGGAGCTGCCGTTCGAGTTCCGCATGCGCATGGGCAATCGGCAGCCCGAAAAGTACGTAGGCGACTACGATACGATGAAGCTCTACCAGCCGAAGGACTATAAAAAGGTAGACGTATGCCGCCGTATCTTCTTCCTCACGAAAACTGAGGCCCTGAAGATCGGATTCAAGGAAGCCCGGTAACTCAATTCGCGACTTTGTGAAGGATGTGCTGAAGCTGGGTCACTTGCGTGCCCAGTAGGTACTGGTAGTTCGTGAAGGTCACTCGGCCCGACTCGTTCTCCCACGTATAGCGGTACTTCTTCGCGCCGAAGGACGTGTTGAACTCGACCACGTAGTGGTCGGGTCCGAAGTCCACGCGGTCCGCCGTAGTGCGGGAATAAGACAAATCCACGTAGCCGGGGTCACACAGGCCGTTGGTTCCGCAAAAGGGCATCGTCAGGATGCCTTCATCGACGTCCGCGAAGACTTCCGCCTGGTTGTTCTCGGGGGCCGGGACGTGGCCGCCCGCGGAATCGATTTGGTAGGCGCCCTGGACGCTTTCGAGAAACGCCTTCGCGTCCACCTTGGCCTTCTCTTCGGCCGAAGCCGGCCGAGAAAGCGCGAGAACGATACCCAGAACCACCAGTGAGAAAGCCTTCATAGGACCCCTCTTTTCGGGTTAGACCAGATGCGTGGCGTCAATTGTGATACGGAATCTATACTCTAATTATCGGAATCCCACGGGATTACTCCACGATAGGGTATAGATCGAGTTATCCGTTGTTACCGGGAAGAATCGGAGAAAAACAGTGAGCCGGGACGGATTCGAACCGTCGACCCCATCCTTAAAAGGGATGTGCTCTACCGACTGAGCTACCGGCCCATTAAGAAAAACTACGTAGTCTTACCCCTAGCGCGACGCCAATTTCAAGGAAAACCCGTATGTTAGAATAAGTCCATGAGCCGGAGAGCTTACCTGCTACCCGTCCTGGCGGTCCTTGCGGCCTGGGGAACATCCTGTACCCGGACCACCGAAGCCCCCGTGATGACCATCCATCTTTTTTCCGGAATCCGCGACTTCGTCCGCCTTGGGGATAACGAAAACGATGTAAAGAGACAGGCCCGTTTCCCCTACGTCGTGGAGGAAGTGCCGCCGGACCCGCCCACCGCGACCCTCAGGGCCGTGGAGGTGTCCCACCTCTACTACTTCAAGGACATCGGCACGAAGATCTACTTCCGGTCGGGGCGAGTGGTGCTCGTGGAAGTGCAGGAACCCTTCAAGGGCGTCATTCTCGGAAAGCCGCTGAAACTTTTTCAGTTCGAGCAACGAAACGACAAGCCGTGGAGCGACTTCCTAGAGCGCGAGTTCGGCAGCGCCATCGCACGCGGCGCGGGCGGACGTTTCGGCGCGGAATCGCTCTACTATCCCTGGGGCGACATCTCCTTCAACAAGAACGGCCCCAACGAGATCGCCATCTACACGGATCCCGCCATCTCCCAATACCGGCAGCGGAACTTCGGCCGGGAAATCCGCCTCTTCAAATAAATCCAAAAGGTGCGGCCTCACTTCTGGCAGCCAGAAGTGAGGCCGCACCTTTTGGCTATTTTTCTTCGGTCGCGCCCGAGACGACTTCGACCAGCTTTGGATCGAAGCGCCCGCGCATCCGGCGCATGGCCTGAACCGCTTCGGCGGGAGACATCGGGTTTTTCCCCGGATGTGGACCTACGAGATCGTCGAAGGTGTCGGCGATACCGACGATCTTGGCGTGAAGGTGAACCTTATTTCCGGCAAGGCGGCCCGGATATCCGTTTCCGTCCTCGCGCTCGTGATGCTGAAAAGCACAGAGCACGACGGAAGGCGACGCCCCCACCGATTGCAATAGCTCGGCGCCCTTTCTCGTGTGATCGCGGTACTCGTCCTCTTGCTCGGGAGTCAGGGGATTCGGCGAATAGGCGATGTGCTTCGGAATGTGAAGGAAACCCGCATCGTGCATAAGAGCGCCGAAGGCGAGCTGGCGCAAATTCTCGCCCGTCACGCCGAGCTTCTGCCCGACGAGGGTCGCGTAGACCGCGGAGTTGATGGAGTGCTCTATGAAATACAACTGGGGATCTCGGTGGCGGCGCAGAAGCTTTCCGCCCACCGCCGGGTCCAGCGCCAAAGTGTCGGCCAGCTGACCGGCGAGAGTCTTCAAAACGTCCAATGCCGGCTTCTTCGGATCCTTGATCTTCTTCTCGAGCTCCTGCCCGTAGACGAGCAGCATCCCGCGTACGTACTCGGCGCGGGCGAGCGGGGTCGCCTTTTCTCCGACGGCGGAAGCCTCCATCGTCTCCAGAAAAAGCTGCCACGACTTTTTGTGAATATAGACGGTCGTAGCACCCTTCTGTTGAAGGGAGACCATCCGATCGTTGGTAAGACGTTCGCCGGCATTTCTAAACAGCACGAAACGGCCGGCGACTTTCAGATAAATCCCGCACGGCAAAGGCGCGTGCAGAGGCAGCACTTCCAAAGTGATCGGAATGAGCTGGCCGCCCACGGACTCGACGGGATTGTTCTCCCGTTCTTCCTGGGCGAGAAGTTCCACCTGCTGGGGGGTCGGGCGCGGGGCCGACTCCAAGGGCGGATGCAATTTGGATCGCTTGACCGACAAAGGGGTGCCTCCGAGGGGATATCCCTCTTGAGTACTATCGTCGGAACTGCTGAATTCGATTGGTTAAGTATTACTTTGGGGTGACGCGGGCGAACTTTCGCTTACCGCACTGCAAAACGAAAGGTGTACCTGCGGGCGGAGACAGGTTTTCTCCCGTTGCCGCGGTGCCGTCGATTTTCACGGCGCCCTGAGCCACCATCCGCTTACCTTCGGTGGTACTGGCGACAAATCCCAAAGTCTGAAGAAGTTTCGGAATCCAAAGCGCTCCCTTTTCCAGGGCGTAATCGGATTCGGGCATGTCGTCGGGGATTTCCTTCTTGCTGAAGACTTTGCGGAAGTGCTCGACCGCCCCTTGAGCGGCCGCCGCCGAGTGGTAGCGGGTGACGATTTCGACGGCGAAGTCCGACTTCACGTCGCGCGGATTGCGCTTTCCGGCCGCCATTTCCGAGAACATCGGCTCGATTTCCGATAGCGGGCGCGCACTCAAGAGATCGTAGTACTTGCGAAGCATGTTGTCGGGGAGGCTCATGATCTTGCCGTACATTTCCTCCGGCGCCTCGTCGATGCCGACGTAGTTATTGAGGCTCTTGCTCATCTTCTGAACGCCGTCGAGGCCTTCGAGAAGGCGCAACGTCAGGCAAACCTGCGGCTCCATCTCGTAGTTGCGCATGAGCTCGCGCCCCATCAACAGATTGAATTTCTGATCCGTGCCGCCCATCTCCACGTCCGCTTTCAAGGCAACGGAGTCGTAGCCCTGCAGAAGGGGGTAAAGAAACTCGTGCACGCTGATGGAAATGTTTTCCGTGTAGCGGCGCTTGAAGTCGTCGCGCTCCAGCATGCGGGCTACGTTTGCTTGCGCGGCGAGCTTCACGAAGTCGAAGGCGTCCATCTTGGCGAGCCACTCGCTGTTGAAACGCACTTCCGTCGTTTTCGGATCCAAAATCTTGAAGACCTGGCGCTTGTACGTTTCGGCGTTCGCGTTCACCTGTTCGCGCGTGAGCTGCGGGCGGGTTTTCGACTTGCCCGAAGGATCTCCGACGAGGCCCGTGAAGTCACCGATCAGAAAGACCACCTTGTGTCCGAAACGCTGAAACTGCGCCATCTTCTGAATGACCACCGTGTGGCCGAGATGGAGATCGGGGGCGGTGGGATCGAAGCCGACTTTCACGGTAAGCGGCTTTCCCGTCTTCACCGACCGGCGCAGCTTCTCGAGCAGATCCTTTTCGACGAGAATCTCGTCGATGCCGCGCTTGATCTCTTCGAGCTGTTGTTCCGCCGAAACCATCAGTCTCTCCCGTCTCCGGTGACAGGCACCGTCTGCCGGATGCGCTCGATGGAAGTCGCCCGGCCGTCGTCCGAAAGCTTGATCACCACGGCGCAGATGCCGGGATTCTCGGTCGCCGACTCATAGGGTACCCGGCGTTTGCTCTGAAATCTCTGAATAATCTCTTCCGACTTCATGCCGATGCACGAATCGAAGGCCCCGGTCATCCCGATGTCCGTGATGAACGCCGTTCCGCCGGGCAGGATGCGCTCGTCGGCGGTCTGAACGTGGGTGTGGGTTCCGACGACGGCGGAAACACGGCCGGCCAGATGCCAGCCCATCGCCGCCTTCTCGCTCGTCGTCTCGGCGTGGACATCCACGAGAACCGGCAGGTTGTCGGTGTTCTGCTCGAGCGCCTGGTCCACCGCCTTGAAGGGGCAGTCGAGGGAGTCCATGAAGACCCGGCCCATGACGTTCACGAGAAACAGTTTCTGGCGGCCCGTGCGGGAAACCAGGGTCGAATAACCCCGGCCCGGACAAGGCATGCCGGGCGCGTCCGGATAGTTCGCCGGGCGGATGAGCCGGGAATCTCCGTCGAGGATGGCGTAGACCTCTTTGTTGTCCCAGATGTGGTTGCCGGAAGTGAGGCCGTCGAATCCAAGGGCCCGCATTTCCTCGAAAGTCCGCCGGTTCACCCCTCGTCCGCCGGCCAGGTTTTCCGCGTTTCCGAGGATGAAATCGGGAAGGTACTTATTCTTCAGAAACGGCAAGGCGTGGGCAACGGCTCGCCTGCCGGTGCCGCCGAAAATGTCTCCGAAGCAAAGAATGACCATGGGGTGGCAATGTCGCCCGAACCTAGGATTTTTTCAACTTGGAGCTCTGATCCTGGGCTTCCACCCGCCGCCAGCCGGCTTCGGTGGCGATGGCCCACATGCGGATGTCGTTGGCCGCCATGGGGAGGGGCTCGCTCGCCACTTGGGCCTCCCAGCCGGTGGCCCACGGCCGGGCCGCGGTCGTCGAAAGAAACCGATCGTAGAAACCGAGGCCGGTACCGATGCGGCCGCCGAACTTATCGAAGGCGGCGCCTGGCACGAGAACGATGTCGAAGGGGCGCCAGTCGGTCACCCACATCGGCATGAGAGCCGGGGGCTCCAAAATCCCCTGGTAGCCGGGGGTCAGCTCGCCCAGATGGCGGACCCGATAAAACTCGAGGCGGCCGTCGGGCAAAATCTTGGGAAAGCAGCAACGCGTGGGATCCCAGAGCTCGAGCACGTTCAGCTCGCTCTCACGGCTCGCGAAAAGGGCGATGCGCTTGGCTTTCGGGAAAAACTCCGTCTTACGGATGTGGGAGCATAGGGCTTCGGAGGCCTTGGCTTTCAGCTGGGGATCTTTGGGGGCTTCGCTCTTCCAACGGGCGCGGTAGCGCGCTTTCTCGGCGTCAAAATTCGTGGCCACTACTGCACACCCGGCTTACCGCCCGAATCGGTCTGAACGCGGTCCAGAATTTCCTGTGCCTTGGAAAGCACCGCGGTCCGGAAATTCGAGGCCCGCTTTTTTCCCTTGATGGTCTCGCTGGCGAAATCGAAAGCGGCGAGCATCGTGGCCCGCTGGAGCGACATCGTGGAGTCGTGCTTGCGGATGCTTTCCACCTTGCGGCGGACCAGCTCGGTCACCTCTTTGAGGTGCTCCTCGGTTTCGTCGGCCTTCACCACGAATTTCTGTTTTCCGATCGAGACTTCGATGGATTTCATAACGGAAATTTTATTCCTACCGGCCCAGAACGGCAACCTGCTCGATGGCGCCGAAAACCGACTGGCCGCCTAGCTGGAAATCCATCCGGACGCGGTCCCCGGCCTTGAGCCAGGGCGTAACGGGCTTGCCGCCGTCCATGATTTCCTGGAACCGTTTTTCCGTCAGGCACGCAAAGCCGCGGTTCTTGTCCTCGTTCGAGACCGTGCCGCAGCCGACGATGCTGCCCGCCGAAAGGGGCCGCGTGCGGCAGGCGTGAGCCACGAGCTCCGGAAAGGAAAAGTGCATCTCGCGGCCGTCCGGATGGCCGAACTTTTCGTCGTTATAAGTGACCTGCAGCTCCCCCAGGACCCGGCCGTTCTTCCAGGCGTCGCCGAGCTCGTCGGGCGTCACGGCGAAAGGCGCGTAGGCGGAGTTGGGCTTTCCCTGAAGAAAACCGAACTTCGTTTCGATTTCCGTGCGCACGATCTCCCGAAGCGTGATGTCGTTGAACATACAGACGAGACGGATGTAGGCGCCCGCCTGCTCGGCTTTCGTGGCCTTCGGAACGTCGCCCGTAATGACTGCGAACTCTCCTTCGAAATCCCCGCCGAAAGCGGCGTCCTGGAGATCGAGGGGGGAAGTGGGGGGAAGATTGTTGTCGCTCACTCCCTGATACATGAGGGGAGTGACCTTCGCCGATTCCGGCATCTTGTCCCCGCGCGCGGCGCGGGCCCGCACGACGTGAGACAGAAACGCGCTGCCGTCGTAGAAGCCGGGAGCCTGGGGCAACGGCGCGAGGCATTCGGCCACGTTCAAGCGGAAGGCTTTCGTTTCCTTGCCGGAGTTCAGGCGATCGGAAACTTCCCGAAGGGCCTTCGAAGTGTCGTCCCAGTTCTCGAGCGCTTCGAGCAGAGTCGACGCTTTGGCCACTTCGGGGCGTACCGCCCACTGGTTGTCTTTGGAGACGACCACGAGATCCCCGTGGCGGTTTCCTTTCCTAGTCGATTTGACTGTGGCGAGCTTCATTTTTCCTCCGGAAAATCCTGGGCCAAAAATTCGTCGGGCTCGTCGATGCTGCAGCTGCCGAAAGTTCCGGCGTGCACGCGGCGGGCCTCCTCGATCATCTCCGTCGAGATCTCGAAGGACTTCCACTTGAGCGAGTCCTTCGAAAACACAAAAGCGCCTTTTGATTTCTCCCCGAGAAGCCGGACGATTTCCGCTTCGGGGAAGTTTTCCTCGCCGAGCGCCTGAGAGAAGGCGAGCGCGGCGAACAGGTTCACGAAACCGTAGCCGTTGGCATCCGTCACCGGGTGATGGAGGCCCTGGGTCGCCTTGAACTTCATTCCGTACTTCGTACAGGTCGCGACCGCCCCGGCCAGCTGCTCGGGAGTCGGCGTTTCTTTTCCGCCGGTTCGAAATTTCAGCCCGGGAAGGATCACTTCGCGGCCGGCATCTTCCGCCCACTCCGTAAGCCGGCCCGCGAAACCCGTGAGTCTCTCACGCCAGCCGTCGCCCCAGCCCAACTCGAAAAAGGGCGTGATGGTACCGGCCCGCTCGCACAAGCGATCCCAGACTCCGATGAAGGACTCGCCGGAGGCTTCCGCTCCGAGCTTCACCTCGTAGGCGACAATCCATTGACGGCAGGAGCTCTCGAATCGGCGGTCGTTCAGCCGGCTCGCCTCTCTAAGTTCCCATTCCAAGGAGCGCGCGACGTCGGCCGCGGACTCCACTGCGGTTCCCAAAGCGGCATACAGCCAGGGAGACCCGTCCGCGCCGGCTCCGTATAGGGAGGAGGCCGTCAAAGATTTGATGTCGGCTAGAGGAAGGGCGATTTTTCCCATCAGCCACGGGTGGCGCCCCTCACGGCGGAAGGCGGCCGCCTTGCGCAGAGCCCCTTCTAAAGGAAGGGCCGCGGGGGGAAAAGTGCCCGCATAGTCGATAATTCCGCCCAAAAGGGCCAGTTTCGCGCCATAGCGGGTCATGGCGGAGACCCTA
>CAZZHG010000127.1:0-10611 GCA_964653655.1 uncultured Pseudobdellovibrionaceae bacterium
AAATTGGGCGAAGGCGTGCGCGAGATCGGCGGCCTGCACATTCTCGGCACCGAACGCCACGAGGCCCGCCGCATCGACAACCAGCTGCGTGGCCGCTCCGGCCGCCAGGGCGACCCGGGCCTCAGCCGTTTCTTCCTTTCTCTCGAAGACGACTTGCTCCGCATCTTTCAAGGCGAGCGCATCAAGGGCTACATGGACCGGTTCAACATGCCGGAAGACGAGCCCATCGAGTCGAAGCTCATCTCGCGGGCCATTGCGAACGCCCAGCAGAAGGTGGAAGCCCACAACTTCGATATCCGCAAGCACCTGCTCCAGTACGACGACGTGCTGAACAAGCAGCGCGAAGTCGTTTACGAGATGAGAAAGCTCATTCTCGCCGGCCAGAACACGAAAGACCTGGTTCTGGACATTCTACGAGAGCAGCTCCAGAACCTCGCCGACACTTTCGCCGCGACGAAGTCCGCCGAGGAGTGGGACCGTAAGGCCATCACGGACTCCGTGCTGTTCCTCACGGACTCCGATCTAGGCATCAACGATCAGTTTTGGACGAAGTTCGCCACGCAAAAGGAATTCGTCGACGAGATTTACCGCCGGGCGGTCGAGCGTTACGAAGGCCGCGAGAAGGAGCTCACCCCGACGGTGATCCGCCAGCTCGAGCAGATCGTTTACCTGGGCAGCATCGACCAGCTTTGGAAGGATCACCTGCTCAACATGGATCACCTGAAGGAAGGCGTCGGCCTGCGCGGCTACGGCCAGAAGGATCCACTCGTCGAGTACAAAAAGGAGGGATTCACCCTCTTCAAGCTCATGGACGATCAGGTCAAGACCGACGTGATCACGAAGCTCTACCGCGTTCAGATCACGCGCGAGTCCCAGGTGGAGGAGATGGCGCCGAAAAAGCAGGCGCCGATGGTCTTCTCCCACGGCGACGATCAAGCAGCGGCCCAGGCACCCGCCAAGCGGGACGACGGAAAAGTCGGCCGCAACGATCCGTGTCCCTGCGGCAGCGGCAAGAAATATAAAAAGTGCCATGGGAAGTAGGAACTTATGCTTTCCACTTGTCCAAATTGCCTGAACCAAGCCAACCACCCGGACAAACAGACCGAGGTGAAGTGCAGCGACTGCGGTACCGTCTACCAGACGCTCTTGAAAGTGAATGTCGACGAGGAAATCGACGAGAGCTCCCACAACGAGAGCTCCAATCCCGGAGAAACGCCGTCCTTCGATCCGATCCCGATGGGAGAGCCCATGGGAGAGCCGGCCCTCGGCGGCGACAACGGCGGCGGGCTCGAAATGATCGGCGACCTCGGCCCCATCTCCAGCCCCGAAGTCACCAACACTCAGACCGGCCCCGGCCCCTCCTCGATGGAAGCTCCGGACTTTTCGGAAAGCACGAACGCGTTCGCGGAAATCCGCGACTTCGGCGAAGCGGTCGCCGACGGCAAGCCTCCGCCGCCGACGCCTCCGCCGGCAAGACAGCCCCTTCCGAACGAAGCCCAGCCCGTCCCGAACCCCGTTTTGAAAAACAGCGGCGGCGGAGCCTCCTGGCTCATGACTTCCGGCGATCTCCTCCAAAATCACGCCATTCAGGAATACCTCTCGCCCGTATCGGTGCTCTGCGAGCTCGCCCCCGGCGACAATCCGATGCAGCCAGCTTTCAACGCTCTTCGGACCCAGGCTCAGAAACTCGGCGGCAACGCCGTGGTCGCCATGCGCTGGTCTCTTTCCGGCGATGCCAGCAAGGTGCTCGTCAGCGGCACCGCCGTGAAGTGCGCGAAGACGTCGTCGTGATCAAACGCCCCCGCAAGGAACGTTCCTTCGAAGTGCGGCCCGTTTCGGCCCGCCCCCTGAAAAGCGCCCTCGATACCCTTCGCCCACAGCTTGCCGGCTGCCGTGCCCTAGATTTATTTTGCGGCCTCGGCAGGTTCGGCCTCGGCGCGCTGAAAGAGGAAGCGGATTTGGTGGTATTCGTGGATACCAACGCCAAGTATCTCGCCGACGTGAAACGCCTCGCCGAGCCTTACGAAGGAAAGGCCCAGTTCATCCGGGAAGACGTGTTCCGTTATCTCGGCGGAACCAACGAGACTTTCGACATCGTCTTCGCCGACCCGCCCTTCCCTCTGTGGAGCGAGCCCTTCGACCGCAAACTCTTCGGCGCCGTCCTCACAAGGCTCAACGCGTCCGCCATTTTTCTTGTGAAACACCCGGAGGGGGTGATAGTTTCCGGCACTGGATTTACCCACTGGAAAACCACACGTTTCGGGGAATCCGCGCTGAGCTATTTCACCCATGGCGACCAAGCCTAAAGCAAAAGGGTCCCACGCTCTCTACCCCGGAACTTTCGATCCGATTACCAACGGTCACGTCGATCTCATCAAGCGTTCGCTGAAGACCTTCGACCGCGTGACGGTGCTCGTCGCTCACTCCACGAAGAAAAAGCCTCTCTTCGACGCCGAGGAGCGCAAGGCGCTCGTGGAAAGTTGCTTCAAGGACGACGACCGGGTGAACGTCGACATCAGCGAAGACTTGCTCGCGGCTTACGCGAAGGAAAAAGGCATCCCCGTCATCTTGCGGGGCCTTCGCGGCATTTCGGATTTCGACTACGAGTTTCAGATGGCCACCATGAACATGCGGATGTTTCCCGATCTGCAGACGTTCTTTCTCATGGCCTCCGAGCGTTTTTTCTTCGTGAACTCCACTCTCGTGAAGGAAGTCATCTCCCATGGCGGGGATGTCTCCGAGCTGGTGCCTCCCCAGGTGCTCAAGCGGCTTCGCGAGCGTTTCAAATAAGGAAGGCGGCATGCTTCACTTCGCGCCCCGGGTCGACTCCCTGAAGTCCTCAGCCACGATGGACATTGCGAACAAGGCCCAGGAGCTAAAAGCCAAAGGGCACGACGTCGTGGGTCTCGCCGCCGGCGAGCCCGACTTCGATACGCCGGAAGTGATCCGCGCGGCCGCGGTCAAAGCGCTCGCCGACGGCATCACCCGCTACACGCCCGCGCCCGGGTTTCTCACGCTTCGGGAGGCGGTCGCAAAAAAAGTTACCGAGGACTACGGCTTCGAGGCCCATCCCAACGAGATCGTCATCACGAGCGGCGCGAAGCACGCCATCTACCTAGCCCTCCAGTGCCTCGTCGGGCCGGGCGACGCCATCCTTCTGCCCACCCCCGCGTGGGTCAGCTACGCGCCGATGATCGAGCTTGCCGGCGGAACCGTAATCCCGCTTCCGCTGCACGCCGAAGACAATTTTCAAATCAACGTGGATCGCTGGAAGGGACTCGCCATTCCCCCGAACGCCCGCGGTATCATCTTGAACTCGCCGAACAACCCGACGGGCGCGGTCTACAGCCGCGACCAGCTGAAACGGCTCGCGGGCTGGGCGATGCAGCGAAATCTCTGGATTCTCTCCGACGAAATTTACGACAAAATCACCTTCGACGGGAACGAGCACGTCAGCGTCGCTTCCCTCGGGCCGGAGGTGAAGGCGATGACCATCACCATCAACGGCTTTTCGAAAAGCCACTGCATGACGGGGTGGCGGCTCGGCTGGTCGGTCTCGACTCCCGAGCTGGCGCGGAAAATCGCGGATCTTCAGAGCCAGAGCAACAGCCACGTCACGAGTTTCGTGCAGTGGGCGGGACTTGCGGCCGCGAAGCTTCCAAATACGGAGTTGGAAAAGATGGTGAAGGAGTTCGATGCCCGCCGCCGCTACTGCTGCGAACGGCTCGATAAGCTCGCACCGCTCGGCGTGACTTACGCCAAACCTCAGGGCGCTTTCTATCTGTTCATCGGGCTAGCGAAGTGGCTCGAGCGAAAAAAGATGTCCGACGTGGATTTCTGCCGGAATCTGCTCTCCGAGCAATACGTCGGCACGGTCCCCGGCTCCGCCTTCGGAGCGAAGGACTACATCCGCATCAGCTACGCCACTTCCATGGCGAATTTACGGAAGGCTTTCGATCGTATCGAGACTTTTCTGTCGGCCTGATCCCAGATTGTGATTGTGCTGAACTGGCTCCGGCCCTGGAGCCGCCGGTTTCGGCGAAGCCACCTGCCTCGCAGGCGGCAGCTGAGATAGGCCGTATCTCGCGGGCGCCCATTTGGACTTGGGAACGAAGAGCCCGTCTTTGGGAACCTTGGGCCCGAGCCTGGCCGAGGCCACCGAAGTGAGAAACAGAGCTAGAAAGACCAATATTTGAACCATGACTCCCCCCCCCAACTCTTATCCTAGAGCCTTCCGGGGGCCGGCCGAACTAACGAGAATGTCACGCAATTCTGCTTGAATACCAGGTAGTTAGACCAAGCCCCCGAACCAGCCTATCAGGGGCTCTTGGCTCTTTGGGCCGCGTAGTAGCGCTCGTACTCACGGCGGATTTCTTCGTCCTGGCTCCAGAGGGCGTCGATGAAATCCTGCGCGAGCCGGCCCTCGCCCGCTTTCGCGAGCTGGGAGATTACGAGCTCGGTCGCGGAGTCGTGGCGGCGGCCGCCGAAGCTGAACTCCAGATTGCTCGCGCCGAGAATCGCGTCGCGGACGAATTCCTTGATCCGTCCGGAGACGATCGGAAGGGCGAGGAGTTCCTTCATTTCGTCCTCCGTAATGTACGTGCCCCTCGGTTTTTCGCCGCGCAAGTCGAGATCGAGCGCGAGAAAGCGCGGATCCTTCACGAGCTCACCCACGTAACCGGTGCGATTCACCCGCTCCCAGTCCACGAGAACGCGAGCGGTCTCGGGCCTTTTCGCGGGGGCCTTCGGGTTCTTGAGCTGGTGATAGAAGCCCACCTGGCCGCCCACTTCGCCTTCGCCGTAGAGCCAGCCGCGCGGCTTGTCGAGGTCGACGCCGATGCTGAAATGGCCGGCGGCGAAATCAAGCTTCAGCTCGCCCGTCGTCGTCGTCAGGTACAGCACCCCGTAGTCGATGTCCCGGAGGTTAGCGAGATCGATGGCCGGCTTTGGCGTCAGATCGATGCCTTTCGCGGAACCGAGTCTTTCGGAAGCGACCGTGCGGACGTTCCAGCGATCGTCGGCGACGATTACCGCGAGCGCGTCGTACATCGCCGAGATACGGGGGCTCTTGTCGAGCTGCACGGGTTTCGCCGCGAGAAGCGTTTCGACCCGGGCGCGGTCCACGTGCGAGGCATCGTCGGCGTTCAAGCTATCCACGACCGTGCGCTCCGCGGCGACATTGAAGTCGTTGCCGAAGAGAACGTTTCCTTCCTCGCTGAAGCTGAAGTCCTTGTGGTAATCGGAGTGGCGGAAGAACGCGATGCCCTTCCCGTTCACTTCGGTGAGGTAATAGGAGTAAGCCGCCGGATCGATCGCCACCGGAGCACTCGCGAGAATCGCGTCCGTGAGAATGCGGTTCATCTTGTCGTTGCGGAACATGTGCTGGGAGCCGTTCCATTGGGCACGAATCAGCCCGTTCTGCGCCATGAAGATCTGCGTGTTCAGAAAGACTTTGAACGCGTCCTGCATGGTGGGCGCCTTGAGGCTTATCACCGAAATTTCGCCCGAGGGGCGGATGAGCACCGAGAACTCGGTCTCTCCCCTTTCGGAGTAAGCCGTGATGCCGTGGTAGCTGTCGAAGCCGATCGCAATCCGGGAAGCCGGCACCTTCGCGATCGGCTTGAAGCCCGCCGCCACGAGGGCCTTCAGCACGGCCTCCTTCAATTCGAGCACCTCGGAGTCCGAGATTTTCTGAAACGCCTCGAGGCGCGCGCGCTCGGCGGTGAACAGCGCCTTAGTTGGCGATGCCCCCTGGGCGCAAAGGGAAAGAACGAGCGAGCAAGCCGCGAGAACGCGGGAGAGAGACGCGAACATGGAATACCTCCGTGAAAGAGTCGGTTAATCGAATGGGAGGTAGATAGCTTTTCGGCGAGTTCCGAAACCAGTTACGGGCGGTTACATTCGGCGTGGGGCTCGGCGATGCGGTAGACGCCGTCCTCGAAGAGAACGAGTCCCGGGAGCTTTCGCCGCAAGCGGAACAGAAGCTGCTTCAGGCGATTTTCCTTCTCCGTGGGGTCGCCCACGCGGCCGTAGAGATAGTCGGCGAGGTCGTGCTTGGTCTGGGGCCGCTCGGAAAGCCGCACGAGAAGGT
Source organism: uncultured Pseudobdellovibrionaceae bacterium (assembly GCA_964653655.1). GTDB lineage: Bacteria > Bdellovibrionota > FAC87 > UBA2466 > UBA2466 > CAZZHG01. Next base: position 6,092 of record CAZZHG010000127.1, read on the forward strand.
GTTCCTCGAGGGTGGTGAGAGTAAGCTCTTTGGGCCGTCCCAGCTCCTCCTTCAGCTTCAGCCGCCGCTCGCGCCACGTGAAAGTCTCCGCCGCCGCGGGAGCCGCGTCGGGCACCGTCTCACCGGCGGCCACGAACAGCGCCTCCAGCGTTCGCATCGCGGCTTTCGCCTCTTCCATGCTGAAGCAGGCAATCTGCTGGTAATCGGTTTTCGCCGCCCGCCATTGCCCCGTATCGAGCAAAAGATGGCAGCGGTTACAGAGCGCATTGATGTGCTGATAAGTCCCGTAATGCGTCTTCTCCAGCAGCTCGACCGCCTGGTTGATGTACTTCATCGCCAGCCCGAATCCGTGCATGAGCTGGTACTCACGGGCGAGATTGCTAAGCGCGGTGCCCGCGGTTCCAAAGTCCTGAGCGTCCAGGGCGACCCTGTACGCGTGATGATATTCGTAGATGAGCCGCTTCTCGGGATGCACGCGGCTCTCGGCGGCAATGGCGTTGTGATAGGTCGTCGCGGCGCGCTTCGGGCAATCGCGCTCGAGACAAAGGCCGTAGGCTTTCAAGTAGTGGGCTTTGGCTTGCGCGTGAGCGTCGATCATCTCGAACGCCATGGCGGCGACATTGTGCGCTTCCGCCAGCCAGGCTCCGCCTTCGGCGGCGGCGCTCTCTATCAGGGGCGCGATTTCTTCCGCCCGCACGGTGCCCTGACGGATGGATAGCCGCATGCGGGCGAGGCGCGCCAGACACTCGGGTTCCTTGATCTCGGAGAGAAGCCGCGCGAGAGCATCCGTCTGATGCTCCATATAGAAGAGGCGGACTTTGGCGTAGGAAAGCTCGATTGAGGGCGCGAGCGTCTGCACGAGCCCGCGAAGGGCCGCCGGATCCGCGTCTATCACTCGAGCGAGTGCGTTCATTCGAGCTTCCCCATGTATTGCTCGCCGTAGAGCTGGTACTCGGGGCACGAGATCGAAAGTTTGGCCTGGGGCGTTTGAAGGTCTTCCTGAAGCTCCGGGTTGACCATGAGGAGCGCTCCCAGGTTCACGTCGCACACTTTTCCGTCGCTGTTCTTCGTCTTCAGGAAGGGGCGAAAGCCGCCGGTCTGTCCTTCGAGAGTCCCATCGGCGCGAAGGCGAAACTCCACTTTGCCCTCGATGTAGTCCAGGACGATGTCTGCGGAATCACCCACCGGCTTCACGTCCATCCAAACGGTACCGATTCCGGTGAGCTTGTCTTGCCGCCAAACCCAGTGAGAGATGAGCGGGAATTGCGGCTTGTCGCCGTGCTCGTTCGAAAGTTTCGCATGCGCGTTGTAGTGCGCGAGCATCAGGGGAAGAATCGGCTCGCCCGGAGCGATGGCCCGCAACCGGAACGGCGCTCCTTCGGCTTTGGCTCTCTTTTCCAAAGCGGCCGCGGCCCGAATCGACGAGATACTCGGGGTTAGCAGAATATTGCCGGACTTCGTCTCGGCGAGAAACGCGACTGCGGGCTTCAGCGCACCGCCCGTTCCGAATCCCATGCCGGCGTCGAGACCGAGGCTCTCGTAAGAAGAGCCCGAACCATCGCCCGAATCGGAACGATCCCCGCCGCCCGAATCCGAGCGGCCACCGCCGCCGGAGTCCGAGCGATCTCCGCCCCCCGAGTCCGACCGGTCGCCTCCGCCCGAGTCGGAGCGGCTCCCCTCGCCCGACGATATCCGCCCCGTCACGATTTCCTCGAACTCGTAAGGCGTGCCGTCGATCCTGCCCGCGCGGTATTGGACGAAATCCTTGGGTCCGTGATGAATCTTCCAGGCCACCTCGTCCTTGCGGGTTTCGCCGTCGCGAACGTTCCTCAGCGCCTCGAAAATAGCCGGAGTCTGAGCGAACCAGCCGTGGCGGTGGTGACGGGAGCGCCCGCTGACGAGGCCGCTCACCCGAAAGCCGCCGAGCGGATTGGAAAGCGTCATTACCGGCAGGCCGCTCATACCGGAAGCAAACGGCGCGTTGGTCAGCGCCTCGAAAGCGACCGGCGAAAAGCCGCTTGAGAAATAGTTATTGAGGAAGGTGGTGTCGATTCCCCCACCCTTGAAAAAGCGATCGGGAGACTGGCCGAGCAGATAGAAGTCCTCGAAGTCGGAGGCCCGCGGCTTCACGCGCGGCACGTAGGTACGGATGCCCACCGGCAGGAACTCCGTCCCCCGAAGATTCATGGCCCTTCCCAGTTTTCGAATCGTATAGAGGTTCACTCCCAGAATCGGGCGGTCTTTGGAACCGAGGACTTCGGCGAGCGGCTCGATGTCTTTCCAGGGATCGATGAGGAAAACTTCCACGTCGGAAAGATTCAGCGCCGCCGAGCCGCGCGGGTTGACCTTGGTGGTCTTGGCTCCGGTATCGTCGACGCGGTGGATTTCGAGATTCGTACCTTGGCTGAGATGGGAAGCGGTCGCGACGTAATAGGTCTTGGTGTCGGTGTTCGCCACCACGAAACCGTAACCCGTCACTCTCTGTTTTCCGTAACTGGAGGCGACCTGCACGAGCCAAGGAAATTTTTCCGTCGGCTCCGGACGGGGCGGCGGATCATCGACGCCATGAACGCGGATGAGCTGCACGTCGGCGAGCGCCGAAAGACTAAGGCACAGGAGTAGAGAGATCCAACCCAGCTTCATACGCACCTTTGAAAGAGGCGCGCAGGATAACGAAAACGGGGGTCCCGAATCAATTACTCAGCCGGTGACAAATTTGGGCACTTTTAGAAAGAGTTTCCGAGCTCGAAGTAGAAGGAAGTGCGCTCCGAAGTGACCGCGAAGTCGCCGCGGATGATGAAGCGGTTGTTCCAGATGATACGCATGCCCCAGCCCGTGGAGACGTGCCAGGTACCGAGCCGAAGCGGCCAGAAAGACGGCCAGACCCGGCCGATGTCGATGAAGGGCACGAGCCCAAGCTTGAACTTCTGGCCGGCGAAGGAAACGACCAGAGGATCCCACCTCAGCTCACCGCCGAGGACGAACTTGATCTTGTCCACGAAACGGTTGCTCTCGAAACCCCGCAGATATTTGTCCCCGCCGAAACCAATGGTCGCGTCCTGCCCACCCACGGCGGAAAGCTCGTAGAAGGGGGCATTTCCGAGAACCGTTTCGAAAAGCGCGCGGTAGGCGAACGTCAGCTTGGGACTAATCGGCGTGTAGTGGCGATGAGTGTACGTGACGCGCCAGAAGTTGTACTCGCTGCCCGTGAACTTGTTGTACGCGGCGACGAAGAGCTCGTGGGCGTGGCCTTTGGTCGGATAAGGCTCGAAGTCGGTCGTGTCCCAAATCATGCCGACACCGAGGTAGTGGGTTCTTCCGCCGGTCACCCCAAGGGGCTGATCGCGATCGAGAAGGCTTCCCGGCAGAACGGTGACGGAGTTCCATTTGAAACCGACGATGGGGCCCGCCCGAAAAGTGCGGGAGAAATTTTTCAGAATCTGAAGATTGAACGAAGGCCACGCCCGAACGCTCTGGTACAGCACCGACTCCTGATCGAGAAGAATCGGATCCACGGCGGTCTCGTTGCCCAACCCGAAATAGCGGAGCGAAATATCCCGGTCGTAGGCGGCGCGCAGCTTGATGCGGAAGGCTCCGTCGAAGGCGAAAGGGAAATCTAGACCGAGCAAGTGTTTGTACCGGCCCTTGTCGGTGGCGAGAACCTGAGCTTCGATCTGCATCTTGTGCGGATCTTCGCGCTCGATGTTCTGAATGGCGACACGAAGGCCTAGGGCGAAGCCGTTCGAGCCGCCCGGGAAGATGAGCGGGATACCTTGAAGCGTCCAGGGATCGCCCCAGAGATCGAAGGCCTTTCGCTGGACGATGCTGTCCAGACGGCTCGCCACCTCCTCGCCGAATTTCCGGATGTCGCGGCCGACGTTTCCGCGCGCCTTCTTTTCGTCCTCGAGCTTTTTCCGGCGGACCTCCTTGTCGGTCTCGATCGTCTTGACGTCGGGAAGCTCGGGGACGGCGAAAGCGGAGAACGACACGGTGGACAAAAGAAGGCCCACGGTGAGGCGATGTAGGCGACCCGGCAGCACTTTTTGCATTCTCGCCGATTTTGGAGGGATCGACTAGCGGGCACTGCGAAAGCGGAAGGACGATATGCTGCGTTAGAAAGTAAGACCGATGCCCACTCCCCCGAAGGGGCCGGACATGTTGAAAGTTCCGTCGTTGGGTACGAGGGAGCCGAAGGCGGCGTTACTGAGGACGCCGAGATCGGCGTAGCGGTAGCCGCCGGTGAAAAGAACGCAGAAGTGAGAGGTAAGGCGAAGGCCGATGGTGATGCGGCCCTCGTAAGCGAAAGGCTTTTCGCTCGTGTCGTACGGAATTCCGCTCGACGAGGCGACCGCAAGCTTCGTCGGATACGCGAGGCCGCCGGTGGCGAGCCAGTAAGCCCGCGCGTTGCCTCCCCGGTAGCCCGCCTCGATAGCCATGCTCTGATACTCGAGCCGGTTTTTCTCATTGCCGCCGGAGCCGACTATCTCGCGTTGGGCGTACCAGTACTCATAGCGCCCGCC
>CAZZHG010000128.1:0-10605 GCA_964653655.1 uncultured Pseudobdellovibrionaceae bacterium
GGCAGGACCGGCTTTCCTACTGGCACGCCGGCCAGAGCTACGCCTTTGCGTCCCTCAAGGACTTGGCCGTTTTGCGGTTCAAAAAGGCCTTCGACCCGGACGAGGCCCCCAACCCTTCGTTTCACTGGAACGCCTACGCCCGCGCCACCATTGCGTTTCTCGAGCAAGATAAGACCGCCTTAGTGAAGGCAACCAGCGAGTTCGTCACGGTCAATCCCGGGGAAGCGTCTAATTTCAAAATCGTGCAACGTTTCGGGCGCTGTTTCGGCGCCACCTATTACGAGGCCTATACCGGCAGCGGCAGCTGCCAATAACCGGAGACCCCCATGAAAGTGCTCATCGTTCTCGCTCTTCTGCTCACGATCCACGCCAGCGCGGATGAAGTCTTCCGCATCCAAATCGGACAGGAAAACCAAAGGTATTCGAACGCCGATCTTCAGCGCCGCGTGTGGGAGCTCGAGCGCGCGGTCTTTCAGCTTCAGCAACGGGTTTTCCAGCTCGAGGGACAGCCCACGAAGCAGGCCGACAGCTGGGTGTGCACCATTCAAACGATGGGAAACAACTACGTGGGCACCGGGCCCTCGAAGGCGCTTGCCTCGGCGAAAGCCATCGAGAACTGCAAAACCACCCGGGGCGGGGACGGCTTTTTCTGCAAAGATCCCAAGTGCGAGCAATGATTTGACACGGAGCCTTAGCGAAGTTACGGAAAGACCTTCTTACTAGGGGGTTTTCATGAAGTTCGCGGCTCTGCTCTCTCTGTTCGTGTCCCTGAGCTCCTTCGGCGCAACCGTCTTGATCTGCAAGACGCCGGCGAAGGTAGACGGCTGGAAGGGCACTTCCACCCACGACTACGTCCATCTCACGGCGTACGTTTCCGACGACGAGCACCTCGTTCGCGCGGTGGTCAGCGGCGCCTACGCCAGCGGCACCGAAGACGTGGCCGCGAGCCCGGGCTACAAGCCGGCTTCCCCTTTGTACCGGACCTACAACCGCTTCGCTTCCCTTGAGGACGCGTGGAACTACTTCCGGCCGCTCTTACCGAAGAAGCTGGTATCGCTCAGAGCGCCTTTCACGGGCTACCTTCAAGTGGTAGGAGAAGAGTCGTACAAGGGAACCTTGAAACTGAACTGCTTTCTGCGCAGGAGATAATCATGTCGAAAGTTACCGCTAGCCACATTCTCGTAAAGAACGAACACGAGGTGAAAGACCTCCAGGCGAAGCTCGCCGAAGGAAAGTCCTTCGAGTCCCTCGCGAAGGAATTTTCGCAGTGTCCGTCCGGCCGCGACGGCGGCAACCTCGGCAGCTTCGGCAAAGGCCAGATGGTCGCCCCGTTCGAAACGGCGGCTTTCGCTCTCAAGGTGGGCGAAATCTCCGGACCGGTGAAAACCCAGTTCGGCTACCACCTCATAAAGCGGCTTCCGGACTAAGCAAGCCCGGCCCTCGGAGCCTCCTTATATAGCCATAGCCCAGGCCCCGCGAAAGGCATTTGCCTCCCGATATGGGCCCAAACAGCTGAGTTCACACGTCATTCGGCTTGCACAATTGCTCCACCGGATGGGTCTACACTTAAGAGTGAACCCATCCGACCCCGGTTGGAGGTATTTATGAGGCACGTAAGCTCACTTCTAGCGGCAACCCTAGGTTCGGCTTTACTCATTTCCTGTACGGGAGGCTCGGCCGGCCCAAGCGCCGACGCCAACGTCGCGGGCGACGTCAAAGCCGCTCTGACTTCCGCGAAAGTCGTCAACACATCCTGCTACTACGCGGCTCTTCCCGGAGCCTTCCGTATGTATTGTCCGGGACCGAAGGACAAAGCGGGTTGCGGAAGCATCCCTTCCGGACTCCAAGTCGCCTACGAAAACAGCGACGGTACCTCCGGGAAAGCGGCGGCCCGCGGAGTGACTCCGGCGGAGAGCACGGCGATGCCGGAGACGTGCATGGCTTTCGACTTGAACCTGCTCCCGAACGCCTCCAACAAATTGAATTACAAAATCGGCAGCAACGAGTTTCACGTCTTCAGCTACATGGCCTACGGAGACGGACAGTCGGTTCCATGATTCCGACTCGCCTTCTTTCTCAGCCTCATGGGGCAGTGGTAATATAGCTCCCATGGGTCTGGAAGAACGGGTTCGCGCCGCCTGGCAAACGGTGCAAGAGAGCGCTCCCAAAAAAGACGCTTTCCCTCAAGCTTGCCGCGCACTGTGCCAGCTGCTCAACGTGCCGGCTACGGCCTTCAATCAGAAGACCGCCCTCGATCTGGTGCAGAAAAAAGAACCGGTCGAGACGTTCATTAAAATTTCCGATCGCTATCCGCCCTCCTTCGACACGGATTCCGAAGAAAAGTTCCGGGTGTACCTCGATACTTACCGCCGCATCCGAAAGGACATGGGGCCCGACGACGTGCTCGCGATTCTCCGCCTGGTCCCCACGCCGGAGCTTCGTCAAAAGGCCTCCGCGTGGCTCGACGGCAAGGGCTCTTTCGATTGGTCGAAACCGCCGGCCGCCAAGAAATGAGTCCCGCCCTTTGGATACTCTCGGCCTTCGCCTTCAGCACCACTCCCAAACCGCCCGCTGAGTTCGTGCGCCTCAAGGAAATCGATCCTTCGATTCGTCAGGAGATGCGTTACTACGGCGACAACAACTTCATCGGCACCCCCATCGACGGATACCGAAAGCCCGAGTGCTGGCTCTCCCGCCCCGCCGCCGAAGCGCTCGCCAAAGCTCAGAAGGCAGCAAAACCGAAGGGCCTCACCTTCAAGGTGTTCGACTGCTACCGTCCCCAAAGAGCCGTGGATCATTTCGTGCGCTGGGCGAAAGATCTCGCGGACGAGAAACAGAAGCGAGTCTTCTATCCGAAAGTGGAGAAGAGCCGGCTCTTTCAAGACGGCTACATCGCGAGTCGATCGGGACATTCCCGCGGCGCGACGGTGGACCTGACCCTAGCGAAGGAAACCGGAGTGGAACTCGACATGGGAACTCCCTTCGATTTTTTCGATCCCACGGCGCACACGGCGAGCCCCAAGATAGCGAAACCCGCCAAGGAGAACCGAGCCACCTTGGTGGCACTGCTCGCCCAGGCGGGCTTTCGCAATTATGAAAAGGAATGGTGGCACTATACATTCGAGCCGGAGCCATTCCCCGAGACTTACTTCGATTTTCCCGTCGACTAAGCGAGGCCGTGGGCCGCCGCGGGCTGGTACGTTCCCGACCAGCCCTCCTTGTGGGCCCGCCCATCGTCCAGCTTGCGAAGCTCGAGAAATTCCCGTCCCGCTTCCTTCAGCTCCGAGGCGTCGAACTTCGCGCGAGCCTGAGCGAAGGTGCAGTCTTCCTCTTCCTCGATGTGATGTTCCAAGGCTTCCTTGAGAACTTCGAACTTGGCCGTCCAATGATCGTCGTCCACCGCTAGATGCTTCAGCTCACCGATGAGGAAATCGGCGACGTGGTGTTCCTCGTAACCTTCGAGGGCGAGGGCCTTCGCCTTATCTCCTTCGGGTTTCAGGCGGGTGTAAAGAGTCTCCTCCTCCGCGAAGCTGTGGCGAGCGACCAGGTCCGCCAGCTCCAGGAACGTTTTCAGACGGCGCTTCGGGGCCAGTTTCGCGTCCGCCTTGATGCGTTTGCAGAGAGCCTTGATTTTCTTGTGGTCCTTTTTCAACTCCACGAGGATGCTCATACTCAGTCCACCTTTCTTTTGAGTTTCTTGGCGCCGGTTTCCAGCTCGTCTCCCACGTCCTTGCCGGCGTCCTTGATGTCTTCCTTGGCGCTCTCGTTGCCGGTGACGTTACGCAGCTTTCTTTTGCCCTTACGGGCGGTCTTCTTGATGTCCTTCTTGGCTTCGTCGACCGTATTTTCCACCTTTTCGCCCGTGGTCTCGTCAGCGACGACCGGAACCGGCACCAACATGAGCCCGGCGGCGAAAGCCGCACACAATCCCATTAACTTCCAACGTTGCATTACGCCTCCTTAAGGCAAAGATTTGCGGCCACCGATGAGTCCGAATACCGCGCTGATGACAGCGAGGACCAGAAATACCATCAACAACAGCTTGCCCACTTCGATGGAGACGCCGGCGATGCCGTTGGCTCCGAGAAACATCGCGATCAGGGCCAGAACAAAGAACGCTAACGCTGCTCTCAACATATCAACCTCCTGATGAACCGGATTTTTCCGGTTTCTCGTGTGCCCATTCACCAGTGCAACCGACATGCCATGACCGAAAAGCGCCCCATCCGCCTTCTTCAGACGCACTCAACCGTGTCTCGTTTTTCCGACTTCGTCCCGAAAAGGTGACGCAAAATCCAACGCCCTTCGCGGCGCCCCGTGCGTGAGAGGATGGCACCGATGTTGCGTAGGCATCTGAGCGGGAGGTTCTGCCATGAAAAGACTTATGAGTTTGGAAACGGCCCTCTTCGGTGAGGACAAGCCGCGGTACCATGCCGACAGCTCGCAAGATTGGAGACCGGCCGTGGATTCATGGGCCAAGTCATCCAAGACAGGGCCTTCCCCTAGGGGAAGATGGCTGCTCACCCTTTCTCCCGCGACGCTAGCGGGGCTCTACGCCATTTATCGTCGATTTTCGCCGAAAGCGGGAACCTCCCACGACTGAGTCCGGCGTCTTTCTGGTATATGGCTTGCAGTTTTATTCATTCAACCAAGGAGCACGCCATGGAAGTGGTTCGACTTCAGAAAAAGGGAAAAGAAACTTTGAAGGATGTTAAGTCCTCAGTGGATGAGCTTGCCCAAAAAACGGGACAGGCCGTAACCGCCGCCCTCGGCAGCGAACCGGCCAAAGCCATTGCCCGAGTCGTCGACGAGGGCCTATCTCACGCCGGCGAATGGGTCGAAGAGGCGGAGTCGAGACTCGGCAAAGCGGCCAAGAAAGTCTCCGCGGCCATTAAGAAGCATCCTTTTGAAGCGATAGCGATCGGATTCGGGCTGGGCGCTTTGATTGCGGCCGTGCTGAAACCGAGAAGGAACTAGATGGACAAGTCACTGCGTTGGACGGTAGCGGTTTTTCTGGGCGCCCTCATCGCGATCTCAACCAAGGCAATCGAACCGCCGCTTTCCCAGGAGCAGAAGGTCGAGAGTCTCCGGAGACATCTCGAAGCGGAGCAAAGCCGCTCCGACCTGCTCAAGGAAGCTCTCTGCCAGGAGCAAACCACCTCCGCTTGCCGGGAAATCGGCGATCTCGACTTGAGTCTCAAGGAATATAGGGGCGACATCGACGATTTGTCGGACCCCGGACAGTCGAAACGGGATGATTCCATAGAGCCGCGAGTGCGCTCCGGTCTCAGCCAGCTCTCCGCCCGCTTGGATCGCATCATTCAGCGCGAAGTTCCCCTCGAAGCGGAGTAAGCGCCGCGGTGTTTCGCTTCGGAGACAGGGTGTCTCCCCGTCCATTCCATCCGCTCTCTGCCGCACGCTCGGCCCATTGGCCCCCGCCTTGCAAAAGCTCAGTACGAACTTTCGAGGAGGTACTAAATGAAAAGTAGAAATTGGATGTTGGCGGCCGCACTCGTGATGGGACTGAGCCGTTACTCTCTGGGAGCCACAAGCTCCGAAACCTTTGAAACACAGCCCGTACGCATGGGCTTCCAAGCCGGTATGACCTTCAGTAACGTCAGCGGACCGGCCGATATCACCACATCGAACCGAAGCGGACTGGCCGCCGGTGTGAACATCGAGATTCCTCTCGGTGCTTACATCGCGCTTCAGCCGGAACTTCTTTTCGTACAGCGAGGAGCGAAACTGGCCAAGGTGGGTAACGTAAGCGTCGATGCGAAGTACAATTCGCTCGAGCTGCCGCTGCTCGCGAAGCTCCGGTTCAACGGACCGGTGTCCCCCTTTCTGGTCGCTGGTCCCGTGGCGATTTGGAACATGTCTAACTCGCTCGAGGCTTCCGGCCCGGGCGGAACCGAAGGCATAGCCTTCAAGCCCAGAACCTTGGATTTCGGCGCCGCGCTCGGTGCCGGATTGGACGTGGGCCCGGTGTTCGCGACCGTGCGTTACACAGTCGGCATCACGGACTTGGATGAAAACTCGGCGGACTGGAAGTCCCGCGGCTGGCATGTGCTCGCCGGACTCCGGTTCTAACTCAGCAAGGAGACAGTCATGAACACCCAACACGTAAAAGGCGGCTTCAAACAAGCCAAAGGCAAAGTGAAGGAAGAAGTAGGACACGCCACGGGAAGTTCCAAGACGGCCGCAAAGGGAGTCGCGGAACAGGTAGCCGGCAAGGCCCAGAAAGCCTGGGGCGATCTGAAGGACAAGGTGAAGGAGAAGGTGGATCGGGCGCTTGCCGATAAGCCTTCCCGCACCGCTCGGCACTAATCAACAAGAATAGGAGTACACGATGAAAACGACCAAATGGATGACGACGGGCCTTATGACGCTTCTGATGGGAGCCGGCATAGCCGTCGCGAACGACAGCCAAAATGAAGTGAAGAACAGCGTGGACGAAAGCCGCAACCCCCTCACGGGTACGGTGACGGTCACGAAGAAGACCAAGAAGAACCGCCAGGCCAAGGACGGATCTGAAGTGAAAGCGGAGACGAAGCAAGTGACCAAGTATAAAACCGACGGCACGGTGGAAAACAAAAAGCACACCGAAGAGTCCTCGGAACCTGGCGAGTAATCGACGAGCCAACCTATTGGGGGCCGAGGCATCGCGCCTCGCCCCCGTTTCCAGAATTCAAAAAGGAGTATGACCATGAAAAACGTAACCGGAAAACTGACCGCACTCGCCCTTACCGCGCTGCTTGCAGCCTGCGGGAACGACAAGAACCTCGGCAAGGAAATCGGTCAGAATGTGGACGAGCCGGAGCTCATGCGCACCTGGGAAGGCGACTGCCACGGCAGCGACATTCTGGACCTCTCCCTTAAGTCCTATTTCGCCTTTGATGGCGACGACTATAAAGAGGTTCACACTTTCTACGCCGAATCGGACTGTAAGGGTGACGCCGCTGAAATCAGCTATACCGGCGCGATCACGCTCAAGGAAAAAGCTCCGAACGGCGAGCGCGCCGTCGACTTCCGTTTCGATAAGGTCGAAGCGATGGCCGTCGGCCCCCGCGGCAAGGAAGTACTCGAGAAGGCCAAACTCTGCGGCATCGAGACCTGGGACCTCGGCAAAGCGATTGAGCTGAACGGCAAGACGGGCACCATGGGATGCCCGCTTCGCAAGGTTCCGGCGGCCGAGTACAACCTCGCCACCGTCGAGAACAAGATTCTCTTTTTGGGCAAGTCCGGCCTTCGCGGCGGAGCTTCCGTCGAGAAGGATCGCCCCACGAAAGTGGACCGCGACACGCCCTTCCGTCCTTCGGATCGCAAGATCCAGTAACCCGTCTCTGCGGGGGAGCCGGCGCTCATGGGCCCGGTTCCCCCTCCCACCCTTGGTGTACCCAAACGGAGACGGTGTGACGCCGCCTGCCTACGATCTGAATCGCAAGACGACGAAATTTGAGCCATTTCTATGGCATGAACGGTGCAACCTGGAGCGCTGAGTACCCTCCAGGATGTGGAGTAAGGCAAATGCAAGAAGGAAAACATCAACTTGAAGCAAAGCCCGGAGACGACGCCAGCGACGCGCGCGAACCCAACGCGGTAAGAGCAGCAAATCCGGAGCAACCGAAATTGCAAGACGAGCACGAACGCGCTCTCAAAGAGAGAATCGACAGACTGATCGAAAAGAAGCAGAGAGACGGGGTCCTTTAGCTCGGATCTCGGAACTCATCCCACTGGACCCCGTACTTGGTCATGAGCCGGTAGATATCCGCCCGATAACGCCCCGAAATGCGCGCGATTTCCGAAATGTTTCCGCGGGTCATTTCCAGAAGCTGCTGTAGATAAGTTCTCTCGAAATTCTTCTTCGCTTCCGAAAGCGGACTCTGCCAAAATGTCGCGATCATCGGATTCATCTCGCCCGGAGCAACCGCCGATGCACCCTCGGGCTCCAGCATGTTCTGCAGGTGAAGCTGACCATCCGTCGACAACACAACTCCCCGCTCCAAGGCATTCTGTAGCTCGCGGATGTTGCCGGGCCACGAATAGGCCGCAAGTCTAGCCTCGAGCTCCCTCGAAGGCGGCTGAATCTTCTTCTGGAAACGCTGATTGAACCGGCGCAGGAAGAAATCGACCAGCAGGCCGATGTCCTCGCGCCGCTCGCGCAGCGCCGGCAACTGAATCTGAATCACATTGAGACGGTAATAAAGATCCGTGCGGAATGCCCCCTTCTTCACTTCCGTCGGCAGCACCCGGTTGGTCGCCGCGATGACGCGGGTATCGATGGGGATGGACTCCGAGGATCCGAGCGGCATCACCCGGCGCTCTTGCAGCACGCGGAGCAATTTCACTTGAAGATTGAGCGGCATCTCGCCGATCTCGTCGAGAAAAAGCGTTCCCTTGTCGCAAAGCTCGAAGAGGCCCTTGCGATCGGCCTTCGCATCCGTGAAGGCGCCGCGCTTGTGACCGAACAGCTCCGATTCGAGAAGCGTTTCCGGAATGGCGCCGCAGTTGATACCCTCGAAACGCATCCCGGCGCGGTTCGATGCTTCATGAATCGCCCGCGCCACGAGTTCCTTACCCGTTCCCGACTCGCCGGTAATGAGCACGGTGGAGTCGATGTTCTTCACCTGCTCGATGCGGGCGAGCACATCGTGAATGGCGGGGCTCGACCCGATGATGCCATGGCTCGGAGATCCTTCGGCGGGCGCGGCCGTTTTGGCGACGGGCTTCAATTTCTCTTTCAGCGCGGCGACCAGGTCCTTCGGATCCTTCGACTTGGAGATAAAGGTGCTGGCCCCCTTCTCCATCGCGTCGACGGCGAGCTCGAGTGTGCCGTGGGCCGACATGATGATGATTTTGGTGTACGGCGACTCGCGCAGAAGAGCCGGAATCGCTTCCAGACTGCTTCCGTCGGCGAGAAACAGATCCATCAGCGCATAATCGTAGGTGCGCTGGGATAACATTTGGCGCAGGGCCGAAACATCCTGGGTCAGCGTGACCCGGAAACCTGCTTCCTCGAGCTCGGCTTGGAGAAGCTCCCCGGTAATCGGGTCATCCTCGACGATCAGCAACTGTCCGTAATACTTTTCCTGGCTCATATTTGGCCCTCTCCTTGAGGTTGAATCCGCTTGAACTGGTCGACGCTCGCGCCGGCCAAAAACTGTAAATCCTCTATCAACCCGGGCACCGTATCCCGAAGATAAACCTTTTGAACGGCGTCCTCCACTCTATCGACGTGGCGGCGGAGCGCCGAGAAACCGCAATTGCCGGCCGTTCCCTTGAACCGATGAGCCAGGTGCAGCACGCGGTCCCAATCGCCGTGAGCGGAGGCTTCCCGGATTTCGCCGACCGTCGTCGGAATGGATTCCACGAACCGTTCCAGAATCGCGCGGATGCGCGGGGAAGCGTTGGCGAGTCTGGACGATTCGACCAGAACTTTGGCGGAGGGCTCGTCGCGCACGGGCCTTTCGCCCGCCGAGCCCAGAATGGCCGCCTTCACGGTGTTCACCAGGCCCACTGGATCGATGGGCTTCGTGATTACGTCCTGAAAGCCGGCCTTAAGGCAGCGGGCCTTATCCTCGTCCATGGCGTGGGCCGTGAGAGCCAGAATCGGAGCCGCGTAATTGGCCTGGCGTAGCAGGCCCACCGCTTTGTATCCGTCCATCCGCGGCATCTGCACGTCCATCAGCACAAGATCGAAAAGGGAAGCCATCGCCATCTCGACCCCTTGCTGGCCGTCGTTCGCGGTGGTCACCGAGGCACCGGCCGTCTCGAGATACCACGCGAAGAGATCGCGGTTTTCGGGGCTGTCCTCAACGACGAGAATCTTCAGGCCCTCGAGTCCCTTCGAAGGAAGGATCTCCTCGTCCGTCGGAGAATGGGGGTCCGTGAGAGCCATATTGTCGACGAGCACGGTCTGCGGAGTAATGCCGGGATCGATGGTGGCGACGAAGGTGCTGCCCTCTCCCGGGCGGCTGGAGGCGAGCCGCAGGTCCCCGCCCAAGGCGTTCGTCAGACGGCGGGAAAGCGCAAGACCCAGTCCGCTGCCGCCGAACCGGCGGGTCGCCGTCGCATCGACTTGAACGAAAGGCGCGAAAAGTTTCTCGGCGGCGTCGAGCGCGATTCCGCAACCGGTATCGTGGACGGAAAATTCGAGAAGGCGGTTTTCTCCGCCGGGCAGCAGCCGAATAACCAGGGTTACCTCGCCCGTTTCGGTGAACTTCAACGCGTTGCCCAGCACATTGAACAGAATCTGCCTCAAGCGCTCCGGAGCCGTGACGATCGTCTCCGGCAACGAGCCCTCGAACTTCACCGTGAAGCGGATATTCTTAGCCTTCGCCCGCCAGGCCAGCAGCGAGTGGATCTCCGAGACGAGGGCGGCAAGCGACGTCTCCCGCTTGTGCATGTCGAGCTTTCCCGCCTCGATCTTCGAAATGTCGAGGATGTCGTCGATGAGCTTTACGAGAATCTGCCCGTTTCGGCGGATGATCTGCAGGTTTCCGCGGCGCTGTTCGTCCGTGAAATTTCCGGCGAGCAGCAGGTCGGCGTAGCCCAGAATGGCCGTCATCGGCGTGCGGATCTCGTGGCTGATGTTGGCAAGAAACT
>CAZZHG010000129.1:0-10297 GCA_964653655.1 uncultured Pseudobdellovibrionaceae bacterium
GAGCGCGTTTGTCGCGGCGACACGGATCTTCTCGGTGAACTCTTTCAGCGTTTGCGAATGCCCTTGAGCCAGATTGAAGATTCCCGGCGAGGCATCTCCGGCGATGAGCTTTTCGAGTCCCGCCAGAGCGTCCGGAAAGGCGACGAAGTCGCGCTGGGCATTGCCGTCGTTATTGAGACGGATCTCCCCGGTCTGCGCCGCCTGCCGGCAGCAATCCAGAAATAGCAGGCCCGCCTGGGGACCGAGTTCCGCGTGCGCGGGAGCGCCGACGATGTTGGTCGGCCGAACGACGGTCACCCGATCCAGATGGGGCTTGAGCCGCTCCTCGCAAGCCAAGTGAGTCTGACCGTAAGCGTGGGTGGGCTTCGGAGCATCGGTTTCCTGATAGCGGATTTGCCCGTGGAACCCGTAGACGTGAAAACTCGAAACCTGAACGAACTTTCCCGTCTTTCCCTCGACGAGAAGCTTGAGCCCCGCTTCCACCGAGCCCAGGGCCGCCGCCTTGGCCGCCACCGGGTCTTTGCCCGCTTCCGAAGCGCTTGGAGAGGCGAGGTTCACGACGCAGTCGAAATTTCCCCAGGAGGGGACTTCGTGGGAAGTGGAATCGAAGGGACGGATCTTGAGCTTCGGGCCGTGGGCTTTCGCCCAGGCCGCCTTATCGGCGGAAAGCTTGCGGCAGGTGACCGTTACGTCGCCGTGCCGGAGCAGCGTTTCCGTGAGGCGTGCCCCGAGATAGCCGGCGCCGCCGAGTATGAGGAACTTTTTCGGCATAGGTGCAGGTCAGCCGTGCTTGATGTCCCACTTGTAGGGAATCTGCGGGGAAAACGGATCCATTCTGGAAATCTCGCCCGGGTCGTGGGGATGGGTCGCGCAATTGGCGACGATGGCCGGCTTTTCCCCGATTCCCTTGAAGCCGTTCCACACCTGAGGCGGAACGGTAACGAGGCAGTAGTTGGACTCGCCGATATAGATCTCCTGGAGCTCGCCCTTGGTGGGCGACTTCGCCCGTTCGTCGTACAGCACGAACTTCACGTGGCCGACGAGGCACGCGTAGTTGAGCGTCATCTCCTTATGAATGTGCCAGGCCTTGATGGCGCCGGGATTCACGCAAGAGAAGTAGATCTCGCCGAACTTCTGGAAGTGAGGGGCATCGGCCCGCAGCATGTGCATGATCTTGCCGCGCTCGTCGGGAATCTGGCGAAGCGGTGTAATGACGACTCCCTGGATCACGAGTTCCCTTTCCGTCCACCGGCCACTCGAAGGGGCTTGGCAGTGGGGACTTGAAGGTACTTCCTGTACCAATCCACTGTCTCGACCAGGCCTTGCTCGAGGCTGTACTTCGGGGTCCAGCCGAGAATCTTCTTCGCCTTGGTCGAGTCCAAATACTGGGAATGGATTTCGCCGGTCGCCGTGTTGATGATTTCGGGCGTGAGATGGCCGCAGCCCATGATGTCGCGTAACTTATCGACGATTTCGAGCACCGTTACCGCGCGCTCAGGGCTGAAGTTGAAAGCGTGGCCTCCAAGCTTTTTGCTCTCGAGATCTTCGGCGAGCCGCTCATAGGCGCTCACGACGTCCTTCACGAAGATGTAGTCGCGGACATAGGTGCCGTCGCTGCGGACCACCGGGCGCTCTTCCTGAAAGAGCGAGCGGATGGTTCCGGGGATGATGCGGCTCCAATTGAGATCGCCGCCTCCATAGATGTTTCCACAGCGCGCGATGACGGCGGGAACCCCGTAGGTGCTGTGATAGGACTGCGTCACCAGATCCGCGCAGCTCTTGGAAACTTCGTACGGGTACACCCCCCGAAGCGGCATGTCCTCGGTGTAGGGTAACGTCTTTAGCGGGCCGTACGCCTTGTCGCTCGACGCGACGACGATCCGCTTAACGAGCTGGGAGTGAAGGCGGCAGGCTTCCAGCAGATTGTAGGTTCCGCGGATGTTCGCCTCGAACGTCTGAATCGGCATCCGGTGGGCGGCGCCCACGATGGGCTGGGCCGCCAGATGGAAGACCGTATCGATCTCGTGCTCGTTGATGGCCCGCTCCAGATCCCAGATGTCTTCCAGCTCCCCGTTCACCACGCCGACGTTGTTGCAGTCGCCGGAACGGTAGAACTCCGAGCGTGGATCCGAGTCGCGAATGAGGGCGACTACGTGCGCGCCCTTGGCGAGAAGATCTTTGACGAGCCAGGAGCCGACGATGCCGGTGGCTCCCGTGACGAGTACCCGGCGGCCGGGCCAGAAGTTCGCGTTCATGCGGCTTTCTCCAACTTTCTCTTCCAAACTTGCCAGGGCGCTTTACCCGAATCCCACAGCTCGTTGAGCAGCTGAAATTCCCGGGGCGTGTCCATCGGCTGCCAGAATCCGTCGTGGCAGAACATTTCGAGCTGCGAGTCGGCGGCGAGCTTCTCCAGCGGCTCGCGCTCGAGCACGAGATCCTCGCGGTCGTTCAGGTAGCGGTTGAAAATCTGGTTACTCATCACGAAGAAGCCGCCGTTGATGTAGCCGCCGCTGACCTGGGGCTTCTCGTTGAACGCCTTCACGGAGGAGCCTTCCACGCGCAGCTCGCCGAATCGGCCGGGCGGGCGCACGCCGGTAACGGTGGCGACTTTCCCCTTCGTCCGGTGAAATTTGAGCAGCGCCTCGATATCGACGTTGCCGAGACCGTCGCCGTAGGTAAGGCAGAATTCTTTTTCTTTCTCGAGGTACTTGCGCGCCCGCATGAGACGGGCTCCGGTCATCGCATTCTCGCCGGTATCGACGAGAGTAACCTTCCAGGGCTCGGTGGTACCGCCGATGACCTGAATGCGCTTGTCGCCGCTCGCCGTGAGATCGACGGTGAAGTCGCTAGTGTAGGCCGCGAAGTTCAGAAAAAATTCGCGGATGGCGTGCCCCTTGAAGCCGAGGAGCAAGATGAACTCGTTGATGCCGTAATGGCTGTAAGTCTTCATGATGTGCCAGAGGATCGGCTTGTCGCCGATCGGCACCATCGGCTTGGGCAGAAGTTCGCTGACTTCGCGAATTCGTGTCCCGCGGCCGCCGCATAGGATTGCGACTTTCATGGGCTTCCTCGAATTTGTGGGGAAGGTTCTTACTGAAGGGAAAACCGGTCCGGAATAGGACCTGTCCTAAATTATAGCATCAGCCCGGCAGGGTGCCTTGACGCCCGATGCCGCCGGTTTGAGACAATTTGTCACGAAGCGGGTAACTTCAGTGCGAGCCTGGCTTTTCCGGCCGGCGCGTCCTCGCGCACTACCGAGCCTCCGTGCAGCTCGACGACCCCTCGGCAGATGGCGAGAGCGAGCCCGAGATTTTTCTCGTGCCTCATCTGTTCGGAGCCGGTTTCGAGAGCGCTGAGCGCCTCGTCGGAAACGGGCTCCCCCTCGCGTGTCACGCGGTAGAGAATCCAGGCGCCGTCCTTGGCGACTTCGAGCTGAATCTCTTTTCCCTTAGGAGAGCGGATGATGGCGTCCTTCAAAAAATATTTGAGCGCTTCACGCAGCCGCGCGGGATCGGCCTGGAGGGAAACTCCTTTGGTGACGGTTCCCTTCACGCCCACCTGGCGTGCAGCGCGCTCCTTTTCGAGCTCCTTCAAAACTTCCATCGTGGTCTTTTCGAGATCCACTTTCGAGAGATTGAGCCGCGTATCCGATTCCAGGCGAACGAAGGCAATCACTTCGGAAACGATTTCGCCGAAACGATCGGCGGCTTTCGATACCGACGTAACGGCCTTCTGAAGATCTTCCGAGAGCGAGCCCTTCGAATCGACCATCATCGATACGAAAGAGGTCAGCACCGTCAGCGGAGTGTTCAGCTCGTGGGACACGAGAGAAAGAAAGCGCGCCTTCGCCCGATCGACCACCATCAGTTCCCGGAGCGCCCGCTTAAGCTCGTCGTTGCTTTTGGCGAGCGCCACGTTCTTTAGCTCGATCTCCTGCTTCAAGTGAAACGCTTCGTTCGCCTGGCGCAGCGTGAGCTTCAGATCCTCGGGGTCCCACGGCTTTGCCACATAACGATAAATGTTGCCTCGGTTTATGGCCCCGATGACCGACTCGATGTCCGTGTAGCCGGTCAGCAGAATCCGGGTCGTGAGCGGGCAGACGTCCTTCGCCTTTTCCAGAAACTCGACCCCGGTCATTTCGGGCATGCGCTGGTCGGAAACGATGACGTGGAAGGCGGACTTCGGCAGCAGCTTCAGAGCCTCCAGAGGTGACTCACAGGTGGTGATCTGGTAGTCGCTCCGTAGCAGGCGTTTTAGCGCCTCGAGGTTGTCTTTTTCGTCGTCGACGATGAGGACGGGGTCCATAGGGAAAAGGGAAAAGATTCTGGCCGTTTGGCCTGGTTTTCCCAATGATATGGGTTCCCCTCCTCATATTCAAGGAGCGGCCCATGGACCAGTCGATTGAAACCGTCTTGAAGGAAACCCGATCTTTTCCCCCGAACGCCGAGTTCCAGAAAGCCGCGAACCAGAAAGACCCCAAGGCCTTCGAGGCCCTTTGGGCGGAGTCCCAGAAGAACCCGGTGGCCTTTTGGGAAAAAGCCGCCGACTGCCTCACGTGGGACCAGCGTTGGAACAAAACCCTCGCCTGGGACGAGCCCTTCGCCAAGTGGTTCGTCGGCGGCAAGATCAACGCCTCCGTCAATTGCCTGGATCGCCACCTAAAGACCCGCGGTACGGCCACCGCCCTCATCTGGGAAGGTGAAGACGGCACGGTCATTCGCTGGACCTACGAAGAGCTGCACCGCCGCGTTTGCCGGCTCGCCAACGCCCTCGAGCAGAAATTGAAATTGAAGGCCGGCGACACGGCCGCGCTCTACATGCCTTTGGTTCCCGAAGCGGTAGTCGCCATGCTCGCGTGCGCGCGAATCGGCGTCACCCACAGCATCATCTTCGCCGGATTCGCGTCGCACGCGGTACGCGACCGCGTGCTCGATGCCGAGTGCAAGGTGATCTTCACCGCCGACTGCGGTTATCGCCGGGGAACGAAGCTGGAATTGAAACGCACGATCGACGCGGCCGTCGCCGAAACTCCCTGCGTGCGCCACGTGGTCGTCCTTCAGCGCGAAGGCTCTTCGACGCTGCTCGCGAAAGACGTCGACTGGGCGAGCCTCGTCTCGGGAGTCGACGACTACCACGAAGCCAAGGCTTTCGACTCCGAGCACCCCCTTTTCTTTTTGTACACGAGCGGTACGACCGGAAAACCGAAGGGCATCGTCCATTCGACCGGCGGCTACATGCTCGGCGCGACTCTCACGACGAACTGGGTGCTCGATCTGAAGCCCACCGACGTGTACTGGTGCACGGCCGACATCGGCTGGATTACCGGCCACAGTTACGTCGTCTACGGGCCGCTCTCCAACGGCGGAACGACTTTGATTTACGAAGGCGGGCCGATGCACCCCCACGCGGGCCGCATCTGGGAAATCATCGAGCGCCACAAAGTCTCGATTCTCTACACCGCGCCGACGGCGATTCGCTCCTTCATGCGCGCGGGAGACGAGCATCCGGCGAAGTACCCGATGAAGTCTTTGCGCCTTCTCGGTACCGTCGGTGAGCCCATCAATCCGGAAGCCTGGATGTGGTACCAGGAAAAGATCGGCCACAACCGCTGCCCCATCGTCGATACCTGGTGGCAGACGGAAACCGGCTCGATGCTAATCAGCCCGGTACCCGGAGTTACCGCGACGAAACCCGGCTCCGCGACCCGCTCCCTTCCGGGCATCGTGGCCGATATTGTCGACGAACAGGGAAAGAGCTGCCCGCCGGACGTAGGCGGTTACCTTGTCGTCCGCCACCCGTGGCCCTCGATGCTCAGGGGCATTCACAAGGATCCAGAACGCTTTAAGGAAACGTATTGGAAACGGTTCCCCGGCCTCTACTTCACGGGCGACGGCGCGAGCCGCGACAAAGACGGCTATTTCTGGATCAAGGGACGGGTCGACGACGTCATCAACGTTTCGGGCCACCGCCTGGGAACGATGGAGATCGAAAGCGCGCTGGTCAGCCACCCGAAAGTCGCCGAGGCGGCGGTGGTGGGCGTTCCCCATGCCCTCAAGGGACAGGCGATATACGCTTACGTCACTCCCGTGGCGTCGGCCAAGTTTCAGACGAAGGAACTGATCGCGGAGCTCAAGGAACACGTCGTGAAGGAAATCGGCTCTCTCGCCCGCCCCGAGGAAGTGCGGCTCACGAAGACGCTGCCGAAAACCCGAAGCGGCAAGATCATGCGCCGGCTTCTGAAAGATCTGGCTTCCGGAAAACAGATCTCGGGCGATACCACGACTCT
Organism: uncultured Pseudobdellovibrionaceae bacterium; assembly: GCA_964653655.1. Taxonomy (GTDB): domain Bacteria; phylum Bdellovibrionota; class FAC87; order UBA2466; family UBA2466; genus CAZZHG01. The sequence continues at coordinate 6,287 of CAZZHG010000129.1, forward strand.
GGAGAATCCAGACCTGGTTGAGTTCATCGATTAGATGAATTTTCTGGGTAGGGCGAGGACGAAGGTCGTATGGGCGGACTTCGAATCGTAGAAGAGCTGGCCGCCGTTACTCTCGGCGAGCCCCTTTGAGATGCTCAGGCCCAGGCCGGTGCCTTTACCTACGTCTTTCGTCGTGAAAAACGGATCGAAGAGCCTTTCGGCGACATCCGGAGTCACTCCGGCGCCGCTATCGGATACCGTCAGCAGAACTTTCTGGTCCTCGATGATTACTCCCACCTTCACCCATTTCTGTTTCATGGGCGAGACCGCGTCGAAGGCGTTCGCGAGAAGATTGAGGAGAATTTGGCAGATCTGAACGGGGCGACAGTACAGCCCAAGCTCCACCGGGATGTCGCCAATCTGGAGATCGACTCCGTGATTGCGAAAGCGCTCGCCGCAAAGATCGATCGCGTCTTCGAGCACCCTGCGGACGGAAACCGCCCCCATCGGATCGCTCTGCATGTCGCGCGCCACCGCGCGAAGCCCGCGCACGACCCGCGCTATGCGCTCGGTGGTCGCGGCGATTCGTTTCGCCGCGTGAGCCAGCCTCGTCATGTCGGCCTGATCGGTTTCGAGGCGGCGGGAAATCTCCTCGGCAAAACCCAGGATGATGGCGAGCGGATTGTTGATCTCGTGGGCTATGCCGCCGGCCATCTGCCCGATGGTGGATAGCTTCGCCGAGATCATCATTTTCGCTTCCTGTGCCTTCTGCTTGGTGATGTCCTCTGAAATTCCCAAAAGATAGAGCGGATTTCCGTCGGAATCCCGGACGGTCATCTTTTTCGTCCGCAGGATGCGCTCGCCCAGAAAGCGGGTCTGAATCTTTTCCTCGGGAATCTCCAGCACGCCGTCGCGCTTCAGGATCTCGCGGTCTTTCTTAGTGAAGAAGACGGCCTGGCTTTCGGGGAAGAAGTCGAAATCGTTTTTCCCGAGCAGCTCCTCGCGGGAGTACCCGAGAAGCTCCTCGCCGGCCCGGTTGAAAAGAACGAAGCGAAGCTCCGAGGCGTCCTTCACGAAAATCATGTGAGGGATGTTCTCGATGATCCGGCTTATGAGCTCCATCTCGTCGGACGAAGGGCTCTTGCCTTTAGGGCGGGCGGTAGTGGGTTTCATGGAAAGGGGCGGAGGGGCGTTCTGATCTATTATAGCCGTAGTTTCCAACGGGCCGGAAACGCCGCGGCGGCCTCAGTCCTTCAAGCCCGCCGGCAGAAAAAGTACGAACGTGGTAGTGGGGGCGTTTTCAGCGAGATAGAGCCGTCCGCCGTGCTCATCGGCGATGCGACGGGATATGGAAAGTCCGAGACCCGAACCGGCGCCCGCCGGTTTCGTCGTGAAAAAGGGCTCCATGAGCTTCTTGCGGATCTCCGGGGCGATGCCGGGACCGGAGTCCGACACACGGATTTCGATCCCGTCCGAAACGACTCCAACGCCGAGAGAAATCCACGCGCCAGGCTTTCCTTGCACGGCATCGTGGGCGTTATTGAGAAGGTTGACGAGGACCTGAGCAATCTGAGTCGCGCGGCAATGCACCTTGAGAGTCTCGGGGATCGCATCGACCCTCAATTCGATCCCGTGATTTCGGATGCGCTCACGGCACAGCTCCAGGGTGTCGGCCACGACCCGCGCCAGGTTTTCCTCGCGTACCGGATCGCGATCGCCGTCCCGGGCGAAGGAGCGAAGGCCTCTCACGATTTTCGCGATCCGCTCGGCGGTGGTGAGAATGCCCTGAGCGAAAGACTCGAGCCTCGAAACGTTCGAGGGGTCCGTCTTCAGGCATTGGATGAGATTGACGGCGCGACCCTGAATGATGGCGAGCGGATTGTTGATTTCGTGAGCGATGCCGCCGGCCATCTCGCCGAGGGAAGCAAGCTTCGAGGCCTGTAGCAGCGCCATCTCGGCGGCTCTCGTGGAAGTAATGTCGCGGGAGATGCCCAGGCTCATGACCACCTTGCCTTCCCGGTCGAAAATCGGCGTCTTCACCGTGTGGTAGTAGTGCACGGTACCGTCGAACCGCGTGACCGGCTCGCACGGGATGTCGAGAACTTTCCCGTTGGCGAAAACCCAGGCATCGTCGCGCACGTATTGCTTGGTGAAATCGGGGTCGACGAAAGGAGCGTCCCTCAAGCCCTTGAGCTCGTCGTTAGTCATGCCGTAGAACTCGCGGAACGCGCGGTTCGCCCAAAGCAAGCGCGAGTTGGGTCCCTTCACCAAAACGAAATCGGGAATGACGTCGAGAAAGAGACGATAGTCCGCCGGGCCGAGTAACGGCAGCGGATCTAGGGAATCATCGGCCGCAAGAGCAACCGGAGTACGAGTGTCGTTCATCGACTCAGATAGGTTTCGAGCTTCTCAAGGGCAATGTGAATCTCGGGCGTATCGACGGTCATCGCGAGCCGGAAGAAATTTTCTCCGTGTTCGCCGAAGCCGATACCCGGGGTCACCACCAGTCCTTGATTATCGATTAGTTCCCGGGTGAACTCCATCGATTTCCTGCCGCCCGGAACCTTCGCCCAAAGGAAGAAGCTGGCATTGAGCGGAACGTGCTCGATGCCGAGTTCCTTCAATCCCGCGGTGAGAATCTTTCGCCGCTCGGCGTAGACTTCCCGGATGGGCGGGACGAGCGCATCGTAATTTTCCAAAGCGAAGATGGCGGCTTCTTGCACGGAAAGAAGCGGGCCCGAGTCGATGTTCGTCTTCGCTCTCAGCAGTCCGTCGACGAGCTGGGCGTTACCGACCGCAAAGCCCAGTCGCCAGCCGGTCATGTTGTAGGTTTTCGAGAACGAGTGGAACTCGATCGTGCATTCCCTCGCGCCGGGAATTTCGAGAAGACTCGGCGGACGGTTGGCCTCGTCGTAGTACATCTCGCTGTAGGCGTTGTCGGAGACGATGATTACGCCGTACTTGCGGGCGAGCGCGACGATCTCGACGAGCATCTCGCGAGGCGCGACGACGGACGTCGGATTGCACGGAAAATTGAAGATGGCGTACTTCGGCTTGTGTTTCGCCATCAAGGACTCGAGCTCATTCAAGTCCGGCAGAAAATTCGTGGCCGAGGTCATCGGCATGGGAACCGGGATGCCGCCGCCGAGCGCGATGGAGGTCTGGAACACCGGATATCCGGGTGAGGGGAACAGAACGCGATCGCCCGGATCGCAAAACGCGATGGGAAAATGCGCGATGGCCTCCTTCGAGCCGATGAGCGCCATCACTTCCGTTTCCGGATCGAGCGCCACCTGAAACCGCTTTTGAAACCACCGGCTCACCGCCGATCGGAACTCCAGAGTTCCGTTGTACGGAGAATAGACATGGTTCGCCGGTTTCGCCGTCGCTTCCTGAAGCTTTTTGACGATGGCGGCGGGCGTGGGCTTGTCCGGATCGCCAATGCCGAGACTGAGAAGTTTGATGCCGCGTTTTTGGGCGGCCGCCTTGATCAGATTGATCTCGGAGAAAATGTACGGCGGAAGCTCTTCCAATCGGCGCGACTTACGGATTTCCATGTTCAGACTCCTCGGGAAAAAAGACTTCTTCCATCGTGTAAAGGCGCGGGGACAATCCCCGGGCCAGAAACGCGGCGGCCGCGAGCGCCCCTTCGGCGAACACGCGCCGCTGGTTCACCCGATGCTCGATCGTAATTTCTTCGTTGGCGGAAATGAGCCTCACCGTGTGCACGCCGATGATCTCTCCCGCGCGGGTCACCTGCACCTGGGGACTCGTGAACCCGCGCTCCGCGAGAACGCTGATTAGCCTCTTCGCCGTGCCGCTCGGAGCGTCCTTCTTGTGTTTGTGGTGCTCTTCGGAAACGACCACTTCGCAATCCCATGCGCCCGCTTTGGGGAGCTGGCTCAAAAGTTTCGCTACGATCGTGAGGCTCGGGCTCGTGTTCGGCGCGAGAAGCACGGCGTGGCGCTCGGAATAGGCCCGTACGCGGGAGAGCTGAGCCTCGGAAAAACCAGTGGTGCCTATGACGACCGG
>CAZZHG010000130.1:0-10110 GCA_964653655.1 uncultured Pseudobdellovibrionaceae bacterium
AGCAGTCGGCTCATAACCGATCGGTCCCTGGTTCAAGTCCAGGTGGGCCCAAATTTTCCAGCGATCCGCCCTTAATCCACGGCAGACCTGAAGCTATTGATAGTGGGGCCCCTGAATGGGAGCCCACATTCTTTCGATTTCCGTGAGCCGGTCCGTACCGACTTCGATCTGGCGCCCCTCCTGCCGAAACAGCTTGAGCCTTACCCTTCGCTCCACGATGGCTCTGCGAAAATCCCGATCGGAACATTGAACCGACACGCCCTCTCCCGCACCCCCTTGGTCGGGGGTGAGTATGAACTCCATTTGGGTCAATTCCAGTGTATCCATGGTTCCCCCTATGACTTTGCCGAACGCAGAATTGCCTCGCTGGCCTTTTCCGCAATCATGTACGTTGGTGCGACGATAAACAGTCCGGGAATTCTCGCAAAAACCGAGGCATCCACCACGCGCAAATTTCTCACGCCATGTACCCGGAAGTTCCCATCCACCACCGAGAGAGGATCGTTTGAGTTACCCATTTTGCTCGTGCAAGAAGCATGGTGCCCGAAGGCCTCCTTTTGCACGAACTCCCGCATGTCGGAATCGCCTTGCACGTGTTTGGAAGGATAGACCTCTTCCGAAACATGACGGGCAAAGTTGCCGCGGGCGTTGATCCGACGCGCCAGGCGGACGCCTTCGACCACGGCGTTCAAGTCATCGCCCGACGTATCGTTTCCTTCCGAAAAATATCGGAAGTTGATCTCCGGCGTGGCGGTCGGGTCCGCGGACCTCAGAGTCACCGTTCCGGCGGTATTGCGAGTATGTCCCTTCAACACGACCCAAGTCAGATGATCCGGCTTCAAGGCGTTGGCCGCCCAACCTGGGTGGTACCCCTTGAAGTAGCCGGGAAGCGCGAAGAGATAAAGATCGGGATCCCGTTTGTCCGCTCTCGATCGCTTCTTGATTCCCAGAACGAGACCGTTGGTTCCATAGAAGCTTCGGGCCGGATCTTTTTGGTATTCGGTCAAACACGCATCTTCGGCTCCGCCGAAAGTGCATCCCTTCAGAATGTCGAGCGGACGCTTCAGACGGGTTATCACTCCGACCTCGTAGCGATCCTGAAGATTCTTGCCGACTCCCTCCAGACGAACCCGGACCGGAATCCTGTGACGCTCGAGCTCCGCCTTGGGCCCGATCCCCGAAAGCATCAGAAGTTGAGGAGTATTGAACGCGCCCCCGGACAGAATCACTTCCCCTCCCGGGGCTAGCCGCGCCACTTTTCTGGTTTGGTGCCGAGCCGCGAGGAGCCGGTCCACGCGAATCGATCGCGGATCGGCTTCGTAGAGGCTTCTGCCCTCCAAGTACTCAACCCCGACGACCTCACTTGCGCTACCCGGCTTGAAAAGGACCCGGGTTACCAACGCATTCGTCGTCAGCGTGAAGTTGCGCAGGCTTGCCTTGGCCTCAAGAATCAGCTCTCGTGTACCGGAACGCCGTCCGTTGAAAGTCGCCCGGGGCGTGGTCACGATACCCTCGAGCTCCTCCGCCACGTATTTCCAGTCGTTGGGGTCCCGATCGAGAAGTTTCCTAAGTACGGCACTGTCGAGCCGGGCCAGCTTGCCCATCGCGGCGCTACCAAGGCCGAACTCCTCGGCGGCGGCCAAGACAAATTCCGCCAGCACCGGATCCTTGGCGATCAAGTCGGGAGCGGTTCTTTCGAGCTTGAGCCACCCTCTCTTGCCTCGGCGTTTTGCTCGGGCCGCCGAATAGGAAAGGTACCGAGCATCCTCGACCTTCTGATAGTAGCGGCGCATCGAGGTCGGATTCCAGGATCTGTCGCCGGTCAATTTCGCCAGGTGCTCCCAATCGCTCTGATGGGGGTACATCGTAATCATGGCGTTGTGGGCCGTGCATCCTCCGACGGTTGCCGCTCGGGGATAGAGAACCCCCTTGCCCTGAGTGTGGTTCGAGTTTTTTGAATCGTATTGAGAATTCTGCCGGCCGAAAAAGTTCCAGCTGTAGGCGGGGTCCTCGGTGGAAGCTCCCCAGAACGCCGGAATCCGATAGTTCTGATTTTCGGAGCTATCTCCCGCCTCGAGGAGCAGCACCCTCTTTCCCGCCCGTGCCAAGTTGACGGCCACCGGGCCGCCGCCGGCGCCGGAACCCACGACGATGTATTGATAGACCTGATCTTCGGCGACTCCGATGCTTGCCAGGCCCCCCGTGAATGCCGAGGCCAACACCGTACCGGAGCTCTTGATAAAATCTCTGCGCGAAAGGGAACCCTTGGAGTCCTGCTGTGGCATGACTTCTCCTTATGGGGAAAAATTCGAACCGCTTATCGATGACTAAGGACGCTGGAGAAAGAGGAACGAAGAATGGCTCAATTAAGTAACGGGAACCCTAGACCGGTGTGGGAAGAGCTGAGACGAAAACTCCGAACGCCGGCAAAATCGGTCCGACGTATGCGAAAGCCAACGGGCGGTATCGACGTGAAAAGAGCGCGGCACGACTGAGTGTTTCTTCGCGCGGCAACGCGGCTGGCTCCACGGGTGACCGCCTGGAGCTCCTCGGTTTCCTGGGTGCCTTGGCCTTGGTAGGACTCCTGACAAAACGAAAGATCGGATCCGAAACAAGAAAGAAGAAGTACGAGAAGTAATGTCCGAACAGACATAGATTGAGAAGTTGTGTAACTTCCGGCGGGAAGAGCGTCAATCACTAACCAAGTTTTCCCAGTTTTCGGAGACCGTCGTAAGCGGGGGCTTCCCGAAACTTCTCCGAAGTATCGGCCCGCTTCGCGAGCGCGATGTCCGAAATGGAAACGTCGATGGCAGTGACATGGCGCCCCGGATCGGGCAGGTGCCGCGCCAGAAGGCCGTTCCCGCAGCCCACCTCGAGCAATTGTGCTTCGATCGACATCTTTCCGCAGTTTCTCTGACTCTATACGAGGCTTAGTCCCCTCAGGGGAGTCGGCCATTAAGCCGATGTACAGAGGAGCCAAGATAGGGGGGAACATGTCCTCGAAGATTCTCATCACCAACATCGAGACCGTGCCGGGACGAAAAATTGTCGAGCACTTCGGCTACGTGTGCGGAAGCACGGTACGCTCGAAACATTTCGGCCGGGATCTGATGGCGGGTCTGAAAAACATCGTGGGCGGTGAGCTCAAAGGTTACACCGAGCTTCTGGAAGAAGCGCGCAAGGAAGCCGTGTCGCGAATGATTCACCAGGCGCAAGCGTTCGGCGCGAACGCGGTCGTAAACGTCCGGTTCTCGACGAGCTCCGTGGCCGCCGGCGCGGCCGAGCTTTACGTCTACGGAACCGCCGTTCGGGTGGAGTAAGTCTTGGAAATAGTACTTTTCATAGTGCTCCTTATCGTCGGGTACATCTTCGGTTCCCGGAATGAGAAGAAGCACTTTCAGGATCTCATCGAGCGCGAAAAGAGACTCGTCTTGCTCCCCGTCCGCTGTGACAAGCACTTCGACGCGGATACGAAAGACGGCTTTCTCGTTCACGGCTCAGTATGTGTCTCGGCCGACTACTTCAAGGTGGTCGTCGCGGGCCTGAGAAACTTCTTCGGCGGCAATATCTCCGTCTACGAATCCCTGCTCGATCGCGCGCGGCGGGAAGCGACAATCCGGATGAAGGAAAAAGCGGTGAAGTACGGGGCGGCCGAGGTCATCAACTTTCGCATCGAAACCTCCATGATCAACGACAAAGCTCAGAACTCGAGCGTGAGCGTCGAGATCTTCGCTTACGGTACGGCCATTCGGAAATGAAGTTCACCCCGAAAGAGCCCTCCGCCGAAAACCCGAACGTCGTCGCCGAGCACCCCCTAAAAGAATTCGCCTGGCTCGTTCTGGTTTCTTCCGTTCTGGTGGTCGGCGTGTTTTTTGTTCTGGGCTGGGCCGCCGAGCGCCTCATCGTCAAGATGCCGGTCGCTTGGGAAAAGCGCCTGCTTCCTTTCTCCAAACTCTTCGGCGAGGATCCGAAGCTCTCCGACGCCAACGCTTACCTTTCGGAGATCGTCACGCGGCTCGCCTCTCACGAACCGGACAAGCGCTACGAGTTCAAGGTGCTTACCTACTGCTCGAAATCTCCGAACGCTTTCGCGCTTCCCGGGGGAACGATAGCGGTCGCCTCGAGTCTTCTAGAAAAAATCAAAAGCGAGAACGGGCTCGCCTTCGTTCTGGGACACGAGATCGGCCACTTCAAGCACCGCCATCAGCTGCTCGGTCTAGGCCGTGCCTTGGTGCTGGTGGGGATCTCTTCCGTCCTTCTGGGAGAAAGCTCGGGCACGGTCACCCGGATCGCGGGTTACCTCATCAATCTATCGGAGCTGAAGTTCTCCCGGGCTCAAGAGGAACAGTCCGACGCGGTTGCCGGCGACCTATTGGTCGCCACCTACGGACACGGAAGCGGCGCGAGCGAGTTTTTTTCATCCCTGAAGGAAGAGGAGGGATCGAGCTCCCTCACCGAATTTTTCTCCACGCATCCGAACCACGACCACCGTATCACCGCCATCGAGAAGCAAATCGGCGACCGCAAGGGCGCTCTTACCCCGCTTCGAAAAGTCTCCACGGATTGCAAAGCGAAGTAGGCCTCAATACCCCGGCAGTTTACAGGTCCGCTTCGGAATTTTTTTGAAGCCCGCCGCGATGGCGGTCAAGGCGAAGGAGACCTTTTTCCCGCGCTCGGACTTGAGCGGGAGCGCCGCCGCGACCGAATCGAGATTCTGCTCGACCTCTTTTCTGTCTTCCGTCTGGGGAAGCTCGCAAGAACAGGTGGCGCCCTTTATTCCGGCGGCCGAAAGCTCGAGCGTCTTTAGCGCGATGTCGCCGTAAACACCGGGCTCGTCGGCGAGAAACGCAAGCGCCGAGATCTTGACCTTGTCGTAAAACAATACCGGAACGCCGGCTCCCGTCGGATGGCAGCCGAAATCGCCGCAACAGGTTCCAAACAGATTGCTACCCTCGCTAAGTTGATTGGTCAGAAGCGCCGTCTCCTCGGTTTTCGTCTTTTTCACCGACGCGAGGAACCCCTTGTCCACGATGAACGGGACGCCTTCGCAGCTCCAGATAAGCGGCTTCAAACAAGGGTCGAGTCCCTCGTGCGGAGCTTCCCCGCATCCGAGCTTCTGGATTTCCTCTCTTTGGGTTTCAGCCGCGGCGGTCGCTTCCTTCATCTTCGCGACGAGCTTTCCAAAGCCGAGCTTCGGTTCCTGCAACGGACCCATGGCTTCGATAGTTTTCTTCAAGCCTGGAAACTGTTTCACGCATTCGGCGGTCGCGCCGGGCGCCTGGGCCGAAACGAGCAAGAGGAGCCAGATTCTTAGCTTCATGGGAGAAAGCCTATCCCATCCTCCCGGAATTGAAAAAAAACCCGATCGCTGAAATACTCGGCGGCCGAAATGAGCCTGACTGTTCAAATCGCCACTTCAGAGAACGCCGACCAACTAGCGAACCTCGTGAACTCCGCCTACCGGGGCGATTCGAGCCGCGCAGGCTGGACCACGGAAGCGGACCTGCTCGGCGGTCAGCGCACCGACCCTCAAACGCTCCGAGAAATGATGGCCCAAACGGAAAACCGGCTACTTCTCTTTTGGGAAGGGACGGAACTCGTCGGCAGCGTGTTTCTCCAGAGGCGGGCGAATTCCGCCTACCTTGGCATGTTCACCATCCGGCCCGTCCTGCAGAACCGAGGCTTGGGCAAGCAGGCCCTCGCTCTCGCGGAAAAGTGGGTGGCCGAAAACTGGGGCGTACGAAGGATGGAAATGACCGTCATAGGATGCCGGCACGAGCTCATCGCCTGGTACGAGCGCAGGGGATACTCCGACACCGGTGCCCGGGAGCCTTTTCCCCGGGAACAGCTAAACGTGGGGGAGCCGAAAGTCGACGATCTGACCATGCACGTGCTGGCAAAAGAGTTACTCGGTTAGGGGAGATTGACTCTCGGGCACGGGATCGACGAAGATGGGCCGCGTTAAAGGAGAAAATCTTGAGCGAAGCCACTCGTGCCCAGTACGAAACCCTTGCGGATTTGAGACGGACCGACGAGAAGATCCAGCGCCTTAAGCGCGGTCTCGAGGAAATCCCGAAGGAGGTCGCCAAACTCGATGAGTCGCTGGCCACCCGGCGGACGGTCTTCGACTCCGCCAAAACCACGCTCGACGCCTGCGAAAAGCGCCTCCGCTCCCTCGAGCAAGACCTCAAAGAAAGAGACTCCCAAATCGAAAAAGCCGCCTCCAAAATGATGGAGGTGAAGACCAATCAGGAATACCAAGCGGCCCTGAAGGAAAACGACGGCCGCAAGGAAGAGAAAACCAAGGTCGAGCAGGACATCGCGAAGATCGCCACTGAAGCGGAGACCGCCCGCAAATCGATGAAAGAGCACGAAGCCGACTACAAGGCTTACGAGAACTCCCTGAAGGCCGACCGCGTCCGTCTCCAGGAGGAAGCGGCCAAGCTCGAGGGACTTCTGCAAGAACAACTTCAAAAACGCGAGATCTCCGCCTCGAAGCTCGACGCCAGCATCGCCACCGTTTACACGCGCGTTGCCTCGTCGGGAGCCGTGGCGGTTGCTTATATCGACAACTACGTCTGCCAGGGCTGCCGCACGAAAGTGCGCCCGCAGCTTTACAACGAGATCCTCGGTTTCAAAGCGGTGCACCGTTGCCCGAGCTGCGGCCGGCTTCTCATCACGGCCGCCCACGACACCGCCGGGTCGAATTCCACGAACTAATCCCCAATGGGCGCTCACGAAAAAGTGACGCTCTATTGTGATGGTGCTTGCCGCGGAAATCCCGGGCCCAGCTCCTATGGCTTTGTCGTACTCGCGGGGAAAACGCTCGTCGCCGAAGGCAAAGGCCTGCTAGGGGAAATGACCAACAACGTGGCCGAGTACTCAGCGCTCCTACACGGCTTAAAAAGATGCCGGAGTCTTGGGGCCACGGACGTCACGGTGAAGGCCGACTCGGAGCTGATGATTCGCCAGATGAACGGAGACTATAAGGTGCGGGCCCCGCAGCTCGTGCCGCTCTTCCATAAGGCCAAAATTCTCGCGCTCCAGTTCAGGAAGGTGACGTTCGTCCACGTGCCCCGGGAAGAGAACTCCCACGCGGATGCTCTCGCTAACGAAGCGCTCGATTCTCCGTAGATTCCAATCTGGTGCGAAATGGCACCGTCCCGAGTTATTTTTTCTGGAAAAAGGGGCCTGGGGACGTTTTGCTCCCAGGACCGCCGACCCCATAACTGATTAATATAAATAGACTATTTTGACAAATTTTTCGGTGAGACACGCCGTGCTGGAACGCGGCTTGCAGACCCGTTGAGTCGGTTCCCGCTGGGGCTGTATATTAGGTCCCGAAATGACTCCAGTGGGAAACAAGGAACAGAAAGCTCTGCTTGATGCGCGTCGTCTGAAGCGGGAGGCTGCGATTACCGGCCGGTCCAAAACCTTTTCCCATGCATCCGCAACGGCCCTCGCGGTCGTGTTCGTGCTCGCCCTCGCGCAGTTCGATTTGGACGGACTGAAAGGCCTTCTGCTCGACGGGCTGATGCGGAGCCAATTCCGCCACTCACCGAGCGACGACGTGCGCCTGGTGGCCTACGACGACGCTTCAGCCGGCCGCTACGAAGAGGGACGCAAGGTTCCCGCCGAAGAGGTGGCTCAGATTCTCGAAGCCCTCGCGCTGGAATCTCCGAAAGCGGTCGCCCTCATCGGCCCCTTCAACGAGCGGCGCTACACGCCCTCCGAGCTCGCGCTCATCGGAAAAGCCTTGGTGAAAGTGCCGAACCCCTTCGTCGGTTACACGGACGACGAAAGCCTCGGGAAAAATCCTCCGGCGGAGCTTGCGGGAGCGCGCTACCTACCCGGGTTCATTTCGAGAGACACTTTCAGCTACGGCGCCGATTCGGTCAGCCGCCGCGTGATGATCACGCTCCAAAGCGTGCCTTCCGTTTACTCCGAGCTCGCGAACCTTTCGCACCAGAGACAAGCCTTCAGGCACGTCGAACATCTCGGGGACATGGGAGACTCGACTCAGACGTACATCAACTGGCAGGGCGGGCCGGGAACTTATCCCGTGCTCTCTTCCCTCAAAGTCGCCGAGCATTCGTTCCCGACGGGGCACTTCAAGGACAAGATTGTGCTCGTCGGCCGCGCGCTGCGCTCGATGCAAGCGGAGGACTTCGTGCTGACGCCTCTTTCGCGCGGCCCGCAAACGCCTCTACTCGAGGGCGCGGCCAACGGGCTCGTCACGCTCATGAACGACAACGGAATCGCGAAGTCCTCTTCCTGGTTCAACCTCGTCCTCGCGCTCTTTCTCGGAATCGTGACCGTGAACCTTGCGCTGAGCCTGTCGCCGGGAAAAGGCATTCTTTTCGTTCTCGCCGAAGTCGTCGTCCTTTGCCTCGCCGCCTGGGTGGCGCTTCTCGGATTCAACTACTGGCTCGATCTCGCCCACCCCTTGCTCGTCGCCTTCGTCGGGTACTACCTCGTCATTCCGTACCGGCTGGTCGAGGAGTACCGCAAGCGCTGGCACTATCAGGAGAAGAGCGAGCTGATGTCGCAGCTCGAGCAGCTAAAGAGCAATTTCCTTTCCCTGGTCACCCACGATCTAAAGACGCCCATTGCCCGAATCCAGGGAAACGCGGAGCTGATTCTCAATGAGACGTCCGATCTCACCGAGAAACAAAAGGGATCGGTTTCGGCCATCATCCACACGACGGAAGAGCTTTCGAAGTACGTAGAAACCGTTTTGGATCTGACCCGAATCGAAAGCTCCGAAGTTCCGCTCCAGAAGCAGACGAAAGACATCAATCAGGCCATTCAAGAAGTGATCGATTCGAAACGGCCGATCGCCGCCGAGAAAAACATCACCCTCGAAGCCGATCTCGATCCGATCTTCTCGTTCCGCTTCGACGCCCGCCTCATCCGGCGCGTGATTGCGAATCTCGTGGAGAACGCCATCAAGTACTCGCCCGAGGGGAGCCACATCCGGCTCATTTCCCGCGAGGAGAACAACTGGGTGCACGTGTCGGTCGCCGACCAGGGCATCGGCATTCCGGAGACGGAGCAGGAAAAGGTTTTCGCGAAGTTTTACCGCGGCCAGCATCCGCTGACGGCGGCCGTAAAGGGAACGGGGCTCGGTCTGTACCTCGCCAGGTACTTCGTCGAGCTCCACGAAGGAATTATCAAGCTGAAGAGCGAAGTGGGTAAGGGAAGCACCTTTACCGTCTCGTTACCTGTTTAGGAGGAACTATGGATAAGTACAAAGTGCTCGTGGTGGAAGACGATCAAGAGTTACGCAAAACCATATCCGAGGTCCTCGATCGGAGCGGCTTCGAAATCCGCCAGGCCGTCGACGGCGTCGACGCCCTCGAGAAAATCGAGGCCGAGCGCCCCGATCTGGTGATGATGGACGTGAACATGCCCCGCATGAGCGGGCTCGACTGCCTCTCCAAAGTGAAAGAGCTGGACCCTTCGATCATCGTCATCATCATGACCGCTTACAGCACCATCGAAGATGCCGTGCGGGCGATCAAGGAAGGCGCTTACAACTACCTCGCCAAACCCATCAAACACCAGGCCGTGGTGGAGATGGTCCAGAGAGCTTTGGAAGCCCAGAAACTCATCCGCAACATGGCGTTCAGCGCTCCGCGGGTGAAGCTCGACGCCGGCGAAATCGTCGGTACGTCGAACGAGATGCAGAAGATCTTCAACATCATTCACAAGCTGGCGAAGGTGGATACCTCGGTGCTCATCCGCGGCGAAAGCGGAACGGGTAAAGAGCTCGTCGCGCGCGCGATTCACTACAACTCGTCCCGCAAGGACGCGAAACTCGTCGCCATCAACTGCAGCTCCATCGCGGAAACCCTTTTCGAAAGCGAACTGTTCGGCCACGAGCGCGGCGCTTTCACGGGAGCCGACAAGCGGCAAATCGGACGTTTCCAGTACGCGGAAGGCGGCACGATCTTTCTCGACGAAATCGGCGATCTCTCTCCCGCGATGCAGGTGAAACTGCTTCGCGTGATTCAGGAGCGGCGGTTCACCCCGGTCGGCTCGAACCGCGAGATCGACATGGATGTCCGCATCATCGCGGCCACCAACCGCAACCTCGAGGAAGCGATC
>CAZZHG010000131.1:0-9981 GCA_964653655.1 uncultured Pseudobdellovibrionaceae bacterium
GGGCAGCTCTTCGCTGCGATCGGCGGATTTCACCGCGTACGTATCGATGGGAAAGCGCGCATCATCCACGCAGCCGCAGAGCGTGTGGTACAGCACCATGTGAACTTCCTGAATGGTGCTCGTGGTATTGCCGGGCGCGAGAATCACGTGATCAGCGAGCTTTCTCGCGGGCCCGCCTTCTTTTCCGGTCAAAAGTATAGACGGAATGCCGAGCTTTCGGCACATCTCCAGCGCCCGAAGAATGTTGGGTGACTGGCCGGAAGTCGTGATGGCAAGAAACACGTCGCGCGGGCTCATCTTGCCCTCGATTTGACGGGAAAAAACGTAATCGAAGCCGAAATCGTTTCCGATCGCGGTCAGTAGCGAGGTGTCCACCGTGAGGGCTTCCGCCGGAAGCGGGGCTCTGGGGCGCGCGAGCTTCGCGATGAACTCGGTGGCGAGGTGCTGGGCATCGGCGGCCGAGCCGCCGTTGCCGGCGATGTAGAGGCGTCCGCCGTCCCGGTATCTCTGGATGATGAGATTGACCGCTTTCTCGAAGGCGGCCATCCGCTCGTGGCTGGCCAATAGGAGCTGCTTCGCCCGGACGGTCTCTTCGAGGTTCTGCCTCAGTCTGTTTTCAATCCAACCCATGCGCCCTCATATTGACCCGCCCTTTGAGGGCGTTCAACCCCGATTTCAGGGAGGTGACGAGAGACGGGGATACCGACCGAAGAGCGGCCCCAACGAGCCTGCGCCCAGCCCTTCCAGCCCGGAGCACCAGCCCCTCCGCCGGGTGCCAGGCCAGATCTTCCCGGACCATCCGCTTCAAAAATTCCGAATATCTCATTTCGAGAGTGATCTCTTCCCAGTACTCGTACGAGGGACCCCGGCTCGCGCTTTCCTGGTGAACGCCTTCCACGCCGCCCAAATAAAGGTGGTGGTAGCCGCGCTCGAGGCAATCGAGCTGAAAGGCCACGTCGCCGAAACCGTTCACCCAGTTGAGCTCGCAAAGTCCGCCGACCTGCTCGAAGAGATCGCGGCGGAAACAGCAGGCGGCAAACGTGCTGGCAAAAACTTCGCGGGTGAGCCGGCTGAACCGATCGAAGCCCGGAAAATGCCCGATGCGCGCCATTCGGCCGGGCCCGCCGCTTTTCGCGCGGATGCCGTCGTGCTGCACTTTTCCGTCGGGATAACGCAGGCGGATTCCCACGGTCCCCACCCGCGGCTGCATCGCCCAAAGGGCGGCCTGGCGGATGGCGTCCGGGCTTTCCAGAGTCACGTCGTTATTGAGCAGAAAAATGAGCGAGTGCTTCGCGTGGTCGCGGATGGCTTCATTATTCATCCGGGCGAAGTGAAAGGGCTTATCGTAAGTAAGGATACGGGCCGGGTGGCGGAAGTTCGCGATGCGCGCCTCGATGCGCGCCCGCTCCTCGGCAGTCGACTGGTTGTCGACGAGAAGGACGTCGAGCCGTACACCTTCCTGCTTCTCGACGGCATCGAGACATTTCAAGGTCCAATCGCTCTTGTCCCGAAAACAGGTGACGACCGTGACCGCGGGATCCTCGTCCGCTATGGGCGTGAGGTTCACCACGTCCCGGTCCGCTTCCCGGCGCCACACCGCTTGCGCGCGAAGCCCCTGCACTTCCAAGTGTTCGGCGAGCGCTTTACGAAAGGCGGGGCTGCGGTACTCTTCCACGTCCCCGAAACGGTGGTAGAGAGCGGAGTGGGAGCAAGCCGCGCCGGACTCTTTCTCCACGAACCGAAGCAAAAATTCATGAAGCGCTTCCTCGGGAGCGAGACTCTTGAAGCCGCCGAGCTCGAGAAACGCGTCCCGCCGGGCGATCCAGCTCCAGCCGATGTAGTTGAAATGCAAAAGCGTCAGCCAGCTGGGCTGGGGCTTGCTCAACCAGCCTTCGAGCTTCAGGGAGGCCGGATCGACGCGGACGTCGTTTGCGTAAACCAATTTCGTCGCGGATGACTCGGCGGCGGTGCGAAGCAGCTGGAACGTGGCCGAGGGGCTGGGCAACGTGTCGCCGTGGACGAAGCCGATCCAGTCGCCGCTCGCCTGCTTCACCGCTTCGTTCGCGCTCTCACTGAAATCAGGGCCGAAGTCGGGCTCGAGGATCTCCGTCTTCAAGTACGACTGAGTCGCAAGCGACTGCTTCGCCCACTCGCGCACGCGCACGTCGGTGCGAGGAAGCAAAATCCAGGAAACTTTCGGTTGTCCGGGAACGAAAGAGGAGGAAGAGCGCTCGAGCTTCCATTTCGAGACGAGCTCATCGAACGTCTCGCGCCTACCATAGGTAATCCATGGCAGCGCACGGGGCAGATCGGGTACCCGCTCGGCGGGATCGCTCAAAAGTGAGGACATCGGTTCAGAGAGTATCGGAACCGAGACCCTATTCAAGACCTGATTTGTTTAGTATTTACAGAAGCTTAGTAGAGCACGCGCATGAGGCGCTGATTCGACCCGTTGCTACCGCCGAGGACCGGCATGTGGCTCGAGCCGATGACGATACCCGTAATGGACTCGAAGCTGGAGGTGTCGGGCACCACGTTGGCGAAAGTACGGGTGTTCGCGGTGACCGAATCAAGCGCGCCCGTCGTGGAATTGAACCGGGCCGCGTACCAAACCGGATCTCCCGAAACGCTGCTCTTCAGAGATCCACCGACGAGGATCTCGTTGTTCGCGGTCGGATAAGTGGCGATGGCGGCCGCTTCCAGGAAATTGGTTCCGTTCGAGTGGGTCTTGATACCGAATGTACCGACGACGTTTCCGTTTCCGTCGATCTGGCTCAGCACGAAAATCGATGAAGTGCCCGAGGCACTCACCGAGTTGCCGACGATGACGTGGTTCCCGTTGGCCAACGTGACCATCGCCACGGCCGAATCGTTCCGGTTCCCGTTGTCGATGAGACGGCATCCGCTCGTACCGAAGGACGCATCGAGATCGAAGGGCTGTGGGTCCAGTGAATCCGCGGGAACGGCGGCGTCCGTCAGCCGGCAGAGGGCCATGTCGGTGCCTTCCGTGCCGTTGTTGAGCGTTGCGAGAACGAGAATTCTGTCCACGTTCGGTCCCGTGGAAACGCGCTGAATGGCGATTGCCTTCACGTTCACCACCGGAAGCGCCAGCGAGCTCATGTCCACCAGGCCGAAAGCGTCTTCGGCGCCCGCCGATGTATAGCGTGCAATGGCTATGGCGGGCGTCCCACTCGAATCCGCGATGCCGGCGGAATAGAGGAAAGTATTTCCCGACGGGGCGCTGGTGATGGCCGTCGCTTCCACCGTAGTCGCGCCCGCGAAGTCGGTCGTCTCAGTGCTCACCCCGGTGCCGGTGAGGGAGATCTTGTGGAGCAAGAAAGAGTTGTCGCATTTCCCGGCGACGAAATAGCCCGTCGACACCGGAAGAACCGCGTTACCCCGGGCTTCCGTGCAGCCGATCGCCGCCGTGTAGGTACCGAGGCCGTTAAAGGAGGTGTCGAGTGCGCCGTTGGCCGTGATAACGGCGGCGCTCAAGCGAAACGGCGAGGCTCCCGAAACCCGGCTCCGGCCGACCGCGATGAACTTTCCGGCGGAAGCGGACTGGGCCATCGCCGACATCACGTCCTGGCCTCCATCGATCGAAAAATCCCGGAAGCCGGAGGCTCCGAAGGCCGTTTCCGTTACGAGCGGCTGGCGGCGGATCTGAACCCGGAACGCGGGCGACGTGAAAGTCATCGCGGACCCAGTGATGTCACGGTCCACGTT
Source organism: uncultured Pseudobdellovibrionaceae bacterium (assembly GCA_964653655.1). GTDB lineage: Bacteria > Bdellovibrionota > FAC87 > UBA2466 > UBA2466 > CAZZHG01. The sequence continues at coordinate 3,727 of CAZZHG010000131.1, forward strand.
CGCGTCGTCTTTCGTATCCTTGAAATAGAAGTTGGCGGAATCCACGTTCGCCGGGATCGTGACCGAGTTACTCGCGATCTGGGTCGTGCATTTGTTATCGCTGTAAAACGCAAAGCCATCGGCCGCATCCGGATCGAGGTTGACGGCCGTCGCGACCGTCGGAGCGAGAGTCGCGCCGATGCCGTCCACGAGAGAAACCGTGAAAATCTTGCTGCAGGCGCCGGCACCGACGGTGGCCGGCGAGGCATCGGTATTGATGATCCTCACCCCGCGGGTGACGACGGCAACCGCTTGGTTGCCCGATTCCACCACCGCCATGGGGATTCCTCTATAGGTAGCGGAAGCCTGGAAATTCACCGAGGCCGGGCGGCTCGTGCCGATGGGCCGTACCTGGAAAGTCTTCGCCGCGTTGGCGGAGTTCAGCGTGAGGTTGATGGTCGCCGCCGGGGCGGTCGCCACCGTGGGATCCTTGAACTGAACGTCTTCCGTCGCCGCCTTCTTCGCGATGGCGACCGTAAGGGCCGCGGTCGGAGTCATGAAGGCGCCGCCGGAGTCCTTCACCCGGATTTGCGCCGCGGTGGCACTGAGATCGCCGAGCACGAGGCCGGCCGGAATCGAGTCCAGAAAGAGAGAAAAGGGAGCCGACCGGTTCTGAATCGTAGCGGTCAGAGATCCGGTAAGCGTCGCACCCACGGCGGCCGGAACAGTCACGGTCGGGTTCATCGCCTGAATCGTCATGTTTTTAAGGTAGAAAGTCTTCGACTGCTCGCCCGCAAACACGAGCGACGTCACGCCGGTCGTGCAGGTAGTGTTCGAGTAGGCCGCGCCCGCCGCAAGCCCGGTGATGGGCAAGCTTCCCGTGTAACCGATCGGATCGCCGAGAGCGTCTTGAACGCCCACGGTGATGGCCGTACCGCAGTAGCCGCCTTCCGTATCCGAAGGAGCCGCCATGAAAGCAATTTTCCGCGGGTTACGGAAAGTGGTGAGGAACTTGGAGTTGAAACCAAGTTTCTGAGATAGGGCGACCGCCGTGAACGCGGCCGAAGCCAGCGGCTTCATGTAGAAGGAGCCGCGCGACTGGCCTTTCAAGAGCGTGACCGAGGTCACCGGAGTCAGACATTGATCGTCCGAGAAGAGGCTGACCGAGCCTCCCTGAATGGAAAGCGATACCAGCTCGTCCGCGAGCACCTGCGCGGCCTTGCCTTTATCGTCGAGGGCAATCACTTCGCCGATGAGGCACAAACCGACTTCAGCCGTCTCGGCCGAAATGACCGACAGCGCTTTGGGCACGATGATCTGAACTTTTGAGCTCGGGTCTTCGCTCTTCTCCGAAAAGGAGAGGAAGCCGAAATTGCAGCCGGCGAGAAGCAGCGAAATGGCCAGGTATTGGGCTTTCTTTAGGCAGGAATCAAGCATGGTGTTGAGGTTCAATAAATCCACTATTCGTGCCATGCCGTCAGGCTCGGACACACCTGCCGTCTACGGTGACAGGCGCCGAACTTTTTGACGTTCGTGCGGGAAAAACCCGTAACCCCTCGAAACCAGACAGGGGATCCCGCCCAATCGATAGCCACCCAGCCTGGGAATCGCGTAAAACATCGAAATTTATTTAGAAATTAACCCCGACGTCGAGAACGATCACAGGCTGGAAATTCACGGCGTTCACCGTGGTTACGGTGAATTTGGGGTCCTGAACGTACTGCAGCCCCGCTCCGACCCCGACGTTGAGACCGAGGTCCCAGTACCCGCGCCAGCCGACGGTGCTGAAGACGGCGATCGAAGTGGCCTTTTCTTCCAGGGTCGAGTTGGACGCCGAAAATTTGTAAGCGCCGATTCCGACTTGAGTCCAGAAGCCGCGGAAATATTCGTTCCCGTAATAGTTGAAAGTCAGATATCCGCCGAAAGCGCCGACGCTCGTCGTGCTGCCCGAGGCTTTGAAATAGATCGGCATGAGGCCGAGCGAAACGTACGAACCGATGGTTTTTTGCAAATGAACCATCGGATAGAAGAACGTGAATCCGGCGCTGATACCGCCGGAAAGTTGCCACCCGGGAGTGGTGACGCCTTCCACTTTGTCGTAGCTGTTTAGAAGTTTCGCGGCGGGACGGCGCTCGGTTCTTTCCGGCCGATCGGAATCGCGATCCCTTTCGTCGATCGCCTCGCGCGGTTCGCTTCGCGCCGATCGTCTTTCCCGACGCGGCTGAACGTCGGGCGGAGGAGAGAGAAGCTCTTCGGGCTCTTCGATTTGATCGCGGGGATCTTTCGCGGCGGCGGAACCGGCGCGGCCTACGCGGGCGGCGGCGCTTCGGCCTCCCTGAATTTTCACGCGCGCTCCGCGGAACACACGATCGCTCGGGGCGTCGAGTCTTACCACCGCGAGCTTCGCGGTGGTCTTCGTGACTTCGCCGCATTCGACTTCCTCGCGGTCTTCGAACACGCAAAGCCGATCGCCCACGCGCCACGGTTGCTCGTCCTGGCTGACGGCGAGAATTTGCTGGCTCGATCCCACGCGCAACACTTCGGCCCCGATGGCCGGAACGGCGAAGCACAAAATGAGATAAACGAGCGAACGCATGGAGGAGTCTCTCCTCTCCTTATCGAGAGATCTGGGCTAGGAGTTAACCAGGACTAGGCGGGGGAAACGGCAATTAATAATACTACGCGTTATTTTCCAGATCCGGAAGATGCTCGACGGCTTCGGCGAGGTTGGCGAAAACGTTGTTAGGCTCGATTGACTCCCCGAGTCTTGCCTCGGTCGCGGCTCCGTAGCCGGTCCGAACGAGAAGCGAGCGTGCCCCCAGCCCCTCGCCAAGCGCAAGGTCCGACTGCCGATCGCCTATGACCACACTACGTTTGAAATCCAGCGGTAGGTCGTTGAAACGACGCGGCACAAGACCGGTCTTCGGTTTTCGGCAAAGACAGGGATCGTCGGGGTGATGCAGACAGTACGCGAATTGCGCGATTTCCGCCCCGGCCTCTTTCAAAACTTCGCAGAACCGCTGGTGGACCGCGAGAAACTCGCTTTCCTGAATCAGCCCGCGCCCGACACCGGACTGATTACTGACAACGAAAATCACGTACCCCTTGCGGCGAAGATTCTTCAGGGCTTGCGCCGCTCCGGCGATGAGCTTCACCTGATCGGGACGGCTCGGGTAGTGAGCGTCCTCGATGATCGTTCCATCGCGATCGAGGATGGCGGCGACCGGGGTTTTGGGGGTTTGCATGCCGCCCCAACTTAAAACAAAGGCGTGGGCGTTGCAACTTGGGGGGATCAGTGGCCCGAACACTGAAGAAGGGCCTGGGACCCGTCGTCCGAGGGGACGACCGGCGCGGGCAAGGCGGGCGCATTGCTGCCCGCGGGGACGATCTTCACGTCGGCGCAAGAATAGTAGAACGTGGGGTTCGCGGGATTTTCTTCCATCCGCTGAATCAGCTGCAGGATGCAGTCCGCGCAGGGAACCACTCCCTTGGAAGGATCTAGGGGGACGCTCACCGTCTTCGTGCCCCGATTGATGTCGTCGGTGACCGTGACGAGAGACGCCATCTGATTTCCGTTTCTATCGAGAAGGTTGTAGATGAACTTGCCGGGATGCTGAATGGTCTCCTCGAGAGTCATGACGTAGGTTTGGCCCGCTTCCAAAACCTGGTACTTCGATGTGTCGGTTCCGGCCGGTACTCCGCCGCAGGGAGGGGTCTTCAGACCCGCGTTGTTGTTTCTGGGAACGGGCGAAATCTGACGGGAATGGGCGAGAGCCCGCGCCGTCATCGACAGGAACACCAATCCAAGTATCAGCCGAGCTTTCATTCAATTCGCTCCCGAAAGACATTTGCCGGAAATTTCCAATACCGCGGCGGCGAGAATGGCGCCGGAGTTCCGCCCGGTTTTTTCCACGCGAAAGTTCGAGGAAGGAAAATAGCAGGCGACCTCGGTCCGGTCGTACTCGGACGGGTCGGTGGCGTCCTGTATCGCGGAAGCCGTGTTGTAACGAAGCGTATGTACTGTCGCCGACAGTTCGCCCGAGGAGTAGGACTCGGGAGCGACCATGCCCATGTTCTCTTCTCCCTTGGGATCGAAAATCCGGACGTCGCAGACGGCATCGCGCTGGCAGTCTCTTGGGGCGGAAATCGTCGGAGAGGCGAGAACGGCTCGGGAAACGATCCGTTTTGTGCAAAGCTCTCCGAGGGTCAGATCTTTGAGCCCACATCCGGAAAGCAGAATGAGGAAAGCCAAGGACAGCCGGGGCATGATTCACCGGGGAAAGGGGGACGGCACCCTCTACGGCTGCAAACGGTGCACCACTTTCAGCCAGCGTGCCAAGGCTTCGACAGCGTCGAACTTTCAGACGAGAAAAACGGGCAACTCAATACAGGGACTTCAAATCCGCGAGCTTCGGGGAGTTTTCGCGATATCTACCAGATGGATGATTTCGGCGGCGTGGGCAGGGGACGAAAACTTAGAGCGAGAGTGAGTTTGAGTCTTAGAATGAGTGAAAAGGCAGGGATCGTCCCTCACTCATTCTAAGACTCAAACTCACTCTTGCTCTAATCCAATTCGAACTTGTCCTTATAATCCTGCTTGAGGGCGGGGTCCTGATCCTCTTTGTAGAGAACGAAGTTCTCGACCGCGAGCACGTCCATTTCCGTTCCCATGAAACAACGGAAGGCGTCCTCGGGACTGCAAACGATGGGCTCGCCTCGGACGTTGAAGCTCGTGTTAACGAGCACCGGGCAACCCGTCTTCTGCTCGAACTGAGTAAGCAGTTGATGGAGACGGTTGTGAGTCTCCTTGCGGACGGTCTGGATACGGGCGCTGTAATCGACGTGAGTGACGGCGGGAATATCGGAACGGGGAATCTTCAGCTTCTCGATTCCGAATAGTGCGTCCTGCTCCTTCGTCGGCTTCACGTGCCGGCTCGCTTTCACCGGAGCGACCATCAGCATGTAAGGGCTGTCGGTCTCCATGTCGAACCAGTCGGAGACCTTGTCCCGCAGCACAATCGGCGCGAAGGGACGGAAAGACTCGCGGTACTTAATCTTGAGATTCAGCGTGCTCTGCATGTGGCGCGAGCGGGCGTCGGCAAGAATGGAGCGGGAGCCGAGAGCGCGGGGACCGAACTCCATGCGCGACTGAAACCAACCGAGAGCCTTTTCCGACGACAGAGCCTCCACGCAGGCCTTCACCATTTCGTCGTAGCCTAGCTTTCGGTATTTCGCGCCAGCCTTCTTGAGCTGGGCTTCAATCTCATTTTCCTCGAACCGCGGCCCGAGGTACGAGCCCTTCATGGAGTCGCCTGGATTCACCTTCCGCGGCTGTTTCAGCTGCAAGTGGTACGCGGCAAGCGCTGCGCCCAGCGCTCCGCCCGCATCGCCCGCGGCCGGCTGCACCCAGATACCGTCGAAAATCTTCTCACGCAGAATCTTGCCGTTCGCAACACAGTTGAGAGCGACGCCGCCGGCTAAACAAAGGTTGCGGACCCCCGTCTCCTTGCGAACCGAGCGCGCAAGCCTCAGCACCACTTCCTCGGTCACCGCTTGCAGGGAGGCGGCGATATCCATGTGATCCTGAGTGAGCTGGTCTTCAGACGAACGGGCGGGTTTCCCAAAGAGGGCGGCGAACTTTTCGTTCGTCATCCGCAGACCCGTACAGAAATCAAAATGCTCGAGGTGCAGGCGGAACGTACCGTCCGGCTTCAGATCGATCAGGTTGTCGTAGATGAGCTTCGTGTACTTGGGCTCGCCGTAGGGGGCGAGTCCCATCACCTTGTACTCGCCGGAGTTGACCTTGAAGCCGAGATAATAGGTGAAGGCGGAATAGAGAAGGCCGATGGAGTGCGGAAAATGAATCTCCCGCTCCATCTTGAGATCGGAACCTCGCCCCACGCAAAGGGAAGTCGTCGCCCACTCTCCGACCCCATCCATCGTCAGAACGGCGGCCTCTTCGAACGGCGACGGATAGAACGCGCTTGCCGCGTGGCTCAAGTGGTGCTCGGAAAAGAGAAGCCGCTTTTCCCAGTCCACTTCCGGCGCCTGCTCTTTCAGGAGCCTGGTGAGAAGTCCCTTTTGAAAGAGCTTCTCCTGAAACCATACGGGGATCGCCTTGCGGAACGAGGCGAAGCCCCTGGGCGCATAAGCGAGATAGGTCTCGAGAAGCCGCTCGAATTTCACGAAGGGCTTCTCATAGAAGACGAAGTAGTCGATGTCTTTCATCGACACTCCGCCTTCCGCTAGGCAGTAGCGGATGGCTTCTTTCGGATA
>CAZZHG010000132.1:0-5657 GCA_964653655.1 uncultured Pseudobdellovibrionaceae bacterium
GCTCCACATGTTCCGCGTATTTTTGACGGGCTCCTACAAGCCGCCCCGCGAGTTCAACTGGGGTGTCGGCGTGATTTTGCTCGTGCTTACGCTGCTTCTGTCTTTCACCGGCTACCTGCTCCCGTGGGATCAGCTGGCCATCTGGGCCATCACCGTCGGGTCTAATATGGCGCGCGCCACCCCGTTCCTCGGGCATGAAGGCCCGGGTGCCGCCCTGATAAACTCCCTGATGGGTTTTGACGTCGTGCACGCGGGCTCGGACGCTCGCTTCGCGCTGCTCGCCGGCCGCGTGGTCGGCGAAGCGACGCTGCTCCGGTTCTACGTGCTCCATTGCATTTTCATCCCGCTGGTAGCGGCGGTGCTGATGGCGGTTCACTTTTATCGAGTGAGAAAGGACGGGGGTATTTCCGGTCCCCTGTAGTCGGCTCGCACCATGGTTAACGCAATCACATCGGTCATCAACTATCTCTGTGAACCGGCCATCCTGTTCACGCTCTCCTGCTTGGCCCTCTTCTACGTGCTCTTTCCGGGGCGCAAGTGGTTCGCCAAGACTTCGACCATCATCGCGCTCGAGGCGGGGCTGTTCATCTTCCTCATCCTGAGCATGCTGCACCCCACGTTCCGCGCGACGGTGATGAAGCCGGACAACGCGCCCATCGTGATGATGCTGTTTTTGATGCTCTACTTCTTCTGGCTCGCCATTCACCTGGCGGTGAAGAACGACAACCTGACGGCGGCCGGGCAGGAAGTGGACACCAAGGCGGAAGCCAAGCAGCTCGTTTTCACCTGGCCCGACTTGGTCTTCTCGGAGTTCATCTGCACGATTCTCGTCTGGGTGGGCCTGCTCGTGTGGTCCATCGTAATCCGCGCTCCTTTGGAAGAGCCCGCGAACCCGGTGGAAACGCCGAACCCGTCGAAGGCGCCCTGGTACTTCCTGGGGCTCCAGGAAATGCTCGTGTACTACGATCCCTGGCTGGCCGGCGTCGTGTTCCCGACCCTGATTATCGTCGGCCTCATCGTGATTCCGTTCATCGACACGAACCCGAAGGGCAACGGCTACTACACGTTTGCGGACCGCAAGTTCGCGGTGACCAACTTCCTCTTCGGTTTTTTGATTCTGTGGGTAGTGCTGATCGTGTACGGCACCTTCCTCCGCGGCCCGAACTGGAACTTCTTCGGCCCCTACGAAGTCTGGGACATCCACAAAATCGTGGCCCTCAGAAACGTGAACTTGTCGGAGTATATTTTCCGGGAGATGGGCCTGAACGGCGGGAAGCTGCCCGACAATATTCTCCTGAGAGAGAGCTTCGGTTTCGTGCTGGTGGCGGCCTATCTGTTCGCCGTCCCTGTGTGGCTGGGCAAGAAGGTGATGCCGAAGATGAAGGAGAAGCTCGGTAACCCGCGCTTCTATCTCATGGCGTTCCTGTTGATCAGCATGGCGGCGCTACCGATCAAGATGGTGCTCCGGTGGACGATCAACTTGAAGTACATCGTGGCGATTCCGGAATATTTCTTCAATATCTAGGGCTACAGAATGTCTAACACCCCTTGGCAGGACGACCGGTTCTACAACCCGACGAAGATAAAAAAGGTCTTCGCCATCGCGTCGATTGCGATGATGGTGGTTACCGTTTGGATGGTCCTCGACGACTTCGGCCGCGAGTGGAAGGGCTACCAGCGCGAGTTCATGGAGATCAAGGAGAAGAAGTTCGCGAAGGCCGCCGAAGAGGCGAAGGCCGCGGTGGACGCGAACGCTCTCGCCGAGGCGAAAAAGGGCGTCGAAGACGCCCAGACCGAGATCAACCAGCGCAACGCCGACATCAAGAAGCTCGAAAAAGAGATCGTCTCGCTGACGACCAAGCAGAAGAACACCCTCGACAAGTATCAGGCGCGCAAAGCAAACCTCGACGCCGAAAAGTTCAACTACCAGGACCATTGGGGCCATCTGATCGCCGAAGGCAAGATCGAGACGCTGCCGCCCAAGGGAAAGAAGCAATACGACGAGTTGATGAAGGCCACCGCGGAGGCCTCGCGCCTTCAGGACGTGGCGAACCAAGCGCTTCTCGCTCTCGAGGCGAAGCAGGCGGATCTCGACGCGATCTTTGCCAAGCGCAAGGACGCGGAAAAGAAGCTCGCGGCCCTGCAATCCGAGTTCGATCGCCTCACGGCCGCAAAGGAGAATGCCGAGTTCGGCCTTCGCAAAGTCGTGCGCGCGAGCCCGGTAATCGATCTCGCCGACCCGGTTTTCCGCCTCCAGCAGGTGGTCTTGCCGGATATCCGAGACGACATCTTTTTCTCCCAGGCCCAGAAGGTCGATCGCTGCATGACCTGCCACCAGGCCATCGATCTCCCCGGCTTCGAGGACCAGCCGAATCCGTTCAAGACCCATCCGCGGCTAGACGTCATGCTGGGAAGCCGGTCTCCGCATCCTATCGACAAGATCGGCTGCACGATTTGCCACGACGGCCGCGGCCAGGCCACCCACTTCGTGCGAGCGGCCCATACACCCCGCAACGAAGAGCAGCAGAAAGTTTGGGAAAAGAAGTACGGCTGGAACGAAGGCGATCAGCACCACATCATGGAGAAGATGGTGCCCCTGCAATACACGCAGGGTAAGTGCCGCGTCTGCCACCGCCAGCAGGAGTACGTCCACCGCGCACCGAAGCTGAACCGGGCCGTCCAGATGGTTCGTGCCGCCGGCTGCTTCGGCTGCCACAAGATCGAGGGCTGGGACCACGTCGAAAAATCGGCGCCGTCGCTCCTCAAGGTAAAGGGCAAGCTCAGCCGCGATTGGATTCTGAAATGGATCCGCAATCCGAAGGCTTTCAACCAACACGCGCGCATGCCGGCCGCATTCCTTCAGAGCAATACGGCGGGCAATCCGGAATTCGTCCAGTACCAGGAAGCCGAGATGCAGGCGGTCGCCGATTATCTGCTGTCGGCCTCCGAGCCATACAAGGCGAATCAAGTCGCCGGCTCCGGCAACGTGGAACGAGGGAAAACTCTCGTGGGCCAGGTGGGCTGTTTGGGCTGCCATCAGATCGATGACTTCGGTCACAAGATCGGCCGCTGGAACGCGGCTCCGGATCTATCGACGGTAGGCAGCAAGGTCGACCGTAACTGGCTCGTCACGTGGATCAAGAACCCGACTCATTATCGGCCCGACACCCGGATGCCGAACCTGCGCCTGTCCGACGGAGAGGCGAACGACATCGCCGCCTATCTGATGTCGAAGCGCAATCCGGACTTCGAGGCCCAGAAGGCCGCGACCGTCGATCCGGAAGCTCAGAAAAAGGTTCTTCGCCTTTATCTCATGCGCGATCCGAAAATGTCTCCGGTCACCGAGACGAAGGTGGCCGATTACATCGCGAAGCTCGAGCCCCACGCTCTGTCCGTGGAGCTCGGCCGCCGCAGCATCGGCCAGTACGGCTGCTTCGGTTGTCATTTAATCAAAGGGTTCGAGACGGCGGGCGGCATCGGTCCCGAGCTTTCGGAAGAGTGGTCCAAGCCGCTCACGAAGTTCGATTTCGGCCTTCAGCACTTCGATCATACGAAGATCGCCTGGTTCGATCACAAGCTGCAGAACACGCGGATCTTCGACTCGGGCCTTGTGAAGGACTATCTCGATCTGCTTCGCATGCCCAACTTCGACATGGACAAGGACGAGCGCGATTCGTTCATCACTTTCCTGGTCGGAATGACGTCGGAGAAGCCCAAACCCAAGGTTCTTTCATCGAGAGAGCGTAAGCTCGAGGGCGCCCGCCAGGTCATCCACAAGTACAACTGCCAGGGCTGCCACGTCATGGAAGAGCTCTGGGAAGAGTTGCCCGACGGCCACCCGGAGTTCGAGAAGAACATCGCCGACAAGTTCCGGGTCGAAGCGCGGATTCTCTATCAGTACGAAGAGGACGAGACGCTCGGGCCGCCGAAGATTCCTCACGAGGGGTTTCGAATCCAGTCCGACTGGGTTCACAACTTCCTGAAGAATCCGGAAAGCGTGAAGTTGCGCCAGTCTCTGAAAGTTCGGATGCCGACCTTCAACTTCAGCTGGAACGAGCGCAACGCGCTGCTGGACGGCTGGGGCAACGAGGCGGAAGTTCCGTACCCGCTCGTCGAGAACGCTCCCGTGCATCTCTCGCCGGCCGATCAGCGAAACGCCCAAGTGCTCTTCACGAAGCTGCAGTGCCTCAACTGCCACAATCTGGGTGAGAAGCTCACGCAGGATCAGCTGGAAGGCGGCAGCAAGGGCTTCGCGCCCAATCTGCGGCTTTCCGCGCGTCGGCTGCGCCGCGAGTGGATGGTGGAGTTCCTGAAGAATCCGAACAAGTGGGTACCCGGTACCCGCATGCCCGGCTTCTGGGTGGACGGGGCCGTTCCCGTTCCGGAAATCCTCGGTGGCGATGCCGACAAGCAGATCAACCTGCTCGTTGATTACGTAATCACCCTCGGGCAGAACTCCGCTCCGAGCAAGGCGGAATGAGCGCGGTCGAAGAGGCGCGAAAGCGCCTTCGGGCCCGCTATTCGCCTCGGAAATTCCGCGAGACCGGGACAACGGTCATTGATTGCCTCGAGGGGTATCTCGAGCGTTGTGAGTCCGCCGGCAAGAGCCTCGACTGGAAAGATCCGGAAGTTCTCATGAAAGCCGCGGAAGCGGCGCTGAAGGGATCTTCCGCGAAGGAGCTCGCCGAGCTCGTTCTCGCCGACACGCAAAAACTGCATTCGCCTCACTACCTTGGCCACCAGGTTGCGCCCCCTACGCCGGAGAGCGCCGCTTTCGAGCTTCTCGGTACGGTTGCGAACCAGGGCTGCGCCGTATACGAGATGGGCCCTTTTCCCGTCGCGGTCGAGAAGGTGATGGCGGCGAAACTCGCGGAAAAAATCGGCTGGAAGACGGGATACGGCGCCATTGCGACTCACGGAGGAACGCTCGCGAACCTGACGGCGATTCTTGCCGCTAGAAATTTTCACTTCCCGGGTTCCTGGGAAGAAGGCATCGGCGATCGGGGAAAGCCGGTCGTTCTTGCGTCCGAAGATTCCCATTACAGTATTTCGAGAGCGGCCGGCATCGCGGGTCTGGGATCGAAAGCGGTGCTGCCGCTTCCCGTCGACGCCAGACGCCGCGTGGATCCGGAGCAGCTGGAGGAGGTTTACGGAGTAGCGAAAGAGGCGGGTCGGACTCCCTTTTGCCTTGTCGCCACCAGCGGAAGCACACCGGTCGGAGCCTTCGATAACCTCGCCCCCATCGCCGAGTTCTGCAAGAAGCATAAGCTTTGGATGCACGTGGACGGTGCCCACGGGGCGAGCGTTCTCTTTTCGAAAACCCACAAGCATCTCGTCGAAGGCATCGAGCTCGCGGACTCCATTACGTGGGACGCCCACAAGATGATGTACGTGCCGGCGCTCTGCACGTTTCTACTCTACCGGCAGAAGGCAAAAAGCTACGCGCCCTTTCAGATGGACGCGCCTTATCTCATCGACGCGGAAGCGTTGCGCCTGCAAGAGTTCGACTGCGCCCACCGCACGGTGGAGTGCACGAAACGCTCTCTCGCGGTCCCGCTGTGGGCCGCCTGGTCGCTTTACGGGGAAGGGCACTTCGCCGATCTGATCGACGTGACCTTCGGGTCGGCAAGCAGCGGATCGAGTCGCTCGATGCGCCC
>CAZZHG010000132.1:5667-9943 GCA_964653655.1 uncultured Pseudobdellovibrionaceae bacterium
GTGACCTGCGGGTCTACCCGGCGTCTTTTCGAGATTCTTTCCGAAGCGCAGGACTTCGAGCCCTGCCACGAGCCGCAGGGGAACATTCTTTGTTTCCGTTACCGGCCCGCGCGTTCCCAGCTCGACATCCGTCGCCACCTTCTCAAGAAGGGCCACTACTACATCACCACCGCCCGGCTGAACGGTGAGATGGTTCTGAGAGTCACGGTGATGAACCCGTTCTCCACGGACGAGCATTTCCGGGGACTTCTCGACGAGATCCGGGGGCACGCCTGACGACGGGGATTTTCGCCCTGATAGTTTCGAGTGTCCTTGCCGCGAGCCCGGCGCCGCGGCTGCCCGCCGGCTCGCTCTCAGTTCCCATCGTCCGCCAGTCCACCGATTACAGCTGCGGAGCCGCGGTGCTGTCCGCACTCCTCCGGTATTGGAAGGTGGAGGACGAGGCGGAGTCCGCTCTATTCGCGCCGTTGAAGATCGATCCCGTGAACGGGTCGAGAAACGAAGAGAGCTTGAACCTCGCCCGGCAGAAGGGTCTTCAAGCGGAAATGCGGGAGGGGGTGACGCTCGTTGAGCTCGCGGCAGCGCTCCGCCGCGGGGAAACGGTCATCTTGGACATTCAGGCGTGGAGGGGGCAGGGGGCACCCGCCGATTGGACGAAGGTTTGGGAAGAAGGGCACCATGTGGCCCTCGTCGGGATGGACGCGGATTTCCTCTACCTCATGGATCCCATGCTCGGGACTTCCTACGGGTACATTCCCCGCGCCGAATTTCTCTCGCGATGGCACGACTATGAGGTCGTCGGCGGGGTGGCCCGCCAGTTTCACCGCCTCGCCATCTTCGTGCGGGGAGCGGGAAAGCTTCATGGTTTTCCGGACTCTCTCCGGCGGGTCCAATGAAAAAGACGAAATGGCTGCTTGTCGCGGTGGTTCCCTTCGCCGCGATGGCGCTTTTTCTCTGGGCCGCCGCCCGTCCTCCCGCGCTTCGGTATGCACGCGCGAAAGAGATGATGCCCCAGCTGTCCGCTCTGGCGAAGGAGAAGGTAACTTTCTTGAGAGAACAGGATTGGTGCCGGGCTCTCGCCTATGAAAAAGGGAAGTTCGCTTCTCCTCTCAAGGGGACTTGCACACTTGGGGATGGGTTTCAGCTCTTTACTCCCGAGGCTGAGGACCGGTTCGCGGCGCTCGCGGCTCAGTTGCGCGCTCTGCCCTATCAGGCCCGCTGGATTTCGCTTCGCTACGGGGCCGGGGGCGAGATTCGGAGGGCCGAGATTTCCTTGGCCGGCTGGTTCGACGACGGATCGCTTTTTTTCGAGCCCGGCTACGAATTGCCCGAAGATTTACCCGCGGAGCAAGTGCACTCGGTCATCGATTCCGACTGGTACCACCAATGGACGGATTGGAATTGAGAACCCGCCGGAGTTGACGGTGGTGGTGCGTCGCGCTACATCGGCTGCCAAAGGAGTCTCCCATGAAGGCCGCTTTTCTTTCCGCCCTTGTGTTCGCCGCTCCCTCGTTCGCCTGCTCCAGCATGCCGCTCGAGATGCGCACGGACTTCTTCAACGACGCCGCCGCCCGCGTTCTATCGGAAGCGCACGTTAGACTTTCCGAAATCCACATCCACGTCACCGAGTTCAAGAACTCGACGGTCGTAAAGTACGAGTGGATCAAGACGGACCCGGCCTTCATGTGCCATGACAAAGAGGCCCTCAAGACGGACGTCTCCTTCGAGTACGAAAAGAACAAGGGTAAGACGGCTTGCGTGCTGACGGCGACCCTCACGAAGACCGAAGCCTTCTATCCGGGCGCTCCGAAGACCGAGTACAAGATCGAGAATCTCTCGAATCAGTGCGAGTAAGAATTCCCGTATAATAGCGGGATGAGATTTCTGCGCTGGGCGCCGGCCCTGCTGTTGATCGCGGCGGGCTGGGGCCCGTGCGATTTCTTCTACATCTCCGTTTCCGACCTTTCTCCTCAGCGTTTCTCCGAGCTCGCCGCCGAGTCCGGCTCCCGATTTCCCGGCAAGGGCTATGCCTGGTTCGAACCGTCGCTGGAACCGAAGCTCGTTCTTACCAAAACGAATTTGAAGGAAGTCGCCGAGATCGTTCTCTGTTGCTCCCTGACTCCGGCGGAGATGGAAGAGATTCTCGTCAAGCACTTGAAGGGAGCCGCCGAGGGCAGGGTTTCCGCCGCCGCGGTCTACGAGGACGCGTTCGGCCGCGGCCTTCACAAAGCCAAAGTGTTCGAGCCCCTGTGCTTCGACTGTATGTCGACCGCCCTCACGTACTACAATGCCTATCACTTCAAGGCCGTCGACGAGAGGGATGTCGAAAATCCGACGGCCTCTTTCTTCGGCCTCTACTACAAGCCGGTCGCCGAGGAGGCGCCTCTCCAGTGGGGCAACATGATCAAAATCGATCGCGACGGAACTCCCGCACACGTGATGATTTATCTCGCCAATGGCCTCGTTCTACACAAGCTGGGGCAGGGCGAAGCGAGAATCGAGCCGCTCCTTAACGGGGTGGCCTATTACGAGGCGTATTTTCGGGCGAAGTATCCCTCGTCGCCGAATGTCGTAACTCTTTCCCGATGGCGCCAGCGCCGCGCGGGCGAGCCGATTCGTTAGGGGAGCTTGTAGTCCGTATAACTCAAGCCTTCGTCGGCGCGTCAAAAACGGTTGAAAATTCCGTTATTTATGCGCCGCCACCAAGGTTCGCCGTCACGGCGGGGGCCCCTAGCCACGTCCTTCTTTAAACGCAGTTCGGCCTCTTCAATTGATTTACGGGGGCTCGGCCAAGGGGCTATAATTTTCCAGTTTTCTTCGAAAGAAAGAGAGAGCGTATGACCAAGCAGCTTTGGATCTCCATCGTGTTCCTTCCTCTTTTCCTCGCGGGGTGCGCCGGCAACCGGCAGTTCTCCGACGGCAAGTACGACGACATGTCCGAAGAGCGGCTTCTCGATGACAAGTTCAACGAGACCGACATGCGCATGATCGCCGACACCATGATCTCTTCGCTCACCGGCAGCCCGGTGATTCAGGAGTACAAGCGGGGCAGGCCGGTCGTTCTGGTCACCCTCACGAAGAACCGTACCCAGGAACACATCGACATGAAGAGCCTCACGGACAAAATCCGCGTCGCTCTCGTCAAGAGCGGCAAGTTCCGCTTCACCGACAAGGAAGTCCGCAGCGAAATCGCCGACGAAGTCGATTACCAGGAAGGCTCGGGCTACGTCGATCCCTCCACCGCCCGCAAGAAGGGCAAGCAGATCGGCGCGAACTTCTTCCTCACGGGCGAGATCACGGACCGGGTCCAGGAAGTCGGCGGCAAGAAATACGTCTACTACAAAGCGACTTTCAATCTCGTCAGCATCGATTCCGGCATCATCGACTGGACCGATGAGAAGGAAATCCGCAAATTCTACAAGAAGAAGAACGTAGGCCTGTAAGCGACCGGAGGCTCACCGTGCTCCGACTCGCCCTTGCGGGGCTGGCCGTTCTTTGGCTTTCGGGTTGCGCCTCTTACGCTTCCCGTGTCGTCGAGCCGCGCTTTCAGCTCGAGATGGGCCGCTACGAGGTGGCCATTTCGAGCTTCAAGGATCTCGCCGAAAAAGAGGATAACGATCAGCTGCTTTACCTGATGGACCTCGGCATCGCGTATTACCGCGCGAAACGCTACGAGGAGGCGGCGGGTGCGTTCCACAAGGCCGACAACCTCGCCGAGATGAAGGACTACACGAGCGTCTCCCAGGAAGTCGGCAGCGTAATCCTGAACGACACCGTCAAAGTCTACAAAGGCGACGACTTCGAAAAGATCCTCATCAACGTATACCTCGCCATGTCCTATGCGATGCAAGGGAAGTGGGAAGGCGCGCTCGTCGAGGCGAGGCGCGTGAACCACAAGCTCGATCTCATGATTTCCCAGGGGAAACTCCCCTACGAACGAAACGCGTTCGCGAAATACCTCGCCGCCGTTTTCTTCGAGGCCCAACGGGAGTACGACGATGCCTTCGTCGACTACCGCCAGCTCCACAAGTGGCGGAAGGGCAACCCGCCCGAGTATCTGGGGCTGGGGCTTCTCCGGATGGCTGAAAAGCAGCACGCCGAGCAGGAGTTCGAGCAGTACCGCAAAGAATTTCCGAACGTGCGCAACTACCGGCTCGATAAGAGCGAGGGCGAAATAGTCTTTCTGTTGGAGCAGGGAAAAGTTCCGATCAAGGCGCCGTCTCCCCAGTTTCATCTCGGGCACGAAATGCGAAAGCGTTTCTATTCGAGCAACTAC
>CAZZHG010000133.1:0-9277 GCA_964653655.1 uncultured Pseudobdellovibrionaceae bacterium
GTTCACGTTCTGGAACATCGCGAGGCCCTTGCGCGCGTCGATGAGCGAAACTTCCTGGGGCGTCGTCACGATGATGGCGCCTGCTAGCGGCGCGCTCTGGGAAATCGTCAGCTGAGCGTCGCCCGTGCCGGGAGGCATGTCGATGAGCAGATAATCGAGCTCGCCCCACTGGACTTGAGTCAGAAACTGGGTGAGCGCTCCATGCACGATGGGCCCGCGCCAGATGAGCGGCTTGTCCTCGGGGACGAGAAAGCCCATGGACATGAGCTTGATGCCGCCGCGGACGATCGGGTTGATGCGGTTGTCGTCGAGAGATTCCGGGCGCTCTTCCTTCGCGCCGAGCATGAGCGGAATGCTGGGGCCGTAGATGTCGGCGTCGAGAAGACCGACCTTGGCCCCGCCTTGGGCGAGAGCGACGGCGAGATTCACCGTGACGGTGCTTTTTCCGACACCGCCCTTACCGCTCGCCACCGCGATGACGTGCTTGATGTTCGGCAAAACGATTCTTCCGGGGGCGTGGGGATTGGCCGCCTTCGCGGCCGCTTGCGGCGCCCCCTGGGGCATCGCTTTCGGACGGACCAAAACTTCCACGGATTGAACACCGTCCACGGCCTGCACCGCGCGGACGCAAGCGTTCTTGATGGCTTCGGCCTGGGGGCCGGACGCCTGGCTTTCGACCTCGAACTTCACCAGGCCCTCTTTGATTTGGAGCTGCTTGATAGCTCCCAAACCAACCAGATCCCGCTGGGCCACGGGGTCCACCACGGAGGCGAGGGCAGACCGGATCGCTTCGAAACTAATGGGTTTATTGCGTTTGAAAAACACGCCCTCTTCTAGCGCGTTCAGTTAAGAAAAGAAAGGGAGAACAGGTGCTTGACTCGATGGGTCGACGGAGAGAGAAATTTCCTCGGTTTTTCAACCAATCAGGAGTCCTTATGAAGCTATTGCTCACCATCGCTCTTTTGGCCGTCGCGCCCCTCGCCTCGGCTTCCATGTCGCGTGATCTTCACGAAGACGCCAACACCGTGGCCGAGATCCTCGTCCGCTGCCCGGCCGAGTACCGAAAGGCCGCCAAGCTCGGCGAACGGGTCACGAAAGTTCACTTTTTGTCTCCGCGGCCGGCCAACCCGAAAATCCTGGTCGACTCCTGGACGTTCTCGTTCACGAACGACTGGAACCCGGCTCAGCCTACGCCCCGGCCGCTCGCGCACCTGATTGTCACGAGGACCACGGACAACACCGGGCCGCTCCTCCCCGATCAGCTCGGCAAGATCACGTTCCACTGCAAGCTGCACGTACTTCGCAACAACCCCTAATGAGTTTCGTCGTCGGCGCCCGGCTCTGAGGATTCGGAGCCGGGCTTGCGGCAGGGAACTTCCCGCATCCACTTTTCGATGGCCCCCGGCGTGTGCTCGCGGGTGCTCTCGTCCGTCTTGCCCCAGTAGGACTTGTAAAGACAGGTGTACAAGGCCGAAATCTCGGCCTGCGAGAGATTGTGGTTCGGAGGCATGTGCCCCTTCGAAATTACGTCGAAGATTCCGGGATTGGCGAGTGAGAAGTAGCCGCGGATAGGGAGGCGATCGTTGCCGTCGTGGCAGGAAACGCAGTTCATGGCGCCGGCCACTTTCTGACGGATCTTTTCGTCGACCTGGGCCGAAGGAACGTCCCCGATCTTATCGGCGCAAGTCAGAATGGTCTCGGCCGTAAAGTCGCCGTCACCCAAACTCGGAAAACCCTCGGGCAAGCGGATTTCGTCGGGGGAGCGGGAATCGCCGAAAGTCCGCATCAGGCCGTTCAGCTGCTTTCTCGCTTCCTCGTACTTTCCAGTCAGCGGTACCCTCGGAAAAATCGGCATCGGGCCGCCGTGAATGTGGCAGGCGCTGCAGCGGTTACTACCACCCACTTCGTAATCCGTGTAGTGAACCGTCATGGGAGCGGCTCTGCGTTTCGCGAAGTAGGCCTCTTCCGCCGCCTTTTCCTCTTCTTCGGTCTTACCGGTGAATACCGGTGTTTGATTGCCGAACTCCGGAAATCCCTCCCGGCCGGTGAAAGTGTCTCTTAGATACGACTCGAACTTTCCGGGGGAAACTTCCTTCACGGCGACCACCGACAAAAGCTGCCCATCGGGGATGAACTGAAGAAACCGTTTCACGGGATCTTTCGGGCTGCCCGGATCGTAGAAGAGAAGCCGTTTGAGGGACCGATAGTCGTCGTTGGAAGCCTGGGTGGACTCGTAAGGCAGCACCACGATGGGCTCGAGCCCCTGCGCCTTGCGCTCCAGATTCCATTTCTCGACGTATTTTTCGATCGCGGGCAACTTGTCGTCGGACCACGGCTTGATGAGCCTGAGAAACGCGTCGGAGCGGTAGACGTCCGGCGGCATCAGCTCCGCTTTGTGTTTTTCGAAATATTCCTTGTGTCCGATTTTACGGCCGGAAGCGGGGGCGCTGCTGGGGTCCTTCGGATCCAGGCGGTTCACGGCAATCAGATAGTCGGCGGCGGAAAGAGTTCTCGCCAGACAGGCCCTGATGTCGGGATGAGCTTTCTCCTGACAAACCTTGAGCTCGCCCGCCGCCGTTTCCCCCCAGTCGGTGGGGTTATTGTCCCGGGAAATTTTCGCTATGAGGGTATCCCGCCTGGTTTCCCATTCAGCGGAAGTTTTCGGGCACGGGGCTGCCTGGGCGATCGAAAGCCCCGCGCCGAAAAAAAGGAGCGCTTTCACTCGAAGTGACTCTCCCATCGGGAGCCGGCGAAATGCCGCTTCAGCTCCTCGAAGTTCTCCAGAATTTCCCGTGGGCGCCGGTTCTCCAATTTTCTCAACGGAGAGCGCAGCTCTCTCTCCTTTAGCGAGAGGGCGGCTAGAATCCGCGCGGCTTCGCCATGGGGATCGGCGCAAAGCGCTTCGTAGGAAAGCCGCAAACCGGGCTTTCCCGCAAGAGACCGTTCGATGAACTCCGCGGCTTTTTCCTCCCGCAGAAAAGCGGTTTCGAGCTCGCCGGTCTCGAAGCGCACCCTTCCCCGCCGGACGACGGACCCGGTCGTGTCGTGCCAGCGAGCGGTTCGGTGCGCGAGAGCGAGCGAGCAAAGCCGCGGGAGCACCCTACGCGTGAGCCGTAGCACGAACACGCGATCGAGCGTGCCGAGGTGGGACTCCACTTCGGGAAATTTCCGATGGCCCTCGAAAAGAAGCTTGAAGCCGACGGCCCGCACGTGGCTCGGCCTGCCCGCTTCGGCGATGCTTCGGGCAAAAGCCGTCGGTGCGATCTCTCTCAAAACTCCGAGAGCACCGGGAAACGGCAACGGCGATCCGAGTTTCACTTCCTCGGGATGAAAGGGCTCGTAGAAAAAGAGAACTTCCGGATGGCTGCCGAGCAAACTCTGAAGCCAAGTGGAACCGGTCCTAGCGTCGGAAATCAAAACGACGCGCGTGTAGTCGTGGTTCGGGCCTCGGACGGCCCTTGGGAGCAATTGGGAGAGCATGGCGGCCGGGGGCTTCACGCTAATACTATAGCGTCACTTCATGGGCTTCGGGGCGGGGAACTTCTTCTGGACCTCGACGTTGTCTTTCTGTCCCGCGTCGCGGCCCGAGTGGTAGCCGCCCCAGAACGAAAGCCCGACCGCGGCGATTAGCCCGGCGATCCAGGCCCACACGCCGGGACGAAATCCCTTGCGGGTGAACTCCGCGTCCTGGCCCAATGGGATCGAGGGAGTAAGGAGCGCTTCGTCGTCGAGAAACTTGAGAATGTTGTTCTCTCCGTGAGCGCTAAGCTGAGGCCCTAAATATTCCTCGAGATCGAGGATGAGATTTTTGACGGAGTCGTATCGGCGCGAAGGCTCCTTCTCGAGGCAGCGTTCGATGACCCGATCGAGCACCGCGGGAATGCCGTGCTGGGCATCGCGCGCCGGAGTGTACCGGACTTCGCGGATGCGCTGAAACACGGTCTCGCCCCCCTGCTCGCGGAAGGGTTTCGTGCCTGTGAGCATTTCGTAAAAGCAGATGCCGAGGAGAAAAATGTCGGCCTTCGGAGTGATTGTGTCGCCGAGGACTTGCTCCGGAGAGAGGTAGCTAGGAGAGCCCACCATCATTCCGGGGCGCGTGAGCGACTCGTTCTCGGTATCGACGACGATGCCGAAATCCATCAGCTTCACTTCGCCTCGCGTATTGAGGCGGATGTTATGCGGCTTGATGTCGCGGTGGATCAGGCGGTGGGTATGAATGTAGCTCACGCCCTTCGCGACTCCGTGGAGAATGAGCGCGGCGAGCTGGGGCGGAAGATGCCCTACCTTGGCGATGACCGTGGAAAGGTCGACGCCGTCGATGAACTCCATGAGGATATAGCTCTCGCGGGTGCCTTCGACGAAATCGTAAACGTGAGCGATGTTCTGATGCAGAACGCTCGCAAGCGCCCTCGCCTCGCGGCGGAAACGTTCCCTCGCCTCACCGTTGCCGAGGAGCTCTTCTTTCAGCTTTTTTACCGCGATGTAGCGATCGAGACCGGGCTGGCGGGCGCGAAAAATCTGGGACATCCCTCCGGTGGCGATGATCTTGATGTCCTCCAGGCTGCCGCGAAGCGCGGTTTCCTGGTCATCGGGCTCGGGCTGCTGGGAGTCCTTCATGGAATAGCTATTTTAACATGAGGCGGCTGGGGACCTGAGAATGAGATCGAGAATGAGTCTGAGAATGAGTGAAAAGGCAGGGACCGTCCCTCACTCATTCTCAGACTCATTCTCAGACTCATTCTCGATCTCATTCTTATCTGATTGGCCAAAAAAAAGGGCCAGGCACTGCGTTTTACCGCTGTGCCCGGCCCGAAGACCTCGCCGCTCCCCTTTCGGAAAGCGGCGGGTGAGAGAGGAGTAGTGGTTCCATAACACGCAGCAGAGCACTTCGCCCTGCCACGTACTGCTGCCCTGAGCAGTCCTTTTTCCCCGACTCGCGCATAAGCGCGGCGGGAATAGCGTCCCGGAGCGACTCCTCTCAGAGGCCCCGGACTAACTTTTTTCCCCGCGGCGGGACATCTTCATGTCCGCGCCGCTGTGCCCCGAAGCAAATTCTCGATTCGAGTTGGACACCGTTTTCACGATGCGATCCGGCTCTCTTTGCAACCCGGCCACGATATTCGCGGTCGAGTGGCGAAGCGGCTGAAGCAGAAGACAGGCGCCTAAAGTCGCTATCGCGAACAGTTGGCGCATTCCCTCCACCAGCCGGTAGAGCCCACGATGTAACGGGTGTGGTTTCACTTAAGCGATGCCTCCGTGTAACCCGATCCGCTTCCGCGAATCGCCCCTCAAATCTCGGGGAATCCCTAGTGCAACGGAGTTGCCAAAATGGAAGCACGGCGAGTGGATCGGGTAACTGAACGCGATCTTTCAAGTTTGCGGAAGGTCGGCGTGTTCTGGTGGTGATCGTAGAGGTTGTTGGCAGCTGTAAATTTGTTAGACAGCGCGACGAGGAAGGGCATCCGGATGGGACTTAGAGCGAGAATGAGAATGGGTCTTAGAATGAGTGAGGGACGGTCCCCGCCTTTCACTCATTCTAAGACCCATTCTCGATCTCATTCTCAATCCAATGGATACACCTTTAAATGGACTCGGGGCGCCTCCCTTGCCGGAGAGGCGCCCCGTTAACCCCGTGACCGTTGTCGTAGCTGATGATGCTGGTTATAGACCGTAAAAGTTCAGACCCTGGTTACCCTGGTACTGAATCACCCGTCCCCAGATGCCCGCGGCGTTATCCGAGAAGTACGGCATGTTGTACCCGGTGTTGTAGTAGCTGTACGGGTCGTAGCCCTGCTGGCTGTTGACCTGGGCCGAAAGATCGAGATTGACCTGCTTGGGCGCTCCGCAGGGACCGGCGGTGCCGGTGATTTTCAGAGAAGCCCGCGCCGAAGCGGCGCCGCAGCTCGTGTATCCGTAACCGTTCGCTCCGCCGTTGTAGCCGAAGTCCCACCAGTTCGAAGGCTGCCAACCGTAGTTGTAACCCTGCTGCTGACCGCAGGAGCTATAAAGCGACTGCATGTCCTGGAGCGAGAACACGACGGCGCCGTTGTACTGAACCTGCGCGGTGATGTTCACCGTGTTGGAATAATTTCCCGTCACGCGGTTTTGGCCGTTACCGCCCCAGCCCGACCCGTCGTTGGCGTTGAACTGGAGAACCTGAATCGTCTGATTCGACGAGATATTCACGTTGATGCAATACAGACCGCCGCCTTGCGGATTCACCGCGACCGCGAACGGATCGAAGGCCGCGATTACCGGAGGACCGTTCTGCTGCCGGCCGAAGCTCATGTTCACCGTGCGAGTGATCGCCGGGTTCCACGCGTGAGCGTAGTTCGAATAGCTCGTGTAGTACGAGTAAGGCTGCTGCTGGCAACCGTACCAGGAGTTACATCCGCCGTAGACATCGCTCGGGGAGGTGCTCGTAAAGCCCTTCGCGCTCGAAGAAGCCAGTTTTCGCGGAGTCAGCTTCACGTTCGAACCGTCGTCCTGGTTCAGCACGAGAGAGCCGGCCGGAAATTGTTTGCTGAAAACCTGATCTTTGGCGAGCTCGAGGGCCGACTGCTGGCCGCAAGCCGCGATAAAGAAGAGTGCGAAAAAACCAAGGCGTTGAAACTTCATGATGTCCTCCAAGGCGTCTCAAAACAAAGCTGCGTGCAATAGCTGTTAGTGCAACCGCGGTGCCACCGCCCCTTCGTGCCTGAGGTGTATTCTGACGGCGTACAGCGGGTGTCCGAGGTGTGACGGGGGCATCTAGAGCGGCGAGTAAAGATCTTCGGATTTCAAAGACTTAGGCAAAACCGCACAAAGAGAATACACCTGTGGAACTGTCCAACAGGGGAACACCGGGATAGAATGATTCTCGATGAATGTCCTCTACTTCGGTTCCACCGACGGCACTTCGGGAGCGCTTCATTACTACAATTCTTTTCTGCGGCTCGGGGGCACGGTTTTGCCTTTCGATCCCCGCTACTGGGACACGTCCAGTCCCTGGGAGAAAATCGCGTACCGGTTGCGCAAGGCGCCCGCGAAGTCGCGCATCGACGCGGCCAACGAAAAACTCATCTCGGTGGTGAAGGCGAATCACTTCGACATGGTCTTCGTGATGTCGGAAAATTTTCTGAACGGCGAGACCATCCGCCGCATTCGTACGGAAGTGCCGAACCCGCCGAAGTTCCTCTACCACTCCCACGACAACAACTATTCCCCGGGCATTCTCAAGCCGGAAGATTTTCTCGCCGACACGCTGTCGGAATATGACTTCGTTTTCACCACCAAGTCGCAAAACGTCGAGCGTTACGTTTCCGATGGAGTGCTGGACGCACACTACGTGCCTTCCGCTTACGAACCGTCCGTTCATCGTCCCCTGACAGCGGCTGAGAGCCGGCTGGGCGATCAGCGCTTCGAGGCGGTTTTCGTGGGCACTTACGACAAGTGCCGGGATGCCTATCTGGATGCGGTCGGCTGGGACGTCTTGCGGGTATGGGGCGGGCTGTGGGAACGCTACCCGGGCATGCGCGCCCATCAGGATCGGATTACCCCGCGCGCGATTTACTATCTCGAGCTGTCCGACGTTTTCTGCCACTCCCAGATCGTGCTGGGGCTTTTACGGGCCGAGGCGGGCGACCACCACACTCAGCGCACGTTCGAGATTCCGGCGGCGGGCGCTCTTCAGATCGCGCCCCGTAACGAGGAGATTCTGGGCTTTTTCGAAGAGGACAAGGAGATCGTCTGCTTCGAAACTCCCGAGGAGCTGGGAGAAAAAGTTTCCTACTACCTGAAGCGCAAGGGCGCCGCCGAGAAGATCGCGGCCGCCGGCCACAAGCGCTGCCTGCAAGGCAGACACACCTACGACGACCGGGTCTCCGAAATGCTTCGGATCTCCTCGGGCGTGAAAGCCCGAGTGAAGGGCGCAAAGCGAAGATAAAAAAAGATCGGGATCGGGCCCGAGAGCAAGGACACCTTCCTTTTTGGAAGGGGCGGTGACGTCAGACCGTACCGGCTCGCTCAAAAGATCAAGAAGTCTTCCTTGCTCTCGAGCCCGATCCCGATCTTCTTAATTCTTATTCGTTTTCGGCGAGGCGATCGGCCACGCGAATTAGATGCAGCTTGGGATCCATGGCGAAGGCGAAGTGCCGGTAGGCGGCCTCGCAGCCGGCGGCCGGATTCGATGCGACTTTCAAAGCCGCTTCGAGAACCGCTTGGGTGCCTTGAACCCGGGGAAAAAACTTTCCGATCTCCTCAGTCTTCGGAGTCGGGGTGGCGACGCAGCCGGCGCCGAAATAGACGGACTCCAGAACCTTCGTCGCGAAGGCTCCATCCTGGTGCCAGGTACCCCGATACAACAGAAGCGAAACGGAAATCTTTTCCCAGATCGATCGAAGCTGCTCCCGCGGCACCCACGGCACGTAGTGAAAATTCGGGTAGCGGCCGCTGAGATCCTCGATCCAGTTCATGCCGTACAAGTTAGTGCG
This sequence comes from uncultured Pseudobdellovibrionaceae bacterium, assembly GCA_964653655.1. GTDB lineage: Bacteria > Bdellovibrionota > FAC87 > UBA2466 > UBA2466 > CAZZHG01. Next base: position 8,472 of record CAZZHG010000133.1, read on the forward strand.
GCCCGCCAGCACGAATCCCATATCCGGCAACGCGTGGACGAGATTTTCGAAAAGCACGAAATCGAAATCCTGACTTCCGAAGGAGCCGATGTAACCCATCACCCTTTCGGGGAAGCCTTTCGGCAGCTCGTAAGGCCGTTCACTTTTCTCAACGGGCTTCAGGTCCATCGGGGGCAGCGCCAGCTCCACTTTCGATCCGAGCCCCTGCATATGCTCCAGCGCCTTGCGGTTCTGGCAGAGAATGACTTTCGCTTTCGCGCACAAGGCACTCGCCGGTCCGTTGCGGGTGGGATCGTCGAAAACGGAATAGACGTCGACGTAAGGAACCCTCCCCGCCATGGGCTCCGGCATTCCGGACTGCACCCAGAAGACCGACCTCTTCCCGCCGCCCGTGAGAATTTTCTGGATTTCGGCGGCCTGCCACGAAATGGAGAGTTTATCGACCCAATCGAAGCGCCGGCCCGGAAACGAGAAGAGCTGGCGGACCCGCAAGCCCGCCGGCGCGTTTCTCAGCACCGGCCGCCGCGGTCTCCAATCGATGCCGTCCAGCCAGAGCACCGGCACCCCCTCCGCAGAGAGGGCTCGCGCGAGACTCTGCTGAACGAATCCGTGATGTCCCCAGAATTGCGAGTCGCTGAAAAAAACCACTCCACCGCGCTGGCGGTAATAACGAACGGCGCGGTCCCATCCCTTGGCCTGTTCGGCCCGGACCTCTTCCTCCACGGTCTTGAGTTGTAAGGCTACGTTACTCACGCGTTCAGGGATTCTCTGTTTCCGTTATCGGAAAGAGAGCAAGGACGCTGTAC
>CAZZHG010000134.1:0-9186 GCA_964653655.1 uncultured Pseudobdellovibrionaceae bacterium
GTATTGATGGTATTTTTCAGCTCGAGCACCTCGCCCTTCGCGTCCACCGTAATCTTCTGGGACAAGTCGCCTTTCGCTACGGCGGTGGTCACTTTCGCGATGTTACGTACCTGGGCGGTCAAGTTGGCGGCGAGACCGTTCACGTTGTCGGTGAGATCTTTCCACGTACCCGACACGCCCTTCACGTCGGCTTGGCCGCCCAGCTTTCCTTCGTTACCTACTTCTTTCGCTACGCGAGTCACTTCAGCGGTGAACGAGTTGAGCTGATCCACCATCGCGTTTACGGTGGTGCCGATGCGGAAGAACTCACCACGTACCGGGCGGCCTTCCACTTCGAGAGACATTTTCTGGGACAAGTCGCCGCGGGCTACCGCCGTAATTACGCGGGCCACTTCGTTGGTCGGAGCGACCAAGTCGCCGATTAGCTGGTTGAGGGAGTTGATGCTGGTCGCCCACGCGCCCTTGGCGGGACCGACTGAGCCGCGCTCCGTCATCTTACCTTCCTGACCTACGACCTTACCAACGCGGACGAATTCGGAAGCTAGATGCTCGTTCAACCCGATAATGTCGTTGAGCAGCTCGCCCGCGCGGCTGAGAATTCCGTCCTTCTCGTAGGGGAGGCGGGCGTTGAAGTTGCCTTCCTTCACCGCTTTCAGTAGCTCGACGAGCCGTTCCATCTCCATCTTGCTCGAAGGCGATAGATTGTCCCATTCCGACGCTCGCCTGGAGCCTCCTCCGCCATTCTTCGAGCCTCTACTTTTTCCCTTATCTTTCTCGCCGTATTTCGGATCGTGCGGAAGTTGTGGGTGCTTCACGGTCGAACGGGTGGTAATCGTCCCCGAATTGATCGAATTCATCGAAGCCCTCTAAATTATCGGTGTTGGAAAACTGAAAAAACTCGTCCTTAGGCAATCAAAGCAATCCCGGTGCCAAGCGATTCTTGAGGAACCAGGCTTGTCCGGCCGCGCTCGCTCGGCGGCCTTGTTACAAATGCAACGTGGCTTGTTGCAACCTGCAACCCACTCTTCGTAGCGAATTGCGCTCCTCTCGTCACAAGCGCCGTTGGCATTCGATGTGCATCTCGAACCTTCGCGGGGGATTTCAAAAAATTCCAGTGCCCGAGGTTGGGGCGTAAAGGGCGACAGGGACCAACATGCCGAAGACATCCAGATTCGCAGCCGCATACAGAGAACAGCTCGCTCGGGCGGGCAAGGCCGCGCCTTTCGCGGACCTTCTGTTTCTGGTCATGGTGATTGGCTGTGCCTACGGCGCTTTTCTGGCTAACGCCGTCTGATTCCTACTTAGAAGAAAGTAAGTCCGTGATGCCGTAGCGGGAAACCTTGCGGTAAAGCGTGACCCGATCGATGCCGAGGAGTTCCGCGGCTTTCGCCTTCTTGTAGCGAACCTTTTTCAGAATCTTGATGATGTAATCCCGCTCCAGCTCTGCGAGAGTCGGCGGATTTCCGCCGGCGGCGACCTCTCCGATCGGATCCTGAATGACCTGCGGTTCGGAGCCGGAAAAGAACTCCGGCGGAAAATCTTCCGGGAAGAGCACGTCGGACTGCGCTCCGGCCACCGCGCGGGAGACGGCGTTCTCCAGTTCCCGCACGTTTCCGGGCCAGGAGTGGGTTTTCAAAAGTTCGATCACGCCCTTCGAGACTCCGCTGGTCGCTTTCCCGGCCTTTATCGAAGTTTTCGCGATGAAATGCTCGACGAGCTCCTCGAGATCCTCGAGCCGGTGGCGCAGGGGCGGCACGTCGATGAGAAATACTTTGAGCCGGTAATAGAGATCTTCTCGGAAGCGGCCCGCGCGCACTTCTTCCTCGAGGTTGCGGTGAGTGGCGGCCACTACCCGCACGTCCACATGCCGGGTTTCCACCGATCCGACCGGGCGGATCTCGCCTTCTTGTATCGCGCGAAGCAGCTTCACCTGGAGGCCGGGCGAAATGTCGCCAATCTCGTCGAGAAAAAGAGTTCCGCCGCTCGCAAGCTCCAGAAGGCCGGTCTTGTTGGCCGTGGCGCCCGTGAAGGAACCGCGGACGTGGCCGAAGAGTTCCGATTCCAGCAGGGTTTCCGTAAGGGCGCCGCAGTTGACGACGACGAAGGGTTCCTTCGCGCGCCGGCTGTTCTGGTGAATGGCGCGTGCGATGATTTCCTTTCCCGTCCCGGTTTCTCCGAGCACGAGAACGTTTCCTTCGAAAAGAGCGGCTTTCGCCAGGGCCCGGTAAACGTCCGCCATCGGCGGAGAGCTTCCAACGAGCTCGCGCCGGAGATTTTTCTCCGTCGGCCGCCGCATCGGCTCACGCGTGTCGGCGGCAAGCCGTTTCGCCGCGCGCTCCATCGTGAGCAGGAGCTGGCGTTCGAGCTGATCCAAATCGCCGGGTTTGGAAAGGTAATCGAAGGCACCTTCGCGGATTGCCGAGATGGCGGTTTCCACGTTCGCATCGCCCGTGATGAAAACGAAAAGCGGCAACTGGGGCAGCGATTTCGCGAAGGCCATGATCTCGAGGCCGCTTGCGGCGCCCAGGTTTATGTCGCAGAGCACTATGGAGTAGGGGCGGCTACGCAGCGTTTGGTGAGCCTGATCGACCGAAAAAGCCACATCCGTTTGGAAATTGCGGCGGCGCAGCAATCGCGCGAGCAGCTCCGCCATCGGCCGATCATCTTCAATGACGAGCACGGGACAAGCGTGTGTTTCGATGGCTTCGTTAAGCAAGGCTACCTGATCCCCCAACTATCAGGGGCGCAGCATCCGTCTCAGTTTCGTTGCCGTCAAGCCGGCTCGTGGAGGCGCCACGACTTTTTCGGCGGGCTCTTCCACAGAGCGGAGTGGCCTCTCGATTGCAAAAGTTTTGTTTAGTACTCGCCAATGAGCCGCGTCCACCCCAAACCTTCCACGGAGGATCGAATGAATCACGAAGTGCCGATCACATTCCGAAACATGGGCCCGTCCCAAGCCATGCAAGCCACAGCCAAGGAAGAGGCCGAACACTTGTGGGATTTATCGTCGAGAATGTTGCAGCGCTGCCGCATTCTGATCGAAGCTCCCCATCGTCACCATCATAAAGGCGTGCCCTACCGGGTGCGAGTCGAGCTCGGCATTCCGAGAAGCCGAGGTGTCGTTGTGCAACAGCAGCACGAGGACCCGTACGTAGCCATCCGCGATACGTTTGCGGCGGCGAGAAAAATCATTTTGGAAAGATTCCGGCGTCGGCGCTCCATCGCTCGCCACCGCAAGGAAAGCTTCAAGCCGGCGTTTGCAGCCTAGGACGGGGCAAACAAGGCAGCCGGACTTCGAGAGCCTTCGCGACGAGCCCCAGGGAACCGCCTGAGTTACTGCGGCGGCCGTCGATTCAATTGTCCGTAAGGGCAATTCGGTCCGGCAACCAAAACAGGTGAGCTTGCATTGACTGCGGGGCGGATGCCCGTGTTGTGACCGGGAACGGAAGCGGATCCCGCTTCAGTGGCAATTGCCGCGAGAGAGGGAGTTCCGGCTTCAGTGGCATTTGCCGCGAGGGAGGGAGTTCCGGCTCCTCCGGCCGCGTTTCCTTTCTGGCCTGGCTGGACAAATTGTAGGGCGTTCAGCCCCAGGCCAAATGACGGAGTCATCCAGCCGCTTGAGTTGCCCTTCGTAGCGATAGCACCGTGAGAATCGATAGCCGGTTTGCCTGAGCCGTTTTTCCTCTCTGCACTTTGTTCGTTCGGGCTTTCTCCAGTTGCATGGCCCTCAATCGTAAGACCACGCTGGGTGCCCTCGGACACTTCCCCCACTCGCGAATTTCCGGAGGGTTCAGGGACTTTCCCCAGGCCCTGCAGGGTCTTTCTAACTGCATCGTTGAGCGCGAGCGCGAGGGGACTAAACTCCATTGCCGTCCCGGCTCCCGCCATACTAACAACGGGTGTGGCGCGAAGAGCGCGGACCGCGTGGGTCACTCCACCCTTCGGGCCAACTACCGACGCGGGCGATTTGGGCAACCCGTCGGCGCTTTGGCGCGCGAGCGCGATGCCATGGGTGGAACCCGCTTCGGCCTGTATCTGGTGTTCCGATTTGGGCGGCGGAGGCAGCGGCTTAGTGAACATCATCATGTCTCCGTAACCGAGGCTGACCTTCATCTTTCCGTCTTTCACGGTGTGATACATTCGGTTGATCACATCGAAGTACTCCCCGTCCGGAAGGGTCAGTCCCACGATTTCGAAATCATCCGTGCCCCGTTTCAAGTTCTTAGAGAGCGCAAAAAACGCCTTATGCCCCTCGTATTCCCGCTCGAAAGCGAGAATGTCGTCCGACTGATGCACGATGTGCGTATCGCCCCAGCGGAACGCCGGGTTTTCTTTTCGCGCCTGAATGAGCGTGCGCACGAGACGGAAAAGCGGATGCTTCGGATCGAAGGTCTTCATTTCCGGCCGGTTCGTCGGATCGCCCGGGTCGCCGGGGTGAAACAGATCCTGCTCGATGCCGTAGTACAGCGCCGGAACTCCGCGGGACGCGAACATGAGGCCGAGGGCCTGCCTCATCATGGAGTTGCTCGCTCCCTGTCCGCGCAGGCGGGGCATGTCGTGATTGTCGATGAACGTCACGTAGGGGCGAGCGTCTCCGGTCGTGTGGTCCGCCCGCCAAAGGTCGGTCAGCTTCCAGAACGGCTTGTTCTCCAGGAAAATGTCACGCATGGCGTGGGCGAATCCGAAGTCGAACAGAGTGATTTGGGTTTCGCGGAACGTTTCCTTGCCCGCCTCGTCCGCCGGAGTCGATCCGTAGTACTCGCCGAGCATCTGCACGCCGGGATATTTCGTTTGAATGTACTCGGAGACTTGTTTCCAGAACCACATCGGAACGTGCCGGAAGGCATCGAAACGAAAGCCTCCGGTATTGGGATTCTTCTGCATCCAGAAATCCACAATGCTTTTCAGCCAGCCTTGCACTTCCGGGTTTCTCTGATCGAAATCCGCGAGGCCGAAGAGCGACCAGTTTTCCCGCTGATCCTGATTGTTGAAGTCGGTGATTCTGGGATTGTGATTGAAGAACGGGACATAGTTCGGATCCGCCTTGGCCCGCTCGACATCGTAGTTGTAGTCGATCTTATACTTGCCTTCGTCAAACACGGCGCCGACGGCGGTTGGCTTGCCAAATTGATCGGCTTGGGGGAAGCCACCTTGGGCTTCGATCGCCTTGTACCACTTGGGATCCGCGTGAGTGGGGCTCGAGTGGTTCAGAACCACGTCCAGTACCAGCTTGATGCTAGGCCCGAGTTTTTCGGCGAGCTCCGCGACGATATCGTAATCCTTCACCCCTTTATCAGTGAATAGGGGATTGAGCTGCTTGAAGTCCCTGGTCCAATAGCCGTGGTTCGGTCCCACCTGTACGTCGTGCTCTCCGACGTGCTCCGTTACCTGAACGTTCTGCGGCTCGAATATGGGCGTCAGCCAGAGGCGCGTGATGCCGAGGGCTTTTAGGTAGCCGGCGCGTTGGATGATGCCACGGATATCTCCACCCCAGTAGGCCCGCCAGTCCCCCTTGCTCTGGTCCACCCAAGTCGGATCCACCTTGAGGGGGTTGTTCGGATTTCCGTTCGCGAACCGGTCCACGAAGATCTGATAGTAGATGTCGTTTCCAAAACCGCGATCGTCGGGGGTCGAGTAATGGCGGATGGTGTAGTTCGCATCGCCCAATTCCGCGCGAGAGACGGAAGGAGCCGTGAAGACGAGCAGAATACTCGCCCACACGAAGGCGCCTGCCCGCAACGCGAGCTCACGCCAAAGCACATTAGAAGAGAAACCCCGGACCCCCAAGAAACCCCCAACCCCAAAAAACAGAGACAGTCGGATTACTGCAACGGGCATTCCACAAGTAGACTTCGGGCTCGTGCGGGAGCTTTTTGTATTCCTTCGGTTTCGTTCAAGTATTCCACGTGCGGACTAGACGGTTGGTCCCAATAAGCACAAAAAAATAAACCCCGGGTCTTGGGCTCGCGTATTCCACGTGATCCGCGCCTTTCGCTGCCTACGTTGTTTCCTTGTAATGCATATCCGCGGTGATCTCGCGCGCCGGGAAGTGGGCAGTCCGTCCGAATACGTAGGGAACTTCGACAAAGACGCGCTTTTCGGCCTCAAGCCCGGCCACGCTCGGCCGCGCCTCCTGGTACGGCCTCTGCATTCCCCAATGCGACTCGTTTCGGTTTGGGGGGTAATCTCTTGGGTTTCAAATCAAAGCTATCTTTGTATATGTGTGCGGCGTTTCTCTCGTCCGCCACCGCGCTCGCCGGAGAATGTCCTTACAATGAAGTGAAGGCCGGAGGAAAAGAAGAAGCGAAGCCGCTTGCCGTCGCTCAAATCGCGCCGGTGTCGGCTTCCGCCGAAGGAACTCCGGCGGACCCCGCGGCCCATGACGGTGCGGCTACTCCCGTGAACCCCAGAGTCGGAGCTCCTACCCGTAAGGATTACACCGAAGAAGTCGCCATCTACATTGTGCCGTTCGCCTACGGAGGCGGCGGTCTCCATGTCGATCTGCAAGTGGGGAACAATGTTTGGAACGGTTACGCCTTCTACCGCGTGGAAGGGTCTACCGCCGCCCGTGAAAAGCTCGCGAACAAGATTAACTACAAGCCGTGGTCGGAAGTTTTCAGCACATTGTTCATGGGTCCGCCAAAGCCCCCGCAGGGTCAAGCAACGCCCGTCGCTGGATCGGAAGCGGCGCCCGCGGGAGAACCCGCGAGTGGGCAGCCCGCTCCGAGTTTATTGTCCCGCGTAAAGCAACGGTTCATTGAAGCTTTCGGTCAGAACCTGGTCGCCAAGCCGTTCTTGAAATACACGATGAGGGTGACTCCCGAGCAGCGCGCGAACCTCGAGTCGTGGTTGAAGGAGCGTCAGCTATTTCCCACTTCGAAGGACTCGAGAGAAATGTACGCGACTTTCAAGGAACAGAACAAAGAGAAGCTGAACGGTCAGGATTGCGTGCAGAGCGCGTGTGCCGGATTGGCTCAGGCGGGCATCAACATTCCGTTTCCGTTCAACCGCACTCCGACGGCTCTCATGGGGTATCTGAAAATGATGAGCCTCATCCCGAACGGGCCGGTGGAAAAGGTGGAGCGCATCTGCGGCGTGCGGACCGGGCCTTTGATGATCGGTGGACCCATGTACGAGGGAGTACCCGTTTGGGGTTCGGCGGTCGCCTACGGCGTCTCGAGCTGGTTGTCTCCCTTCCTCGTTCCGCCGGTGGTCGAGGGCGCGATGAAGTTGATGGGCTACTAAGCTGATTTTTTCGTTGGTGCAGATGAAACGTTTGCTTGCGTTGATATTGCTCCTGGGGCTCGGCTCCGGGTCGCTGCAACCGGTTTCCCTCGCGGAAACCGAGAGCTCGGCCGCGGCCGCCGCTGATCCCGTGCCGCCCTCTTTGCCCGACGGCGTGGTGGAAGTCGCTCTTCCTCCGCCTTCGGAAGCCATCGACAAGCTCGTCCTCAAGTTGAAGGACGGAGTCTTGCTCGAAGTGCCGCCCCCCGAAACCCTTCCCCCGGAGTATCTGACGCTGACTCCAGAGGGGAAGGTACTTTTTCTGCAGAGACGCGAGATGTTCTTGAAAGCGCTCGCGGTGTCCGCCTATCAGGTCCGCACTCTCACGGGCCTCGCTTGTTACGGAAAAGCCGCCGCTTGCCGCCTGTGGGATCGGATTCGAGGCAACGAGCTCCAGCCGAAGAAAAACATGCACGACATGGCGGTGGAGACGTTCGGAACTCTCGTGAAGGCGGCCGATGCGCAAATCTGGCCGCGAGCGAAAGCTTTCGCCGAAGGAGATGAGGCTCGCGTGTTCATCGGCGCGGGCGGAATCGCGATTCTCGCCGCCGGAGATCAGGGAGGGCGCATGATGGGCGTCATCAAGAAAATCGCTTCTCCAATTCCGATAATCGGCCCAAAGATTCAACAAACCGAACAGACCTCAGTCGGACTCGGCCTGGGCGTATCGGCGGGCCTTACTTTCGGCTATTCGTTCAAGACCCACGAAGGCCGCACCGGCGTCGCGGCCAACCTCGAGTGGTTGAAGGACGTCCGCGGCGCGATGGTCGGAGTCGTAGGCCGAGGAATCGTCGGATTGAACATGGGACCAACGGAGAAGCGGACGCCTTGGTTTCCGATAGGCACGACGACCTATCTACCTGGCGGACCCGTCGCGGTTTACGACGGTCCCGGTACCGTCGGCGCAGAACTTCAGCCGGGCCTTGCTCTTGGCGTGGGCTTCGCACTTCTTCAGACGTATCGGTGCTGCCGCCCGCAGCTCGTGGACGCGAACATCACCGGCATTTTCCCGTTCGTGAACGGACTGGGCGGAATCGTCGGCGAGCCCGTGCAGAGGCTCATCATCAATCCAATCGTGGCGGCGACCCGGGCAATCCGAAACCGGTGCGGCGAGTCCGCGGCTAAGCTAGCGCCGCCTACCGAAGGAAAATCCGAGGGGCTGGAGTTCGACCCCAGAACGGGCACTTTCATCCATCCGCCAGGACAGTAACCCTCGTCAACGTTCCACTCTGAGCCAGGCGAATCCTTCCGCTGGCAAGGTTCCGACTTTCACCATCGATCGGCTTCCGCGGATTCCCTTCGTTCGGATTTTTCCGTAGAGGGTGTGCACCTTCTTATAAGGAGCGCTTCCCAGAGGAATGTCGAAGGGGGCCGAGGGCCTCAAATCGAGATTTGCGACGAAGACGGTGGTGTTCTTTCCGAGCGTCCGTTGCCAAACCACGACCTTCTTGTCGGCGGAGACTTGAATTCCTTCGAGAGTGCCTTGGCGCAGCTCGGGGAGACGATTTCTCGTCTTCACCAAAGTCCGATACAGGGTGAGCAGACTGTCTTTGTCTTTCAGCTGGTCGGCGACGTTCACCGTCGTGCCTTTGACGAAAGGCTGCCAGGGTATCGCTTTCGTCGTGGTGAAGCCGAAATTCGCGGCCTTCGTCCAATGCATCGGCGTGCGCTTGCCCAAGTCGGTCATCGGCGGCTCGAACTCGTTCGGAAGCCCAATCTCCTCGCCGTAATAAAGGAAGGGCGTGCCCGGAAGAGTCAGAAGGGCGGCTATTGCGAGGCGAAGCTTGTTCTTCTCTCCCCCGAGCTGGGTCGCGACGCGCTTCTGATCGTGCTTGGTCAGCAAGGGCGCGTTGAAGCTGAGGTTCTTGTAGTCTTTCAGATTCTCGGTGAGGGCGTTCGCGA
>CAZZHG010000135.1:0-9129 GCA_964653655.1 uncultured Pseudobdellovibrionaceae bacterium
GTGAAGGTTTCCGACTGGGAAAAGAAACCGCTTCAAGCGGAACTTTCGGTTTCCGTCGTCGACAAGGCCCTACTGACTCTCCAACCGGAGTTCCGGCCCAACCTGCTCGCGTTTTTCTACCCGCTCGAACGGCTCAATCTCATGAGCTTCTTCAGCCAGCAGTTCCAAAGTTACGGCTACGGCGAAATGCTGGCCCGCAACTTCAAGCCCAACTTCTGGTTCGCCGCAACGAAGCCCGAGCAGAAGGTGATGAAGGAAGACGATACGGCCCATTGGAGCGGACAGGTGACGACCGACGCCCAAGGCCAGGCTCAGGTGAAGTTCCGCCTTCCGGCCAATCAGACGACCTGGAACATTTCCGCGGTCGCCGTCGATAGCCAGGGACGCTTCGGAGAAGGAACCGGAGAGTTCGTATCGAGCATGCCGGTCATGCTCTCCATGAGCTACCCGCCCTTCCTGCGCAAGAACGATAAGGCGCAAGTCCGCGTGATTCTCGCGAGCCAGGATCCGCAGAAGACCCACTCCGTGGAATCGACGCTCGTTCTCGATCCGGCGCTTAGCGTGGAAAAGGCGATGGACTTGAAACCGACCCTCAAGCCGAAGCAGGAAGCTTACGGCGTGACGGCGGTAAAGCTCGACCGAGTGCCGGCCTCCGGGTCCGTAGAGCTCAAGACCTCTTTGAAGCTTGCGGGCGAAGACTTGAGCTTCCCGTATCCGATGAAAACTCTTCCCGATACCGTCGATTACGAAGAGCACGCGACGGTGCATCCGGGCGCCCCGGTTCCCGTTCTGCTTCAGCCAAAGGAAACCTTGAAAGAAGCGAAAGTGGTCGTTGCGAGCGGATTCGCCGGCGCCATCTTGCCCTCTCTGAAATGGCTGATGGGTTATCCCTACGGTTGCGTCGAGCAGCTGGTCAGTACCACGGTTCCGAACCTCTTCGTTCAGGAAATGCTGGACGGAGAAGGGGTGAAACCGGCGAAGGAGCCCGAAAAGGGTTTCATGGACAAAATGAAGGGCCGTTTCTACCGGATGGTCGCAAGCCTGAAATCCAGCTGGTCCGGAAAAGCGAAACTGACCAAGGATCAGGAAGAGATGATGCGCCAGGCGGTCGAGTTCTCGAAGTCCGGCCTGCAGCGCCTACGTTCCTATCAGAACTCGAACGGATCGGTTTCCTGGTTTCCGGGAGGAGGAGAGAACAGCGAGGCGATGACCGCCTTGGTGCTTCTCACTCTTTCCTCGATGGAAACTCCCACAGGACTTCAGCACCTCGACGCCAAAAAGGCGCTCGGCTGGCTTCGCGGGGTCGCGGAACCCAAAAGCCCCCTTGGAGTCGTTACTTCCTACATCGAGTCCCGGTTCTTCGCGCTCGGAATGGAAGTGGTGACGCCGCAAGGGGCGGAGCCGAATCTGAAATTCGAAGCTGAGTGGGTGCAAAAGTCCGGAACCGTTCTGGACAAGGCCTTCCTTGCACTCGCCATTCGCTACTTCAATCTCGAGAAAAAGCCCGATTTTGCAAAAATCTCCGAAGAGATTCTCAAGGACGTGAAAAGCTCGACGGAAACTTATGCGACGAGCGGCGAGGCCAAGGAATGGAAACGCTGGACTCCGATGGTGGGAGCTTGGCACGACTACCCTGGCCGGCTCACCTCGACGCTCGCCATCGCAGCGCGTGCGCTTCACGAGTATGGAATTCTCCCGGCCGACTTGAAGAAGAAAGTAGCCCGCCGGCTCCTTGAAACTTTCGACGGCGAGCATTTCGGATCTACTTATGAAACGTCCCAGACCCTCGTCCATTCCGGCTGGCTCGTGAAAGACGAGCTGAAACGCAAGGGTTCCGCCACTCCACCCAAGATTCTTGCCGCGGGAACGGCCATTCCGGCAGCGAAGATCGCGGTGGAGCCGGTGCTGGGCGGCTGGGAGCTTAGAGTGGCCGGCGACGCCGTTAAGGGCGCTCTGTCCATCGAAGGGCTTACCGACGAGTCGTCGGCCCGGATCAAATTCCTGAAGGAAACCTCCATCGATGAAGCTCCGACCGTGGCAGGTGCCTGGGATTTGAAGAAGGAGTTCTATCACCTCGACGAGCGCACTGGAGCCGTGAGCCCGCTCGAGGGACGGCTGAAGGTGGGTGATCTCGTTTACGTGAAGCTCTCGTTCCGGCGCAACAAAAAGGCGGGCCGGTGGTGGGCGTCTTCCTACTATCTACTGAGCGATCTCGTTCCGGCGGGCCTGAGTGTCGTGGAAGAGGACAAATCTTACGAGGGCGAGCCTTACAAGTTGGATCTGCGCTCGGCCGGCTACCGCATGCGCGACATTCATTCCGACAAGGTGCGCTGGTATTTCGCTTTCGACCACGGCTGGCAGGATCGCGCGTGGCAGGTGGGTTACGTGATGCGCGCCAACTACGCCGGCGACTTCACGGGCGGCATTGCTCGGATGGAGGACTTCTACGATGAGACTCAGTATTCCCAGGCGGCTTCCCGCCGCGTTGGGATTGATCCTCTTACCGACCGTACTGCGGGCGGCTGAGCCGGATCTTCGCGGAGAAATCTCCCGGCAATGGGCCGAGTGGAACGGACGTTTCTCTTCGGCCGTCCGCGAGCCCTCGCTTGGCGTCCGCTACGTCCCCGCTACTTCGCTTCCTGGAAAGCGGGGGCGCTACCGTTCCGGCCGCATCGAATTGAATCAGGCGCTTGCCGGTGAGCAGCGCGTTTCCGCCCTCCGGCACGAGCTCGCCCATGCCTATCTGGACTTCGCCTGCCCTCGAATCACGGATCATGCAGCGCTGTTGTCGGAAGCATTCGCGCTCCACTCGACCGGAGAAGCGGTCGCGGGATCGTTTCAGGGAAGGATCTTTCCTTACAGCAGTAGCGCGCGGGAGTTCGTGCTGCGTCTCGCGGCAAGCGATCCGGGCGATTCTCCGCCGGTGCAGGCGGCCCTAGGAAAGCTCTTGTCTTTGTCCGAGCAACGCCCAGGCTGGGAGAAGTATTTTCAGAGGGTCATCGCAGATTGCGGTGGGCGCAATTTCTCCTTGGCGAAGGCGGTCGAAGGTTTCCGAGCTCAAGTCCGGGGCCACTCCGCGCCGGAGATCCCCACGAGCGTGGATTTCCTGCTCGTGGACGGACTTTCCTTCGAAACCCTCGCGCGGGAAGGAAAGCCCTTCGAGAAACGGCCCACCGGATCGCTTCTGAAACCCACGTTCTTCGGCCTCGTGCCCGATCTCCTGGAATCTCGTACCGCGGGAGATTCGCCGCTTTGGGATTGCCCGACTCGCCGGGAGCTGGGACGGCTCTGGACGTGGGAAAAGGCGCTTCTCAAATCCTGCAACGGATTTTTTGTCGGCGAGGACCGCGAGAGACTTTCCTGGGCGAAGTGGAACGAGGCGATGGCTCTTCTCAAGGTGGGGCCGACTCCCAAGACGATGGAGGAGCGGATAGGGCTCGTTCCCACGATTCGTCTGAATCTCCCGGAAGCCGTCCGGGTTTACGCTTGGCTTGCCCGCACGAGCCCGGTCGTCGTCGATACTTTGAAGCGTACCGCCGTGGAAGGAACACTGTCCGGCCTTGCGGATTCCTCCTGGTTTTCGTCGCGGGGGATCGCTTTGAAGACCGGAACGGTGAGCGATTTGCGCGGGGTCGCGGCCCATGCGTGGATCGCGGCGGTCGGACCCAGGGAAAAAGGCGGCGACCCCGCCTACTACGCGGTCATTCGGGGCACGGGACTATCGACTCACGATCTTCTGGGAAAATTGAAGGAACGGCTTCGCGCCAATTGGAAGTATCCGTCGAGGTTGACCGAAGTTCAGATCCTCGGGCTTTACCCTTCGGTCTCTCTTTCGGTGGGTTGCAGGTCGGACGGACCTCTTCTCGAGCGCGAGGCCGGTGGAAGCTATCGCCTTCGCCCCTCCGGGTGGCTCGCTTCCGAGGAAATGAAGGAAGCCCACTCCTATTCCTGCCCCGGCGACGCGATTCGGATGAAAACGCCGGGCGGGGACCGGGATTACTGGGGCACTCTTCGGATCACCGGAAAGCTCGAAGCCTCGACGGGGGAACTTCCCAAGGAGGCGCGGGCGGCGCGCGCCCGACAGGGCTCTCGGTTTGTTTTGAAGACGAGCGAGCGCCATTACGTGGTGGACACGCTTCTATCGGAATTTCCCACGGGCCATGCGGAGCTTATGACGGCGCTCGCTTTGGTTATTCGTCACAACGCGCACGTCCCACGTCATGGGGACCGACCGCTTTGCGATACGACCCATTGCCAGACTTTCGGGCGGGGGCAGGACGTCGCGGCGGCAAGCCGCGCGAGGATAGAGCGGATCGTGGACGGCATCGCCGACAAAACTCTCTCCGTCGATCCGAAAGAGTGGCTGCCGTTTCATTTGGGCGGCATGGACGGCTGGTCCACTCGCCGCGGAGAGGGGGAAATCCGGGTGGGGCTCAACTTACGGGAAAAGCTTCGCCAGATCTTGAAACAAAGCGATGGGAACTTCGAGCTCGTGTCCGACTCGGGAAAGACTCGCCTCGCCTGTGAAACCGTGCGGAATCAGCTGAAGCTTCTTTCGTGTCCCGATTCGGTCACTGCTGCGGGAGACGGCTGGGTTTTTCGTGGCAGAGGCGAGGGCCATGGGATGGGACTCGACCTTACCCTCGGTAACGTTCGCGCCGGCGCGGGGGAGAATCACGGCGCTATACTCGGGCGTTTCTACCCCGAGGTTAGGGTCGTCGCCTCCGGTGGGTAGTGCGTAGAGTCTAGGCGGACTGTGCCACCTCGTATAAACTCATTCACTTTCCCTCAATAGGAGATTTCAAAATGAAACTGTTTATATCTTTGTTAGTCAGTTCGATGTTGGCCGGAAGTGCGTTTGGCGCGGCGGAAACGTGGGAAGTGGACACCGCCCACTCGGTGGCCGCCTTCAAGGTTCGCCACATGATGGTTTCCTGGGTGCATGGCCACTTGAGCGGTTTGACCGGGACGATCACGCTCGATGACAAGGCGGGTCCGAAATCCCTGACGGCCGACGTCGCTCTCGACGCGAAGACCATCAACACGGACAACCAGAAGCGCGACGAACATTTGCGTAACCCCGACTTCTTCAACACTGAGAAGAACCCGACGATGACCTTCAAGACGAAGAAGGTTACGGCGGGCAAGGGCGGCACTTTCAAGATGACCGGCGACCTGACGATGGCCGGAACCACGAAGGAAGTGACGTTCGAGGGTAAGGATCTCACGAAGCCCGTGAAGGATCTTCAGGGTACGATGAAGCGTGGCTTCACCGCGACCACCCGGATCAACCGCAAGGACTTCGGCCTGACCTGGAACAAGGCCCTCGAAGCGGGCGGAATTGCCGTCGGCGAGGAAGTCGACGTCACCGTCGACCTCGAGCTGAACCAAAAGACCACGACGAAGAGCTGATTTGGTTCTCGTTGGAAAGGGCGGGGGGAAACTCCCGCCCTTTTTTTATTCGTCTCCGATGACGATTTCGGCGGGGGGCGGTTCCGCGGCGGGCTCGGATTCGGGCGGCGGCTCGGCTCTTTCGACGGCGGGTTGTTCTCGATTCAAGTTTCCGACGGTCACGGAAGGCAAAGTATCGCCGAGCTTCTCTTCTTTCTTCCTTTGATGATCCTCGAGTGCTCGCTGGTAGTTTTCCGTGAAAACTTCGCGTTGGGCGTCTGAATACTTCGCCGCCATTTCGGGTGTGGACGGAAACATCACGTCCTGTCCCGACACTTTTTGTTTGATCCCGACTCCTTCGTCCCGCTTCGCGGGCTCGCCGGCCGTGGCCGGATCCCTGCTCTCTTCCGCAACGGCCGCGCGAGACGTTTCCGCCGCGCCGACGACGCGTGCCTTCTCGCATCCGACGGTAAACAGCGCAATCAGGATCCAAATGGCCTTCACGAAATCACCTATTGGGAAGGAGCTCTGTACAAGTATGCCTTACCGCGCTGGGTTCCACCACCGGCGGCGAAGGGCTCCCCGATGAGGAAGTCGCTATAGCCGTCTTTGTTCGCGTCTCCGCCGCCGAAGACCGAGAAGCCGAATTGGGCGTTGTCCTCGGTGCCGGACAACGTGAAGAGCACTTTACCGGTCGCTCCGCTATAAATATAGACGCGGCCGCGATCGGTTCCTCCCGCGGCGGCAAGCGGCTCTCCCACCATGAAGTCGGCATGGCCGTCGCCGTTCACGTCGCCCGCGGAACCAACCGAGAGGCCGAAGCGCCCACCGGAGAACAAGCCGTTGACCGTATAGAGGACGGTTCCCGTGCCGCTGTAAACATAAGCACGGCCGGGAGTGTTGAAGGGCTCTCCGATTATGTAGTCCATCCTGCCGTCCCGGTTCACGTCGCCGACGACGGCGACGCTGTAGCCGAACTTGCCTCCGGCGAACGTTCCCACGAGCGTGGAAAGGACAGTTCCGGAGACGCCGGTGTAAACCAGGACCTCGCCCTTGTCGGTACCGCTGCTATCGAAATCGGGAACGCCAACGAGGTAATCCGAGTAGCCATCGCCGTTGAAGTCGCCGCCCATGGCGACGGACCAGCCGAAATGGGCATTGTCTTGGACCGGGCCGTTCGTGCTTCGGATGAGAGCCCCGCTCGTACCGCTGTAGAGATCGATTTTTCCCCGCTGCGTTCCGCCTCCGGTGTCGTACGGCGTACCGACGATATAATCGCCCTTTCCGTCGAAGTTGGTGTCTCCGCCACCCGAAACGGCGTAGCCGAAATTACCCGAGTCGACTGTTCCGGCCTTCGCCCATCCGACGCCGAGAGAGCTATGGTTCGATCCGCCGAATACCGTGACCGCGCCGCGGTCGGTGCCTCCTGCATCGTTCTTGCTGGCGCCGACTACGTAGTCCGCGTGTCCGTCGAGGTTCGCATCTTGTAGGAACGCGGCCGCGAAGCCGAAGAGCTCTCCGTCCTCGGTTCCGTTCAAGGTACCGAGATTGCCCCCGGTGGCTCCGCTGTGAACGAACACTCGTCCCCGATCGGTCCCACCCGCATCTCTCCACGGGGCGGAAATCAGGAAATCGCTTTTGCTGTCTTTATCCACATCCGCGCCGAAGGCGACGGCGTGCCCCAGTTTCGCGCCGTCCTCGTCTCCGGTGACGGTGTAAAGGAGAGTGGGCGCTTCCAGCGGCGTCGTCAGGAAGCTGCTCTTGTAGACGTAAGCTTTTCCGCTGTCGGAGACCCCTCCGTCTCCCACGGGCTGGCCGACGAGGAAATCGGCGCGGCCATCGCGGTTGATGTCGCCGCCGCAGGCAACGGATGTGCCTAGCATGCCGCCGTCGTCGAGCCCTGCGATGAAATAGAGCTGAAAACCCGACAGGCCGTCGTAGACCCGGATACGGCCGCGGTTCGTACCGCCGTTCGCGCGGTACGGTTCGCCGATGACGACTTCTTGCCGGCCGTCCCGGTTGAGAGCCCCGGCGCCCGCGAGCGAGGAGCCGAGCTTCGCGCCGTTCTCGTCTCCCTGGACCGTCGTGATGAGAGCACCGTTGAGACCGCTGTAAAGGTACGCCTTTCCTCTCGCCGTTCCGCCGGCGGAGGCCAGGGGCTCGCCGACGAGGATGTCTGCCCGGCCGTCGTTGTTGATATCGCCGGCCGCCGCGACTGCGAAGCCGAACTGCGCTCCGGCCTCGGTGCTGGAGAAAGTATGGAGTACGTTTCCGTTCAAGCCGCTGTAGACGTAGACATTGCCGCCGTTAGGAGCGAAGGGTTCGCCGGCCGCGTAGTCTCCGTAACCGTCGGCATTCACGTCTCCAAGTGTCGCCACTGAATAGCCGAGCTTCGCACCCGTAATGGTGCCCGGGGCGGAGCGAAGGAACGAACCGCCGGAACCGTCGTAAACCGCGACTAGTCCCTTGTCGTTGCCGCTATTGTCGAAATCCGGAGCGCCGACCACGTAATCCGAAGCTCCGTCCGCGTTGTAGTCTCCGCCCATCGCGACTGCAAAGCCGAAATGGCTTCCGATTTGAGAACCGTTGGTGGTTCTAATCGAGGCTCCGGTGCTGCCGTTGTACAGGGTGACGGTACCGCGGTCGGAGAAATCGTAAGGCGATCCCACCATGTAGTCCTTGCGTCCGTCGCGGTTGATGTCGCCGCCGCCCGCCACTGCGTACCCAAGCTGCGCGTTGTCCACCGAGCCGGAGGCGGTGTAGAGGACGTTTCCGTTCAAACCGTTGTGCACGTAAGCCCGGCCGCGAGCCGTGCCGGAGTTGGGCGCCAGCGGCTCTCCGACGATGAACTCCGGATAACCGTCGAGATTTACATCCCCGACCCAGGCGACCGACCGGCCCAGGCCGCCATTGGTTTGGGCTCCGGAGATCGTGTAGTGCAGCCCCGGCGTGCGGATGCCGATGTCCCGAAGCAAGGAAAGCGATCCGGCCTGCCCGGCCGCTGGCAGGGCGAGATCCGGTGTGTTGTTTCCCGCGTCCCGAATCGTTCCTCCGTTGAGCAGCACGGCATTTATAACCACGTCGAGGTCGGGGTTGTTGTGCCCGGACACGATCAAATAGTCGAAGTTCAGCGTTGCCGTTCCGGATCCATCAACGTAGCTCACCAGAGTGTCGTTGAGCCCCGTTTCGATTTTCAGCTGCGGAGTGCCGGTGACGGTCACCGGTTGGGTGAAGCCGACTTGGAGCCGGATGGTCTCGCCTATTCCGTACCAGCCGTTCTGATTGGCCGCGCTGAAGGAGGCTATTTTCGGCGCGATGACTAGATTCTTGTTACCGGACAGCGAAGCCGGCGATCCCGGATTGGGAAGTGTCAACGGGACATCCACTCCGCTGGTTTTGATCGTGCCACCGTTCAAAGTGAGCGAGGAATTCGCCGCGTAGTCGAGATCGGCGGAGGTGTGGCCGCTCGCCACGGTATAGTTAAAGGTGAGAATGCGGGTTCCGCTGCCGCCCTTGTAGTTTAGGGTGGCATCCGTGGCTCCCGTTTCGATAGTCAGCTGGGGCGTCCCGGTGACCGTGACGGCGGTAGAGAAGAACACTTGAATCGAAATGACTTCCCCGACCGTGTAGATTCCGTCCGCCGACGTAGAAGTGATGTGGCTCACTTGATTGTTGGTCGTCTCGATGACGAAGTTCTTGTTGGTCATATCCCTGCGCTCTAGAAAAATGGTCGCGCGG
>CAZZHG010000136.1:0-9040 GCA_964653655.1 uncultured Pseudobdellovibrionaceae bacterium
ATAGCGTGGTGCACGGTAGTACCGGCCGCTACGCCCCCGTTGTGAATTCCGTCATCACGGTGGATGAGGACGGCAGCGCCGCCACCATCCTCGCGGCCCTCGAGGAGGTGGTCCCGCCCGCCAAGTATCCGATGGTTTACGAGCTTCTCAATCACATCCACGGCCAAAGCCTTTGGAACGTTCGCTTTCATCTGGACGAGGACGGTCAGGTGTTTTCGGTGGGAAAGGTGATGCTTTGGGGGAAGCCCTACAACCCCACTCAGTTCGGCGACGTGTTCTTTTCGAACCTGGTCACTACCGACCGGCTCTACCCGTGCCTGAAAGGTATTTTGAGCGAGGGTTTGTCGGCGAAGGAAGCGTTCGAGCTATTTTTCACCAAGAAGGGCGACCACGACCCAGAGCCCTAAGGCGGGAGCGCCCTTGGGAGTGGCCCTGAGATTAAGAAATTCCTTTTCCGTATCCCGGGTAATCCGCAAAGTTTCCCCCGGCGCGATCGAGTACTCCTTCTGGGAGTTCGGATCGAGCACCGTGAAGTTCCCCTCCACGCAAAACAGAAAGTGCTCCGTCCTTTGGAGGGCGAACTGCAACTCTTCGCCCTCGCGGAAGTAGGCGGGGTAGACCGCCCCCTTCGCATGGCCGCGCAGAGTGAATAAATTGAAATCCTCCGCCGGGGACTCGACGGTAGCGTCGGTTGCCGCCTCCCCTTTGAAGAGATGGGGCTGAAGTTTCGCGAGAAGCCGCGGAGCCTTGCCTTCGTGGCTCAAAGACATCGGGCCGCCGGAGATGAGCGTGAGGCTTCGATCGTAGCCGGCGAAATTCGAGAATGGCCCCGACTCGGGAACCCCGGCCCAGCTCAGCCGCCAGGGAAAGGGATCCCCCGCGCCGCGCGCAATTTCTTTCGTCGTGCCTTTTCCGTTTTTCCACGGCTGGTTGGCGTAATCCTTATCCGTCAGGTGAGTGACCACGAGGGCTGCCATGGGCACCCATTGTACCCGACTTGCCGCGTTCCCTGTCCAGGCGGGGCCGTGTTATTTTCTCTTTAACCTTATAAAGGAGGCCCTGATGGCCCGTACCCTTCTTCTTGTCGCGATGGTCTTGGGTTCCGTCGCTTTCGCGAACACGAGAACCGAAACCTTCGAGCCCTGCCAGTACTGGCAATACGACTACAACACCAATACGTACACGTGCCGGAACACCGCTTGGCGGCTCACCGTTTACACCGCCCAAGAGGTTCAAAACATCGTCAACGGTTTGGAGCGGCGGATTCAGGATTTGGAAAGCCGGCTCGCGAAGGTGGAGCAAAAGCTTCCGTGATCCCGAGCCCGAAGCCACCCAGCGCGCCCAAGGCGCTCGACACGCTTTTTCTCGACGAGGATCCCGGCACGGGGATTTTTCCGCGGATTCTGAAAGAGGGATTCCAGGTTCTCGGCCGCCACAAGGACGGGCCGCGTACCGCGGACGCGAATCATTGGCTGTTCGAGCCGGGGCTTCCGCCCAGTTACTCGGCGGCGGGACGTTTGAGATTCGCGCTCACCTTGCGCGATGCTCTCTCGATCCGGCCGAAGCGGGTGCTCGAAGTCGCGGCGGGGGGCGGCCTTCTCTCCGCGTGCCTCGCCGAGCCGGGGCGGCGCCTCGTGCTGAACGACCTTCGCGACATGTCCGGTGAAGTGGAGATGTGGGAGACGGGCGAGCCGCTGGAGTTCGTTCAGGGAAATCTCCTCGAGCTCGATCCCGCGCGCCTTGGAACGTTCGATCTGGTGCTGGCTTGCGACGTCATCGAGCACGTGGCCCATGGAGACAAGTTTCTCGCTCAGCTGCGGCGGTTTCTCGCGCCGGGTGGGCGGTTGCTCCTCACTACTCCCAACGGAGCGTACTTTCGAAACCGCCTGCCGACCTATTCGCAGGTGAAGGATTTCTCGGAGGCCGAGGCCAAGCAGTTCAAGCCGGACGCCGACGGCCATCTCTTTCTTTACACGCGGGCGGAACTGGAAAAGGTCGCTCGTGACGCCGGACTCAAGCCGGAGCGTTGCTACTTCTCCGTGACTCCGTGGATTTCGGGGCAGGGGGGCTTTCGTCTGCTTCCCGCTTCCGCTTCACTCGTATCGGCCTACGTCGCTCTCGACCGCCTTTCCTCGATCGGTCTGGGTCCCTGGACCGAGCGCTTCTGCGCGCAGATGACCCTCCTCGCTACCGTTTGAGCGATTCCAGAATCAAAGCGTAACGGGACGGCAGCTTTTCGTTGCGGCGTGTGACTTTGTAGATCACCTCCTCCGCGCGCTTGGGAAGGCGAACGATTTGAATCTCCTTGCGGCGGTGGTAGCGCTCGCAGGCGGTAGCCGGAAGCGCCGAGAAGCAGAGCCCTTCGGCCACCGCATCGAGGATGCGGTTGAGCTGATTGATCTGAACTCCGACCGGAATGTCCGCCATTCCCGTGAACTCTCCCGGGAAGTTCTTGGAAAGCAGCGGCTGCAGATACGCGTAGCCGTCCGGATGGTTCACGTAGCCAAGCTGCTTGAGGCCCTCGAGGGTGGTGATCTTTTTCCCCTTTGGAAGGGCGAGAAGAATTTCCACCTTGCTGAAGAGCTCCACCTGTACCGCGGGATCTTTCGGCTCCACCGACATGAAGCCGACGTCCACTACTTCGTTCTTCAGGTGATCGACTACCGAGGCATTGGGCGCGACGAGCATCTCGACCGTGAGCCCCCGGTGCTTTTTCTTCATCTCGAGAAGCGTGTCGAAAAGAACGAGGGCGAGGCTTCCGGGGCTCGAGAACCGAAGCTTCCCCTCGTGGGGGTCGTCCTTGCGAAGCGTGTCCTGAAGCCGGCGGTGTTCCTCGAACAGCCTCTTGCCGTAACCGACCAGCTGCTTTCCCGCCTCCGTGAGCCGGAAGCTTTTTCCCTGCCGGCTGAGCAGCGCAATGTCGAAGTACTCCTCCACTTTCTTGATGTGCTGGGAAACTCCCGGCTGGGTCATGTGAAGTCGCTTCGCCGTTTCGGTGAAGTGTCCCGTTTCGGCCAGAGTCAGGAACGTGCGGAGGAAGTCAGGATTAATCATAAGAGGAATTTATATAAAACATCACAATCCATAATTTCAAACGAAAAGGGGAAAGGCGTAGTTTCGGCTCATTGAAACAGGGCGGTCACCAAGGCCCCCCGATACGGAGGTTAGAAAAATGAAAGCGATTGTTGGAAAAGCGGTGGCGGTGGCTGGAATGGTTTCCTCCCTCGCCTCTATCGGCGCCGATTCGGCGTCTCGTCTCGAAGCCTATGTCGGAACCGTCTCGGTTCCCACTCTCAGTAACACCCTTCTCATGAGCGCCCCCGGCGCCTTGAACGAAGCCTTCCGGAAGCTCCTTCTCGACGCTCCCCAGAATGCTTCGGAGCTCGCCGGCAAGCGGATTGCGGTGCTGTCCACCGACGGCGTCGAGGAAATTGAGCTTACCGCGATGCTCGTGTTCTTGAGAGAGCGCGGAGCGAGGGCGGACCTAGTGTCTCCCCGCCGTCCGCAGTTCCCGCCCCAATTCGGGGTGCGATACCCCGAGCAGCGCAATACACACATCCTCACGGCTCACTTCATGGAGAACGCGACCTGGGTGAAGATCGATAAGTTCACCGATCAGGTGAAGGCGGCCGATTACGACGCCATCCTCATCCCCGGTGGAGCGTGGAACCCGGACAGTCTGCGCAGCGACGCGGGCTCGGTTCAGCTGGTGAAGGACTTCTTCAACGCCGGCAAGATCGTGGGCGCTCTCTGCCACGGCCCGCTGGTGCTCGTGAGCGCGGACCTTCTGCGCGGAAAGAACGCGACGGCCTACTGGGCGGTCCAAATCGATCTCAAGAACGCCGGAGCCACCGTGGAAGATAAAACGGTGGTGGAAGACGGAAACCTGGTGACGAGCCGGTTCCCGACTGACCTTCCGGATTTCTTGGGCACGGTTCGGGCCAAGTTGCTCCGTAAGTAGTCAACCACTACGGCCGGCGGACGGAGGAAACTCCGCCCGCCGGATTCTTTTTGAGGACGTCATGAAAACTCTAGCTCTGCTACTAGTAGGACTCACCCTTCAGGCAAACGCCTCGGACTTTTGGAATGCCGTGAAAACGGGACAGGAAAGCACCGTGCGATCTTTGATTAGCCGGACGCCTTCCTTGAAGGATTCGAAAGATGCCGACGGCCTTCCCGCGGTTCAGGTGGCGGCGGGACGCGGAAAGCTGGGGGCACTGAAAGCTTTGGTCGAAGCGGGCGCGAACCTTCATCAGCCCGGGCCCATGGACGTCTCGGTTTTGCACAAGGGCGTTTACTCCGGAAACCCGGAAGTGGTCGAATACCTTCTCCATCACGGGGCTTCGGTGAACGCGGTCTCTCCCTCCAACGGGAATTCGCCCCTTCACGACGCGATCTACTTTCGTTCGCCGAAGGGAGAGCGGATTATTCGCGCGCTCATTGCGGCGGGGGCCAATCTGGATTTCAAGAATCAAGCCGGGCTCGTGCCCCTCGATTCGGCGTGGGCCGTGAAGTATCCGGCGGCCATCCGACTCCTCCAAGGATTGGGCCATCACACGCTCGCGGGCCAGCGCTTGCGGGAGACCGTGCTTGCTAACGACATCCCGGCGCTGGAGGCGTTACTCGCCAAGACTAAGCAGGGCCTCGGCGAGCGGGACGAGAATGGCTTCACGCCGCTCATTCTCGCGGCGAGAACCGGCTTAGCGAAGGAGGCGGAAGTGCTGCTTCAGAACGGAGCTGATGCCAATCAACTCGATCTCTGGATGGGGGCCAACGCCGGCCACAAGGCCGCGTATTGGGGAAGGGCCTCTGTGATTCCCGTGCTTTTCGCCCATGGGTGGAAGCCAGACGAGCGGGGAGGGTACAACGGATACACGGCCCTGCACGATGCGGTCGCGGGTTCCCACGTGGATACCG
This sequence comes from uncultured Pseudobdellovibrionaceae bacterium, assembly GCA_964653655.1. Classification (GTDB taxonomy): domain Bacteria; phylum Bdellovibrionota; class FAC87; order UBA2466; family UBA2466; genus CAZZHG01. Next base: position 4,918 of record CAZZHG010000136.1, read on the forward strand.
TTCGGGAGCTGCTCAAAGGGGGCGCCCGTTTCGATATCGAGGGGCACGACGGAAAAACCGCGCTGTCTTTGGCTCGGGAGCTGGGCAATTCCGAGGTCCTCGCGCTGTTTCCCTGAGTTTTGGTGCGTCGCATCCGCGAGTTGGATTTTTGCCGTTAACACCCGCTCTAGCGAGCCGGCCCGCTTTACTCATACTTGAGATCTCCGCTGGTAATCTGATTCGCACAACCCCCACAGGAGATTTCATGAAGCAACTTTGGTTAGCGACCTTGTGTTTTGCCAGTGTGTCCGCCTTCGCCCTGACCGACTGGACCGTAGACTTCACCTGCCAAGCGCCCAAGTGGGCTTCGGGCCCGACGCTCGCCAACGGACAGTTCGATGGCCGCATCGAGACCGAGTGCACGTTCAAGCCGAATGCGGGCGGCAACTTCATGCAACTCGATACCGCCCTTAATAAGGAAGTCCTCACGACGGCGGATAAGATTCACGCTGGCCCCACGCAGTCCACCCACGAAGGCATGACGGCGACTTACTACGATGCCTCGGACAAGCAGGACTTGCAGGGAATGGAAGCCACCGTGCGCGCCGACGTCTATCTCGCCACCGACGGCACGAGCCGGTACGTGAGCTGGACGAAGTCGAAGGACATCCAGGCGACGGGCCTTGCGAAGAATCTGAAATCCGTCGAAGCGGGCTTCGACATCCGTTCGACCGCGAAGGGCGACTACACGGTGAAGTTCTTCACGACCGTCGTGATCACCAAGCCCGGCGCCGTTCCGGCCGGAATCTTCAAGAACAAGGTGGTTGCGGGAATGGAAGAGGAAGCCACCACTCAGCCCGAAACGTACATCACCAAATTCGTCGAGACCTTGTAACACCCTCTCGGCTCCGGAGGCCCGCCCGTTGACGGCGGGCCTCCGGGGTTGAATAACCGGGGCATGCCTGGCCCGGTCCCTCCTCCCCACCACCTCGTTTCTCCCGGAAAGACCTCCGTCCGGACTCTGCTCGGAACTCTCCCCCAATCCCTATCCCCCGAAGCCTTGCTGGCTTTAGGCGCCGTCTATCTCAACCGCCGCCGCCTTCGTGCGGACGTGGAGCTGGTTGAGGGCGATGTACTCCGGGTACACCCTTTTCCTCGCCGGTTTCCCTCCGCCCGGGACTGGCGGTCGCGAATCGTTTTTGAAGACGACGACGTTCTGGTGGTCGACAAGCCCGCGGGCCTGCCGGTCCACCCCACCTGCGACAACGCCCGGGAGAATCTGGTGTCCCGCCTCGAGGAGACGCTCGGTCATCGGTTGTGGATTTGCCATCGGCTCGACATCGCTACCCAAGGCCTGATGGCGCTCGCGAAGTCGAAAAGCTTTTGCTCCGACATGGGGCGCTGGCTCGAGTCGCGCGAGATTCACAAGCGCTACCGGGCACTGCTCTCCTCTCCGGTTCCCGAAGGGGAGCTGATTCATTACATGGCGCCCGGAGACCGCGCTCCGCACGAAGTGAATCTGGAAGCGAAGGAAGGCTGGCGCGTTTGCCGATTGGAAGTGGGAAAGGTCGAGCAGGTCCCGCACGGATGGGAAGTGGAAATTACCCTCGGCACCGGCCGCCACCATCAGATACGCGCGCAGCTCGCCGCCATCGGCGCTCCCGTTCTAGGAGACGCCCTATATGGGTCCAAGCGCCCGGCGCCGGCGGATCTCGGCGAAGGCGAATGCATCGCTCTCCAAGCTTTTGAGCTCGGCTTCCCCGACGGCAAAACCTTTCGGTTGCCCAGTCCTTGGGCTAATTGAGACGGCTGAATAAGTTACGAAGCGTCGACGTCCACGCGTCGATGGTGGTCATCGAGTCGTTGCGCCCTTTGACGACGATGGAGTCGGCCACGAGGTCGTGAACGGCCTGTTTCTTCGCGGTAATGAGGGCCACTCCATGGCCGATCAGAAACAGGGAGCCGCCCCCCAAAGTGAACAAGTGCCGCAGCATCGCCATGCCGATCGAAAGAGTCTCTCCCTTGGTGGAGACGACTTCGATGTTCATTGCCCGTTTTCCGGGAGTGGCCCGGATGGGGGAGGCGTGGAAGATCGGATAATAAAGGAAAGTCATGAACACCGGCCCGACGAACGGAAAGCCGGCCTGGAAGGCGGCGATCGGAATGATGAGCACCAGAAAATCGATGATCATCGCCACGAACCGGGAGCTGATGGAAGCCAAGTCACGTTCACTCATGCCCCATCTTTACCAAACAAACGCGGCGTTGCCCACTCTCGCGAGAGGCCCTAGAATGCCATCCGATTTGGGGGATTCATGGCGCATTATTCCGTACTCATCGTCGGCGGCGGCACCGGCGGCATCTCGGTGGCTTCCCGGTTAAGGAAGGCTAAGGCCTTTTCCAAGGTCGCCATCATCGAGCCGTCCGCCGTTCACTACTACCAGCCGCTTTGGACCCTGGTAGGCGGGGGCGTTCTCGGAAAGGAAGCGACTCGCAAGCGCGAAGAGGATTTCATTCCGAAGGGAACCGTCTGGATTCAGGACGCGGTCTCATCCTTCAACCCCGAGAAAAGTGAAGTGATTTTGAGAAGCGGCGAGAAAGTCACCTACGACTACCTGGTCGTCGCCCTCGGCATGGAAGTTTTTTGGGATCGCATTCCGGGACTCAAGGAAGCGCTCGCAACCGGCAATGTTTGCTCTAACTATTCCTATGAGACCGTCGACGGGACCTGGAGAGCCATCCAGGCTTTCAAAGGCGGCCGCGCGCTGTTCACTTTTCCGAGCACGCCGATCAAGTGCGGCGGCGCGCCCCAGAAGATCATGTATCTCGCGGACGCCTACTTTCGAAAGAAGGGAACCCGCGAAAAGGCGGACATCCGGTTTTTTTCCGCCGGAGCTTCCATTTTCGCCGTGAAGAAGTACGCCGCCGTTTTGAACGGCGTCATCGAAAAGCGCGGCATCCACACCAAGTACCGTTACAACCTCGTGGAGATTCGCCCCACGACGAACACCGCGATCTTCGAGAACCTCGATACGAAGGAAAAGACGGAGGAGAAATACGATCTCATGCATGTCACTCCTCCGATGGGAACTCCCGCGGTTGTGAGCGGCAGCACGCTGGCGGACGGCGCCGGCTTCGTGAGCGTGGACAAGTTCACCTTGCAGCACACGAAGTTTCCGAACGTGTTTTCTCTCGGCGACGCAAGCAGCCTTCCGACTTCCCGAACGGGCGCGGCAATACGCAAGCAAGCGCCGGTACTGGTATCCAACCTCATCGCCTACTCGAGGAAGCAGCCGCTCGCCGCGAAGTACAACGGCTACACTTCGTGCCCCCTCGTCACGAGTTACGGCACCGTCGTGCTCGCCGAGTTCGATTACGACGGCAACCCCGTGGAAACCTTTCCCTTCGATCAGGGAAAGGAACGGCTCAGTATGTATCTTCTCAAGCGGTTCCTTCTGCCGCTTCTCTATTGGTACGGAATGCTTCGAGGTAGGGCATGATGGCTTTTTTCGGCGGCACGCTCATTGGCCTCGCGGGGGTTCTCCTTCTCGCTTTGAACGGCCGAGTACTCGGCGTCAGCGGGATTTTGGGCGGAATCCTGGATGCGCCGGATAAACGCTGGAGGGCCGCCTTCCTCGCGGGAATGTTCTTCACCGGCTTCGGTTTCGCGCTCTTTGAGCCCGTCACCTTCCTCAATACGCTCGAACGATCCTGGTCGGCGATGGTGGCGGCGGGACTTCTCGTTGGTTTCGGCACGCGCCTCGGAGGCGGCTGCACGAGTGGACACGGTATTTGCGGCATGAGCCGGCTTTCGCCTCGTTCCATCGTCGCGACAATCGTGTTCATGGCCGCCGGCGCGGCAGTGGTTTTCGGCATCCAGTACCTGGGAGGCATGATTTGAAACGGGAAGGGACGGCGTTTTTCTGCGGAGCTCTTTTCGCCGCGGGGCTTTGTATATCCGGCATGACCCAGCCCGGGAAGGTGACCGCGTTTCTCGATTTCACCGGCAACTGGGATCCGTCGCTCGCGTTCGTGATGATGGGGGCGCTGCTCGTCTACGGTATCGGCTCTTGGCTTGTGCTGCGCCGGCCCGCGCCCATGCTGGACGCCTGCTTTCACGTCCCGACGAGGCGAGACATAGACG
>CAZZHG010000137.1:0-8937 GCA_964653655.1 uncultured Pseudobdellovibrionaceae bacterium
GGACCGGCCGCTTCGCAACCGCGCGATCCAGGATCACTACTCTCCGGGCTCCACCTTCAAGCTTCTGCTCGCGGTCGCGGGACTAGCCGAAGGGGTCATCACCCCCAAATCGGCGGTGAACTGCAACGGGGCGATGAAGTTCGGCTCCCGCACTTTCCACTGCTGGAAGCGGCACGGCCACGTCGACTTCCTGCGCTCCATCAAGGAGTCCTGCGATATTTTCTACTACCAGGTGGGCGATAAGCTCGGAGTCGACCGGATCTCCAAGTATGCGAGGCTTTTCGGCATGGGCGAAAAGACGGGCATCCAGCTCTTCGGCGAGCAGCAGGGCCTCATCCCCGACACCGAATGGAAGAAGAAAGTCTTCAAGGACATCTGGCATCCGGGCGAAACGTTGAGCGTCGCCATCGGACAGGGCTACGTGACCACGACCCCACTGCAGCTCGTGACGGCATATGCCGCCATCGGCAATCAGGGGTTCGTTTATCGTCCGTACATAGTGCGCAAGATCGAACAGAAGAGCGGCAAGACCATCCGCGAGTTCCAGCCCCAGCTCCTCCGCAAAATCGAAATCCCATCGGAGATTTTCGAATCGGTGAAGGAAGGTCTGTTCGAAGTGGTCAACGTTCCCGGGGGCACGGGCGTACGCACCGGCAGCAACTACACGGCGATTTCCGGCAAAACCGGCACCGCCCAGGTCCGCTCTTTCAGCGAGATCATGAAGCAAAAGTGCGAGAAGATGCCGATCAAGGATCGCCACAACGGTCTATTCGTCGGCTACGCCCCCCGGGAGAATCCCGAAATCGCCGTCGTCGCGGTGGCCGAGCACTCCTGCCACGGCTCGGTAGCGGGCCCCGTGGTGAAAGACACCATCGAAGCCTATTTGCAGAAGAAGTCGAAGCTGACCGGCGTCCCTCTGGTCGAGGACGAGGCGTTGAAGAAGCTTCGCTGGGGAAGGGTGGCGAAAGCCAAGCCCGTAGAAGAGGAGGAGGAAGTGCCGCAGGCTCCGAGCGGCGGCGCGGAAGAGGCCCCTCCCTCGCCGGAAACGCCTCCTGAAGGGACGAAGGTGCAGTAAATGGCCGAGCTACGGACCGACGTCAACGTCATCAAGACTTTCAACGTGGGACTCGTCGTCACCATGTGCGTGCTCTACTGTTTGGGGCTGGCCACCGTGTACAGCGCGGCACGCGGCGCGGGGTTGGGGGATCTCTACCGCACCCAGCTCATGTGGTTCGGCATCGGGCTTGCCGTCGGGACCGTTATTCTCTTCGTCGACAGCCAGGTATTCGAAAAGCTCGCCTATCCCTTTTACGGAATTTGCCTCGCGCTGCTCGCCGCGGTTCTCGTCGTCGGTAACATCGGCGGCGGCTCCCAGCGTTGGCTGCGGCTCGGACCGCTGAACCTGCAGCCGTCCGAAATCGCGAAGCTCAGCATCGTGCTGACACTCGCGAAATATTTCAGCGACGAGAAAGAGGGGCCGCCCTACACACTCAAGCGCCTTCTCATTCCGGCGCTCGTCGTCGCGCCTATGTTCTTGCTGATTCTGAAGCAGCCCGATCTCGGAACGGCGGGCGTTCTCGCGCTCGTCGCGGGAAGCATGATTTTCTTTTTGAGGGTTCACTGGAAGTCGATTGCGATCGTGGCCCTCATGGGCGCCGTCATCGTGCCGATTGCCTACGAGTTCGTTCTCCACGATTACCAGCGTGAACGGGTGAAGACGTTTCTCAATCCCGGCCGTGACGCGCGGGGCAGCGGTTACAACGCCCTACAATGCAAAATCGCCGTGGGCTCCGGCAAAGGTTTCGGCAAGGGTTGGCTGCAGGGTACCCAGGCCCAGCTGAACTTCATCCCTGAGCAGCACACGGATTTCATCTTTTCGGTATTCGCGGAGGAGCGTGGCTTTCTCGGATCCCTGATCCTGATGGTCCTCTACAGCACTTATTGCTTTTTCGCGTTGAGAACCGTCGCCCGGGCGCGGGACAAGTTCCAGATGCTGCTCGCCTTCGGCGTGACGGCGATCGTCTTTTGGCACGTATTCATAAATATCGGAATGGTCATCGGGGTGCTACCCATCGTGGGCGTGGGCTTGCCCTTTTTCAGCTACGGCGGATCGATGCTGCTGACTTTCATGACCAGCACCGCGATCCTGCTGAACCTGAGCCGCAAGCGATACATCTTCTAGTCAGTGCACGGTCAGGCGGAGGTGGGCTTCGTCGCCCTTCTTCACCATTTCCCACGTTAGTCCGCTTTCGTCCTTTTGGAGCTTGTCGGCCTCATGGTTGGCGAGGGCGCTCAAGGCGAGAAGGCGAACGGTCGCCTGGAGGCGATCCCAGGCGGTGCCCTGGGGGGTAACGGGAGAGGTCGTCGTGATGCCGAGAACCGCGAGCCGGCCCGCTTCGAGTTTGAGGCGGACCTTTAAGGTGAAGCGAAACGGAGCGACGTTCTCGTGAATCGAAATCGCCGCGAACGGCAGGGTCAGGGAAATTTCATCGCCGGAAAGATCGGCGAGCGCCGGAGCCTTCGCCGAGAGATCGACGGCAAGAGCCTTCAGAGTAGCCGCCTCGAAGGAGCCGAGGCCCAGGTCTTTGAGAAGCTGCGCCGCGGAAGCCCGTTCCGAATCGTTGAGGCCGAGGATGGCGACTTGCTTTGCCTTATCCACTTCGCCGATCTTCGCCCGCCCATCGAGAAGCATTCCCAAATAAGCTCGTAAAGCGAGGGTGAGCCCGCCTTTGTCGGTCTCCACCTGAAAGCGGTAGCCCGACGTGGTCGCTTCCGCGACGTTCGCCCGGCCGAGCGCCAAGTGGAGGTAGCCGTCGGCGGACAAGCCGATTTCCGCATCCAAATCTTTTCCGTTTAGCCGCAGAGGCGGCATTTCCTGGGAAAGCCTTTGTTCCAGGGAATTGAGAAAACTTTCCTTTGCGGCTTCGGCTTTCGCCGCGTCCGTGACGGGCTTTCTCCAGAGGTCGCGCTGCCCGACGGCGAAATCGAGAATGCCGGGAAGGTTCTCCGTTTTGATCTCGAGCCCGTCCCAGAACGCGTCCGTGCCGAGAGAACGGTCTAGGGATTCCTGAAACGCTTTCGCGACAGCGTCTCTGTCCCTCAGTTTCACGACGGGTCCTTCCGATATTCGGATGGCAACCCGATCGGGTAGGGGGATGGAGAGAACCGTTCCGGGTTTCGTGACGGCGGTTAACTTAACGTTCGGGTAACTCGCGCGGATGGGCTTTGATTCCTTCGATTCGATGCTCACGGGTTCGTCGTAGACGACGCGCTTTCCGGCGATCACCTTTTCCTTGCGGACGGTGCTTACCTTGATCACCGGAACCAGCTGGGAAGTGGTGAGGGAGAGCTCGTTGAATCGGATCGAGAAGGCGAGGCTGTCGAAAGTGATCCGATTGCCCGCGAGCTTTCCGCCGTTCATGTCGTAGGCGATGACCGTGCCTCGCATGCCGACGGTTCCCACTCCGGTGGGAGAGTCTTTATCTTCTACGGATTTTTCCTGCTGGATCCGGGCGAGCGGCAAAGGGCCAACGGACGTGCGCAGGTACGGTACCTGCACGGCCCAAGCCGATACGGAAAGACAAAAGAACGCGCAAAAAACTCGCATCCAGTCCCCAACGCCCAATCCATATTTCGAGATTCAGAGAAGAAACGGCATTTTAGGGGAGCCGCCGGTCCCGTCTCAAGGAGCGACTTTCGTCACCGGAGGCAAAGAAGATAAACGTTTAACCTCAGTTACTTGCGGGATAGTCGCAAGTCGATGGTTTCGCCGGCCTTCACGGGGCCGATGCGGTTGGCGTCGGCGATCTGATATTGGGGCGCGATGACCCGCACGTAGTACTGCTTACCCTTCTCGACGCTAAGCCGGAACTTGCCCGACTCGACGGCGGCCCTTCCTTTTTCGACGCCCTTGTCGTCGACCGCGGTGACCACGACGTTCTGGCAGGGGATTTCGAGATTCGTGTCGTCCTGAAGCGAAGCGGAACAATGCCCGAGGATGGCGGGGTCCCTCAGCCACAAGGGATCGTGGAGCGTTTTGACGATGGAATAACCCAGGGAAAGGGAAGCCGTGCTCGCCGGCGCCGGAAGCGTCGGAGGTACGTCGCGCGTCTCCAGCACGGGCCGTTTCTGGGCACAACCGACGATTAACAAACAGGCGACGAGGTAGCGCATCCTCTTCCTCACATCGAGCGGCGGTACTCGCCGCCGATCTCGTACAGGGCCTGGCTCATCTGCCCGAGGGAGCAGACGCGCGCGGCCTTCATCAGGGACTCGAAAATGTTGCCGCCGGTGCGGGCGGTCTGCTGGAGCTCCTCGAGCCGCGCCGCCGCCTCCTTGGCGTTTCTCTCCTGAAACTTGCGCAGATTCGCTATCTGCTCGTCCTTCTCGGCGTAGGAGGCGCGGGTAAGATTTTCGGGGGCGAGCGCGGCGACGTCCACTCCGTGGGGGTTGAGGTAGGTGTTCACGCCGACGATGGGAAGCTCTCCCGAGTGCTTGAGCTGTTCGTAGTGGAGCGACTCTTCCTGAATTTTGGATCGCTGATACTGCGTTTCCATGGCGCCCAGCACGCCTCCGCGGACCGTCAGCCGATCGAACTCCGCGAGTACCGCGTTCTCGACGAGCTCGGTCAGCTCCTCGATGATGAAACTGCCCTGAAGCGGGTTCTCGTTCTTCGTCCAACCGAACTCCTCCATCAGGATGAGCTGAATCGCCATGGCCCGGCGGACGCTCTCCTCGGTCGGCGTCGTGATCGCTTCGTCGTAGGCATTCGTGTGAAGCGAGTTGCAATGATCGAAGTACGCGAGCAGCGCCTGAAGCGTGGTGCGTACGTCGTTGAAGGCGATTTCCTGGGCGTGCAGAGAGCGGCCCGACGTCTGAATGTGGTACTTGAGCTTCTGGCTTCGGTCGTTGCCTTCGTAAAGGCGCTTCATGGCGATCGCCCAGATGCGCCGGGCGACCCGGCCGATGACCGTGTATTCGGGGTCGAGGCCGTTGGAGAAAAAGAAGCTCAGGTTCGGGGCGAAATCGTCGATGGGCATTCCGCGCGAGAGGTAGTACTCGACGAAGGTGAACCCGTTGGCGAGCGTGAAGGCGAGCTGGCTGATGGGGTTCGCGCCGGCTTCCGCGATGTGGTAGCCGCTGATGCTCACCGAGTAATAGTTGCGGACGTCGTTATCGATGAAGAACTGCTGCATGTCGCCCATCATCCGCAGCGCGAAGGCGGTCGAGAAGATGCACGTATTCTGGGCCTGATCCTCTTTCAGAATGTCGGCTTGAACGGTGCCGCGTACCTGGGTGATCGTCTCGGCCGAGATCTTGTCCCATTCCGCCTGGGAAGGATCCCGCCCCTTCGCCTTCTTGAAATTCTCCACCTGCTGATCGATCGCCGTATTGAAGTAGAAGGCGAGCAGCATGGGGGCCGGGCCGTTGATGGTCATCGAGACGGAGGTCGCCGGATCGCACAAATCGAAGCCGGCGTACAATTTCTTCGCGTCGTCGAGCGTGCAGACGCTCACTCCGCTTTCGCCGATTTTTCCGTAGATGTCGGGGCGCCGGTCGGGGTCCTGGCCGTAGAGAGTCACGCTATCGAAGGCCGTCGACAGCCGCTTCGCTTTTTCTCCGGCGCAGAGCAGATGAAAGCGCTTGTTCGTCCGGGTGGGTGTCCCCTCGCCGGCGAACATCCGCTTCGGCGCCTCGGTGTCCCGCTTCAGCGGAAACACGCCCGCGGTGAAAGGGAAAAATCCCGGGAGATTTTCCCGGCGGAGGAAATCGATGAGATCCGCTTTGGAGCGGTAGCGGGGGAGCGAAATGCGCGGGATCTTGTTCTGCGAAAGGCTCTTGCGAAAGAGCGGCACCGAAACGGCCTTGTCCCGCACGCCGAACGTGATCTGGTCGGCCTTGTATTCCTTTTCGATCTTGGGCCAGCCGGCGAGAAGCTCCGCCGCGTCCGCGGGAAGCGAGGCTTTCGCCTTTTCCACCTCCAACTTCCCCTCGGAGGAAAGCGCGCCCTTGAGCGTTTCCGCGGCTTCGATCTTCGCGACCGACTCGACTATCTTTTTGGTCTCCGCGTGGTACTCCCGCACCGCCGCGGTGATTTCCGACAGGTACTGCACCCGGTTCTTCGGCACGATGGTCGTGCCCATCGGATCCTTCAGCTCGAAATCGTGGTCCAAGGGAACGAGCTTCTTCGGCTCCTTCTGAATCCTCACGAGGTGCTCGAAGACCGCGTCCACGCCCTGGTCGTTGAACCGGGAGGCGATGGATCCGAAAACCGGATACCGGGTGGCGGGAAAGGCTTCGAGCTCCCGATGGTTGCGGCGCAGCTGCTTGCGCACGTCTCCCAGGGCATCGAGGGAGCCGCCCTTGTCGAACTTGTTCAGCACGACGAGGTCCGCATAATCGAGCATGTTGATCTTCTCGAGCTGAGTCGGCGCGCCGAACTCGCTCGTCATGACGTAAATCTTGATGTCGACGAGATCGACGATGGAGGTGTCCGCCTGGCCGATGCCCCCCGTTTCGACGAGGATCCAGTCGTAGCCTTCCGCCGCGAGGCAATCCACCGCTTCCTGGGTCGCCCGGCTCAGGGAAAGATTGGCTTCCCGGGTCGCGAGCGAGCGCATGTAGAGGCGGGGATTCTTCAGGCTGTTGATGCGGAGGCGATCGCCCAGCAGCGCTCCCCCGGTTTTCTTTCGCGTCGGATCGGTCGCGACGATCGCGAGCCGGCTATTCGGATAACGATTGAGAAAGCGAAGCGCCAGCTCGTCCGTGAGGCTCGATTTTCCGGCGCCGCCGGTCCCCGTGAGGCCGATGACCGTGGTCTTGTGGCTTTCCCGATTGGCCTTGCCCAGTCTGGACGCGTCCGCCTTCATCTTCTGAAAGTCGGAAAGGTGGGAAGCGTAGGGCCCGGAGAGCGCGCCTTCGCCCATCTCGATACAGGTGAGGGCGTTGGCCATCTTTCTAAGCGTCGATCGATCTTTCAGACAGGCCCAGTCCACCTGGGAGAGGGGATCGTAGTCGGCGCCCCGGATCATGTCGGTGATGATGCCGCCGAGGCCCAGGCGTCGGCCGTCATCCGGGGAGTAAATCCGTTTCACGCCGTACTTGTGAAGCTCGTCGGCCTCCGCCGCCGTGATGGTGCCTCCGCCGCCGCCGAAAACCGCGATGTGGCCCGCCTTCGCCTCCTTAAGAAGGTCGATGACGTACTTGAAGTACTCGACGTGGCCGCCCTGGTAGCTGGAAAGGGCGATGGCCTGGGCGTCTTCCTGCAGAGCCGCGTCCACTATCTCCTTCGCGCCCCGGTTGTGGCCCAGGTGAATGACCTCGGCCCCCATGCTCTGAAGGATACGACGCATGATGTTGATAGAGGCGTCATGGCCGTCGAATAGCGAAGCCGCGGTTATGAACCGCACGCGGTGGCTGGGGACGTAGGCTTCGGGCGACTTACCCGCGGCGGGGCTGCCGGATCGGGAGATTCCCTCTTTCATGGCTTTGCTTAAGCTATCACCCGCCGCGTGGCCCCTCAAGCCAAGCGGTGGCCTGTGTTATCAGACTATGGTAGTGATCTCGGAATGTTGCCGCCGCAAGTAAAAGCTTCCCTGCAGCTGGTGCGCGATCCGAAAACGATCGCTGCTCTCAGCGAAAAGTTGGCCGCCTCTCCCGTCATCGCTCTCGATACGGAATTCATCCGCGAGAGAACGTTTTACCCGGCCATCGCACTCATTCAAGTCGCGACCCGGGACGAGGCGTGGCTCATCGATCCGCTGGATCTTTCGAAGGACGATCTCAAGCCGTTTCTCGACGTGCTCCGCGATCCGAAAGTCTTGAAAATCCTGCACGCGGCGTACGCGGATCAGGAATGTTTGTTTTGGGAGTATGACTGTCTCGCCGAGCCGGTGCTCGACACGGCAGTGGCCGCGGCGTTGTCCGGACTCGGCGATAACGTCGGTCTCGGCAATCTTTTGCGCGACGTCTTGAAGGTGAACCTTCCGAAGGGGCTCGCGCGGGCGAAGTGGCTCGATAGGCCGCTTCCGAAGGAGCTGCTCGAGTACGCCGTGCTCGACGTCGCTCATCTCGTTCCGCTTTGGGACGCTCTCGAAAAACGTTTGGCCCAGAGGGGCCGCGTGGATTGGGCGCTGGAAGAAAGCCGCCACGAAGCCTCCCACTTCGACGAGCCGCCGGACGACATCGCAAGGCGGGTCGCCAAAAGCGCGTCCATGGACGCGAAGACGTGCGCGTGCCTTCTCCATCTCATCGAGTGGCGCGAGGCCCGGGCGAAGAAGGCAAACCTTCCGCGCAACTGGGTGGCCGACAACGAGACTATCCGTTCCATCGCGAAGGTGAAGCCGAAGAACCTGGAAGAGCTCTCCAACTTCCGCGGCCTGAACCGCCGGGAAGTTCAGCAGGAAGGCCGCGCGATTTTGGAGGCGGTCAACCGGGGCAAGGAAGGGCCGGGCAAGACGTGGACGCACGGGCCGCGAAGCCCGATTCCGACCGAAGACGAGGAACGCGCGGTCGATCTCATCAAAGCTTACGTGAACTGGCTCGCCTCGAAGGAGTCGCTCGCCCCGCGTTTTCTGATGTCGGGGGACAAGTACTTCCATCTGCTGCAGTACGCGGCCGAGGGAAAGGATGGCTGGGTGGAAAAGGGAGTGCTCAGCCGTAGGGCGGCGGACCTCATCGGGCCCGCCCTCGAGGGGTTCCTGGCCGGTAAGCAAGGCTTGGCCATTCGAGACCGGCAAGTGCGGGTCTTTCCTCTAGCGGCTACAGATTCTGATTAGTGGCGGGAGCAGGTGTCCCGCGGGGTAAGCGGGCCTACTTTAGCCGTTTGGATGCAGTAGTACTCGCAGTCGAACAGCTCTTCGCCGTCTGCAAGACACATGTCCAAACAGGTGGCTCCTTTTCTCGGGGCTGTGATTTCGGTCCAGGCTGGATTTTCGG
>CAZZHG010000138.1:0-8879 GCA_964653655.1 uncultured Pseudobdellovibrionaceae bacterium
GAAGGACTATTTCTGTGTTAGGTTCAGGTGCTGATTTTTTCAATGCAGCGAAGCTTGGCGCTGCGCGCCCTTGGGTTCGCGTTGAGCTCAGCGTGCCCCGGCACGACTGGCTTGCGATAAATCAGATCACCGCGTCGAATTCTGGGGCATTGGCACATCGGCTTTTCGCAGATGCATTTGCCCGCGAGGATCTTCAAAGCCCTTTTCACCAGCCGGTCCTCGGTCGAATGAAACGTGATGACCGCGAGGCGTCCGCCGGTCTTCAAGGCGCCGAGCGCCTGGGGCAGAACGCGTTCCGCTTCGCCTAGCTCGTCGTTGACCATCATCCGCAGACCGAGAAAAACCACCGTTCCCGCGTGAGTCTTGCCGCCCGGGCGATCGAACAGCGACGCCAGATCCGCCGTCGTCTTGAGATGGCCTGCGTGAAACGCTTCCAGAATTCTTCGCGCCGCCGAGTACACGCCTTTCATGTCGGTGTTCTTTCCGATGGCGATCGCCAGATCGTCCAGGGAAAGCTTCTCGAGCCAATCCGAGAGCGGCAGTCCGCGGCTCGGATCCATCCGCATGTCGAGGGGCCCCTCGCCCGCGAAGGAAAATCCCCGCTCCGGCGTCAAGAGCTGGCGTGTGCTCACCCCCAAATCGATCAGAATTCCCTCCACCGACTCCGCCGGAACGAAGGAACCGAGCTCCGAAAACCGCGAATGGATCAACGTGAGGCGGGGGTCGTCCTTCAGGGCCCCGTGTTCCCGGTAACGGGCGATGGTCTGAGCGTCTTGGTCGAAGGCGATGACCCGGTCGGCCCCGGCGGCAAGCATGGCTTCCGTGTGCCCACCCTCCCCAAAAGTCAGGTCCAGATACGTGCCGCCGCGCGTTATATCGAGCGCCGCCAAACACTCGTTTACCAAAATAGACTTATGTAACCTATCGGAATCTTGAAATTTAACGCCAGGCATAAAAATCCCTAAAGAGGCATAACGCGGTGCCGATAAAGCTCGTGAGCGGTGTAACGCATACTGTCATAAAGCCGCGTGGAAATGCCATGTCTTCTTAGCCAGAGGTACAACTATGCCTATTTCTTTGCTGACGAACACCACTGCCTTGTCCGTAAACCGCAATCTCGAAGAGAGCAATCGGGAGCTGAGTAAGTCCCTGGAGCGCCTCTCTTCCGGAAAGCGCATCAACCACGCGGGCGACGACGCCGCCGGCCTCACCATTTCTGACACCCTCGAGGCGAGAATCCGAAGCCTTGGTCAGGCGAACCGCAACACTTTGGACGCCATCTCTCTCGCTCAGGTCGCCGAAGGCGGCATGAACGAAGTGAGCAATCTCCTGCTTCGCATGCGCGAGCTCGCGATTCAATCGGCGAGTGATACGGTCGGTGACCGCGAGCGCGAGCTGCTTCAATTGGAAGTGTCGGAGCTCAACCAGGAGTTGAACCGCCTCGCCGAAAGCACGCAATATCTCGGAAGCCCGCTACTCAACGGCAAGGGCTCGGATTTCGTTTTTCAAGTGGGACCGGACAACAACGAGAACAACCGCATTTCCTACTCGGCTTCCCAGATCGACTTGCGCCCCGGCTCCCTCGGAGTGGACGGCGTCGATCTCTCCAACCGCGACGACGCGGCCGGAGCCATCGAGTCGCTGGACGGCGCCCTTCAAAAGCTTGGCCGGCCCCGCGCCCAGCTCGGCGCCATTCAAGAACGAATGCACTCCATCACCCGACAGCTCGGTAGCCAGCAGGAAGGCCTGACCATCGCGAAGTCGAGAATTCTCGACGCGGATCTGGCGGCGGAAGCTTCCTCGGCGGTCCGGGCCCAAGTGCAGTTGAAAGCGGCTACCGCCGTTATGGTGCAGGCGAACTCCCTGCCCTCCCTCGCGCTCCGGCTTCTGGAGTGAAGACGTCCGCCTATTTCGCCGATAAGTAGTTAGAGAGAAAAAATGGCGACGCAGTCCATCCAAAAATTAGACGGGTTCACGGTAGCCGCCTCGTCGGAGTCGCAGAACCGCGAGCGCGAACAGGCCCGGGACTTCCGGCGCAAAGGGGAAAAGAACAAGCTCGTTCAGGCTGCCCCCGCTCCGGTGCAGGAGGCTCCCGCCGAGGAGCTTCAGGCCAGTCAAATCGTTGACAGCTCCACGGTCGTCGAGCTCCTTTCGCACCGCCCGACGGCCTCCGGCCAGGCACGATTCCTCGTTCAGCCCCCTTCCAAGGCTCCGGCATTACGTCAGAAAGCCGGCGGCAAAAAGCTCGACAAAACCGCCTAACGCCGTTGCGGGCGTTCCCGCGATCCTCGATAATAAAAACAGGGAGCGGCTCTTCAGGCCCTCCTCATTCCGTACCTTCTTTCTTTCTTCATCCGACTCTCAATTCGAGGCGACGACCGTGGCTGAAGTGTCCATGGATTCGATTTCCAATCTGAGCCCCGAGCTTCAGCGCGCCTTCCAGGCCGCGACTAAAGCGGAGCGCAAGCCGATCGAAAAGATCGAGGAGCGCCGTGGCGTCGTGCAGGAGAAGGTGAAGCTGCTCGACGACGTGATCGGCCGGGTGGAAGGCGTGCGCGCGCTCATCCCCGATCTCAACTCGCCCCTCGCACTACGGGAAATCATGTTCTCGAGCGGCGATGACAAGGTTCTCACGGGTACTGCCGACCGGAACCAGGCCGAGCCCGGAAAGCACTCACTCGAAGTCCTGCAGCTCGCCAAAAGCGCGAGCGCACTGTCGAACCGTTTCGCCGACCAGAACGAGACCAAGATCGGCTCCGGCTACTTCACGTTCTCGACCGCCGACGGCGACACGAAAGACATCTACATAGACAACGAAAGCTCAACCCTCACGGGGATCGCCCGAATCATCAACGACTCCGGCATGGGAGTGAAGGCGAACGTGGTACGCGACGAGGCCGACCCGGAGCTGCCTTACCGGCTCATCATCAACTCGGATAAGACGGGCGTGAGTGGAGAAGTGGAGTTCCCCGAGTTCTACTTCGTGGACGGCGAGTCCGACTTTTTCGTCGAGGAGCAAAAGCCCGCGACGAACGCGATGTTCCGCTACCAGGGTTTCGATATCGAAAGCCCGACCAACGAGGTGAAGGACCTCATCAAGGGCGTGACGCTGGACTTGAAGGGCATCTCCAACGAAGGCCGCCCGGTCACCGTGAGCATCGAGCAGGACCTTCCGAAAACGACTTTCAAAGTGAAGAACCTCGTCGACAACCTCAACCACGTGTTCTCCTTCATCCAGGAACAGAACACCATGGACGAGAACACCAAGTCGGCGAAGACCTTGGGCGGGGACTACGGCATCCGCATGGCCGAGGACCGGATCAAGACCGCGCTCCGGGAGAATTTTCTCTTCGCGGAAGGCGCTTCCGTCCAGAGTCTCATGGACATCGGGATCCAGTTCGACAAGAAGGGCATGCTCAACTTCGACGAAAAGAAGTTCCAGTTCGCCCTTACGAACAATTTCGATGGGGTTTGCAACCTCCTCGCGGGGGACGGAAAAAGCTTCGGCGTGATTCCGAAGCTGAACCAGGCGATTAAGTCCATCACGGGCGGCAACGAGGCCCTTCTGACGGGCCAGAAAAAGAATTACACGCAACAAGTGAACAAAATGAGCGCGGACGTGGCCGCGAAAGAGAAGCGATCCGAGGATAAGCTCGTGAGCCTCAAGGACAAGCTCGCCCGCGCCCAGGCCGCGATTTCCAAGATGCAGGGCCAAACCAACTACTTCACGTCGGGCCAGGCAATGGCCGCGGCGGGCGGCGGAGGCATGCCGATCGGCTGATAATCCATGATTACCAAACCGAAAACCCCCGGAGTGGACGCCTACCGAAAGACCCAGGCGACCACCGCCAATCGGGAAACCATTTTGCTGATGCTCTACGCGGGCGCCATCCGTTTCCTCAAAGGGGCCATCGAGGCCGGGGAGAGGAAGGACCTGGCCGAGCGTAACCGGCTTACCGCACGCACCCAGGACATCGTCCACGAGCTGCGTTCCGTACTGGATTTCAAAATCGACGGCGGCATCGCTTCCGAGCTGGAGCGCCTGTACACCTTCGTCACGTCGCGCCTGGTGTCGGCGACGCTGGAACACAATATCGGCCATCTCAGAGAAGCTCTGAAGGTGCTCGAAACGCTCAATTCGGCGTGGGAAGAGGCGATAGCCTCGCTTAAGAAACAGAAAGAGGGATGACCATGGAAGAGATCCTGCACTATCTCGAGCTGAAAAATCAGTACTACGAAAAGTTCTGCTCGATGTCGACGAAGTATCTGGCCAAAACCTACGACAACCGCTGGGAGGACCTGACCTTCTTCGTCGATAACCGCGATCGGATTCTCAACATCATCCGCTCCTTCGATTTCAAGATCGCCAAGCTCTTCAATGAAATCGACCCGACGGCCATCGACCTCACGATGTACCGTCCGCGGGTGAAGGCCCTGCTCGACCGGCGCTCGGAAATCGCCAAGCGCATCGTCGAAGTGGACCTCGAGCTCATCTCCCGCATCGACGACATGAAGACGGAAACCATCCGCGACCTCAAGAAGACCGTCGAGACCTCTCAGCAGGTCGAGACGTTCGCCGCGGTCACGATGGCTCACCGCCCGCGCAAGCCCGTCAAAAGCGCGTAGCGCTTTTTGAGGGCGACGTCATTCCGAGGCCGAAAGGCCGAACGAAACCTTTGGCCGCATCAAAGCGAATTCCCTGTCCCTCGGCGTTCCACGGCCAAAGTTTACGTCGTCGCTTCGCTCCTCGTAATGACGAGGAAAACTTCGTCACACTTCACTCCGCTAGCTCGTCTGGCATAGCGATTGCTCTCTCGTTCAAGGGAAAGCGAGGCGCCTGTGCCGTTATTCAACAAGCTCATCTGGATACTTCTCCCTTTATGGCTGATCGCGTGCTCCAAGACGCCGATCACCGGCAAGCAGGTACTCATTTTCACGTCCGAAGCCGAGGAAGCTCAGCTTGGCGACGAGGCGTACGCGCAGATTCTCCGCGAGAATCAGCTCTCGAAAGATACATCCCGTACCGAAACGGTTCTCCGAGTGGCGAAGCGCATAGCCGACGTCGCCGAACACCCGGACTTCAAATGGGAGTTCCGAGTCATTGAGTCGAAAGAGAAAAACGCTTTCTGCCTTCCCGGCGGAAAGATAGCCGTCTACACGGGCCTCTTCGACGTCCTTTCTAATGAGGCCGAGCTCGCCGCCGTCCTGGGGCATGAAGTCGCCCACGCCACCGCCCGCCACGCGGGACAAAGAATCACGCTGATGTTTGGTCAGCAAATCGGATTCGCGGCACTGCAAGCCTTGATAGGCGGAACGGACACGTTCGAAAAAAAGCTACTGATGTCCGCTCTCGGTGTCGGGGCCACGCTCGGTGCCGTTCTTCCCTTCAGCCGCTCCCACGAAACGGAGGCCGATTACATCGGCCAGGTCTACATGGCGATGGCGGGCTATGACCCGGCCGCTTCCGTGACCCTTTGGGAGTCCTTCGCCAAGCATTCGGCGAAAATGCCGGAGTTTCTCTCCACCCACCCCGACCCCCAAAACCGCATCGCCGAACTCCGGGGCCACCTCCCCGGCTCCCGACCCTACTACGATCGGGCTCCCCAAAAGCACGGTCTCGGCGGTCCGATACCACGCCGCCTCCGCCAATATTTTGGCGCTTTGGCGGGTGATTGACGCTTCAACGCAGTGCTACTCCAACGATTACCAAGCACGTCCGTGGCATAAGAGTTGCTCTTCTTTTGTCCACGCCCTATGCCGAACCTATCTCCCGAGAAAACGAGCTCACTGCTCGATCTGTTGAACACTGCCGACGACATCGAGGTGCGGGAAGTTTCCCCGCAGAACAAGCAGCGGATTTACTCCGCCCTCGATCACTTTCTGCGCGGCACCTCCGATTCCAATAGCGCCGAGGAGCGCGCCTTCGTCGTGCGCGTGAGAACGCGCCGGGAACCCGAGCCGCCGCCCGCTCCACTCGAAATCCCCACTGACCGCGCCTATCTGCTCGAGAATGCCAACACGCTTCTGAGCAACGAAGACTACATCCTCGCCCGCAACATTTATTCCTACCTGCTCAAGCAGGACCTGAAGGATCAATCGGCGCTGAAAGGCCTCGGAGTCTGCCTGCTCCGCCTCGGCGAGAGCGATTCCGCGAGAAAGTGCTTCCGCGCCCTCTGGGAACAGTTCCAGGCACAGGAGGCCCACTATTGGATCGCGGCAACGTACCTGAAGGAAAACAAGGACGAACTCGCGCTCCAGCATATGGAACGCGTGACCCATCCATCGGAAATGCCCGAGGACGCGCGCTATCACTACTACAAGGATTTCGGAAACTGCCTGACGCACTCGTCACGTTTCGACGCCGCCGTCGATTCCTACGCGAAGGCGCTGGCTATCCGTCCCGGCTCGAGCCAGATCGAAGCCAATCTCGGCACCCTCGAGATTCAGCGGGGCAATCTCGAAGCGGCCAAAGTTCATTTTGAAAAGGCTCTGGAAGCCGACGTCCGTAACGGGCGCGCTCACTGTGGCCTAGGCATTCTGGCCCGGGCCAGCAGTGCCACCGTCGAAGCCGAACGCCATTTCGAAAAGGCGCTCGAGAACGAGCCGCCGAACCGCATAGCGCTCCTCCAGATCGTCGACATCGCTCACCATCTGGAGAGCTTTTCCAAAGCCAAAGACCGCCTAAACGCCTACCTGGAAACACACCCCTCCGACGCTGAAATGAACTACGCCCTCGCGGCGATTCATTTCCGGGAATCCGACTGGGTTTCGTGTGAAAAGCGCCTTAACAAGGCGCTGGAGTCCGACCCCCATCACGAAAGGGCCACGAGGCTCAAGAGTCGGCTTCACGAGAAAAAACGTACAATCTGAGCAACCGCTCCCCGGAGGTCCCATGTCTGAGACGGCCCTGCGCCAGCCTTCCTATGACCAGCCTTTGTCCTCCGAAGCGGTTCAGATCCCCTTTTCGCCGGACCCGGAAATCTGGGCGGCCACCGGTTTCGACATCGCCCTGTCGTGCATCGAGCGCGTTCAACGCACTCTCGTCCACGCGGCCCAGGGTTTCCACGAGGAAAACGCCGGCATTGCGAACCGCCTCTTCGCCCAATGCATGGAAGGGCTCGAGCGCTTCACGGAAGCCATGCTCATCACCCGTAATGTTTTGAAGTTGAAGACCGAGACGATGGCCGTCGACGGCTACACCCTCGGAAAAATCGAAACGCAGATGGAAAACATCCTGCGCTCCATTCTCGCCTGCCAGGAAAAGAACGATACCATCGGCATAGCCGATCGGATCGAGTACGCGTTGATACCCAACCTCTCGCTGTGGAGCCAAGCGCTCCGTCAGCTCAAGCGGTCCCAAGCGTCTAACGCTTAAGGGTAAGCTTCACGAAGCTTACCTCTTCGGCCCCTCGAGATCGTCCGCGAATTCTACGAAGCTCATCGCCTCGTACGCGGCTCGCCAAGTCGATATCGCCATCAAGGCATGTTTTAGGGCGACAATGTATCGCCGCCTCGCCTAACGGCGGTGCCGAGCTTTCGCCAATAGGAGCACGCCGGCGCCGCAAGGCACGGCGGCGATTCGGTAGAAAGTATTATCTTACGAAGAACGCAGCCAACTCGAAGCAAACCGTTGTCGCCCTATAAGCCCTCTTCCCACACCAGCCGCCTAGGCGAGCCGCGTACGACGCGAGCAATAGCCGTCAGATCTCGGATGTCGTGGAGGAGCCGAAGAGGCAAGTTTCTCGAGGGCTCTTCGCCTAACGGCGAAGCACGTTAATTCCCTGACTGATCGAAAGAAACGTAGATGGTGGTGCCGGCCGGGGGAGTCGTCGCGAAGACGATCTCGTTCGTGGCGGCGTCGTACGACCACTGAGGAACCGGCAGCGTCTCGTCGCCACGGAACACCTTCACTACCAGCGAAGGCACCTTGGGGCGGGCTTTCAGCTGGAACCGGTTCGGAAGCTCTTTCAAGCGCAGGCCGTCGAGCTTGATGAGGCTCGCGAAAGGGCCGCACAGGTCCGCCTTCTCGCCCGCGAGTTTGTCCGCGAGACGGAAGTAGCGATCTTCGAAAGCCGGCTGCGATCCGATCGTGTGCGGAAGCACGTCGATTTCCGCCTGGTCGATCGTGGTGCAACGGTTCTGCTCCGTCTTTGCCGCGCCGTTGAGATCCTTCAAGTTGATCGAATAAACGCGCAGCAACTCGGCCTTACCTTTAATCTTGGTCAGCTCGGCCGCGTAGTAATCGACCGCGTCCTGGCCCTGGATTTCCGTGTGATCGTCGCCGTCGGAGACGTAGACGAGAACGAGCGGAACGCCGGAGAAAGGAACGAAATACTGTTTGAGAGACATCAACGAAGCCGCGAGCCCGTTTGCTTCGGCACCCGTGTGGAGGTTGATGATCTGGGAGAGAATCGAGCTGAAGGTGTAAGCGCGCTGCTCGACCGTTCCATAGCTCTTCGTGAGCACGGAGTTCTCCGGCTTGAGCTTGCCCTTGGCGTAAGTGGAGTCGGCGCTGATGATTCCCATCCGGTACTGCGCCGTACTGCCGTCGAGACGCGTGAAAAACTTCGTGGCTTCCGAAACGAGCTGGGTCTTCATGCGGTTCATCGGAGACCGGTCGTCAATCACCCAGAGGATGTCGAGGTAATCAGGATTGTAATCGACCGTGAAGAACTCGCTCACGGCGGACTGAATGAAAGTGTCCGAACCTTTACAGCCGGCGAGAAGCAGCGAGAGAACGAGACCAGCCGCAAAACCCAGTTTCCACATCCGATTTGAATCCATTTTATTCTTCGCGCCCATCGTAAAACTCTTTCGCCACACCAAACCAGAAGACTCTTTGTGCAAGAAGGCCGCCAGCCTGATCCGGGCAGCTGAAG
>CAZZHG010000139.1:0-8681 GCA_964653655.1 uncultured Pseudobdellovibrionaceae bacterium
AGGAGGAACCGGAGGCGTGCCCGTAGGCACGTCGAGGATTCCGACTGCGGAGGACATTCCTCAATTTGCACTGGGATGGCCCGGCCATTCTGGTTAGCCGTAGTAGGAAGTCATTCCGTTAGAGGCTCTCATGTCTAAGCTTTGGGGAGGCCGCTTCGAAGGGCCGACCGACCAGGAAGTCGAGGCGTTCACGACGTCGCTTGCCTGGGATACGCGGCTCGCCGCCGCCGATCTCGAGGCGAGCCGGGCTCACGCCCAGTCGATCGCCAAAGCGGGCGTTCTGACGGCGGAGGAAGGTCTGAAGCTCGTATCCGCCTTGGAGAGCCTTCTCGGAGATCTTGCCACCGGGAAGTTACGCATCGATCCAACGGCCGAAGACATTCATTCCGAAATCGAGCGCTGGCTCGGGGAAAAAGTCGGGGATCTAGCCGGCAAGCTCCACACCGGCCGTAGCCGCAACGACCAGGTGGCGACCGCGACCCGGTTGTACCTGCGGGACGCCATCGACCAGGACATCACCGAAATCCGGGAACTCCAGACCTGGCTGGTGGAAGCCGCCGAGAAGAACCTCAAAACTTTACTACCCGGCATGACGCATCTTCAGCACGCGCAGCCGGTGAGCCTCGCTCACCACCTGCTCGCGTATTTTTGGATGCTGGAGCGGGATCGGCAGCGCCTCTCCGACTGCCGAAAGCGCGTGAACCAGCTTCCGTTGGGCTCGGGCGCCCTTGCGGGCACGCCCTACCCCGTCGACCGCGCGGCGG
This sequence comes from uncultured Pseudobdellovibrionaceae bacterium, assembly GCA_964653655.1. Lineage (GTDB taxonomy): Bacteria > Bdellovibrionota > FAC87 > UBA2466 > UBA2466 > CAZZHG01. The sequence continues at coordinate 765 of CAZZHG010000139.1, forward strand.
TAGCCGCCGAGCTGGAGTTCGAAGGCGTCTGCGAAAACAGCCTCGACGCCGTCTCCGACCGCGATTTCGTGGTCGAGTACCTGTCGGCGGGCTCGCTCATTCTCGTTCACCTTTCGCGCCTCGCGGAGGAGATCATCCTCTGGAGCACGCCGGAGTTCGGCTTCGTGACGCTCGCCGATTCGGTCACGACGGGCTCCTCCCTCATGCCCCAGAAGAAGAATCCGGACGTCGCGGAACTGATCCGAGGCCGGGTGGGCCGGCTCGTGGGAAGCCTGATGGGGGCGCTGACGATGCTCAAAGGGTTGCCGCTTGCTTACAACCGGGACCTCCAGGAGGACAAAGTCCACCTCTTCCAGGGTGTCGACACCGTTCGCTCCTGCGTACGTTTGTCGCTTCTGACTTTGAAAGCCGCCACTTTCCATCCGGAACGCATGCGCAAAGCCCTGGCGGGAGATTTTTCGAACGCGACGGAGCTCGCCGATTATTTGGTGCACAAGGGTCTGCCCTTCCGCCAGGCCCACGAAGTGGTCGGCAAAGCCGTGAACCACTGCGTGAAGGCGGGAATCGCCCTCGAAAGTTTGACGACGAGCCAGTTCCAGACGTTTTCGACTCTGATCGGGGCGGACGTCGGCGAGTGGCTCAAACCGGAACGGGGCGTGGAAGCGCGCTCCACCCGGGGCGGCACGGGAACGGCCCCCGTTTTGAAGCAGATAGAAGCGGCCCGCCTGTCATTGCGGGGAGCGTAGCGACAGGGGAAATAGAATGAGAATGAGTCGTAGCGTGAGAATGAGTGAGGGGCAGGCCCTGCCTTTTCACTCATTCTAAGACTCATTCTCGCTCTCATTCTGGGCCGGAATGACGAAGGTAGAAAACCATATGTTGAGTACTCAGGAAACCATCGCTCTCGAACAAAAGTACGGCGCGAAGAACTACGAGCCGCTGCCGGTCGTGCTTTCAAAGGGTAAAGGCGTTTACGTGTGGGATCCCGAGGGCAACCGCTACCTCGATTTCCTGTCGGGCATCTGTGCCGTCAGCCAAGGCCACTGCCATCCGAAGATCTTGAAGACCCTGAACGAGCAGGCGGCGACGCTCACCCTCGTATCGCGGGCGTTCTACAATCACACCTTCGGCCCCTTCGCGAAGTACGTGACGGAATACTTCGGCTACGACCGGGTGCTCGCGATGAACACCGGCGTCGAAGCCATCGAGACGGCCATCAAGCTCGCCCGCAAGTGGGGCTACAAGACGAAGAACATCCCCGAGAACCAGGCGAAGATCGTTTTCGCGGAGAACAACTTTCACGGCCGCACCACCGGCGCGGTATCCGCGTCGTCCACGGCGGCGAAGTCCCCCTTCGGACCGTACCTCCCCGGCTTCGTCCATGTGCCCTTCGGCGATCTGAAGGCGCTCGAAGCGGCCTTGAAGGACAGAAACGTCGCGGCCTTCGTCGTCGAGCCCATCCAGGGTGAAGGCGGCGTCGTCGTGCCTCCGGACGGCTACCTTAAAGGTGTGCGGGAGCTTTGCACCTCCGCGGAAGTCCTCTTCATCGCCGACGAGATTCAGACCGGCATCGGCCGCACGGGCAAACGGCTCGCGTGCGATCACGAAGGCGTGAAGCCCGACATCGTTTGCCTCGGTAAATCTCTCTCCGGAGGAATGTTCCCAGTCTCTGCATTACTTGCGGATGACCCGGTCATGCTCACGTTCCAGCCCGGCGACCACGGCTCCACCTTCGGCGGCAATTCGCTCGCCTGCGCGGTCGCGGTGACGGCGCTCGAAGTAGTGCGCGAGGAAAAGCTCGCGGAAAACGCCGAGAAGATGGGCCAGCTCTTCCGCGACAGCATGAAGAAGCTCAATCACCCGAATGTGCTGGAAGTCCGGGGCAAGGGACTGCTGAACGCCATCGTCCTCGACACGGAAAAGGGCCCGAAAGGCAAAGAGCTTTGCCTGAGACTGAAGGAAAAGGGACTGCTCGCAAAGGAAACCCGGGAAAACGTCGTGCGCTTCGCCCCGGCCCTCACCATCAACGCCGAGCAAATCGCCGAGGCCGTCCGAATCCTCGGAACCTGCCTCGGTTAGTGGTTGATCACGAACTCGTTCGAGTTGAGCAGAGCCCAAAGCATGTCCTGCATGCCGGTCTCCATGTCCTTCGACTGCTTCACGAAGCTCAAGAACTTCTGAGTTTCCGCCGCATCCGGTATCCGGCCCAGCGTGTTCATGAACATCAGCTTGATCTGTGTCGCCGGATCGGCTGACGCCTTCAAGATGGGCGCGGTCTTGATCGCCCCGCTTACCCGATCCGAGTTCATCAGGGACAGAATGCTGGGAATATTGATGTCGGCGTTGATCTGCCGGCCATGACTGTCTTCCCAGCCCTGCGATCGGACGAATTGGAGCCAATCATTACTTCTCTGCGGCTCGCCGAAGGCGACCGCCAGGGAATGCCCCAGCTGATACGTCGTCATTCTTTTGGTTGGCCCGTGACTGAAGTAGTGCTCGTCCTTGGCGTTGGACTCGTTGGTCTTGCTGCTCAGGTTGTAGGCGTTGCTCTTGCAAATCCACTTGTAGAGCTCTTTGGGCCGATAGCCGTCGGCCGCGAACTTCGCCGACAGATCTCTCAATAGCTCGGGGTGGTTCACGCGGTCGTCGACGCGGAAGTCGTCCACGTCGGCGGAATTGAGACCGCGCCCGAACATCACTCCGATGGTGCGGTTCACGAAAGCCTTGGGGAACGCCTCGTGCTCGGTGAAAATATCGCCGATACTTCCCGTTTTCCCGCTGAAGCCGGGCCGAACGGAAAAGACTTCGCCCGAACGGGTCGCCCCGGTCACCATGCCGGTCCGCCGGTTGAACAGGGCGTTCAGCGCCACGTACTCCTTTTGCGACATCATCTTCGGATGGCTGACGTTCGTGGGCAGGGGAAGGCCGCCCGTAAGATCGGGCTGATTGTGGCACTTGGCGCACTCGACCCGAAGACCTAGGAGCGCTCGGGTCGCTATCTCGGTTTCCGCTTCCCGGTTTTCGCCGTTATTCGCGGATTGAAAATTGCGCGAGGTAATGGCGGCCGGGGCAATCTGCTTCCAGCTGTCTCCCCTGGCGAACTGCCGTTCCAAATCCTCCCGGATCCGCTGGCCGTAGAAGTCGTTAAAGAAGTCGTCGTCGGGGTTGGTCCCGGTCATCGCCGCGGTCCAGAGAAACGCCAGGTACTTGCTGAAGTCCGGTTGCTCGACGAGCTTGTCGCAGAGGCCCGCCCGATCGCCCTTTGAGGCGACGAACTGACTGACCTCTTCCTGCGTGGGAATCCTCCCTAGGATATCCAGGTACGCCCGCCGCATCCAGATGAGGTTCTCTTCTTTGCCCGAGGGAGTAAGCCCGTGCTTACTCCAAGTAGCGGTCATGTGCTTGTCGATGAGCGCGTTTCCGCTGAGGGCCATGTCTTCCGGACGGCCCGCCTCGGCAACCTTCTGCTCGACGACCTGAGTCTCCTCGTGAGCCCCGCGCGCGGGCACGGCGATCAGGCTCAGTATCAGAGCCAGATTCAGCAGCGGCTTATTCATTAGCGGTTCCTCCGGCGGAACCATCCGCCGCCGCGGCGGAAAACGACCCGCGGCTGGCTGAACTGAACCTGCGGCTGACTGAACTGAACTGTCCGCACCTGCTGGAAGAAGCCGTTACTGAAGAAGAAGGACGTTCCGGCGGCTTGGCCGAACAGCTCGCCCGGGAGCGCCTGCCCCACGACCACCACCGATTTCAGCTCACCTTTGTCGCCGGTGCGGAACCAGTAGAGTCCCCCCGTCGACAAGCCGAACTGCTTCGCCTCGGCGGCCGACGTCGTGTGCATCACGATGCGGTTCGCCGGGAACTTGGCCGGATCCACCTTCGCCCGAGTCGCCTCCTGAAGGAAGCCGTTGCGCAGCGTGTACGTCGGCAGGAACGAGTTCGTGTTGGCCGGGACCGGGACCGGGACCGGCTTCGGAGCCGGGACCGTCGCCTCAGGAACGCCGGGGGCCGGAGCGGAGATGGACGCTAGCGCGCTACCGGACTGTTTCAGAAGCGATAAGGCCGAAGCCGCGTCGCTCGGGAAACCCGAAGCGGTCGGCATCGTCTTCACCGGCTCCGGAGCCTTCTCGGGCGCTTTAGCGCCCGCGGCGGCGAGAAGCCTCTCAGCTTCGGACAGGTCGTCGGTCTTTTCCACCTTTTCAGCCTGCTTCATGGGGGCGGGGACGGTGGCCTCCGGGGTCGGAGTATGGGAGCTCGCGAACGCTTCCAGCTGGGTCAGATCTTTCTCGCCGAGCTCGATACCGACCGGCGGCAGGAGATCCTGCGGAGCCGCGCCTTCGGTGTAGACCACGATACGGCCGTCCGCGCCCTTGAGTACCCAGGTGCGCTGATTCGCCGAATCGACGAAGTGCTTCGCTCCTTCCGGTACGGTCGTGCCGGGCAAGCTCCACTTCGCGGGATCGAGGAACGTGTAAGAGCCCAAACGGAAGCCGTCGCCGGAGGCCTGCTGGAGGAATGCGGTGCCGTCCTTTTCGTTGATGAGGATAAAGCTCCTGTCCTCGGGCTTCGCGAGCAAGTACTGGCCGCGGGTCTCTCCGCTCAGATCGAACGCGTCTTCCTTGATGCCCAATCCGGAGAGGATCTTGTCGCCGTACATCTTGATACGGGTGACCGGGTTGTCGCTCTTCGTGTTGGGCGGGAACACGGGACGCAGCTTGAACCGGGAGTCGTTCCGTCGGGCATCCACGAGGGCGGCGAAGTCCGCGAACGCGGTTCCGCGGGTCTCTTGGATTATCGACTTGTCGCCGCTCTGCTTGAAAGCGAACGTGCGCGCCGGATCCAAACCAATCAGCTCACCGCTGAAGTTCTGGTCGTGGAGCAGCGGACCCTTGGTCCGAACCACGTTTCCTTCGCCGTCGGTCGGATAGTAGTAGCGGCCCTTCTTGCCGTTATACTCACCGTCCGCGAGGACGATGCTGAACGGGGGAACGATGGGCTTGTTGTCCGGGCCCAGCGGCGCGCCGATGCGGTCCGTGGAATCCTTCACGCCGGGAATCTCCCGGGCGCCCACGGTGCCGTTCTCGTCGCTGCTCTGAGTAACGTTGAGCACCTGCACGTCTTTAGAACGCGCCACGCGGGCTCGGTCGAAGAGGTCGGCTCCCGGGACGGGCTTGCCTTCCTGCTCTTTGAGATAAGCAATCAGCTCGTCGATGGCGGCGTTGCGGGCATCGCCCGCCTGCAACATCGTTTTGGACAGCACGAGCAAGGCCGGAATGTCCGTCCTCAATTCGGGCCCTCCGTTCGAGAGCAGAACCTGAAGCTCCTGCTTCGCGTTCTGCCCGGCGCGCGGGCGCGACTTGAGCCGCTTCATAATCCAGTACAGTACGTCACGGGACCGCGCGAGGCCGGGATCCTTGTCCGCCTTCGCTTCCTTGATGAGGCGGATGAGGCCCGGCTCGAAGAGCGAGGCCAGCGACCCGGTTTCCGCGGGCGTCTCGAAAATGGTGCCGGCAGCGGCTTTCGTATCCACTTCTCCTCTGGGAGTCGAAGGACCGCCTGAATCGGCCAGCTCGCCGTGGTTCGCGAAGTCGGAGAGCGCCAACATCTCGTTCTGGAACGCCTCGACCTGATCGGGAGCGAGGTTCGCCTTCTTGCGGGCGCGCTCCGTCATCGTCTTCAAGGTTCCCTCGGGAGCCTTTTTGAGGCGCTCGCGGAGGTTGGCCGCTTGCGCGCGCCATCCGGCGCCGACGAACTCGCTCGCCGCTCCATCCGGCTTATGGCAAGCCATGCACTTGCCCATGGCGCTCTCGACCAGTTTCGGGTCGGCGCCGTGGGGCGCAGGCGGCATCGGCATCGGACCGGGGACTTCTTCCGTGGTCTTCTTCTCGGCCTGAGGGCCCTGGAGCTTGGGACGCACGAAGCCCTCGAGGGCGGCCTTTTCTTCCGCCGACAGAAGGCCACCCGCGAAATCCGCTCCGAGCATCTTGTTGAACTTCCCTTCAGGTGGCGCCTTCTTGGAGTTATTAAGCAGCGCCTGAACGACGTCGTCCGGAGAAGCCGTGTCGAAGGAGGGCTTCTGATCGCCTTCCGTATGGCAGCTCGCGCATTTGCCGATGGCATCTTTCAAAAGCTTGGCGTTGGCCGCGGAGGCGTCCGGCGCCGGGAGCGTCTGCGGATCGCTGCTCGGCGTACGCTCCTCGGTGTGAGGCTTTTCGCCGCCGCTGAGGAAACGACCCAAAATGGATCTCAGAAAATCCTCGTTATCCGCCGGCGGAGCTTCGCTCGCCGTCTTCGGCACCGGAGGCATTCCCGCCGGCATTTCCGGAGTGGACTCGCCCGCGGTCGTTTTGAGAGGCGCCGGCGGAATCACCGTTTCCTGGACCCGAGTCTGCGTTACTTCCTTCGGAGCGGGCTGCGAGGCAACCGCCATACCGAGCGCGGCTTTAAGAGAATCCGTCTGCGGGCGGGTGAAGTACCCGCTCTCGATCAAGTGCCGCGCGGCCGCTTCGGCCTTGGGGTTCCCCTTGATCGTTGCGGCAAGGTAACCCACCGAGCTGTCCCAGCTGGCCGGAAGGCCTTCCCGGTCGCCCAGGTAACCAAGAATCGAGGAAGTATTGATGAGACCGAAACCATCTTTGGCGTCCCGAATGGCCGGATCCATCGTCTCCTCCGCGAGCGAGCGGGAGATCGACCGATAAACTCCGTAATCGAGATTGAGCGTTCCGGAGGCGAGAAGCTTCTTCACCGGTTCGGTAACGCCGCCCTTTGACGCCGCCTCGAGCAGCTGCTTTACGAGCGCCGGAACCTTCTTGTCGCTCTTGGCCGACTTGAGCTTCTCGATGAGCTGGCCGATCTCGACGCGAGCGTCCGCCGAGAGTTGCGCGAGACCGAGGCTGCCCGCCTCATCCTGCGCGTTGCGGTTCAGGATCTTCTTCACCGCGGCGAGACGCTTCGGAGAAAGCTTCAAACCGTCGAGGCTTTCGAGAAAGTGATAGACGAGCGGAAGGTCGGAACCCGAGCGGTTCTTGGAGTTCAAAGCGTCGACTATGCGGGCCACCGCCAAATCCAAATCTTTCGCCGAGGTCTTGTTGTCCTGCAAGGCCGACAAGGAGTTCTGAAGCCAAGGCCCCCAGGAAGCGGGATCGCCGTGACCAAGACCAAGTTCCTTGGCTTTGGCCTTCGTCGTTTCGGCGTTCGCCTTCTCGAGCCAAGACAGGAGGCGGTCGCGCTTCTGCGGGCCGCTATTGCCGTTGAAGAAACAGTAAGGCGCGGGAGTCTTCCAGGCCCCGGACTGGTCCACGCCGAGCAAGGCGGGAAGCGAATAAGCGATGTTCCACTTGGTCGCCAAGGGCGTAATGCGGGCGAGAATGGGCTTCGTGCGCTCTTCGGAACCGCGAACGAAAACATTTTCGTCCTGGAGGGCCGCCAAGTCGGACAGAAACTGCTGACCGGCCTCGGTATCGAGTTTTGCGGAAAGCTCGGGAGCGAAGCGCTCCGCCTTTTTCTTCAGGACCGAGGCTACGTCTTTCGTGGCTGCGGCGCGGATCGCCTTGTCGAGTTTGCGGTTGACGATGCCTTGCAACGTCGGGCGCACGTCGGTATTTTCGAACAGCACTTGAAGCATTCCCAGAGGGAGCTTCAAATCTTGCGCGGTCGAAACCAGCACGTCGAGCTTGTTGCTCAGCAGAGTCTCGTCCCCCGCAAGTGAGATATCTTCCAGAATGGACTTAAGCTCCGCCCGCCGATCCGCCTCCGAAACAAATTTCAAAACTTCCGTGACGAGATCCGTGTAGGGCACGGTTTCGCCGCGAAGCATGAACTCACGCTGCCCCTCATCGAGTCCCATATCGGGGCTGACCAGGATGCCGCGGAGGATGGCTTCGGGAACCTTCAGTTGTTTCGCGGTCGATTTGAGCT
>CAZZHG010000140.1:0-8525 GCA_964653655.1 uncultured Pseudobdellovibrionaceae bacterium
GAAGGTCATGGCTATTTAATAGCGGCAAAGCCGGTAGCGGGAAAGGTTCAGCGTGGAAAAGGATTTATACGAAATTCTCGGCGTGAAAAAGGGGGCGACCGACGCGGAGATGCGCAAAGCCTTCCATACGCTCGCCAAAAAGTTCCACCCGGACATGAACCCCGGCGACAAGGCGAGCGAGCAGAAGTTCAAGGAAGTGAACCTCGCCTACGAAGTGCTGAAGGATCCCAAGAAACGAGCCCAATACGACGCCATGCGCGCCGCCGGCGAAAATCCTTTCGCCCGGGCGAGAGGCGGGCCGGGCGGCGGCCAATGGCAGCGCCGTCCCTCGGGCGGGCCCGGCCAAGCTGGCGGCAATCCCTTCGGGGAAGGCTTCGGCGATTTTGGCTTGGGCGATCTCTTCGAGGAGATTTTCGGGGGAGGAGCCGGCCGCCGTGGTGCAGGCCCAGGCCCAGGCGCGGGTCCGCAAGGAACCCGTCCTCCCAGATGGGAGGAGGGCGGGCAGTTCCGCCGCCCGGGAACCGATCAGGAAACGCAGCTGACCATTTCTTTCATGGAGGCCGCCCGTGGCGGCGAACGCTTCATCGAGCTTACCGACGGAAGAAAGCTGACGGTGACGATTCCCGAGGGGGTTTCCACGGGATCCAAGATCAAATTGAAAGGGCAGGGGGAGCAGGGAATCGGCGGGGCGCCCGCCGGGGACCTGATTCTAACGCTCACCGTGATGGCCCACGGCTACTTCGCTCGCGAGGAAGAGGACATTTTGTTGAAAGTGCCGGTTTCCTTTTCGGAAGCGGTGCTGGGAGCGGAAATAGAAGTGCCGACTCTCGACGGAAAGGCCGTCGTGAAGCTTCCCGCCGGAATTTCCAGCGGCCAGAGACTTAAGCTGGGAGGAAAAGGAATTCGTTCCACGAAGACCGGCGGCCGGGGCGACCAGCACGTGGAAATCATGATCAAGGTACCCAAGCCCCCCGACTCCCGTTATCAGGAGGCGGCGAAGGCACTCCAGGAATCGTCGTTCGATCCCCGTGCCGGGCTCTGGTAATCAGTCGTCGTCCCCGTCATCATCGTCATCGTCATCGTCATCGTGATGATCGTCGTCATCATCATCGTCGTCGTGCCCGCCGTGCTTCTTCTTCGAGCAGCGGCCCAGCTTGTCGCCGTGGCCGAGGTGGGCTTTGAGGGAATTTCCCTTACTCCAGAGCGTGTGGCTCTTGTGCGGATTTCCCGGAGGAATATGGCAGACGAGACTGCAGTCGTGGTCCGAGTCATTAACGCCGTCGCCATCGGCATCTCCGGTACTCTCTTCCTGGTCGCCGGGTTGGGCTCCATCGATTAGCAACGAAAGATCATCCAGATTGGCTTGAAAGGCTCCGATCAAATCCGTGGCGCCGCAGGCGCAGAGGGAAAGAATGAATAAAACGGGAACGAGATAGCTGACGACTTCCTTGGGCTTCATGGGCGTCTCCGGGGAAAAGACGTTAGGATGTCGGAAAGGACGAAACGGTGGCGGCGCAAGATAGTTCTGCAAGCGATGTACCGCGAGTTTCCCGCACGGCCGCCGGGCGGGAGTGTTGATCCCTTGAACAGGCTCCCTGAGGAAGGTGAGTTTCAGGCGGCGGTAGCGGTCGATTCGACTTCGTTTTCTCCCCTGACGAACTTCTGGACGCCTCTGAAAAAGAACTAGTCGTGTCGTTCGCGGTCTCTTGGGGAGTGCCTCATTAGATAGGCGGCGGAACCGTACAAAAGCAAAAAAGCCAGGCCGATAAGGTAAACCTCGGTCGACATCCAGGGGCCTTGCCTGCCGAAATAGATTTGTCCGACGCCCTCCGAGGCGACGTTGCGCGCATTCGGCAGAAAAAAGAGTGGAAGGCAAAGGATGACGGAGGCAATGAAGGTGAGCCGGTGAATCGACACCGGCAAGTCAGCGAGGGCCACGCAGGCCACAATAATCGGGAATACGCCGAGCCATTGTCTACTTTCCGAGCCTAGGATCAACAACGGCATGAATAGGGACACCACGCAGAAAAGTGGGAACGCTCTCCTCTTGGGCAAATTTTTTCGAGTGAACAGCAGTGCGAGTGCGACTAGGAAGACGGGTCCGTAATAAAGAGAATGGGCCAGGAAGGGGCCAAACGGAAGGCTCGTCGTCTGCGTTACCAGGTTACCGACGAGGTCGGGGCCTCTGAAGCCCGGAGTGGAGACAACGTAGGCATAGAGCGCTCCGTGAGTCACGGCGGAAACCGAAAGGGCGCCGATCAGTGCCTTGAAGGAGAGGTGCTTTCGAGTCTCCGTTCGACAATAGAATTCGATCCCCTTTACCGCGGCAAACCCGAGCAAGATCAGGGAAAGAGCGGCCGAGACCCACCGTACTTTGGATGGTTCCCCTCGAAGAGCGTCCTGCATTTTCAAGGCGATGGAGACTAATCCACAGACGGCGCACAAGATCGACGCGACCAAGAAGCCCTTTGAAAGAGTTGCTTTCGACTTCGGGTTGGCCGGTTTCAGCGGCATCGCGGCTAAGATCAGGGGGACGAGAAACAGAGCCGGCATCACGGTGGGAGCGAATGCGGAAAGCGCCAGCAGTGCATTCGTGTAGCCCCTGCCCCATAGCCAGCAAGCCAGGCACGCAAGCGCAATAACCGCGGGATCGCTGAGCATCGGGTAGTAGATGGGCATGACCAGGAACGGCCAGCTACATACCAGCGTACCGACGGACAGCATGGCGATTTCTCTTTTTGCGCCGAGTTTCGTCAGAAAGTCGAAAAAGCCCACCGCGGATAGGGCGAGCAAAAGGGCGTTTATGATCGTTTGCGCCGTCAATGAGCCCGATTCGCTCAGCCCCATAAGAGAGGTGGCAAGAATCGCGGGGATGAAGCCCCCCATTCTCACCGCGCTGTAGGGTTCGGAACTCGGCATTTGGCCCTGGCTTACGACTCGAACCTGCCTCATGAACGCACTGCCGTCCCAGCCCTGTCCGCCTCCGATCGGGATATGGCCGGCATTCCGATATACGGCGTAAAAGAGGACCAATAGGACCAGGAACAAAGAGTATTTCGGCGAATCCCTGCAATGGGAGGCTATGGTCTTCCGCTTCATGGGTGGTTCCTGATTGCCTTTCGGCCGGGAACACCGCACGGGAGACCTAAGTTCTGTTAAGCAATTAAATGCTGGTATTTCATCGGGTTTAGGGCGTCGCCTAGTCCAGGCGGAACAGCACTTTTACTTTCAGGACGTCGCCTTCGCTAAGCCCCTGGTGGGACGGGTTGATGGCGTTCTCCGTTTTAGTCTTCATCGTGGCCTGGCCCTTCTCTTTGGCGAAGGCGCGCGGATCGTAGAGCATGATGGATTGGTAGTCGAAGGGCCGCATCTCGAGAGTGCCCATCAGCTCGCGGGGCAGCCGCTCGAACTGAGGGTGGTAGGGCTTGTCGATGTTGTCCCAAAGAATTTCGACGAAACCATCTCTATCGAACCGGCTCTGCTCGTGAAGAATGCCGAAGGAGTGGAGCACCTCGTGGGTGATCTCGTGCCACGTGCACTTCGAGGCGATCTTGATCGGCTGCAGTCCACCCTGCCTTCCGAGGGTGGACCAGCAGTCCTTCGGCCCCGGCTGAAAGACGATGCCGTCGGGCTGATCGACGTAGGGAACGAAATGCACGCCGGTCTTCAAGCGGATGTGCTCGAGAGCATCGAGGACGCGGTCGGGATCGGGAACCTGCGGGTCGATGGCGAAAGGAATTTCGGGCCTCTCCCACGGAGTCGGGGCCGCGAGCTGAAAGAAGCCGTCGTGTATGTCCTCGTTTTCCGGTTTTCCGAGAATGACATCGCCGAAGGCTATGGCGAGCCCGTCCTCGACGACGAAAGACACGACCCCTTCGGGCTTGGTCTCTTCGGGCGGCGCCGCAACGGTGGCAACCTTCTTGGGAGTCGCCACCTGGGGCGGCTCTCCACGAGGCATGGGCGGCTTTTGAATCTGCTTGTGAAGGGGTCGCGCCGTCGTTACCTGGACCGTCGGCTGCGTGTCGGGCCGCGGGCGAAACGCGAAGTACGCCGCGACGGCGATGGCGACCAGAAGAATGAAAAACGCCGCATGCTTCATTATTCTTCTCTCAGCAAATCCAAAACGCCCGCGATGGTGAGCGGCCCCGATCCCTCGGCGCGGTTATTTACGAAAACGTAAGCCGGTTTCCCCAGACGCTTCGCCTGGCGAATGATCTCGGCCGCCGCTTCCCTCAGCTCCGGGTGCGGCTCGCAGATCTTATCGTACGGGGAAAAGGCTTCCACCGCGTCCGCGTACTTCGTGCCGGGTTGAAGCAAAACTCTCGCGACCAGGCTCGGCAGATCGAAAGGGGCCGCCGCCTGGCGCTGCTCCTCGATGGGGGGCATCTTCGTCCAGCTGTTGAAGACGTGAGAGACGCCGTGCCGGGCCAGGCAATCGAAGTAGGGTTTCTTGAGCCAGTTCGCGTTTCGAAGCTCGATCGAAAACTGAAACTCCTTCTCGCCGGAAAGGGCGCCGAAGAAGGCGTCCAGCCGCGCCACGAACTCGGACCCGCTCTCGAGCATGCCCGGATGAAACTGGGAGAACTCGAACATGATGGGGCCGATCTGCTCCCTGAACCGCCGAAGGGGCTCGAGAAAGTGCTCGATGAAGTGAGGCCCGTCCAGAAAATACTCGTTCTCGGTGCCCGCTCTTTTTCCGTACCGCGAGAGCTTCGGATAACGAAACACCGTCGTCTCTTCCGTCGCCTTCAGGCCGAAGCGGAAGGTCGGGGGCACTTGCGAAACGTACTTCTCGAAACCCTTTTCCGTCGGCCACGTGTAGTAGGTGTGGTCCACTCCGACCGCGGAGAAGGTCTCGGCGTATTCCTCGAGGCAGGTTTCGTTGAAATGCTTCTCGCTTCGGTAGGGCCGAAGGTACACGAATCCCTTCCAGCCCGGATACTTCCAGCTGGACGTGCCGACGTAGATCCGGCGTTTCGCCAGAGCCTGCAGCTCGTCTTTCATACGGGCGCTATTTTGTGACGGAGGAGAGGGACGGGTCAACCGCAAGGCTTCGGGCGGGGCCCGGCCAGCCTTTGAAGATGTCGCTTTTTTCGTTCAAAAAGCCGCGTTCGCTCTTGAAGTACCGTTCGTAGAGCTCCCGTAGGGCTTCGCCTTCTTCCCAAACCTTCGGCTCGCCGTTTACTACCTGATAGGCCAAGAACCTCGGTATCGTGTCGTGGGTGTACCGCTCGTTGTTCGGGAAAAGGTCCTTCAGGATCTGGCTTTCGAAAACCTTCTGCTTCGGATCGTCGATGACGATCGAGTGAAGGTTGATGGCCGGATTCGCGAATTTCTTCACGTACGCTTCGAGCAGCACGCGGTAGTCGCGGGAGCTGCCGCACCAGCTCGCGCCAACGACGAAGAAGTTGAACTTCTCTTCTTCGAGAGGGGCTAGGAAAGACTTCAGGAACACGAGCTGGAGGAAGTTCGCCTTCACTTTGGGCGCCTTCTTCGCGAGCGCGTCCTTTATCTGAATGCGTTCGTTGATGGAAAGTTTGTCGAAAGCCGTGCGCGTGAGCGCGACCCGGTGGCTCGCCAAACGCTGGCTGATGCGCACCGATTGATTGAGGCCGACCTTGGTGGACTCCAGAAGACTCTTCGAGCTCCACGGCTGGCGAAACCCGGCCCATTCCTTATCGAGCTTGCCGAGCTCCTCGGCGGTGAAAATGCGGGCCGGCTCCGGATAGCGCTCGGGGAAATAGGGAAGGATCAAACTTTCGTCCCGTCCCACTTCGAACTCCACGCTGAAGGGGAGGTAGTACACCCGGTACATATAGAGAAGCTTGTTCACGGGCTTCTGGCGCGAGCCCAGCTCGGCGCTCGCTTGCGGAGCATAGGCCGCCGCCACGAGTAGAACGAGGGCTATGGCTTGTGAAATCCGTGCACGCATAGGTGTATTCTGTGAGTACTAAGTGCAACGGGCGTGCCTAGGTTAAGTGCCTGGTATTACAACTTTATCCAGATGTATTCTTTCTGTTTTTCGTCCAACTTTTGGCCGCCCGGGCAGGGCGTAGTCAGCCGATGAACGCCGGGTGCTGCAGGTCCCGGGGCGAGATAATCCTGTGTTTCGCCTCCGGCCACTTGATGCCGATCGCCGGCTCGTTCCACGCTATTCCACGGGCAAGGCCCGCGTCGTAAGGCTGAGACGTGTGGTAGAGCACGTAGCTTCCGTCGGTGAGCGTCTGGTAACCGTGGGCGAGGCCCTCGGGAATGAAGAGCGCTTTGTGGTTTTTCCCCGAAAGCTCGACGGAAAACCACTTCTTGTAAGCCGGAGAGTCTTTTCTCAGATCGACGATGACGTCGAAGATGGCGCCGATGGGGCACGTGACGAGCTTTATCTCCGTCCTCGGTTTTTCCTGATAATGCATGCCGCGAAGAGTGTCCTTTTTCGTGTTCCAGGAGCACATGCTCTGGGCGACCTGAAGTTTGAGTCCCTGCTTGGCGAGAAACTCGGTCGAGAACAGCACGTCGAGATACCCCCGATCGTCGGGGAAATGCGGGATGTCGACGACGAAGGCGCCGGGCAACGGTGTTTCGGTGAACTTCATGGGAAAAGAATAGGACAGGGGCGCGTCGTAGTCTACTGGCCGTCTTTGGATTAGGATCGCCCACATGATCGGCGACGTGGCTCTGGTCCGCTCTCCGGAGTTTCTCAAGCATGCCCCTCCAGGGGGGCATCCCGAAAATCCGGGCCGCCTGCAGGCCATTCACCGATGGTTCGAGCCCGGGGCGCTTTACGCCGATTTGCCGGCGATCGAGATGCGACTTGCCGGGGAAGCCGATCTCAAGAAGGTCCACGCAAGGGAAATGCTGGAGCGGCTCGCGGCGGCGCGGGGCGGGAAGGGCTATTTCGATTCGGATACGTACTACGGGCCCGGCAGCGTGGATACGGCGCTACTCGCCGCGGGATCCACCATCGAGCTCGCCCTGGGGATCTGGAAGGGCGCTTACCGCCGAGGCTTCTCCCTTGTACGGCCTCCGGGCCATCACGCGACCGTTCAGCGGATCATGGGTTTTTGTCTGGCGAACAACGTAGCGGTCGCGGCCGCCGCTATTCTCGCGGAGTCGCCGCAAGCGCGCCTTGCCATCGTCGATTTCGATCTGCACCACGGCAACGGAACCCAGGACATTTTCTACGACCACTCCCAGGTGTTTTTCGTCTCGTCCCACAGGTTCCCCTTTTATCCGGGCACCGGAACCGCAACCGAGCGGGGCAGGGGGAAGGGACTCGGGGCGACGGCGAACTTTCCGCTCGCCTCCGCCTTCGACGGGGATTTTTTCCTGAGGCTGTACGGAGAGATTGCCTTGCCTCTCGTCGACCGTTTCGCTCCCGACATGATTCTAGTGTCCGCCGGGTTCGACGGGCACTTCAAGGATCCGATGGAGGGTTTTCGGATTTCCAGCGCGGGCTATGGGGATCTCGCCGAAAGGCTCATTCAGCTCGCCGAGAAGCGAAACGGAAAAATCATGTTCTGCCTCGAGGGCGGGTACGATCCCGAGGCGCTCGCGGAGAGCGTGGGAGAAGTGTTAGGGAAAATGGTGAACTGTCCTAGAAAGCCCTTCGATCCGAAAGCGCTTCCCGTAGGTACCGAAGGCGCGGTCGAGCTGGATCGGTTCGAGAGAATTTTTCGGGGCAATTAGGCGGCTTTTTTCCGGCTGCCGGCGGCGGGAACGAGGTAGGTGGTCTCGGCCTTCTGGCTCACCATCCGGTCCGCCCATTCCACTCCCTGCATGAAGGAGTGATCCTGATTGGACACTTCGTACTTCCAGCCTCCGAAACGGCCGCGGCTGAAGATACTCCAACCTTCCAGGGGAGGATGCAGATCGGCGAGAATGGCGTCTCTATCGACCGAAGGAGTGGGGTAGCCGTATGGAACCCGGTGGTGCCACCGGCTGACGATCTTGTCCGAAGATTTCAGCAGCCCCGTATCGAGGCATCCGCGAATCGTTTCTTCCACGACACGGTTTGAGACTACCGGCTTGCTGGGGGACTCGGAGACCTCGGTCATCAGGGACCATTGTCTATCGGGGTGAGGCGTGTTTTGCGCCGAGTAGTGCGAGAACACCGTGACCCGGTAGAAGGGGCAGTTTCCTTCCGGGTAGTAGATCCAGCATTTTCCCTCGAGGGGCTCCGGAATTCTTCCTTCCATCCCCAGGCCCACCACGTGGGTGGAGGAATGGAGGAGCTCCTTCGCCCGCGCTTTCAGAGCGGGCGCGGCCTCCTCGATTTTGGGAACGAGGAGATCGATGGGCATCGTCGACAAACAATGTTGGTACTGGATGTTGCTGCCCGCGGTGATCACCCGCTTTTTCCCCGAGAGGCCGGTGACCGGCGTTCCGAGAAGAAAGCATTTTTCCCCTATCAGTTTCGCCACGGATTCCCAGATGGCCCCCGTGCCGCCCTTTTTGGGAAAACGAAAGCGGTTGTTCGGCCCCCACGAGAGCTCGTCGAGCCCGAAGATCACGTTTCGAAGGGCTTTCTT
>CAZZHG010000141.1:0-8377 GCA_964653655.1 uncultured Pseudobdellovibrionaceae bacterium
TCTTGCGCACGGACTCGCAAGTAAGACACACTCGGGAGAAACTGCGGGAACTTTACTCCGTCTTTGATCTGGCTGCGGCCCACGAGCGTTTCCAGCTTGGTCTCGAAGTCGGCGCGCGGAGCGGAGATGGAATCGGCGCGGCCCCGAGCAGCGGGCTGCATCTGTCCCTTGATGATGGCGACGAGATTGTGAATGGAATCGTCCGCGGTCCTGGACTTGTACGGCGACGGGCGCGGCGGAAGATCCCACGCGGACCACGGCCAGTAGTGAGTCGTTTCGTTGAAGCCTTTGTTCGCCCAGAGCGGAAAGTGCGTCGCCTGCAAAATGGCGCCGAGTCCTCGGGTGAACCGCGCCCTTACTTCCGCGCGCTGTTCGATGGGCAGGAACGAAATCGCGAGATCCTCGCCTTCGAGCCGGACGTAGCTCATGTGG
This sequence comes from uncultured Pseudobdellovibrionaceae bacterium, assembly GCA_964653655.1. Taxonomy (GTDB): domain Bacteria; phylum Bdellovibrionota; class FAC87; order UBA2466; family UBA2466; genus CAZZHG01. The sequence continues at coordinate 433 of CAZZHG010000141.1, forward strand.
CGCCAGGTGGCTCCCTTGTGCAGGATCGAGCCCCACTCCTTGTCGCTGACGACGAGGTTGTAATAGAGGCGCTCGAAGTTGGAGTAGCTCATCACCCAGATATTCTGGGGATTGCCGCCCTCGCCGCCGAACTGAACCGTCGCGCTTTTGCCGTGGCGGGTGATGTTCAGCCACGCGTTCGGGTTGCCGTCGGCGAAGCTCGGATCGCCCGAGCCGTCCCACAGGTCGCGGACGTGCAGCGCGTCCCTGCCCCGGGCCTTAAGCATCTTGCGGAGCGAGCGCTCGAAGGCTTGCTGGTAGTTCTGATTGGCCGTCGTGGTGCGGTTGAAATGGTGAATCGCGTTTACGATGTCCAGGCCGCCGACCTTGCTCTCGCGCAGGCGAAGCACGATCTCTTCCACGTTCGCGTCGATGGCGGCATCCCGCTGCATCCCCAGAACGCGGTAAATGATTTTGGCGATCTTCTTCGCCACGGCGGGACCGCCGCCCACGATGGCGTCGATCTGCTTGACCGCGTACTTCGCGGTGGCCGTGGTCGGCTCCCACGGCAGCGGCGCCGTCTGGAGCGTATCGATGTCGTCCAGTCCGAGGTCCGGCGTCACGACGGACGGGTCCTGCTCGGGAAGCAGGAACCAGGACCAGAAGTGATCGGCGATGGCGTAAGTCGCCGTCGAGCCGATGCAGACCGAGCCTTGGGTCATTCCCGCGACGAGGATGCGGGAGTTTTCCATCATGAAACGCGAGCGCGAGCGCGCCGGAATCTGGCGGAAGTTCTTGAAGGGGTTCGCGCTGTCGTAACCGGGCAAGGACACGTTCGAGCTCTTCCACTCGGGCGCTTCCAAAAAGAGATGCTTCAGATGCGCGAGGCGCGAGTCGTTCAAGCGCCAAACGAAGTGGTTCTTCGCGGCGATGGCTTGAGTCACCTTCTTCAGGCGGTAGTAAACGCGATCGACTCCGGGCGGATCGTACGGGAGCTCCGTGACGATTTGAGAAATCGCCCCGGTGCGCGTGCGGGAACGAACCACCTGGAAAAACTCGCCGGGATTTTCCTCGAAATAGTAGTGAGCGGTGAACGTATGCTCGTAAACGTAGCGTCCGACCAGCTGCTCTTTCGCGGAGTCGCCGTTCAGAAAGGCTTCCCAGGACTCCACGACGGCGGGGTTCGAGGGATTTTCGAGAGCGGCCGCCGCGGCGGCGCCGGGCCCTTCCGCCCCGCTATCCATCCACCCGATGAGTTTTTGTTCCTGGGCCTCGCCCATCCGCGGAAGCCCGAACGGCATCGCCGCGTTCGGGTTCTTCGCGAGAAAATCGTTCACGTACTGAACGCCCCAGGTGTTGTTGCCCTTTTTGCGGAAGTGATCGTTCCATTGCGGGCCGGAAGAAACGCACTGGGGAGCGCCGTCGCCGATTTTTCCCGGAAGGTCCGCGAGCGCCGCGAGTGAAAACCCGGGCTCGTTGTTCTTCGCGCCCTTCGAAACCATCGTGTAGAGGAGCGAGCTCTTCGGGCCCCACTCGTTCGTCTCGGGCTGAGGGCCGGAGGCGTCGACCACGCTTTGAAATCCTTTGTCCCGCCACTCCTTGAGCGACAGTGCGTCCATGAGCCGGGTGGGCTTGTTGTAGCCGGGCCGGGTCGGAGAAAAAATCGGTGCCGGGTGATACCCGCGGCGAAGGCCTTCGTAGGATTCCAGGTTCAGCTGGCAGGGCGCTTCGTAACAGCCGTGGCAGGAAACGCAGCGGGCGTTCAAGATCGGCTGAATCTCATTGAGGTAGTGGTCGGAGCCGGTCTCCGAGTGCAGGCGGTTGCCTACCTTATAGAGAGGAGTTTCGGACGCGCGGGCAGTGGACCCGAGAACGATGATTGAGAGGGAGAGAACACTCAGCCAACGGACCATGGAATACCTCAGAGTTAGACCCCAATTTATGCGTTGCGTTATACAGGTTTAGGGGGCGTGGGAGCAAGGCGTATCGCCCTTGGCCGGCGGGCCCGTGGAAGAGCCGTTCCACGGCGCAGGATTTCAGTTGCCCGAAAGCCTGGTTTTCTTTAAGGGTAGTACGACTTTAAGAGCATTTTGGAGGTTCAGATGTCCGATAAACCCATCACCCGATTCATGGAAACCCACTACCGCCACTTCAATGCGGCGGCCATGATGGACGCGGCAAACGGCTACAACAAGCTGCTCGCCGGTGGGGGAAAAATGTTCGTAACCCTCGCGGGCGCCATGAGCACGGCGGAGCTGGGGCTCTCCTTGGCCGAGATGATCCGCCAGGACAAAGTGGCCGGCATCTCCTGCACGGGCGCGAACCTCGAAGAGGACCTCTACAACCTCGTCGCCCACAATCACTACCGCCGCATTCCGAACTGGCGCGATCTCACGCCGGACGACGAACAGGATCTGCTCGACAACCATTTGAACCGCGTGACCGACACCTGCATTCCCGAGGAAGAGGCGTTCCGCGTTCTCGAAGCGACCAACATTTCCTACTGGGACAACGCGAAGAAAACCAACGAGCGTTACTTCCCGCACCAGTACCTCTACCGCGAGCTGCTCGACGGAAAATTCAAGCACGCGTACCAGATTCCGGAAAAGGACTCCTGGCTGCTCGCCGCCGCGAAAAAGAATCTGCCTCTGTTCGTTCCGGGCTGGGAAGATTCCACGCTCGGCAACAACTTCGCCGCCTATTGCATCCGCACCAAGACGGAACCGCAAAAGGTCATGCGCATGGGCATCGAGTACATGATGGAACTCGCCTCCTGGTACAAAGAGACCCGCGCGAAGAGCGACATCGGCTTCTTCCAAATCGGCGGCGGCATCGCCGGCGATTTTCCCATCTGCGTGGTTCCCATGCTTTGGCAGGACATGAAGGACGAAGTTCCTCTTTGGTCGTACTTCTGCCAGATCAGCGATTCCACGACGAGCTACGGCTCCTACTCGGGCGCGGTGCCGAACGAGAAGATCACCTGGGGCAAGCTCGGCAAGGAAACGCCGAAGTACATCATCGAGTCGGACGCCACCATCGTCGCGCCTCTCGTCTTCGCCTACGTCCTCGGATGGTAAGGTTCGCGGCGGCACTGGTCTTCGTCGTCACTTCGGCCTGGGCTTGCGAGCCCTGTCCGCCGGGGTTCGATCTGAAATATCCCGAAATCGGAAAAAAGGCGGATCTCGTCGCCATCCTGGAATCCGACGGCAAGGCGGCCGCCCAAACGAACTCCGGCCCCGAAATCATCGAGTACGCGGTGACCAAGGTACTGAAAGGAACCGCCGGAAAATCGCTGAAAGCACGCGGCTGGTTCGGCATGTGCGATTACGGTCTCGTCCTACCCAAGGGAACGTTCGTGGTTTTTCTCGGCAAGGAAGTAAGGGGAGTCCGCGAAACCCTCAACATGGGCTGCGGCCAAAAATTCCTCAAAGCCGAAAACGGCTTCGTCACGGTCGACGGCAAGAAGCTCAAAGCCGAAAACCTGAAGTAGCTTTTTCTAGCGGGCGATGTTCCACCAGACGTCACCGTCGGAGGCTTCCGTGAACAGGTACCTCCAGAGCTTGGCATCGTAATGGGCATTGGAGGGAACCGGCGGCCGACTCAGCGCGGGCTGAAAGAAGGATTCTGGAGAGCGCATCCAACTCACGCGTTTCCGGGCCCGAAGCGCTTGGAGCCTGGGATCGTCGGCGGGAAGCACCCCAACGTCCACGAGCTTCAGCTCCACGGAGGAAGGCAAAACGTCCCGCATGACCTGGCCGATGGTTCCGCTTCCGGCCGCGACCCAAAGGGCGTCCGGAGCGCGCCGCGATTTTTGAACGAGGTCCGTCCAGCAAAGAGAAATCTCCTCCCGCAGTCTCGCCCGGAAAACGGGACAGTCGAGGCCGAGGGGAATCTTGAGCCGATTCCCCGCCTTTTCCGCGTAAGCCCGGGCCGAGCTTTCGGCTTCCGCTAGAGACGCCACGGTGACGACCTTCGCGCCCTGCTCGGCGGCAAGCTGGCTGAAAGCGTGAAGGCGCCCCGTCTCCGTCTGGGTAACATCCTGCTCGCAGAACAAGGTGACCCGGCAGCCGACCTCCTTCGCCGCGGCGGCAATCGCCACCTGGGCGAAGCCACAGAAGGGGCTCGCGTAGACGAACTCCGCCGCTCCCTCCTCTTTCTTCCTCCGAAGGTAAGGAACCGCCGCCCTCTGCTTGGTGCCGCCGAAAAGACGGTCGTCTCTCACGACTCCGAGGGAACCTCTCTGTACGGAAACTCGATCCAAAGAAACCATGGGGCGAGTAAATCCCGCGGCGGGGAACGGTGAAAAGCGATCGCTTTCGAACGGATTCGTTCGAAAAAACTATTGGAGCGGCTAACCTAGCTCTAAGGCGCGGCGGACGAGATCGGCGGCGGCGTCCGCCCACTTCGGAGAAGCGTTCAAGGACGGAACGAGCCGCAACGACTCCCCGCCGGCGGCGAGGAAACTTTCTTTCCCGCGGATCGCGATCTCCTCGAGCGTCTCGAGGCAATCGGCGACGAACGAAGGCGACGCCACCACTAGGCGCCTCACCCCTTGCTTGGGCAGCTCCGTATAAAGAACGTCGCTATGTGGTTTGATCCACGGAGTCCGGCCGAGACGCGACTGAAAGGAAGTGACGTACTTGTCCTTCGGCAGGCTCAAGAGCCCGGCGAGCTTTCTGGAAGTCTCGAAGCACTGGGCGCGGTAACAATTCTGATTCTCGTCGGTAATCGCCGCGCAGCAACCCTCGTTGAAGAGACACGCCCCCGGCGCCGTACGTTTCACCTGGCGCTCGGGAAGGCCGTGGTAGCTGAAAACCAGTTTGTCCCAGGGCTCGGCGAGCCCGGCACGGATGCGATCGGCGAAGGCGGCGAGAAAACCGGCATCGCTGTAAAAGGGGCGTACGAAAACCATTTCGCCCTTGAACCCGATCCGCGTCGCCTCTTCGCGCGCGGCCACTTCCGACGACATCGTCGCGGCGAGCGAGTACTGGGGATAGAGCGGGAACACGACGAGCTTTTTCACGGCGAGCCGGCTGAAAGCCTCCGCGAAGCCGGGGTTGCCGTAGCGCATGGCGAGCTCGACTTTCACGTTGGGCAACCGCGTCTGAAGCGCCTTTTGCAAATCCCGGCCGTTGACTAGAAGGGGCGAGCCTTCCTCGGTCCAAACCTTTTCGTAAAGTTTCCCCGAAGCGACGGAGCGCCTCGGAACGATCGCCCAGTTCACCAGCGCGTAACGCGCAGGCCAAGGCAGATCCACGACGAGGGGATCCATCAGAAATTCCCCGAGATAACGAGCCACCGCTTCGGGCTCGAAGCTGTCGGGGGTCCCCACATTGACGAGAAGAAGTCCGGTTTCGGCGTCCACTAGGCGCAATAGAAGTTCATTGGGGGGTCGAATGGCAAGGGCGAAGCGTGATATGGAAGTAGGCGTGAAGCGCAACTCGATCGCGACCAGCCACGCTCGCTCGACGGTGCCTCTGGCCGACGCCATTCTTAATGCGATGCAGTCCGCGGGCCCGGTCGTCTTCTCCCGCCTTCTAAAGGAAAAAGCCACGCACGTTCCCGCTCCGGGCCAGGCCGCCCGCGGCCTTCTCCTCCGGGCGAAGGCGGTAGCTTCGAGGGTCCGCGAGGAAGGGATTCGCGAGTACGCCAAGCAAAGCCTCGAGACGGCGAAGCTCGGCGTGAAACTAGCCGCCACCGCGCCTTCCAAGATTCAGCAGTCCGCTCAAGCGAGCCGTGATTATTTCCAAAAGCTTCCGACGGCCCAGGACAAGGCGGAGTACGTCGGCGCCGTCGTGCTGTACCTGCTTTCGTTTCTCGGCGGATTCGCGGTCGGCTTCCAGGTCCCCCAAGTGGATTTCAAGATGGCCCGCAAGGGAGCTCCGGGCGATCGCATCGTGCTCCATCTGTTTCCTCTGATGATGGTGGAGCTCGCGTCCGACTGGCTCTGCCTCATGCTCGATTCGGTCAAGGACGCGAAGAACCTGAGCCCCCAGGACTACCGCCGCGCCGACAGCCTCGCCCAGATCGCGAAGAATCTGAGAGCGGGCCTTCGAACCGGGGCGGCGACCCTCGCTTGGCAAAAACGTAATTTGGGGCTTCTCCCCGCGCTGCAATCCAAGAAAGACGTCGAAGTGGCGCTTCACAAGCAAGCCTTCACGCAAGCGGAGCAGCTGTTCCGCGCGCTCACCGGAGCCAAAAATGAATAAACACTGGCTCATTTATGGAGCAAACGGATACACGGGCCGGCTCGTCGCCAAAGAGTGCCTCGCCAAGGGAATCAAACCGATTCTCGCCGGCAGAAACGCCGAGGCCCTGGGGAAACTGGGCGGCGAGCTTGGTCTCACTACACGAGTATTCGATCTGAAGGACGCGGTGAAAAATCTCGCCGACATTTCCGTCGTGCTCCATTGCGCGGGCCCCTTTTCCGCGACCGTGAAGCCGATGGTGGAAGCGTGTCTTTCCGCCGGCTGCCACTATCTCGACATCACCGGCGAAATCGACGTTCTGGAATGGGTGTTTCAGCAAGGAGCCCGCGCGAAACAAGCTAAGGTCACTTTGCTTTCCGGTTCCGGTTTCGACGTGGTCCCTTCCGACTGCCTCGCGCGCCATGTGTCCGACAAGCTTCCCGGCGCCCAGGAGCTGGAGCTCGCTTTCACCGGCTCTTCGGCGGTGAGCCCCGGCACGATGAAGACGATGGTCGAGGGCCTTCCCTCCGGCGGCAAAATCCGGCGCGACGGAAAAATCGTCACGGTCCCGAACGCGTACCGCTCGAAGGAAGTTCCCTTCGGCTCCCGCCGCCGGGTCGTCACGACGATTCCGTGGGGAGACGTCGCCACCGCTTTTCACACCACCGGCATTCCCAACGTTTCGACTTACACGCCGGTGCCTTCGGCGATGCGCTGGGTCCGCCTCGCTTCCCCAATCCTCGGCCTGAAGCCGGTGCAGGGGCTTTTGAAAAAGATCATTGAAAAGAAAGTCCACGGTCCCGACGAGGCCCACCGCGCCCGCGCCCGGATGTACTTGTGGGCGAAAGCGAGCCGCGCCGACGGAAAGAGTTTCGAGGCGAATCTCGAAGTGGCCGAAGGATACGGTTTCACGGCGCTCGCGATGGTCGCCTGCGCGCGGGCGATCGAGGCGGGCAAACCGGGCCCCGGAGCCTGGACTCCGGCCGGCGCTTTCGGAGCCGATTTCGTGCTCTCCATTCCTGGCTCCGTCCGCAAAGACCTGTCTTAAAAGGTACTTAGTACCTTTTAAGACATCTCCCGTGACGCCGCGAGACACGGTATAATTAGGCAATATGCGGCTAATTCTTCTGCTCACGCTTTGCGTATCGGCCGAGACGAAAAAGTGGCCGGCCTGCGAAGGCCTCACGGGAGCGAAGCTCACCAATTGCGAGAGCATCGAGTTTTCCAAGGCCCGTCTCCAAGCCGGAAGCGAAGAGGATCTGTACGCCCAAAAAACCAAGCAAATCGACCCGGATTTCTACAACGCCCCGGTGGACGAAAAGGACGGGCGCACGGGCGCGTCCCTGGTGGACTGCGGAAATAAACAGAATGAGTGTCTGAAGAAGTGCGCGGGCGACGGCGCCTGCACGCAGAAATGTTACGAGCAAATGACCGGTTGCGCGGGAACCGGCCCCTCCGCGGGCGGAGGAGTCGCGGCCCCCGTCGACGGTTACACGATAGAGTTCGACGATACCAACCCCAAGGCCCCTCAGTAATTGCCGTCCCCTTCCGCGTTGGCTAAATTTGCTTAATGGCCAACGTATACATCGACGAAAAAAACCGGAACAAGGAAGAGATCGAAGCCATGGAAATGGCGGAGAGTTCCCGCGAGCAGCAATGGGAGCACCCCAGCTTCGCCGCCGATCTCTTCATGGGAAAGCTTCGTTCCTCGATGGTCACGCCCTTCCCCGAACAGACCGAAGCGGACCGGCAAGTCGGTGACGCTTACTGCGCGCGCG
>CAZZHG010000142.1:0-8357 GCA_964653655.1 uncultured Pseudobdellovibrionaceae bacterium
GGTGATCGAGCGCGCGCAGCAGAAGGTGAAGAAACCGGATGTGGCCGACGTGGAATCCTTCGAGGCGTGGAACGAGCTCGTCGAACTCGGCGCGGTTCTAGAACCGGTACCCAACACCGCCAAGGATGTGAAGCGCGACATTGGACATGTGAGAAGTGCCGTCGACGACCGGTAACTGAGCCCAGCCGACCGTGACCTTTCCTTCCGTCGTCACGAAGAATGACTTTCCGAAATAGAACCTGCGCTGCACGGAAATCTGAAAACCGCCGCCGACGAGAAAATACTTCGTTCCCAGAATGCCGCCTTCCGCCGAGTTGAAGGCCAGGCTCCGCACTGTCGTTATCGGATGGGCGATGACCGGGCCCATCCCCACGCGCAGGATGAACCAGTCGAGATCCCAGGCCCGGTTCAGAAAGAAATAGTTGAAGCCGAAGGTCGCCTTGTAGGCCTGAACTTCGACGGGATTGTTGTTCAAGACGACCTTGTGGTGGAGATTCTCGAACTCCCAGCCGCTTTTTTCGCCCCAGCCGCCGAAGCGGACGGAGTAGTAGGGGGCGTTCTTGAAGGTCTCGTTGGACCAGGTGCCGCGGAAGGTGAGGTTCGGAAAGTTCTCCTGATAAATCGTCACCGTGCTGGGAAGGCTGTAAGCCGTTCCGAGAAACCCTTCCACGAGAAAGCGGGCGTGGGCCGGCGCCGAGAAGGCGAGGAGCAGCAGCAGAAAGAGGCGGGTCCGGACGAACATAGGTTGGTACCGTCAGTGATCGTGGTCGTGATCGTCGTCGGGGCCGTGCGCGTGGCCGTGCTCGAGCTCCTCTTCGGAGGCCTTGCGGACCGAGACGACCTCGACGTCGAAGTTCAGAACCTGTCCGGCGAGCGGGTGGTTGCCGTCGACGGTGACGCTGTCGGCCACTTCCTTGATCGTATAGATCATGCCGTTGCCGTCGCCGGCGAGGTCGGCTTCGAACTGAATGCCGGCTTTAATCGGAAAATCTTTCGGGAAGACGTTCTTCGGAATTTTACGGACCAGCTTCGGGTCCGGAATGCCGTAGCCTTCCTCGGCGGAAACCGTGACTTGCTTCTTTGCGCCAACCTTCAGGCCTTGGAGGGCTTTTTCGAGGCCCGGAATCATTTCGCCGTGGCCATGGAGATATTGAAACGGCTCTTGCTGGTCAGCTCTATCGAGCTCTTCACCCTTGGTATTGGTCAAAGTGTAGACGATGCCGACGACGGTTCCCTTTTGGATCATATTTCGAAAGTTTCCTAGTTCCCGCCAAGAATGGCAAGCGAGCTTTCGGGGAGAGCGACTAACGCTAGATGTTAGCCGGTGGTTTCCCCTCGTGCTTTCCTTGAATTTATTCCTGGGCCTGGTTACCGTTTCGCAATGAAACGTTTCTCCTCGTGGCTGCTCGCCCTCGTCTTTCTCGCCGGCTGCAACACTCTTAGTGAGAAGCAATGCAAGCAGGGCGACTGGTTCGACATCGGCCTCAAGGACGGAATGGAAGGGTACGGCGGAGATCGACTGAAGAAGCATTCGGACGCCTGCCGCGAGTACGGGGTTTCCGCCAACGTTCCCGCCTACGAAAAGGGGCGCGGCGAGGGCTTGAAGTCCTATTGTTCTCCGGAAAACGCCTTTCGGATCGGGCGCACGGGCGGCTACTACCGGGGAGGTTGCCCGGCGATCCTGGAGACCGCTTTCCTCCGTAAGTTCGAGGCGGGCAAGCAGCTCTACGAGATCGAAAGCCGGGTGAACCGTCTCTACAATGAAATCACCGATCTCGAAAACGACATGGACAAGGAAAAGGACGTGGCTCGGCGGGCCCAGCTCCGCGAGCGCATTCGCGACCGTCAGAGGGAGCGAGACGAGCTTCAGCGGCGCCTTACGGTGCTCGAAATCAAGGGCGACGGCTGAGTTATTCCAGATACTTAGGCCCGAGGGCCGAGTCTTTCCCGCAAGTTAACGGTTCGTGCCGAGTAGCTACTGGAAGTGGCGCCCCCGGCCAGGCTAGAAACGGGTCCCAGGAGGACCCATGTACGACGCCATCGTAGTAGGAGCTCGAGTTGCCGGAAGCTCCGCCGCCCGTTTGCTTGCCCGCAAAGGGCACCGGGTTTTGCTGGTCGATAGGACCGCCATCACCACCGACACGCTTTCCACGCACTTCGTCTGGCCTCGGGGCGCAAGCTACCTCCTGCGCTGGGGCCTTCTCGATAGAGTTTTGAAAACGACTCCTTCCGGAAACCGGGTATTTCTCGGCGTCGAGGGAATCTCGCTCGAGGGCCAGGTCACCGAGCAAGCCCTCAAGGATCGGATGGCTCAGGCCCACGGCGGGGACGGACCCGTCACGACTTCGTATTTCAGCGCCCGCCGCCGCGTGATCGATAGGTTGCTTCTCGAGGCGGCTATCGAGGCCGGCGTAGAGTTCAGAGACGGAGTCGAAATCGAGGACGTGCTGTCCGAGAACGGCCGCGTGGTCGGAGTCCGAGGCAGAACCCGCGCGGGCACTCCCTTTCAGGAGCGCGCGCGGATTGTGATCGCGGCCGACGGCCGCAAATCCCGGCTTGCCGATGCGGTGAAGGCGCCGAAGTCCGAAGTACGCGAAGCGTGCACGTTCGCGGCCTTCAGCTACTTTTCCGGCTTTGAGGTACCGGGGGTGACGATCGAGCGGCGTGGACGGCTCGGCCTCGGGCTAACCGCGACAAACGACGGCCTCAACATGACTCTTCTGTTCGGTCCGCGCGATTGGATGCAATCGTTTCAGCAGGATCGGGACGGAAATTTCCTGAAGGGCATCCGTTACATCAACGAAGAGCTCGCGGAGAAAATCGCGGGAGCCAAACGCGAAGAGCCGTTTTACATCACGAACGATCAGACGGCGTTTCTGCGAAAGAGCTCGGGCCCCGGCTACGCGCTCATCGGAGACGCGGCCTGTTTCAAGGATCAGTGCACGGCGAGCGGCATGACCCACGCCTTCCGGGACGCGGAGCTGATCTCGGCCTGCGCGGATCGCGCCCTTCGCGGCGAGGCCACGATGGACGCCGCCGTCGCCGAGTACTCGGAGAAACGGTTTCTCGACTCGTGGAAGTATTACGAGTTCGTCGCGGCCCAGGCGGAGATGAGCCCCGCGCGGCCGGAAGAGCTCGAGATCTATCGGGCGCTTCAGGATCTGCCGGAGCAGAGAAACAAGCTGGTCGGCGTTTTCGGCGATACCGTGACGCCCAAGGCGTTCTTCTCTTCCCGCAACCTGCGGGAGATAAAGAACACGCGCCTCGGAGACCGGCCCGACTACCGCGGTTACGAGACCGCCGTGTTCGACCACTACCGCAACCCCTTCTCGGAAGCGGGGCCTCGCGGGGCGGACTTCGCGGCGCTCGCGCGCACTTGCGTCGACTACGCTTCCCCCGTGGGCCCGAATCTTCTCGGGCGGATCGAGGGCTATGCGAAATGGCAGAAGAACCGCAGCCGCACGCAAACGTGGCAGTACTCGCGCACCCTCGAAGCCTTTCCGGGGCCGTTGTCCAAGATGAAAGACGACGAGGGCCGGCGCGTGGACGGAATCAACTTCGCCTCCCAGGATTACCTCGCTCTCGGCGCGCACCCGCGCCTCAAGCAGGCGGCCCGGGATGCGCTGGAAGCGATGGGGCCCCATTCGGCGGGCAGCGCGATGGTGATCGGAAATACCGTGATCTCCGAAGCGCTCGAAGAGGAGATCCGGGCGCTCACCGGCAAGAAGCACGTCGTGCTTTTTCCGACAGGATGGGCGGCGGGATTCGGATCGATCGTCGGGCTCGTGCGAGGGGAGGATCACATCGTGATGGATCGGCTCGCCCATGCGTGCTTGCAGCAAGGCGCCAAGTCGGCGACCCGGCACATTCACAAGCATCCTCACCTGGATACCGACGGGGCGAGGGCGCTCTTGAAGAAAATCCGTTCCCGGGACAAGCGAAACGCCATCTTGATGATCTCGGAAGGGATCTTCTCGATGGACTCCGACGCTCCGGATCTGGCCGCCTTGAAAGAGGCCTGTGACGAGTTCGAAGCGACTTTGTTCGTCGACGTCGCCCACGATCTCGGAGCCCTCGGGCCCGACGGACAGGGAATGCTCGGGGCCCAAGGGCTTTTCGGCAAGGTCGATCTCGTGATGGGAAGTTTCTCGAAAACGTTCGCGTCGAACGGGGGATTTCTCGCCACCGATTCGGAAGCGGCGAAGCAATACGTGAAGATGTTCGGAAACTCCCACATGTTCTCGAACGCGCTGTCGCCGATCCAAAGCGCGGTGGCTCTCGAGGCCTTCCGCATCGTGAGAAGCCCCGAGGGAGAGGTGCTACGCGGGCGCCTCATGGACGCGGTGAAGGCCATGCGCGGGACGTTCGCCGAGCACGGTGTGGATTGTCTCGGTCAGCCTTCCGCCATCGTACCCGTCGTAATCGGGGATGAGCGGGTGGCCCGAGTCGCCCACCGTCTGATGCAGAAGCGCCAAATCGCGGCGATGATCCTCGAGTACCCGGTCGTCGCTTCCGGGTCCGCCCGGTTCCGGTTGCAGGTGATGGCGTCCCATACGCCGGAGCAGGCGACCTATGCCGCCATGCAGATCGTGGAGGCCATCCGCGAGGCGAGGGCCCAGGTCCTCGGAACCTCGGGTCAGGGGGAACTTTCCCGCGTCGCCGTCGCGGCTCCGGCATGACTCCAAAGGAGCCACTGCCGGCATGACTCCAAAGGAGCCACTGCCGTAACTTCTCCAAGCTAGTGACGAAGGGGAGGGCAGTGCGCTAAATTAGGTCGGTGTTCAGCCGGCTTATCAGCGCTGCCCTCCTTTTTTTCGTAAAAGCGTTCGCCCGTATTTTCTACCGTTTCGAAATCAATCTGATGGGGGACGTGAACGACGAGCCCTGGCGGGGAGTCCGCCTCATTCTGCTACTCAACCACACGAGTCTCTTCGAGCCCCTCTTCATCGGGGTGCTGCCGGCGTGGCTTTGCTGGGACCTGTCGGCGAAGATGGTCGCTCCCGGGGCGGACAAGACACTGAACCGTCCCTTTGTCGGCCGGTTCTTCAAGTTTCTCGCCCCCAGGATGATCTCGATTACTCGCAAGCGGGACGCGAGCTGGGCGGACTTCATGCAGATGGTGGTGAAGGACTCGATCGTCATTATCCTGCCCGAAGGCCGGATGAAGCGGCGTAACGGGCTGGACGCCACCGGAAAGCCGATGTCGATCCGAGGCGGCGTCGGGGACGTGCTGAACGCCATGCATGACGGGAGAATGGCGATCGCTTACAGCGGCGGTCTTCATCACATCCAAGCGCCGGGCGAGTGGTTCCCCCGTTTGTTCAAGATCATCCGGGTGAACGTGGAGTTCGTCGACATTCTCACGTACAAGCAGGAGCTGGGGGCCGCGAGCATTCACGAGTTCAAGCTCGCGGTCGTGGCCGACCTCACCGAGCGGATGCACCACCACACGCCTTTGCCGTTCCCCTCCTGAGCCCGTCCTAGTACCATCAAAAAATGGCTGAGCTCGAGCGCAAATTGAAGCTGGGGTCCGCGGTTGCCGTCACCGCGGGCAGCATCATCGGCTCCGGAATCTTTCTGGTCGCCGCCGAAATCGCGCGCGTGGTCCCTTCGCCGGCGGCGGCTCTCAGCGTATGGGCGGTGGCGGGGCTCATCAGTCTCATGGGAGCGCTGATCTGCGCGGAGCTCGGGGCCATGTACCCGCAAGCGGGCGGGCAGTACCGCTACCTGACGGAAGCTTTCCCGCCCTGGATAGGGTTTCTCTTCGGCTGGGCCTTGATGCTCGTCATTCAGTCCGGCTCCATCGCGGCGGTCGCCGTCAGCTTTTCGAGGTTCTTGAGTCAAGTAATCGTGATGACGCCCGCGCAGGAGCAGATGTCGGCGGTGCTCGTTGTTTTCGCGGTCACCGGTTTGAACATGATCGGGGTGAAGGAATCGGCCGGGGTGCTCGACGTCGTCACGGCTCTGAAGGCGCTGGCGCTGCTTGCGATCGGGACGCTTGCCTTCACGGCTCCCGCGCCAATCGCGGCGGCGGCTCCCGCGGCGGACTATACCTTTTCCGCTTACGGGGTCGCGCTCATCGCGGCGTTCTGGGCCTACGACGGCTGGAACAATCTGGGTTTTGTCGCGGGTGAAATCGTCGAGCCGCAGAAAAACGTTCCCCGGGCCGCGCTTTGCGGAATTCTCTCCGTGACGCTCCTGTATCTCGGCGCGAACTACGCTTACTCGAGATGGCTTTCGGCGGAATCCATCGCCGCGAGCAACTTCGTCGCGGCGGACGCTGTCGGCTTGGCGCTTGGGCCTGGAGCGAGCGCCTGGATCGCCGGTCTCGTCGCTTTCTCGGCGCTCGGCTGCGTGAATGGTCTCACTCTCGGCGGAGCGAGGGTCATCTACGCGATGGGGCGCGACGGAGCGCTGCCGGAAGTGTTCGGCCGGTTGAGCTCTCGCCACGTTCCGGTCGTGGCTCTTCTGGCGCAACTGGCGTGGACTCTGGTTTTGATCTTCAGCGGAAAATACGATCAGCTCTTCACCTACGTCGTGTTCGCGGCCTTTCTGTTTTACGGGCTTACGGCGGCTGCGATGCTGAGGCTTCGCAAAACCCGGCCCGAAGTTCACCGGCCGTATCGCGTACCGCTCTATCCTTGGCTTCCGGCCGGTTACGTGGTCTTCACGGCGGTATTTACGATCAATGCGATCGTGGAAAAGCCCGTGGAGGCCCTCGCGGGGACTCTTATCGTGCTTTCAGGGCTTCCGGTTTGGTGGCTGCGTCGGCATCGGATGAAGACGCCGTCCTGAATTTCTTCAAAACTTCCTTCAAGCGATCGTGCGGGATTCCGTGGACGACCATGTTGTCGCGTCCTTCGGTTGTCTTTGCCGCAACCAGCGCGTTCAGCATCGCTTCCTCGGCGGCGTCCACCGCCGCCTCGAAAAGCGGATTGATGTGAAAGTCCGATAGCACTTCGAGGGAAACCGTCCGCTTCTTCGGGTAGTGGGGCAGCCGATTTTTCGTCGTGAAAGCTATCGCGAGATCCCCGCTTCCGTGGGTGGCGATGGCGCCCGTGCGTGCAATGCCGAGCAGCGTGCGTTTCGCCATGCGGGAAAGCTGACGCGAATCGAGGGGCGCGTCGGTCGCGAGCACAATGACGATGGAGCCTTCCTGTTTTCTCGCCGGGATCAAATCGGTAAGTTGCTGGCCCACCGGAGCCCCGAGCATCCGAAGCTCGGCACGCCGGCCGTGGTTGGCGTTCAGAAGGACTCCCACCGTGTAGCCGCCATCCGCCTTCGGCAGTACACGGCTGCTGGTGCCGATACCGCCTTTGAACTCGTAGGAAATCATTCCCGTCCCGGCGCCGACGGCGCCTTCCTCTACGGGCCCGCCTTTTGCCGCCTCGACCGCGTCGAACGCGTGCTTTGCAGTGACGTGCTGACCGCGGATGTCGTTCAAGGAGCTGTCGTCGCACTCGGCGACGAACGGGGTGAGCGTGTCGTCCGTGACGCCGATATCGGGATTCTTCTTCGTCATCCAGTCGACGAGGCCGCGCTGAGCGGCGGCGACGCTCAAGGTGTTGGTGAGGGCGATGGGAGTTTCGAGGATTCCCGACTCCTGGAGCCACATGAGCCCCATGGCTTCCCCGTTTCCGTTCAGCACGAAGCTGCCGGCCATTGGCTTCCACTGCCACATGTCGGTTCCGCCCGGGATTACCACCGTCACGCCGGTGCGGACCGGGCCCTTGCCAATGGTGAGCTTTCCGCTTCCGGAGATGAGGGTGACGTGTCCCACCTTCACTCCCTCCACGTCGGTAATGGCGTTGTTCTTTCCGGTTTTTCCCGTCCCGATTACGACGCCGAAGTCACGGATTCGGGCGGACGCCCCTACACAAACCAAAAGAGCCAGAAGGGAGATACGCATGCTCCCCGTTTTGCCAGAGCCTCCGCCCGGAAGCAAATTTGCCTAACGCTTGCCCCAATCCGGTTCCGGGACCCAGGCTGGGCAGTCTCCGAAGATGCTTTCGCCGAACTTCAGACAGGTGAACAGAGCGCGGCCCTCTTTGCCTTTCGGACCCGCCGGTCCCACGGGGCCGGGGGATCCCGGTGGGCCGGCTTTGGCTCGTTTGAAACAGGGGGGAAGAGTTCGCCCGGCGGGGCCGCCGAATCCGGCCGTGCCTCCCGCACCGCCGTTGCCGCCCAGGCCTCCCGCGCCTGGAATCCCGTGGGCGTTCACTCGGAAGCTTGGTCCGTGATCGATTCGAAAGTACACGGAAGCGGTGTCGCCTCCTCGCCCTCCGCTGCCGCCGGCAAGCCCGGGCCCGCCGTTTCCGCCGCGGCCTCCGTCGGCGGCTTCCAGCGAGCACACTTCG
>CAZZHG010000143.1:0-8287 GCA_964653655.1 uncultured Pseudobdellovibrionaceae bacterium
TGGTCAGATATCCCACGGGCCGCGGGTTCAGAATTTTCGCGGGCTCCGAGTAAAGCCTTCCGCCGTCGTCGAATTTCGCTTCGACGACACGCTTTCCTTCCTTCACGACCGAGTCGATGAGCTGGTCCACACGGCCGACGCTGTCCGGGCCGAAAACGAGATCCAGCTGGGGAACCCGCTGCAGCAGCTCGCGGCCCATGCGCTGGCCGACGCAGCCGGCGACTCCGATGACCATGCCCGGCTTCTTATCTTTGAGGGGCTTCAGCTGCCCCAAAAGGGTAAGCACCTTGTGCTCGGATTTGTCGCGGATGCTGCAGGTATTGAGCAAGACGACGTCGGCGTCGCGGATCTCGTCCGCGATGTGGTAGCCCTTCTGGGCGAGCACCGCCTTCATCCTATCGGAATCATAGACGTTCATCTGGCAGCCGAACGTCTTTATGTGGACCCCTTTTGACATGGGTTGCGAGCTTAAACCGAGGGTCTGTCAGGTACAATAGAGGAGATGACGAACCCCTCCTCCGGCACCCCAAAGCTCGGAAACTGGCTCGCCGCACTAGTGGGCTGCCAGATAGGCTTCGCGCTCCTTCTCTACTTCCTTTCGACCCTGATGAACGGCAAGGCCTCCGGGGGGTTGGTCAGCTTGGGCCACCTCGTGGGAGCCCAAACGATCGGCTCTTGGCTGGAAATGAAATACCCGGGGCAAGGCAAGGGGCTGCGCAAGTGGCTCGCCCTCTGGGACATGGTGATTCAGCTGGCCCTCGGGCTCGCCTACTTCCTCGCCTTCGGCCTTCCCGAAAGCCCGGTGACTCCCGACCCGAAGAAGACGGGCCTCGTTCTGATTTTCGTCCTGCCGATCGCCTCGATCCTTTCCTTCGGCATCACCTGGGGCGGAATGACTTTCGGAATCCGGATGATGGAAAAGCAAAGGGAGAAGATGAAAAAATGATTCCCTTTCTGGCGCCGGATCGGCAGAACCGCGGGCTTGGACCAACGCTTGCGGCGCGGGTGAACGAATGGCTGAGCTCACCCGAGCAGACCCTTCGATCGGAACGGGATCTCGTGGAGAAGGCGCTGTCCGCCGTTTCCGGCTACGGCCACGCGGTCACCGTTTCCAGCGGATTCGAAGGCCTCTTGATTTCTCTGCTCGCGCTGCGGTTGCCGGCAGGTTCCACCATTCTCATTTCATCGGCCCCGGCGCAGGAAGCGGCGGCCACGATGGGGTTACAGACGATAGCTCTCGGTTTTTCCAAACCCGCGACGGCGGCCGAAGTGACGGCGAAGCTCACCTCCCAAGTCCGCGCGGTGGTGCTCGGCTGCCCCTTCGGCCAGCAGGCCGAGAGCGAAGCGATTCGAAGGCTTTGCATACCGAAGGGAATTTATCTCATCGAGGAAAGCGCGCTTGGGCTTCCCAACCACCGCCCGAACGCAGCCCTCGTTTCCTTTTCCCCGAGGTCGGTACTGTCGGTTCCCGGAACGCTCGCGGCTCTTCTCACCGAGGACGCCGTATTCGCGACCCGGGCGAGGGAACTTCGCTCTTCGCGCCAGGCGGGCGGAGAGTTTTGGAATCTCGCTCTGCTTCGGGCGAAACTTCCGAAGCTCGCAAGCTACCTTTCTCTCCGTCGCAGCATCGCCCAATGGTACCTGGCCGCCTTCGAGATGGAATTCGCCCGTAGGAAGCTGGACCTGCCCCTTTGGCCGAAAGATTCGGCGACCCACGTCTGGGAGAGCTTCGCCGTCGGCGTTTCCGATCCTCAAGCGTTGAGAGACAAACTCCAGCGGGCGGGCGTGGAAACCTCGGTGCCGCTCCCCGGAACTCCTTTTCTCGCCCTGCCCTTCTATCCGGAGCTTTCCGGCAAGGAAGTTCAGCAGGTGGTCGCGTGTGTTCAGTCCGCTCTCGATAGCCCGAAACTCCGCACCCGTCCCCGACCTGAGGCATCCGCTTGAATTCGCCCAGTGCCGACTCCGGTCGTGGATGAATCGAAGCCCCTGATGGATAATCGGGCCGGTTCGTTGTAGAACCCGGCCATCGTGTCCGAGCCCAGCCACCACATAGTTCTGTACCAACCGGTAATCCCGCAAAACACGGGGTCGATTGCGCGGCTTTGCGCCTGCACGGGAGCCCGGCTGCACCTCATCCACCCGCTCGGTTTCCAGACGGACGAGAAGTCGGTGAGGCGGGCTGGGCTCGATTACTGGGATCACGTGGCCGTTCGCGAGCATGAAAGCTGGGAAGCCTTCCTCGAAACGGAAAAGCCCAAGCACTTGGCCTTTCTCAGCAAGTTCGCGACAAAGCCTTACACCAAGATCGAATGGGAAGAACCCACCTATCTTGTCTTCGGCAGCGAAACGAAAGGCCTTCCCCGGCGGCTCCACGACGCCCACCCGGACGATTTTTTTCAGATCCCCATGCGCACGAACCTCGTGCGTAGCCTCAATCTCTCCCAGTGCGCGGCTCTCGTTCTGTACGAAGGACTTCGTCAGGAAGGATTTGAAGCGATAGGTCAGGGGCTGGGGCACGTCTCGGCTAGAATAGAGGCTCCCATTGAGTACTAAGGGGGCCCTGATGAACCGCCGGGAAATGCTTCTGAGTCTGATCTCTCTTCTGGGACTTTCGGGTGTACAAATTCTAGTTAGCTGCCAAAGCTCCCAAAGCGGCGGCACTTCCGGACTCACGGCGACCTCGTCGAACGACGGCGGGCACACGCATACTTTCACCATAACGGCCGAAACGCTCGCGTCGCCGGCGGCCATCAGCGACGCGACTTCGTCGAGCAGCGGGCACACCCACTTGGTGAGCCTCACGCTGGCGGAAGTGACGAACATCGCGAACGGTTCCGCCGTCTCCACCACCACCGGTTCCAGCAGCGGCCATACCCACACTTATACTTTCCAAAGGGCCTGACGGGCGGCTAAGCTGCCCGCATGAAAAGAGCCGCCCTGATTCTGGGAACCGCGTTCGTGGTTCTCGCCGCCGTTCTCGTCTCGCGGGCCATGGGCCTGAAACCCTCCGCCTCTCCCGTCGTCACGGCCACCACCCTTCAGATCGACGAGCTCAAAGTCGCCGAGCATCTCGCGGGCGCTTTGCGCTTCAAGACGATTTCCGTACCCGAGGCCGCCAAGCGGGAGTACCCGCAATGGCTCGCCCTTCATAAGTTTCTAGAAAAGACTTTTCCGAAAACCCACAAGAGCCTGACCCGGGAAACGGTGGGCAGTTACAGCCTCCTTTTTACGTGGCCGGGCACGGACGCGAAGCTCGGGCCGATGCTCTTTCTCGCCCATCAAGACGTAGTGCCGATTTCACCCGGAACCGAAGGGCAGTGGACGGAGCCGCCCTTCGCGGGAAAGATCGCGGGCGGTTTCATCTGGGGACGCGGAGCTCTCGACGACAAGGCAAGCCTGCTTGGGCTTCTCGAGACCATCGAGCAGCTTCTCTCGGACGGTTTTCAGCCGAAGCGGACGTTGTATTTCGCCTTCGGCCACGACGAGGAAGTCGGGGGAGCCGATGGCGCCGCCGCCCTTTCCGCCCTTCTTACCAGCCGGGGCGTGAAACCGGAGGCGATTCTCGATGAAGGCGGGTTCATCGCCCGCGGCGCGATTCCGGGAGTGAAACGATCGGTCGGGCTCATCGGCGTCGCGGAAAAAGGTTACGTCAGCGTGGAGATGATCGCGAAAGCGCCCGGAGGCCACTCGTCGATGCCTCCCAAAAAGACCGCCATCGGACAGCTCTCCGCCGCCATCGCGAAGCTCGAAAAAAATCCGCTTCCGGCCGCTCTGAAATCTCCGACCAAGGAAATGCTTCTCACGGTCGGTCCCGAGCTGGGATTCGCCCAGCGAGTGGCGTTCGCGAACCTATGGCTTTTCGAGCCCCTCGTGCTTCGCTACCTGGCGGCGGCTCCTCCGACGAATGCTTCCATTCGCACGACCACCGCTCCGACGATTTTTCAGGCGGGCATCAAGGACAACGTGCTGCCGCCCTCAGCCCGGGCCGTCGTCAATTTTCGTCTTATGCCGGGAGAGACGCCCGAGAGCCTTCTCGAGTTCATCAAGCACACGATCGACAATCCCGAGATAGAGCTGACCCCCTCGGTCCACGGCCTGCCCTCGCCGGTTTCGGATACCTCGGCGGTCCCGTACCGCAAGCTTCGCTCGATTCTCGAAGCCCACGTTCCGGAGGCCCTCGTGGCGCCGTTTCTCACCATCGCGGGAACCGATACCAAGCACTACACGAAACTCACTTCGAATATTTACCGCTTCCTGCCGGTGCCTCTCGGCAGCGAGGACATTCCGAGAATCCACGGCGTCGATGAGCGCATCAGCGTAGCCGACTACGCGGCGGCCATCCGCTTCTACTACGACGCCGTGAAGGCCCTTTCCGCCGAATGAGCGGGCTCACCGACAGATTCCGCGAACTGGTCCTCTCGGTTTATCTCTACAACGAATGGCGCGGCTATCGTCAGCTCGAGGAGGAGCTGATCCCCGAGCTCGAGCGCCGCCCCGAGTTCGACCGGAATTTCGTCGAGGGAGTAAAAAAGCACGCCGCCGACGAAAAGAAGCACTTCAAGATGTTCCAAGGCTGGTTCGCGGAACGGGGGAAGATGCCTTACGCCGTCGGACCGGCGGTGGGCTACTTCGATACGCTCGCCCGAATACTCGTCGGAGATACTTCCCCTCGTGCCCTTGCCTCGTCTCCCGATCAATTCGCCCGCCTGTGCCGAGCGGTCGTCACGACCGAAAAGCGCGGCATCCAGCAACTCGACACGATGCTTAAATGGCGGGCCGTCCGCGAGGACGCAAGGCTCACGCGCGTTCTGGAAGTCATCCGGCGGGACGAGCCCAGTCACTATGGCCCCTACGAGGCCTGGCTCGCGGCGCACGGACAACGTGGTCCGAGGTTCAGGGAAAAGATCGTCGATTGTCTTGTGCACTACGGGATAGCCGTGCTGGTAGTTCCGGCGCTCTTTCTTAACCCCTTCCTGCGCCGGCTGGCCTCCTATGGCGCGGCCAATCAGGGCTTTGCCCTTCAAAGCTAGTTGCCGCTCCGAACATCCTTTATAGTTATGTCCAGCATCCTGGAGGCTACAACCATGAGCACGATCCGGTCCCTCTTCTTCCTCCTTACCTTCACTCCCCTCCTCTGGGCAGGCCCCATCGAGAAATTGGGCGCTCCCGAGAAGGAAGTCTCCATCATCGCGTGGCCGGGTTACATCGAGCGCGGGGGGACGGACAAGAAGTACGATTGGGTCACCGAGTTCGAGAAGAAATCAGGGTGCAAGGTGACGGTTAAAACCGCCGCCACCTCCGACGAGATGGTCGCCCTGATGAACGGCGGAGGCTTCGACCTGGTCACCGCCTCCGGAGACGCCACCCTTCGCCTCGTGTCCGGCAAAAGAGTTCAGGAGATAAACCCGAAGCTCATTGCGAGTTTCGAGAAAGTGGACCCCAGGCTTCAAAAAGCCCCTTGGCATTTTATCGACGGTAAACATTACGGCGTGCCCTTTCAGTGGGGGCCGAACCTCCTGCTCTACAACAAGAAAGTGTTCCCCAAACCGCCCAAGAGCTGGAGCATCGTCTTCGAGGAAACGAAACTTCCCGACGGCAAGTCAAACAAGGGCCGGGTGCAGGCCTACGACGGGCCAATCTACATCGCCGACGGGGCGCTCTATTTGAAAAAGAAGAAGCCGGAGCTGGGGATCTCCGATCCGTATGCGCTGACGAAACCCCAGTACGACGCCGTACTCGAGCTTCTTCGGAACCAAAGAAAGTTAGTGGGAAGGTACTGGCACGATCCGATGGTTCAGGTGGATGACTTCACCAACGAAGGAGTGGCGGCGTCTTCGAGCTGGCCCTTTCAGGCGAACCTGCTTCTCTCGAACAAAAAGCCCGTGGCGACGACTTTCCCCGAGGAGGGAGTCACCGGATGGGCCGATACGACGATGATGCACGTTGCCGCTCCCCATCCCAACTGCGCGTACCTCTGGCTGGAACACTCCCTCGCCCCGAGGACCCAAGGGGATTTGGCCGCGTGGTTCGGATCGGTGCCCTCCGTACCGTCCGCCTGCAAGGGCAACGCGCTTCTCGGGCCGAAAGGTTGCGATCAAAACGGGCTTGGGCACTTCGCCGACATTTCTTTCTGGCGAACTCCGGTCGCCGAATGTGGCGAGGGCAAGACCTGCATCCCCTATAAAACTTGGGTGAGCGACTACATGGCCATCCTCGGGAGCAACTAGAGTGAGCTTCGGAGTCGAGTGCGAAAGCTTGAGCCGGCTTTTCGGGGAAGTGCGCGCTCTCGACGGGGTGACCTTTCAGATCAAGGCGGGGGAATTCTTCAGCCTCCTCGGCCCCTCAGGTTCCGGCAAGACGACTTGCCTGCGTCTGATCGCGGGTTTCGATAGGCCGACCACGGGCATAGTGCGGCTCTTCGGAAAAGACGTCTCCCAGGATCCACCGTACGCGAGAGACGTGAACACCGTCTTTCAGGACTACGCCCTCTTTCCCCACATGAGCATCGCCGAAAATATCGGCTACGGTCTCAGAATCCGAAAGGTGCCCAAGGCCGAACAGAACCAGCGGATCGAAGAGATGCTCCGGCTCGTGAAACTAGAAGGAATGGGCAAACGCTCGCCGGGGAAACTTTCCGGCGGACAAAAGCAACGGGTCGCCCTGGCCCGCGCCCTCATCAACCGCCCGAAGGTTCTGCTTCTGGATGAGCCTCTGGGCGCGTTGGATTTGAAGCTTAGGGAAGCGATGCAGGTGGAGCTGAAGGGGCTTCAGCAGCAGCTGGGCATCACTTTCATTTACGTCACTCACGATCAGGGAGAAGCCCTCTCCATGTCCGACCGAATCGCGGTCTTCAACCAAGGAAAGATCGAGCAACTCGGCTCTCCCACCGAAGTATACGATTGCCCCAGCACGGCGTTTGTCGCAGGATTCGTGGGCATCGCAAACGTGCTGGATGCTTCGGTCTCCGAAAAAACGATGGGTGCAAAAGCATCGCACTCGTTGAGACCCGAAAAGATAAAGTTGGCGGCACGTGCGTCGGACGTGGCGGCCGGAGACCCCAGCTTGACCGGCTCCGTTTCGAGCGTGCTTTTTCTGGGGGCGAATACGAGAGTGGTCGTCTCCACCGAAGGCGGACCGACCCTGAACGTATCGGTGCCCCACGGCTTTCTAACCGGCAAAGAGGTGGCCCTCGGGGCGCCGGTCATTCTCCACTGGAACCGCAAAGACGCTCACCCGTTGGCGCAGTGAATACTTCTCCTTACACTCAGCTTTCCACTTTTTTCTACCGCCGCCCCAGAGCCCTGTACCTTTTGTTTCTGCTGCCTCCTCTTCTCTGGTTCGGAGTGATCTATTGCGGGTCTCTGCTCGCGATGTTTCTGCACAGTTTTTTTAGTATCGACGATTTCAGCGGAGTCCTGGTCCGAACCCCCACGCTGAAAACCTACGGGGAGCTCTTCAGCGAAGCAAATCTGGGCATCTTGTTGCGTACCACGGCGATGGCGACGGCCGTAACGCTGGCTTCCGCGCTCCTTGCCTTTCCGCTCGCCTACTACATGGCCCGGTACGCGCGGGGCAAAGCCAAGGCCTTCTGCTACATCGCCGTTATGCTGCCCCTGTGGTCCAGCTACTTGGTCCGGGTGTACGCCTGGAAATTGCTTCTGGCGAAAGAAGGGGTGGTCCCGTGGTTCTTCTCGGCTTTTGGACTCACGTCCCTTCTGGACGCCATCCTGGAAATTCCCGTAATCGGCGGGGCCTCTCTTTCCATGTCGTACATCGGGACGTTCCTGGTGTTTCTCTACATTTGGCTCCCCTACATGATCCTTCCCATTGAGGCCGTCCTGGAGAGAATTCCCAAATCTTATGTCGAGGCTTCCGCGGATCTCGGAGCGAGACCTAACGTGACTTTCCGGACCGTGATTTGGCCGCTTGCGATCCCCGGGATCGCGGCGGGTTCGATCTTCACTTTCTCGCTTACCTTGGGCGACTACATCATTCCTTCCATCGTCGGAAATTCCCGGCCCTTCCTCGGTCAGGCGGTGATGCAGCTTCAGGGAACCGCCGGAAACATTCCGCTCGCGGCGGCCTTCAGCATCGTCCCCCTGGGAGTAATGGCAGTGTATCTTTGGGTGGCCAAGCGATTGGGGGCATTCGATGCCCTCTAAGTCTCCGCTCCTTCTCAAGGTGCTCGCGCTGTCCAGCTTGCTCTTCTTGCACGTGCCGCTGTTCTTCATCGTTCTCTACGCTTTCAGCAGCGACGACAAAACGTTCACGTTTCCGCTGCCGGGAC
>CAZZHG010000144.1:0-7981 GCA_964653655.1 uncultured Pseudobdellovibrionaceae bacterium
CGCGATGTTCCAGAACGTGAACGTTCCCATTCTCGGCGTCATCGAGAACATGTCTGGTTTCGTTTGCCCGAAGTGCGAAGAGGTCACCTACATTTTCAAAAAGGGCGGCGGAAGCGAGATCGCCAAAGCGATGAACGCTCCCCTGCTCGGCTGCATTCCGCTCGATCCGCGGGTGGTGCAGGGTGGGGATGAGGGTGAGCCAGTAGTCCACCGCCATCCGGATTCCGCCGTCGCGAAGGTCTATCAGGAAATGGGCCACTCGGTGGCCGCTCAGCTCGCGGGACTTGCCGACTCCACGTTCAAGCCGCAGTCGCTGGAGTGGAAATGACCGAAACCAAACCCTATCCGGCGGAGCTCAAGCAGCTCGATGCCAGCCACCTCGGCATCCGCTGGAACGACGGCCACGAGTCGACGTATCAGGTGAGAAACCTTCGGCTCGAATGCCCGTGCGCCAACTGCGTCGACGAGTGGACGCGGGAAAAGATTTTGAAGAGCGACATGGTTCCCCAGGACGTGAAGCCGATCCGCATTCAGCCGGTCGGGCGTTACGCGTTCCGGATAGACTGGTCCGATCGCCACGATACCGGGATTTATCCGTTCGAAACGCTGCGCAAGTTATGCGAGTGCGGCAAATGCCGAAAAGCCTGACATTGGAAAACCGATGGGTCCCGGTTCGCGAGACGAAAGACGTCTGCGGCTGGCTCGTGCCCTGGGAAGTGAACGGTTTTTCCGAGGACGCCGAGGCTTCGAAGTCCGGCGGCGTGTTTGATCTGACGAGCTGGTCGACGCTTACCCTCGAAGGGCCCGACGCCCGCGATTACCTTCACCGCATGTCGACGGCGAACTTCAAGACCGTCGATCCTACGCGGGCCATCCCGGGCGGGTTTCTGACGGGAAGGGCGGGGGTCATCTCGCTTGGCTGGTTTCTCGCCGACAAAGATCGTTTCGATTTTCTCGTGCCGCCCCATCTCGGCGAGCGGACGAAGCAGCACCTCGAGCAATTTCACTTCGCGGAAAAGCTGACAATTTGCGACACGTCCTCGCGATGGGCCGTGTTCGGCTTGTGGGCTCCCCCCGAGCTTCTCGTGACGGAGCTCGGCGTGGACAAAGCGAATCCGCTGGAACTTCGAACGCTTCGCATCGAAGAAATCGAGGGACAGGCCTGGCGCGACGACTGTCGCGCAGCGTTGCTTTGGGTTAGAATCAAGAGAGAGCATACGCAATCGTGGCTCGAGTGGCTGAGGTCTTTCGGAGTGGCGCTACTAGGCCACCGTCTCTTCGAATACCACCGCATCCGCGCCGGTCTGGCGGAGGCCGGAGTCGAGGCTACCGAAAAGGATATTCTTTTGGAGGCGGCCGCCGAACGTTCGGTGGCCCGCAACAAAGGCTGTTATCCTGGTCAGGAAGTCATCGAGCGGATCTTTACTTACGGCCAGGTGAACCGAAAAATCCTCCCGGTCCAGTGGGAGGGAGAACCGCCGGAAGCTGGCGCGCCGATCGCGCTCAGCGCCGACGGGGCCGAGGCGGCGCAGATGGTCGCCTGGGAGCGGGACCCGCTCGAAGCTTTCCGCGGCGTGGGTCTCGCGTACGTTAAACGCGGGCATTGGGAGTACGGGGGGACGTGGAACGGTCCCGGCGGCCTGACGGCCGTGCTGAGGAAATAGGACGGAGACGGTAGCCCATGGCGAACGAACTCGCGGCTAAGGTACTCAAGCATCCGGTGTTTAAATTTCTTTCCTCCCTGAAGCTCGCCGTTTTCGTTTTGCTCTCCTTGTCCGCGGTGCTCGGCACCGCGACGGTGCTGGAATCCACTTACGGCACCCGCGCGGTCTACCTGATGGTGTACGGCACCTGGTGGTTCTACGGGCTGCTCGGCTTTCTTTCGACCAACGTATTTTGCGCCGCCCTCTCGCGTTACCCGTGGAAAAAGCGCCAGACGGGTTTCGTCATCACTCACCTGGGCATTCTCGTCATTTTGTTCGGCTCCTACCTGACCATGCAGTTCGGCGTCGACGGAAACCTTCCGGTTACGGAAGGCGATTCCGACGGTCACGTGCTGTTGACCGGTCTCACTCTTACCGTCGAAGAGCAGCCAGGCGGAGAACGGCAGTCGTACACGGTTCCGGAGTCCGCCCTCATGAAAAAGGGCGAGCTGATGGAAGTTTCCTTTCCGTCCGGCGAAAAGCTCGCCGTCACGGAATGGATCCCCCGCGCGGTCCCCGAGCGGCAGTTCGTCGCGAGCCCGACTCCGGGAATCGGCATGCCGACGGTTCACGTGGAAGTCGGCAACGCCCGCTTCCATGTCGACGAGTGGCTCGGCGACAGCTATCCCGGCAAGGGAATCGAACTGAATCTGGGACCCGCGGCGCTTCGCTTTCGCAAACTATGGACCGCGGAAGAGGAGAAGGCTTTTCTCGCGCCGAAAAAGGCGAGCTCAAAGGCGGCGGGTATCGGCTATCTCATCATCGATTACAAAGGAAAGACGTACCGCCTTCCCGTCGAGGGTCTGACGAAGCAGTGGAAGCGTCTCGGCTCGGAAGCGCTCGAAGTGAAAGTCGATAAGTACCTTCCCTACGCGATCGTCCGCGAGGGACAGCTCGTCTCCAAGTCCGATCAGCCGGTGAACCCGGCCGTGCAGGTTCTCGTCCGCGATACGGCGGGGATCCAGGAGAAGCATTCCGTCTTCGCCGTGTTCCCCGAGTTCTCGACGATGCACAAAAGCTCGCGCAACGACGGCAAACAATTCGGCGTGAAGTTCCGAATGGTCTCCTCCGCCGCGAAAGAGGGCGAGGCGGAGCAGTCGCAGGGAAGCCGTGGAAAGCTGGAGCTAGCCCAATCCAAGGACGACAAGAAACTCTTTTACCGCGTATTCGCCCGCTCGGGGGAAACCAACGCGTCCGGAGAGGTGAAGCTGAACGAGCCCATCGCCACCGGGTGGATGGATCTGAAGTTCACCGTAAAGGATTGGATTCCGTACGCCATCTCCCAGGTCCGTCCGCGCTACGTCGAGAAGGTCGCCGGCACCGACAACAATTTCCTGTCGAGCCTCTACGTCGAGCCCCGCAATACGAAGAACCTCGCGTCGGGCGGGCAGCAGGGCTTCTGGCTCTCCGAGGGAGACAACCGCAGCATCACTC
The DNA here is from genome assembly GCA_964653655.1 of uncultured Pseudobdellovibrionaceae bacterium. GTDB lineage: Bacteria > Bdellovibrionota > FAC87 > UBA2466 > UBA2466 > CAZZHG01. Next base: position 3,138 of record CAZZHG010000144.1, read on the forward strand.
TCGGCGGCCGGCGGGTTCTCGTCGGGCTCAACCGCTACGGCATGACGTTGCCGTTCGAGATTTTTTTGGAGAAGTTCACCATCGGAAACGATCCGGGCACGACCAAGGCGGCTACTTACGAAAGCCGCGTGAAAGTTAAGGACGCCGCCCGTGGCGTCGAGAAGAGCGCTCTCATCAGCATGAACGAGCCCATGGAACACGGCGGGTACACTTTCTACCAGGCGAGCTATCAGCTGCGCGAAGGCGCTCCGCCCGTTTCCGTTTTTTCCGTCAATTTCGACCCGGGCAGAAAGCTCAAGTACCTCGGCTCGCTCATCATGTGTCTCGGCATCTGCCTCATGTTCTGGATGAACCCTCATTACTGGGACATCCTGCTCGGATCGAAAAGGAGTCATTCATGAAAAGCATCCTCGGTCTGATAATTCTTTGCTTTGGCGCCGTGGGCTCCGCCGCTCCTCAGGCGAGACCCGGTTTCACCTGGGACGCGGTCCGGCTGATGGCGGTTCAGGACCGCGGCCGTTTCAAGCCGCTCGAAACTTTCGCGAACGAATCGCTGCTTTATCTCACCGGCAAGCGGAAGTGGAACGGCCTGCAGCCGACCGAGGTGCTCTTCGGCCTTCTCGTCGCCTACGACACGGAATGGGAGTCGGAACCGTTCCTCCGCGTCGACTACGGCCCTTTGAAGAAGGAGCTCGGACTTCCCTCCGAAAAGAATTTCTTTTCTCCGAAGGAACTGATGGATATTCCCGCCCTCCAGAGGCTCGCCTCCGAGGTGATGCAGAAGGAACAGCGTAAGGAAAAGCTCACGGAGACCGACAAGAAGCTCCGTCAGCTCATCAACCAGAAAAATCTGCTCGAAGCCGTCGTGGGCGGCCAGGCGCTCGCCATTCTTCCTCACCCCGGCGGCCTGACTCAGGGCTGGTTCGGAATTTCCGCTTTGACCGAAAGGGAGTCACTTCCCTACGGCCCGGAAAAATCCAATCGCCTCGCCGATCTCGTCAAAGAGATGCTTGAGTCTTTCGGACAGAAGGACTCCGGCAAGTGGAACAAAGCCACCAACGATTTGGCGCTCTACTTGAGAAACGATCTCGTCGATCCGGGCGCGTACCCTCAAATGAAAGATCTCCAGCGCGAGTCTCACTACAATCACCTGCGCCCGTTCCGCTGGGCCTGGATCTTCTATACCGTCGCTTTTGTGCTCCTCGTTTCTTTTCTCGTCACCAACCGCAAGGGTCTTCTCTACTCCGGTCTCGGCGCGGTGGCGGGCGGATTCGGCGTGCATGCCTACGGGTTCGTGATCCGCATGCTCATCTCGGGGCGTCCGCCTGTGACGAACATGTACGAGTCGGTGATCTGGGTGAGCTGGGGCTGCATGCTGTTCGCGCTCATCGTCTACGCCTCTTACCGAAACGCCATCATTCCGGCGGCGGCGAGCGTGTTTTCCGTCGTCGCGCTCGTGCTCGCGGATAATCTTCCGTCCGTGCTCGATCCGGGCATTCATCCGCTCGAGCCCGTGCTTCGCAGCAACTACTGGCTCACAATCCACGTGCTCACGATCACCTTGAGCTACGCGGCCTTCGCGGTGTCGTTGTGTCTCGGCAACGTGGTGCTCGGAAACTTGCTCGTGCGGCCGACTCACACGGCGAAAACGCAGGAGTACACCTTATATATGTACCGGGCGATGCAGATAGGCGTGATCCTTCTCGCCGTCGGCACCATTCTCGGCGGCATCTGGGCGGACTATTCCTGGGGCCGTTTCTGGGGCTGGGATCCGAAAGAAGTCTGGGCGCTCGTTGCGCTTCTTCTTTACTTGGCGGTGCTGCACGGCCGTTTCACCGGCTGGCTGCGGGGTTTCGGTTTCGCCACCGCCGCCGTGATGTCTTTTCTCGGCGTGCTCATGGCCTGGTACGGCGTGAACTTCGTTCTGGGAGTGGGGCTTCACTCCTATGGCTTCGGCACCGGCGGTCTCTTCTGGGTGAGCCTCTATATACTCGTCCAGCTCGGTTTCATCGCCGCTTCTTGGTTCAGATACAGCAAGGCGAAGTCACAGCACTCCTTGGACTCCTCCATCTTTCCCAAGGGATCCGGAACCAACGGCTAGGCTAGAGGCTACATAAGTACTCGTATTTACATATAAAAATAGTGAGACACATTGTGCCGATCTCTTCGCGGCCCCGGCACAGCTCCATCATTAAGCAGGACTAGATTGGAAATGAGGCCCCAGGCGGGTAAAGGCTTTAGTATAGTTAGCCGAAGCCACCACCCGCTAAACTTAGGATGTATAAAGGGGGAGTTATGAAACGCCGGATGTCTTGGTTTTCAATTTTGGCTCTTTTGTCGTTCGCTTTTTCTGGTCCGATGAGCGTCGCCGCGGATTCCGCGCCGTCAGCCGTCGCAGCCCAATCCCAAAAGGAAGTGGCCAAGAAAAAGGAATCCGCTCCCATTCTGGCCGGTTTCGGCATGATCGCTCCTAAACACAGCTGCACCGAGACGTACTCCGATTGCATGGGTGCCTGCGGAAAATCGGGCGGCGCCAACTGTGAGCTCGAATGCGTGAGCGATTGCAACGTCTGCTCCCTCGACTTTGGCGAGGAAGCATTGGACGTTTGCCGCCAATAAAAGATTGGACGAGAAGGTGGCGGACGCGTCGCAGGAATGCGGCGTCCGCCCCGCTCGCCCACAGGGTTTCGTCATGTTACTGTAGCGGGCAATGGCCAAAAGAGAATGGTCCCGCTACCTGGGTTTTGCCCTCGTTGGGCTCTGTCTCGCCGCCTTTTTCCCCGTCCTTCATTTCGGTTTTCTCACCCAAGCTGACGTAGCTCATGTCGTCGCCAATCCGCGGCTCTCGGGGCCGTTCTCGGCGATTTGGTCCAGCACTCAGCTTGGCCTCTACGTGCCCGTCACGCATTCGCTTTGGTGGCTAATGGCGAATCTCGCGGGCCTCGATCCCGCGTGGTTCCACTTCCTCAACTGGACCTTCCATGCAATCAACGTCGCCCTAGTTTGGATTCTGCTGCGCCGCCTGGGGCATGGCACCCTAGCCAGCGCTCTCGGGACCCTCGTGTTCGGGTTGCATCCTGTTCAAGTCGAAGCGGTCGCCTGGGTGATGGCGCTGAAGGGCGTGCTCGCGACGACCCTCGTTCTCCTTTGCTTGATCGCCGCGCTCTCCGAACGCTGGCTTCTCGCCACTTTCTGTTTTTTCGCGGCCCTGCTGGCGAAACCGATCGCCGCGGGCGCTCCGGTCATGGTGGCGGTTCTCTTTTGGATCGCCGATCGCCCGCTTCGAAAGGCGGCGCCCTGGCTCGCCGGCTGGTCCGTCGCCTCGGCGGCGCTGTTACTTTTCACGAAATCCCTTCAGCCCGGGCCGGTCCTCGGCCCCTGGGAAAAGACGCTGGTGCTTTCGGACTCGCTTCTCTTTGGGCTCGCGAAAACCTTCATGCCCGTGGGGCTCGCTTACAACTACGGGCGCACGCCCGAGTTCATCGTGGAGCGGGGGCCGGGAGTCGCGCTAGCCGCGCTCGTGCTGACGCTTTTGCTCCTTTGGCGGCGCCGGAGGGATCGCTGGGTTCTCGCCGCTTTCGTTCTCTGGGTCTTGCCGTGGCTTCCGGTGTCGGGGTTCGCTTCGTTCTTCTCCCAGGTGAACTCCACGACCTCGGATCGGTTTCTCTACTTGGGATTTCTCGGAGTCGCCTTCGGGCTCGCCCACGCTTTCGACAAAGGAATCTTCGGCGCTCTCGGCCGTAAGCCCGTTTTCGCGGTGGTTCTCACCGTCGGTCTGTTCGCGATGACCAGATTTCAGCTTCGCCATTGGCGTGGTGAGCTTTCTCTTTATGAACGGGCGGTCCGGGTGAGCCCCACGGCGGAGAACCGCCACAACTTCGGGCTGGCGCTGAAGGCGGCCGGCCGCGACGGTCTCGCCATCGAACTTCTCGGTGAGGCGGCTACCCAGAATCCGTGGGAACCGGCCTACGCGAACGAGTTGGCCATAGCTCTTGTCGAACAGGGCAAACTCGACGAGGCGGAAAGGGAGCTGCGCGCGGCTCTTGCCTGGATGCCCGAGTCACCGACCCTGAACGCCAACCTTGCCGTGCTGAAGAAACACCGCACGGCCTCCAAGGAGAAGGAGGTGCATCCATGAAACAGAAAACTCTCTGGCTCCTTCCGGGAGCAGCCGGATTGGCCCTCGTTCTTTGGCAGCTGTTGCCGATGGGCGGAGTGATGGGCCACGATTTCTACCACTACTTCGCCCGGATCTATCTCGGAGCCGTTCACTACTGGCAAAACGGTTTCGCCGTTCCTCACTACACGCCGGCGCTTTGCGGCGGCCTTCCGGTTTTCGCCGATCCCCAATCGATGTACTACTCGCTTCCTCAGTGGCTCTCCTTTTTCATGGACCCGCTGTTCGCGGTCCTCGCGACGCACGCCATATTCTACGGGCTGGGTTACTGGGGCTTCTACCGGTTGCTACGCGATTGCATGGGCGCGGCGGTGGGCCTATCCCATTGGGGTGCGCTCGCGTTTCTACTGAACGGATTTTCCTTCGAGCACCTTCTCGTGGGTCATATGACTCATCACAGTTATCTGCTCTTTCCCTGGTGGATTCACACCATCCTGAGGTCGGACGGAGACTTCTGGAAGCGGGTAGGGCTGCTTTCCCTCATTCTCATCTACACATTCTACAGCGGCGGCACTCACATCATCGTCGTCTTCACCGCCGGAGGGCTGCTGCTTCTGCCGTGGCTCGTTTCCAGAAAGCTTCGCGAGGGCAATCTCAACGAGACGATGAAGCTCATCGGGGTCGCGGCGTTTCTGGTCGTCGTGGCCTGTCTGCCGAAGCTCGCTGC
>CAZZHG010000145.1:0-7635 GCA_964653655.1 uncultured Pseudobdellovibrionaceae bacterium
CCCGTATTCGCGGAGACGACGGCCCGGTTTCGCGCCGGCGTGGAACTCGGCGAATACACTTTTCCAAGTGGTTGATAGGCGAGCCTAATTTTCGGTACCTGAAAGTTCGACGTATTCCGGGAAGATGCGGCCGGGTGAATTCTCAGGAATTCACGAAGTCCATCAGCGTGGCTTCCTCGAAGCCCTGGTACGCCTTGTTGTCCTTGATCAGGAGCGGGCGCTTAATCAGGTTCGGATCCTTCAGCATGAGGCGGATCGCTTCGTTCTTCGTCGTGCGGCGCTTACCGAGCTGGTTGTCTCTATAGGTGGTGGAGCGCTGATTGAGGCTCGCGTAGATGTTCTCGGCCTTGATCACTTTTTCGAGGAGGCTGCGGGGAGGCGGCTCGTGCACGATATCCTTGAGCTGATACGTAACGCCCCTCTTGTTCAAGAAGGCGATCGCCTTCTTGCACTGAGTGCAGCTCTTCTTCGCGTACATTACGATTTCGCCCATGGAACCTCCTCAACCTTCTTCCGAAGACCCCGAAACCTAGCACAACACCCCCCGCGTCACAAGCTGGAATCCCCCTGAAAAAAGGCAAACCTGTGGCCCAATGATTTGTGTATAGTGCGCCCGTTTTCCCCGGAATTTTCTTATGACCACTATTAAGGATAGAGCGGTAGCCTCCAAGTCGACCCGTTTAGCGGGCAAGCGGCTTGCGTTCGGGGTTACGGGGGGCATCGGGGCCGTGGAAGTGGTGAAAATCATTCGCGAGTTGCGGCGCCACGGGGCTGAAGTGTTTCCCTTCCTTACTCCGTCCGTGGAGAAGTTCGTAACCTCGCTCAGCCTCGAGTGGGCCGCCGGCAGAAAGCCCATCCGGGACGCCGATGCCCCGGTCGAATATCTGGAAGACTTTGATGCGATGGTGGTAGCCCCCGCTACCTTAAATACGATAGTGAAGTCCGCTCTCGGAATCACCGACAACGTGGTCGCCCTTACGCTCGCCGGGTGTTTCGGCTCGAAGAAGCCGGTTCTGCTTTATCCCACGATGAACGAGAAGCTTTTCAATCATCCCCGCTACGAGCCTTCTATAAAGGTACTGCGGGAGTGGGGCGCGAAAGTTTCCGAGCTGCCGGAAGAAGAAGGCCGCCGAAAGATGCCTTCGCCGGAGCAAGTGGCCGAGGAAGTGATGGGGTTTTTCAAGTGAGCATTCAGATCGAAATCACCCGCATGGGGATGGAAGGCCAAGGCGTCGGACACGACACCGAAGGAAACATTTATTTCGTTCCTGGCGCGGTCACCGGCGACAAGGTCACCGTGACGCCCGAACAAACCCGCAAGCGTTACCGGGATGCGCGGCTCGACTCCGTGGACACTCCCAGCGTGAACCGCATCGAACCCGAGTGTCAGCACTTTCAGGTTTGCGGCGGCTGCGATTGGCTTCAGTGGGAATATTCGGCGCAGCTCGAAGCGAAGCAGGGAATCCTTCGTCACGTGCTCGAGCGCGGAGGGCTCAGCCCCGCCGCTTTCGAATCCGCGATTCCATCGCCCAAAGAGTTCGGTTACCGAAGCCGCATCCAGGTCCGGCAGTTCGGCGACCGGGTGGGTTTTTATCAGCGCGGCACCAACGACATCGTGGACATCGAGAACTGCCGCGTCGCCCATCCGAAATTGAACGAGGCGATCCGCCAGCTGCGTAAAGAGCCGACGACCACGTTGCGCAAGACGGAGCTTTTCGTGGACGACCGGGGCGAGGTGGGCCGCCTTTACGACGTGCCCCATGGAGCCGGTGGATTCACCCAGGTGAACACGGCGCAAAACGAAAAGCTGAAGTCGGTCGTCGCCGAAGCGGTGAGCCAAAGCGGGGGGCAGCACGTAGTGGAGCTCTTCTGCGGCAACGGCAACCTGACTTTCGAGTACGCGCCTTCCGTGAAGAGCGCCTACGCCGTCGACTTCTCCCGCGCCGCGATCCAGCGCGCCAGGGAAGAAGGCCGGGCGCGGGGCCTCGACCAGGTCACTTTCGTCTACGGTTCGGCCGAAGCGGCCGCGGCTAAAATGCCCCAAGAGGTCCGGGAGCGCTGTGATACACTGGTTCTCGATCCGCCTCGAACCGGTATGATCGGATCGCTCGCGGAATTCATCCACGACGGCGTGAGAACGGTCATTTACGTCTCCTGTTCTCCGGTCGCGTTCGCCAAGGACGTTCAATGTCTGAAGAAGGGCTTCACGTTTCAGCGCGTTCAGCCTCTCGACATGTTCCCTCACACCCGGCACATCGAGTTCGTCGGCATCTTCTCTCGTTTGCCTTCCTGATACTCTTCGGTGTTTCCGCCGCCGCCGAGACTTCGGGCGACGCCGGCCAAATCATCAAGGAAACCGATCTGCGCACGGGGCCCACGCCCCGATCGAGGAGCCTCGGCCGCTTGCCGAAAGGCACGATTCTCACCCAGAAGGGCGAGGCCAAGGACAAGTTTTATAAGGTGGAAGTGGAGCTCGAGGACGGAGTCGTCTCGGGCTGGGTTGCCGAGGACGCCCTTTCCGACGCTTCCAAAGGGAATGCGAAAGAGGAAAAGCCCGAGGCCGAGGAGGAAGAAGAGGAGCGCACCGACAACGTTCCGGTGGAGCGTGTCCGCCGCTCAAGCAAGCTTCGCGTCCCGAAGGACGAGGGCCTGCTTCTTCACCGCGATCTCAGTTTCGTTTACGGCGTGCAGGTCGTGCCCGAGCTCGACATCATGCAAACGGACATCGACACGGATGTCTACTTCGGCTTCGGCTATACCGCGGGCGTACTGGTCGGTTATTTCACGAACCAAAATCTGATTCTTCAGGTGGAAGGAAACTACGGCGTCGTTCAGGGCGTCGGCAACACCAACGGCAAAGAGCTGCAGTTCGGCTTCTTCGAGATGAACGTTCAGGTGCGCTACCTCATGGAGCGCATCGAGCTGTTCGGCGGCGTTCAGTACTCCATCGGACTCAGCCTGAACGACGTTCCGCCGGAGTTGGGTCTCTCCGGCGCCGCGGACATGTCGAGCCTCTACGTTCTCGGCGGCGTGGGCTACCGCACGCCGCTCAACGAGGTGCTGACTCTTTCCGTCCGCGCGCGCGCCGGCATGTCCTTCCGCCAGGCCCCGGTCTCCATCATCCGTGGCGGATTGAGTCTCATTCTCGAGTTCGGAGGGTAAGGTGCTCGCGCCGTTTCTGCTCCTCTCGGCTCTCGCCGCGCCGGCGCCCGTGACCCTCGTTCAGGATCCCGCTCAGCTCTCGAAGCTCACTCTCCCGCTTTCCCGATTTTTCTCCGCTGAAGCCGGCGACAACTCCTCGCTCTATTCGAAGAGCGCTCAATACCGAATCGTGGCCGATTCCCTTTCGCAGGACCTGGCCGATCTCAAGGCGAAGGACCCGCGGCTCGACGTGACGATGGCGAAGATTCATCGCCTGTTCGCGGCGGGGTGGCTGAAATCCCCTTCGGCCCGCTTCGAGCTCGTCGGGGTGGTGAATCGTCTGGATCGCCAGCCGTTCCATCCCGAAAAGTGCGGCGAGGTTCGTCTCGTTTACCGCCTCTCCTACGAGAAGAGCAAAGACCTGCGCTCGCGCCTGCCGATGACCGTCAACGTGGTCCACTGGGTGGAGGGCGATTGCCAAGCGGCCGCTAAAAGCTGGTCGGAGTCCGATCTCGCCGGCCCGAAGGGGCCGCTTTCACCGGAGCGCCTCGCTCCCGCCGCGCTCAAGTCGATCGAGGTGAATCTTCAAAGCGTGCGGTGGCCTTCGACTACGCGAGGGGATCTCGGCGGTCACGCCGAATATCTGGTCCGGGTTTTCAAGCCGGCGGGCCGGACCCTCGTGCTGGATCGGTTGGAGAACACGCCCGATGTCGCGCGCCTTTCCGCTCAGCCGAAGGGGAAAGCGAAATTGAAGGAATGGATTCAGCAAAACCTCGCTCGTCTCGACGAAGGCACGGCCGTGGTTCCCGCGGAATTTCTCGCCGTGAAGGCGACGAGCGTTTCTCCGCGGGGACTCGCCCGGCTTGCGAACCGTCCCTTCAGCCGTCTGTTCACGGAGAAGGATTTCTCGGCGCTGGATTTTTCCAACGGCAAGTTCGTGCGCTCGCCGAAAGCCCTGCTTCGGCGGCTCGACGATTTATCCTGCATCGGTTGCCATCAGGGTAGAACCGTGGCGGGCTTTCACCTTCTCGGCATCGACGGGCCCGAGACTCTCACTGGAAATGCCATCGCGGTATCGGGCTCTCCGCACCTCTTGGGCGATCAGCCGCGCCGGCGGAGATTTGTCGAAGCGCTCGCGAGTGGGAGCAAGCCCGATCCCGCTCGTCCTCTCTCGGAAGCCGGCGACGGCGGTTACGGTTCTCACTGCGGACTGGGCGACCCGGGATTTGCGGATTGGAAATGCGCAAGCGGTTTGCATTGCCGCGCGATAGGGCTTGCCGGTGGAGACGACACCGTTGGGCAGTGTTTTCCAAAGGCCCCCGAAGCGGGGGACCCTTGCGAAGTTGGAAAAATGATCCCCGATGCCGATCCCCACAAGGATCGGGTGATTGAAACCAAGCAGGAAAGTTGCGGGAGCGGATTGTGTGAGTCCACACCGGTGGGCTTTCCGGACGGAATGTGCGCCCGGGCCTGCGACAGCCCCGGGCCTCACCAGCGCTGCGGCAGTATCGCCATCCTCGCCGGGTTCAACGGCTGCCTGGGGGCGGGCAAACCCTTTCCGACCTGCCTGAAGCAGCACGTTCGGCCCGCGGGCCTTAGGGCTTGCGGGGACGACGAGCCCTGCCGCGACGACTATCTATGCACGCGGGCCGACAGCGGAGGCGTCTGCTTGCCTCCGTACTTCCTCTTTCAGATGCGCGTGGATGGCCATCCAAAACCCTAACCAATTCAGTTGTTTAAATCCGATTGCCTAGTTCGTGGCTGGCTTTCCGCACCCCGAGAATGCAGGTTAAATAATTGAATTAAAAGGTTTTTTAGACGCACTCTGTGGGCTCTGTATGCACCCAGGCTTATCCCGTGTGTCTGACCTGTGATCAGATCAAAGGGCCTATTTTCGGCCACTTAGGTTTAGGCGAGGTGGGGGTGTCGGAAATTTCCGCTACTGCTTGTATTCGACACCCCTATTTCTTCAATGATCGTGAGCCTATGACCTTGGCACACGCTTCGCATTTATAAATCAGCGTACGGTAGCAACAACCCGACACAAGGACACGGCGCGGGAATATATCGACACAACATAAGCAAACAACACGTACGGCAACTTGATCACAACTAGACGCAACTTGAACGCAACTGAGTACGACATCGAGGACAACAACTTAGAGCTCAACTAGAAAGCAACTAGCACACAACACTGACAGCAACATAAGACACAACACGACTCTACATCGATATTCCGAAGCCGTTTTCGAAAGGGCCCCTGATTATTCAGGGGCCCTTTCTTTTTTTGGATTCCAAAAAGGAGACGATGTTGCGGGCGTGGGCCATCCGCCCGCTAGGCGTGGAGAAGTCGCTGACGGTTTGCTCGGAGGCCGGAAGCCTCGTGCCTTCCGTCGCAGCGGCGCTGAAGAGCATTTGGGGGGCGGGAGCCGCGCTCTCGGATTTACGGCGGGCCGCGACTCCTTCGCGTAACTCCGCCGACTGCTGCATCCGTTCGCTGTAGGGCCGTCCGGCGAGGTAACCGCTTCCAGTGAGAGCCCAAGGGTTAGTCAAAGCGACGGACGCGAAGTGTTCGGGAAGCATTTCGTCGGCGGCGTGAAGCACCCAAGCTCCGTAGCCGGAGCCCACGGCGCCGATTCTATCCGGGTCCGCCTTCTTTTGTTTCTCCAGCCATTTCACCGCGAGAGCGGAGTCCCTGGCGCCGTCCGCGCGTTTGGAGCTTTCACCCAGAAGACGCCATTCCCGGCCGTAACCTTCCCGGCCCCGTGGATTGGGAGCGAGCACCGTAACGGATCTCTCGACGAGATAGCGCACGAGCGGATTGAATCCCGGGCGGAAGGGTTTCTCCGAGTCTCCCTCGACGAAGACCGCGGCGACGGATTTTTGCGGCGGAACGGAAGAGGGATAGAGAAACGCGGGGACCATCTTTCCGTCGAAACTCGGATAGCGGACGGCGATTTCGCCGGCCCAGCAATCGGGCGGAACGGTGCCGCCGTAGAAGCGGGACCACTTGGAGGATTGCCCCTGATCGGTCATCCAGATTTCGTGGGGCTCCTGAGTGGAGCTTCGGACGAAAAACAGGCGGGAATCGTCGGAGAAAGCCATCGTTTCGACGACTCCGGGCGAAAGTTTCGGCGCCACCAGCTGACCCTTCGTGCGCCCCTTGGGATCGAGCGAGTATCCGGTGAGCTTACTGTAGCCTTCGTCGCTTGCCTCGACGGCGAGGGTGAGCCGCGAGGGACTCAGGGTGAAGGCCATTACCTCGGTCTTGCCGCCGGCGATGAGACGGGCCGAGGAAGGATCCTTCACCGGTGCGAAGTAGAGACGTGCGTGCCCCTGCTTGCCGTCCTCGATGTAGAAGAGGCCCTTGGAATCCGCCGAGAAACGCGCCTCGCGCATCTGGCCCTGGCTCTTGCTCCAGCGCTTGATAGTGTTCTTCGCCAAATCCAAAAGCCAAAGCTCGCTTTTGATTTCCGGCCGCTCGACGGTAAAGACGGCCGTGCGGCCGTCGGGAGAGATGTCGGTGAGCCAGGCGAGTCCCGGAAGTTTTTCGCCGGCGGTGGAAGTAGTCACTCCGTTCGGGAGCCGGTGCAGCCTGACTCCGTCTGAAGTCCCAACCGTGAGCAGCAGCTCGCCCGCCGGAGGCGTCCAGCGGGCGGAGAGAACGGTGCCGGCAATCTCGACATCCGCCCGAGCCGCCCCCGGTCCCTTGAATTGAAGCGTGGATTTCTGGGCGTCTTCCGAAATGGCGACGAGAAAGCGCCCGTCGGGACTCACTTGGAAAAGGGAAACCTTTGAATAGGGAAGGGGCGTGGCCGCGCCGCCTTGGGATCGAATCTGAAATACTTTGCCCTCAAAAAGGTAAGTGGGGCCTTCGGCCGAGGTCTGCAAACTTTCGGGATGGGGAAAGGCGAACAGCTGATCGAGGGGAATCTTGTGATCGCAGCGCTTGGTGAGCCCGAGGTGATCGCCGCCGGCGAGATATCCCGGTTTGTCGGGGGCGCCGTGAAGCTGGCCCACATCCTTGCCGGTCTCCGTAACCCGATCTTCGGAGAAGCCGGGATCTTGTTTGCCATTCTTAGAGTCGGGCGTGGTCTGCGCCTTATTGTTCGGAGGGATCAGGCCTTCTTCGTTTACGTGCTTTCGTTTGGGTGGAGGGGCGCCCGCCAGGGAAACCAAGAGTCCGGCGATGAGTGCCAAGCGCGTCATTAGTTCAGCTGCGGAAGAGCCTCTTCACGGCCTCGCCCACCATTTGCACGTACCAGATAGGCGCCGCCAGCAGAAAGATGGGACTGCCGACGAACGCGGGGCGCGAACCTTCGATCCAGTGTCCCACGAACTGGCCAATCCAGCCAAGAACGAAGGCCGCCAGGCCGGCTTTCCAGTGACTGGAAAACAGCGCCAGAGTACCTACAATGATGAGGGGAATCCCTACGATGTGTAGGGCCTTGTTTACCGGGTGGCGGTGGTACAGTGGGTAGGCGGCCAAGTATT
>CAZZHG010000146.1:0-7491 GCA_964653655.1 uncultured Pseudobdellovibrionaceae bacterium
GACACCTGGGAAGACTACTTGAAGCCGATTCCCCAGGAGGAGCGCGGCGACATCGTCGCGGCTTACCACCGCCGACTCACGTCAGCGGACCGCAAGGTTCAGATAGAAGCGGCCCGCGCGTGGAGCGTTTGGGAAGCGAGCACCAGCAAGCTTTTCCCGGACACGGGGTTCATCGACAGCTTCGGCGAGGAGGAGTTCGCCCTCGCCTTCGCCCGGATCGAGTGCCATTACTTCATGAACCGCGGCTTTTTCAAATCCGATAACCACCTCATTGAGAACGTCGGAAAGATCAGGAAGATCCCGGCGGTCATCGTTCAGGGCCGTTACGACGTGGTTTGCCCGATGGACAGCGCCTGGGCGCTTCACCGCGCGTGGCCCGAAGCGGAGTTCATTCTCGTGCCGGACGCGGGTCACTCCGCCTTCGAGCCGGGGATCGCAAAGGCACTCGTCGCCGCGACCGATAAGTTCGCCGGCCGTTAAGCCCCTCCTCCCGAAGGACGACCACTGCTGTTACTTCGCTTCGAATTTGAGGGAGGCGGAAAGAGCGCAGATAGGCGCGCCGCCGGCTTCGTCGAGAAGCTCCCCGCCTCGGCAGTAATGGCCGACGTGCAGGTGGCACTTGGCGCAGACAAGCTTTCCTTTGTCCTCGCCGGTAAGCTCGGCCTGAGGCTGAAGGGATCCGGGCGCGCTTTCCGAGAAAGCCGGCCAGCGGAGATTCCCCTTCACCTTCTTCTCCGAGGAAAACAGAACCGCGCCGCACTTGGTGCAGCGGTAAGTACCCGGCTCGAAATGGCCGGCGTAGATTTCGTCGCGCTGGAAAGTCTGCTGGGCGGGCGGGCCGCCACGGGTGAACCAGTCGCAGCCGGAAACCAAGAGAAGAACGAGAACGAAGAGCAACCTACACACTTGCGGGACCTTTCCTTAAGGTGAACAAAGTGATTTCCCCGCGGGAGAAAACCCGCAGCGGCAGCGCCACGACTCCGGCCCCGCGGCTCGTAAAGCCGATAAGCTCCCCCACCCGCCAAAGCCCTTTCGCCATGGAGCGGGGCGTGTCGGTGTGAGTGACGATGGGAATGCCCGACGGCAGGCAGATTTGTCCGCCGTGGGTATGGCCGCTCAAATAGAACGAGTAGCCGAAGGCGGCCGCTTCGCTCGCGATCTCGTTGCTGTGAACGAGGGCGATCTTGAAGGCCTCCTTCGGGCGGGCGAGCGCTTCGAGGGCCTGCTCGGTGTAATAGTAATGAACGTCGTCTATTCCCGTGAGGCCGATGGAGGCGCCTTCACGGGTGAGCGCGACAGATTCGTTCGCCAGAACCCTGAGCCCCATGGACTCGAAGTCGGGAACCATGTTTACCGTATCGTGGTTTCCGAGGGTGACGAAGGTTCCGTCCTTCGCGTGGATGGCGCGGCAGAGCTGCGCCATCGGATCAAGAATTTGCTTGTGTTCCCCGTCGGTCCGATCGCGATAATCCCCGGTGAGCACCGCAATGTCCACTTCCTCCCGCGGGAGGGCGGCCAGCATGTGCGAGATGATTTCCGGAACGAGATCGAAGTGAGGATCGGTGACGTGTAAAATTTTGTAGCCGTCGAACTCGGCGGGCAATCCGGGGAAGTTCAGCTCGATGCGGGTCAATTCCACGTCGAGGGCCGTGCGCTTGGCGAACGATCGAAGGCCCAGCGCCCGCAGCATCCACATCGCCACTTTCAGAATTTTTCCGAGAAGATCCCAGCGGCGGCCGACGAGCAGCCGGGGGTGCGACTTAACTTTCCGTCTCTCCATGTCCTGACGCCGAAGGCGCCAGGCGTCCCGGGCCGTGAACGGCAACCGGCGGGGTTCCGCAGCCTGACTCTTTTTGATTTCTTCCGTGAGGTGTTTGTCCATATACCCTTACCTGGGGCCCGGCCAACCTAGCCGGGCCCGCGAACCTATTCAAGCGACCGAACGGCCTTCCTTTACCTTCCTGCCTACGTGCCCGGCGAGCCGGGTCAGTTCCTCGCCGATTTTGCGGATGGTGGCCACCGTGCCTTGGAGAATCTGGGGAGAAAGCTCACGCCCCTGCTTCTCCATAAACGCGTTGAGCTCTTCGAGCGTGACGGCGAACTCGGCGAAAGGCTCGAGATAGTACTCGAAGGTCGCCTGATCGACGGTGCCTTCGGGCCGGTACGACAACCCCCGCTCGCTATATAGCTTGCGGAAGTCCGCCGACTTCACCACCTGGATCGCCCCCTCCACTAGCCCCGGGTCGAAACGGCGCTTCACGGCGCCTTCGCGCAGCATCGATTCGATCTGGGAATAGTCGAACTTCGGGCGGTACGCCCGGTTGGTCGCGAGCGCATCGACGAAGTCGGCAAGGGAGATTATCTGGGCTTCGACGGGGATGAGATCCTCCGTCAGTCCATAAGGATACCCCTTCCCGTCGATGGACTCATGATGCAGCCCCGCCCACTGGGCGATCTCTTCGAAACCCGGAATGGCGCGCAGGATGTCCGAGGACCAGCGGGAATGCTTCTGGATGTAATCCCGCTCCCGTTCGTTCAGTGGGCCCGGCTTATTAAGTACGCGCGCGGGTACGAACACCTTGCCCACGTCGTGGAGTAGAGCCGCAATGCGAAGATCGAGCGATGTGTTGCGTCCCACCGCTTCCGCGATTCGCTCGGTCACGTACATCACGCCCTGGGAGTGGAACTCCGTATACGGGTCCCGTTTCTCGATCATCTTCGCCAGCGCCGCGATGATGCCGTCGATCTGCCGCTTTAGGTTCCCCTCGAGGCGCACGATTTTGGCGACGAGCACGAGGTCCTTGCAGATGGCCGAGACCGTATCGAGGTGCCGCCGCGTGAGCGGTCGGCCGTCTTTCGGATCGGCGACCGTTAGAATTCCCACGAACTGCTTTTCCAGAACGAGCGGCACCAGCAGACAGCTCTTCGTTTTGTAGTCGCGCCCTTCGGAATCCGGAAGGTCCTCTGCTCCGGTGACGAGCACCGGTTTTCTCGAAGCGATGACTTTGCCGATGAGCCCGCGCTCGGGAGAGAGGATGCGCTGAACGAGCTTCGTGGCCGACTTGTCCCCGAAAATGTAAGAAGCTTCGAGGAAGCGGTTCTTGGTCTCGTTCTCAACGAGATATAGCGTTGCCCTCTCGCAGCCGACGAGCCGGCACATCTTCTCGAGGATGATGTGCACCATGCCGTTCATATCGTCGGCGAGCGCGAGATCCCGCACCAGATCGAGATTGAAGCGATCCTTTTCCAGCTCGAACTCGAGCCGCTTTCCCGCCCGGATGTGCTCGAGGGAGGTCATCACGAGCAGCACGAGCGAGAAAAGAAACGAATGGGAGACGCCGACCCGGGTGACCATCGAGTTATAGAGCGATCCCTTGTGGCCGATCCACTCCGCGTTCTGAAGCAGAAGCACGAGCGTGAACCCGGCCGAGAGGCAGAGGATGGAGCCGTACACGATCTTGTGCCCGATCCTTCGCTTTTCCCGCACCGTGGTCCAAACTTCCTTTCCGAGAAGCCCGAGGGCGGGAATGAGCCAGGCGCCAAGCGCCCAGACGGCGACCTTGAACGACCCTTCCCATCTGGATACGAACTGCGTGACAGTATGCTCGCCCGGAACGAGGACCAAAAAGGTAGTCAGCAGATAGGCGCCGCCCAGGAAGTTCGCGGCGGTCTCCCAAAGCTTCACGCCGAAGAGGCACGCGAAAGCCGAGCCGAGAATGAAGGCCGCGCCCCCTAGAGCAAAGGTTTTCAGGTAGTGATAGAAAGCGTAATCGAGCGCCGTGATCACGTAGAAGTTGTAGTAGAGAAGCAGCGCCGTGCCGGACATGAGATACAGCGAGAAGTAGACGAGATACTTTCGCTCCCGCCGGAACGCCCAATAGAAAAGGCAAAGCAGAGAAGTTAGAAACGTGATCACGAGGTAAACCGTGCGGAGCACGAAGAACTCCATCGTGTCGTTTTGAATCGCCCTCTGAATTTCGCCGTACTCGCCGATGCCGAGCCCGATGTGATCGAGTTTCAGGATGCCCGGACGCAGGACCTTTCGAGTGTGAGCCTTGACCACTATCCAGTTGGGCCGGTCGCCGTGCAGAAGCGAGGGATCGATCGGGTAGTGGGCGACGTGTTCCCAGTAGTCGGAACCGCCGATGAACTTTCCGTTCAGAAACGTCCGGTGGTAGCTCGCGACCAACCCGAGCACCAGAGAAGGCGAAGTAAGCGGCGGAGCCGAGTCGAAAGCCCGGCGCAGCCAATAGTGCCCTTCGATTTTGTCGCCGAAGTCGCTGGGGCTCGCCGGATCGAAGGGCTCCCAGTGGAGACTCGCTCCCTCGACGGAGTTGTCCGCTTTGCCGCCGTCGGGCGCCAGCGCATATTCCCAGCCGCTCGTGAGATCGACGAAGGGCTGGGCCGCGGGCCGGCGAAGTCCCGGAACCGACGGCGCGAGCCGACCTTCATACTGATGGAAAGTAAGCACTCCGACGGCCGTCAGAGTCAGAACCGCGACGAGACCCTGCAGAAACCGCAGCGCTCCGGTCAGCTTGTCTAGGGAGGTGGAAGGACGATGGGGCACTGGATCTTATCGGAATTCCGCGAGCCTCTCCCGAGAGGGGAAAGGGGCCTATCGTCTTGAGTTTTCCGTTTGGAATAGCCGCAACTTAATCCGTTGCGTTAATCATCTTCTTCTTCGTCGTTCTGAGCGACCGGCTCAGGCGTCGGAGGAGCGACCGGCGGAGTCCAGTTGTCGCCGCCGGATCCGTCGGAGTAATCGCCCATCTGGTAAGGCGGCGTAGGCTCGCCGCCGAAGCCGCGTCCTTGGCCTTCCGATTGTTGGCTCTGCTGAAGCATGAAGAGAAGTCCCGAAATATCCCCGCCCCCCCGCTCTTCCGGCTTCGGGCCGTAGGTAGCGTCGACTTGCGCCATGCAGGCGACGACGCATTGGCCGGGGTCGGTATATAGAATCGCTTCCTGAGGAAGACCGAAACCGCCCGCGCCGGCGGCGCCGGTGCAAGCTTGAATCATCTGAAGCGTCGCCGGCGTGGTGGCCGGATTCGCCTGGATCGAAGCGAGCGCTCCAGCGGAAAGATTCCGCCAGGCCGGATCGCACTGAGGCGCTCCGATGCTCGCCGTGGGAGACCCGAAACTATTCACCGCGACTCCGCGGGCTCCGCGGAAGCCGGTACCGGCCGCCGAGCCGTCGATGCTGACGCCGCCGGTGGCACTGGAGCCCGAGCTGGACGCGCCCGAGATCGAAGCCGTCGAACCGCCCGTGCCGCTCGCGCCTGAACCGGCGCCCTGGGAAGTACCCATGATGGACGCGGTCGTTTGCTCATTGCGTTTCTGGTACGCGGTTGCGGCCGCCATCGTGCGGTCCTCGATGCATTTCACGTTGCAGTAATCGACGAATTTCTGTTTGGCGCCGCCTTCGGGGACGCCGGAGGCACTGCCGTCCTGGAGCCCGGGAGTGCCGAACCCGCCGCCCATTAGGGCCATCATCGGATCCTCGGCTCTTGCGGCGATGGCAGTGAAAAGAACGAGAAGGGAGAGTGCTACTCTGTAGAAACCAATCACGATGTAATCCCCTGGATGAAGTTCCTCAAAAAGTCTGCGAAGCCTAAGAGAGCAAGGGGGATGCCAGCGACCTTTACGCACGAGTCAATCGTGTGAATCGAGAGCATCCCCTGCGGTGAAGGGGGGTGCGCACCGTAAGCATTCGGGCGTAAACGAGTTTCGACAGTGTCTGGGTTTTGTACAGGTGGCAGGGGCTTAGGCGGGGGGCGGGACGAGCGGGCCGTGGCTTCGCTCAAGGGGGTTGGGAGCCTTCCGACGCTGGCGCTATCGCGCTTAGACTGGCGGCGGGATCGGCGCGCCTCTTATAAGAAGTCCGCGTCAAGCAAGTCCTTGCTGCACTTTGCACGGGGCCGCCTCAAAAGGCCCGACTAGGAACACCCCCAAGCCAACGCTCCCACTAGAAGATAAATTTCTTCTGTTTTGGTTCGAACAAAAACAAAAACTTTAAGTCCGAAATTCCGAATCCAACTGGAGGGCGAAGCCTCTGAGACGCCGGCGTAGCACATAGGTTCCGCTGAGGATGCTGGAACCGTCTCACTTCTCCAGCGTCGGAAGGCTCCCAATTCCCTTGAGCGAAGCCACGGCAACTCCCATCCCGCGCCCCCTTTTATCGACGATAAGCGTTGAAATCCCATCTTCTCCTGATACAAATTATTCATGACGAATCATCACGATATCGACGATAAAGCACTCCAATCGGCGCAACGCTATTTGAGAGAAGAGGCCGCCCTTCTGCTCGCGATTCAGGCGGTGGACCGGGTACGAGTTTTCGAGACGTTCGGCTATCCGAGTCTTTTCGTTTATTGCACGGAACGACTCAAGCTCTCCGAAGCGACCGCCTATGCTTTCATTTCGGTCGCCCGAAAAGCAGCGGCGGTTCCCGAGCTAAAACAAGCCGTGACCGAAGGAGTGCTCAACGTCTCTCAGGCCAAACGAATCGTGTCCGTGATCAATGAGAGCAACGCCCCCCAATGGATCGAAAAGGCCGCCACGACCAAGCAGCGGGAACTGGAACGCGAAGTGGCGGCCCGCCTCCCTGCCCCCGCGGTCAGCGAGCGCGTTCGTCCCGCGGGCGGCGGCATGGCGGAAGTCAGATTGGTTGTGCCGGAAGCTTTGCGCCGGCAGGTGGAGAGACTTCAGGAAGTGCGCGGCTGCTCGATGGTCGACGCACTGGCCTTTGCCGTCGAGGAGGCGCTCAATCGGCACGATCCGATCCGCAAGGCGGAGCGCAATCTTGGGAAGCTGGTTGCGAATGAACTCTCCTCAAGGAGAGTTCCCCAGGCCCAGGTCAAACACCAGGTCTTCAGCCGGGATCAGGCACGGTGCACGTTTCGTTATGGGGATGGGCGAAGATGCGAGAGCCGGCGTTGGTTGCACGCGCATCATGAACGACACTTTGCGCAAGGCGGGCCATCTACAACGAATAATCTGAGACTTCTCTGCGCCCAGCATCATCGTCTCGCCCACGGAAAGAAATAGAACTTGCCCGATCCCGATGTTATTTTCCCCGCATGAAAGCTCTTCTCGCTGCCGCTCTACTTCTCGTCGTGTCTTGTTCGAAAACCACCGAAGGCCCCGGTCAGCCGGCGAAGCCTCCGGTCACCACCAAGGACACGGACTATCATCTCGTGCTGGTGGACAGCCGCTGGCCCGACAAGCCGTTTCAAATCGATTTGCCCCTAACCAACGTGAACGGAGTGAAGTCCTTCGAGGCTTACCTCACGGACGGAGCCGTGACGAAGGACCCGTCGGGCAATCCGAACATCGGGATTGTGACGGGACTCGTGGTGGCGAGCGCGCCGACGGAAAACCACAAGTGGTCCTACCATCTGGACCCGGACTCTCTGAGCTTTGCGGACATGACGACGGAAGTCTGCGACGCAAGCCTCATGTACGTTGAGGAAAATCTTCGCGAGTGGATCGGCA
>CAZZHG010000147.1:0-7276 GCA_964653655.1 uncultured Pseudobdellovibrionaceae bacterium
CGGAAACTTACGAGATTACCGTCATACCCTGAGGTCACGAGACGCTCAGCCCGAACGTCTTCGTCGATGAGCCCATGAGACTGATACTCGCCCTGATGCTCCTGTGCCACGCCGACACGGGGGATTCTCCGTCCTTATCGGACACCCTTTCCAAAGCCGCCCTCGAAGGAACCAAGCGCAAGATCCGCTACGACGGCCGTTACATGAAATTGAAATACCCGGGAGGCGACGTCCCCGCGGACATGGGAGTCTGCACGGACGTCATCGTGCGCAGTTTTCGCGCGGGCGAGATCGATCTCCAAAAGCTCGTGCACGAGGACATGGAAGGAAACTTTTCCGAGTATCCGCGCAAGTGGGGAGAAAAACGCCCCGACACGAACATCGACCACAGGCGCGTTCCGAACCTCATGAAGTTCTTCGAGCGGAAGCAAACAGCGCTTCCCATCACGGATAAGCCGGAGGACTACCTGGCCGGCGACGTCGTGGCGTGGGATCTGGGCAACGGCACCCTCCACATCGGTCTCGTCGTGGCCCAGAAAGGCGCTTTTTCCCCGAACCGCCTCGTCGTGCACAACATCGGGCGGGGAGATACGGCTGAGGACGTCTTGTTTCAGTGGAAAATCATCGGCCACTACCGATACCACCGCTGATTTTGCTTCTCCGCGTCTTGCCTGAAACGGCGCTTCGCCCTATGAAATCCGGATGATGAAAGCCGGCCGAGAGCTCGATGCGTGGATCTCCGAAAAAGTTTTGGGCCACACGGTCCTGGGTCAGAGAAAGGGCTCTATAAAGGAGCGAACCAAGGACGGCCAAGTGAGACCCCTTCGGGCCTACTCGACGGACATTTCCGCCGCCTGGGAAGTAGTGCGCAAGATGGGCATCACGCTCATTCCCATCGAGAACGAACAATGGTTCGGCCTCGTCGGTCCCTCCCGCGGATGGACGAGTCCCGCCGAGCTTCTCAAATATCTTCAGTCGGCCGATTTCGTCAGAGCCGGCGCCGCCGTCGGAGAGACCGCGCCGCTTACGATTTGCCTCGCCGCCATGCGAGCCGAGGAAAAGCAGGAGCTGATCGCGGCTACTGAAAATCAGCCCGATCCCGGCCCCACGTTGAACTAAATCCAAGAAGAGCGAGAGCGGGAGCGAGCGCAATGTACTTCTCCATGGAGTACGCCTGCCGTCGACGTACGACCGCACTTACGCTCTTACGCGATCAAAATGACTTCCTTGCGCTCGCTCCCGCTCTCGCTCTGTTTTTGAATTTAGTTTGAGTTTTCGGGGCGGAGGCACTGCTCGATTTCGCGGATGGTGCCTTTGACCTCGCGCTTATCGGTGGAGGCGGGAGCGACGAAGATCGTGTCGTCTCCGGCAATCGTGCCGAGGATTCCGCCCGGGGTCAGGCGGTCGAGCTGCCGAGCGATGAGCGGAGCCGAACCGACGGCCGTGCGGATGACAATCATGGAGCCGTTGGTCTCGATGGAGCGGACTAAATCCGTGAGCGTTGCCGGGATGTTCGCTTCCATCTGATGCGGAAGCTGGTAGACGGTCTGCCCTTCGGCATCCACACCCTTGATGGCGCCGAGCTTTCGCAAGTCCCGCGACACCGTCGACTGAGTGGTCGCAAAGTCGAGCTTCTCCAGCTTCGAGCACAACTCGTCTTGAGTGCTTAGCTCGCCGTCCTGAAGGAGCTGGCGAAGTGCCTCTAGCCGGGCTTTCGCGGATCGGTTCATGAGGCTTGCTTGCCTCCGAGCAGCTGCAAAAGAAGCGCCTTCTGAACGTGTAGCCGGTTCTCGCTCTGGCGGAACAGCACCGAGTTCGGATGCTCGGCCATCTCGTCCGTGATTTCGAGGCCGCGCACCATCGGAAGGCAATGCATGATGACCGCGTCCTTGGCCGCGAGCGAATAGAGCTGAGCATTCACTTGGAAGCCCTTGAAGGATTCCAAACGCTCTTCGTTCTCGCTCTCGAAGCCCATGCTGGTCCACACGTCCGTGTAGATCGCGTGGGCGTCCTTCACGGCGGACTCCGGCGTCTGAGCCGCCGTAATCTTTCCGCCGTACTCTTTGGCGATGCCGCGCGCCTGCTTCAGAACAAGGGCGTTCGGCTGGTATCCCTTCGGGCACGCGTAACTCACGTGCACGCCGAGCACCGGCGCGAGAAGAAGCAGCGAGTGAAGGATGTTGTTGCCGTCGCCGACGTAGGACAGCTTCAAACCATCGATGGACTTGAAGTACTGCTTCAGGGTCAGCAGATCCGCCATCACCTGACAGGGGTGGTGGGTGTCGGACAAGCCGTTGATGACCGGAATGCGGGTTTTAGCCGACATCCGCTCCAGAACGGAATGCTCGTGAGTGCGAAGCATGATCGCGTGGCAGTAGCCCGCGAGCACGCGGCCCACGTCTTCCGGCTCTTCCTTCTTACGATTGAAAGAAAAGCTGTCGATGACCGACCCGCCCAGCTCTTCCATCGCGATGGTGAAGCTGATGTGAGTGCGCAACGACGGCTTTTCGAAAAGCAGCACGAGGCTTTTGCCGACGAGATCCCGCCGAACGGCGCCCGTGGAGCGCTCGTTACGCAGCTGATCGGCCAAATCCAAAAGCCCCCGCATTTCGACGGGATTCAGTTCGGTTCCAGTAAGGAAGTGAGCCGCCATGTTACACCCCCCTCGACCGAAGGCGGCAGATGGTGCCCGCTCCGGTTTCCGTGAAAAGCTCTTCCGCCAGAGCGTGGGGCCGCTTGCCGTCGATGACGTGCACGGCGCCGACTCCGTTCTTAAGAGCTTCGAGAATGGTACGAGTCTTCACGAGCATGCCTCCCGTGACGGCCCCGGACTGAATCAGCATCTCCATCTCGCTCGCGTCGAGCTCGGGGATGACCTTGCCCTCGGAATTCAGAATTCCGCTCTGGTCCGTGAGGAACACCATCTTTTTGATGCCGAGACTCTGAGCGATGCGGCTCGCGGCCCAGTCCGCGTTGATGTTGAAGGTGTCCTTGTCGATGCCGATTCCGATCGGCGCGATGACCGGGATGGCGCCCCACCCGTCTTTCGTCTTCGCGGTCAGGATCGATTCGATGATGGAGGTATCGACCTCGTGGATCTCGCCGACCTGGCCCAGCTTCGGGCCCGCGGGCCGGCAGGACAAAGTTTTCGCTTCGACGCCGCTCAGGCCCACCGCCGGAATGCCGGCGAAGTTGAGAGCGCGCACGATTTTTCGGTTCACGGTGCCGCCGAGGACGGACTCGATGACTTCCATCACTTCGGGCGTGGTCACGCGCTGGCCGTCGATGAACTCCCAAGTGATTCCGCGAGCGGTCAGCTCCGCGTTGATCATGGGCCCGCCGCCGTGAACGGCGACGACCGACACGCCGACGGCGCGCATAAGGGCGAGATCCTCGAAGAGCGTGTGGCAGCTATCTAGGTCTTTCAGCGCGGCACCGCCGAGCTTCACCAGAATTCTTTCCCCGGAAAGCTTCTTCACGTAGGAAAGCGTGGTTAAAACAGAGTCCATCGACGTCATTTACGAATACTCCGCGTTAATGGCGACGTACTTGGCCGAAAGATCGCAGCCCCAGGCTTTCGCTTCGCCCTTGCCCGATTTGAGCTCGATCAGAAAGTGAACCGTCTCTTTTTTCAGAAGCCGCCGCGCCTCTTCCCGGTCGAAAGCAACGGGCGAGCCTTTCTCCATGACCTTCACGCCCTGGATCGACAGATCCAGCTTGCTCAGGACATTGGCGGGAACCCCTTCCGCGCCAAGGCGCGCGAGAATGCGGCCCCAGTTCGGATCCTCGCCGTGAACCGCCGACTTGATGAGCGGGCTCACCGTCACGCCGCGGGCGGCGCGCCGGGCGAGCTCCACGGAAGGGCTTCCCTGGATTTCGACCTCGATGAGCTTCGTCGAGCCTTCGCCGTCGCGGGCGATCGCTTTCGCGAGCTCCTGGGAAATCTGAAGGAGCGCCTGCTTGAAGAGCGCCTTGTCCTTCGCGTCGACGAGCTTCACTTCGGAAGCGCCGTTGGCGAGCAGAAAGGCCGCGTCGTTCGTAGAGGTATCGCCGTCGACGCTGATCATGTTGAAGCTCTGGTCCGTCACTTCCGAGAGCAAAGCTTGGGCTTCCTTCGCGTCCAGTGCGGCGTCCGTCAACAAGTAGCCCAGCATGGTGGCCATGTTGGGATGGATCATGCCCGATCCCTTGCTGATACCCGTGATGCGCACCTGGCCCTGGCTGAGCTCCACCGTCGTCGTGATCGTCTTCGGAACGAGGTCCGTCGTCAGAATCGCGAGCGCGAAGGGCTCTGCGACGTCCGTCGCCCGCTGCACGAGTTCCGGCACGCTGCGGACGATCTTGTCGATTTCCAAAGCCACGCCGATGACGCCCGTCGAAGCGGTGAGCACCTGAGTGGGCTCGCAGCCGAGCGTTTCCGCCACGGCCGCCGCCATTTTGAAATTCGTCTCGACGCCCGCGGGTCCCGTGGCCGCATTGGCCTGCCCGCTGTTGGTGATGAGCGCGCGGATCTTTCCGCTCGGGGTCAACGCCTTACAATAGAGGACGGACGCCGCTTGGCATTCATTTCTCGTGTAAACGCCCGCCGCCACCGCGTCCCGGTCGGAGAGAATCACCCCGAGGTCGGGCCGGTAACGCCGAACGCCGCTGTTGATACCGCTCGCCGTGAACCCTTTGGGCAGAACCGTGCGGTTGATGCCGGGACCAAAGGTCATTACAGGACTCCTTCCAGCTCTTGCAGTCCGGTTTTCGCCGGGATTCCGAGCAGCCGATTGAAGTTCTCCACGGCCTGTCCGGCCGCGCCTTTGATGAGGTTGTCGATGAGGGAAAAGAGATACAGCCGGTCCCCGTCCACCTGGAAGTGAACCCGGGTCAGAGCCGTTCCCACCACGCGCTTGAGAGACAACTCGTAAGCGGACGAGCGCGCGTTTCTCCCCTTCAGGGAGCTCCACTGCACGAGGCCGTAGTCCGAGTAGTCTTGCGCGTAAGCGGAAGCGAAATCCATGTCCGTGGCGCCCTTTTTCGTCTTCGCGTAGATCGCGGAGATGATTCCGCGCCGGATGCAAAGAAGGTGCGTCGTGAACATCGGATCGATCGCCTCTCCGGAAAACTGCTGGGCGAAGCCCCTGATCTCCGGAAGGTGCTGGTGGCGCGCAAGCTTATAAGGAAGGCACTCGCCCTCCACTTCGGTGAACAAAAGATTTTCCGAGGCTTTGCGCCCGCCGCCCGAAGCGCCCGACTTGGAATCGATCACAAGCGAGCTGGCGTCGATGAGACCTCGCCTGAGCAGCGGCAAGATCGCCATGAGAACGGAGGTCGCGTAGCAACCGGGGTTCGCGATGAGCCGCGGTTTACTGGACGCGTCCAGCTTCAAACCCGTCGACCCGGCGTCGAGCCACGGAAGCAGTCCGTACTCGGCCTGGTCGAGAAGCTCGGGGCAAGGGTGATCGAGCTGGTACCACTCGCGGTACGCCTTCACTCTTTCTTCCTTGGTTCCCTGCTTCAAACGAAACGCGCCGCTGAGATCGATGACGTTCACGCCGGCGGCGAGAGCTTTCGGCGCGAGCTTCAACGAGGCTTCCGCGGGAGTCGCGAGAAAAACCGTGTGCAGTTCCGGCAGCCACGCCTCGATGTCTTTGCCATCGATGACGGGAAGGCCTTGCGCCCCTTGAGTCGGGAGAAAATCTCCGAAGGAGAATTCCGGATTCGAAGAAAAGCAGGCGCGGATCTTCGCGTGAGGATGTTTCTGGAGAAGACGAACGAGCTCGAGACCGGCATAGCCGCTTCCGCCTACGACGCCTACTTTCTGGGGGACAATGTCAGGTGAATAATTATGCATCTCATATGCATTATTAACTGCATTGGGTTGCATAAACAATGATTTTTTCATTGCGGCATTGGTTTTTTATGCATATCTATGCATACTGAGTTTTGTAAGAGATCTGTAAAAGGAGAGCGAATGAAGAGCGTACTTTTGGTTTATTCGGGCGGTTTGGACACTTCGGTTTGCATTCCCTTGATGCGCGAGGGGTACGGCTACGAAAAAGTAATCACGGTCACCATAGATGTAGGGCAACCGGAAGCCGACCTTCTTCAAGCGAAGGAAAAGGCCGGCATTCTGAAAACCGAACATTATACGGTGGACGCGAAGGAAGAATTCGCCCGGGACTATTGCTTCAAGGCGCTCGCCGCGAACGGCGATTACGAAGGCTATCCCATCAGCACCTCCATCGCCCGGCCCCTCATCGGAGCGAAAGCGGTGGAGATGGCCAACCGGCTTGGCGTTACGGACTTCGCCCACGGTTGCACCGGCAAGGGGAACGACCAGTTCCGAATCGAATTCGCCATCCGCTCGCTCCTTCCTAACGCTACGATCCACGCCCCGGTCCGGGAACGGAACATGACCCGCAGCTGGGAGATCGATTACGCGAAGGCGAAGAACGTTCCGATCCAGCAAAGCCTGGACAAGATTTGGAGCGTGGACGAGAACCTCTGGGGCCGGTCCATCGAAGGCGGCCACCTCGAAAACCCCGACTACACTCCGCCGGAAGAGATCTTTCAGTGGACTCAGTCCCCGGAAAAGGCCCCGAACACCGCCGTCGAAGTGACCGTGGAGTTCGACCGGGGCATCCCGGTAAAGATCGACGGCGAGACCCTGTCGCCCGCGAAGCTGGTCCAGAAGGCGAATAAGATTGCGGGCGCCTCCGGCGTCGGCCGGGTCGACATCATGGAAGACCGCCTCATGGGCCTCAAAGTCCGCGAAAACTACGAGTGCCCCGGGGCGACACTGCTTCTGACGGCCCACAAAGCCCTCGAAGCTCTGGTGCTCACCCGCGACGAG
Source organism: uncultured Pseudobdellovibrionaceae bacterium (assembly GCA_964653655.1). Lineage (GTDB taxonomy): Bacteria > Bdellovibrionota > FAC87 > UBA2466 > UBA2466 > CAZZHG01. The sequence continues at coordinate 6,842 of CAZZHG010000147.1, forward strand.
CTGCGCTTCAAGGCCCTCGTCGACGCCGAGTGGAGCACCTTGGCCTACCAGGGCCTCTGGTTCGATCCGCTCAAGACAGATTTGGAAGCTTTCATCGGCAAGACCCAGAGCCGGGTCACCGGCAAAGTGCGGCTGCGGCTGTTTAAAGGATCCGCAAAGGTCCTCGGCCGCTCCAGCGCCTGGGCCCTGTACAACGAGGACCTGGCGTCGTTTGATTCGAAGACTTTCGACCAGCGCGAAAGCACCGGCATGGTGAAGCACTTCGGGCTCCAGGCCCGGATGCACTCGCTGCTGTCTAAGAAACTGGGAGAGTAAGAGCCTCTAACGGAATGAGTTTCGTAGCGAGGGTAATCAGGATGGTCGGGAAAAAGGACGCACAAAGGAGGAACCGGAGGCGTGCCCGTAGGCACGTCGAGGATTCCGACTGCGGAGGAC
>CAZZHG010000148.1:0-6956 GCA_964653655.1 uncultured Pseudobdellovibrionaceae bacterium
GCCGAGATAGATGTACTTTCCGATCATTCTGCCGACCGCCACCGAGCCGACTCCGCCAAGGGCGAATTGCTGGACGTAATTCACGTTGGGAACGATGTCGGCGTCGTTGAGGCTGTAATGAAAATCGCCGGAGATCTGAAACAGCCAACGCCACGCCTTCGGTCCGCTCTGGTACGCGTGCGAGGGCGCCGAGCTCAAGGCCGCGAGAAGAACGAGGGCGATGCGAATGTGACTCATTGCGTTCACGTATTCGATTCCTACTTTTTCTTATCGGAAAATTCAGGCGGTCACGGTAGGTAGCGGCCGGGTTTGGCGGGATCTTTTTTCCAGCCCTCGCCCTGCAGGGCGGCATCGAGAGTTTCCCCCGCCTTTTTCGGCTTCAGACCGGAGCGATCTTCCAGAGCCAAATCGACGTAATCGGGGCCGCATTCGTTGACCCGCATGTACAGCTCAGTGATCCGGAGCTTGTCCTGAGCGCGGGAGAGGCTATCGGCCATGGACTTCGTGAGGGTGCAGGGAACTTTGGGATGGCCCGGCTTTTCGCCCCTCAGAAACTTCGGGGCGAGCCGCATGGCATAGTTCGATTCCGCGAGATCGACGGTATCGGCGGCATACGCGAGGGAAAGTAAAAGAAACCAACGCACCGGCCCAATCTGAGGAAGCGCGGAGGCACTGTCAAGTCCGGGTCATTTCCTCGAGACTTTGGTCGCGGGGGCCCGGTCGTTGGGATTGCCCTCCGCGAGCCACACGTCGACGACCCGGCGGAGAGAGCCGTCCGTCAGACGAACGAGAGAGGTTTGGCGGATCTCGTTTCCGTAGTGGTCGATGGGCTCGGCGATGTCGGAGTAATAGAGGTCGATCTTATCGAGTTGTCTTTGATCGAGCGTCTCGAGCTCCGAAGGGTCCGACTTGCCGTCCCGGTTGCGATCGAACCACAACCGCAGCTCGGAAAATACGGCGTCGTACCTATCGATGGAAAGATCGTGATTCTCGTCGTACTCGCGCAGGGCCTCGAAGCCGTTTTTCGACTTCTTGCCGTTGGGACCGACGGTGGGGCTGCCGAAAAGCTCGTTGAAGTCGTTGATCCGGCCATCCCCGTTTCTATCCAGAACGACGAACGCCACGTCGTCGGGATGCTTCGGCCAGAAATGATTTTTCTTTCCCTGACCCAAGTTGAAGGAAACTCCCGGATGCACCTGAATTCCGTTGCCCGCGAAATCCACCACCAGCGGGCTGACCACTCCGCTCAGGTAGCAAAGGCAGTCCGGACTTCCGCAAATTCCGCCGTTGAGGTACGTCTGGGGCGTTCCATCGGAGGGCCGGGTCATGAGGCGATACGTATTCCCGCTATAGACGAACGTCGCCGGCATCGGAGTAGCCGGAAGTGAACCGACTCCCGTGCAAACTCCGTAATTGCGGTTACACGGATCGTAGTTTCCGCCCAGCACCGCCGCGCCGCCGGGTCCGACGTAATTGTAGCCCGCGCCGTATCGGTAGGAGGTTCCCCAGGCGTAATCCGAAGGGGGACGGCCCGGAATCCACACCGTCCACCCGTTGTAAAAGTCCTGCGTATGGTTGTTGGTACCGCCTATCGAATAAGGGCGGTTGCCGTCATTGTTGTCACCGCGAGGCGAGCCGAAGTTCCAGCGGCTGAACGGCCCCGGGCCGCGCTTCGACTGAAGGATCGTGCAGGAGGAAACGGTCGAAGCAACGGCGATGTTGATCGAACAAGTGTAGCTCCCTCCCGGGCCCGCGACCGTCGCGGTTTCCGAGAGAGTCGTGCCGCCCGCGCCGCCGGTACGGTTGACGGTGTACGTATGAAAGCCGGGGAAGACGGTTTGGTTGGATCCCCAATACACCGAGGTGATGCTACCCGCCGGCGAAATGCCGTTCCAGCCCACGGCCGGTCTTCCGATGTTGAGCCGTCCGCCCGCATCGATTTGGTTGTTCGCGTACACGTGCAAGCTGAGAGTGATATTTTCTCCCGAGTTGATAGTGGTCTTCGGCGCGGTGAAGCTGCACAGAGGCGCCGGAATGGACGTGCACCCGCACCCTCCCCCGCGAGTCGCGAACTCGCCCGAAGACTGAAGCATCTGAACGACGTACGTGTTCGGAGCATTATAAGGAGCGCTCATCAGGGTCTGGTAGTAATTGCTCTCGTCGCGGGGGTACGGCCCGGCGGGTGCCCGTCCCAACATCGTCCTGAAAAGCCCGGTCATGATTTCGCCCCCGGCTCCGCCGGCGGCTTCGTACCCGTTCAATCCATCGATCGGATTCGGCGCTGCGGGAACGGCCGTGCCCTCCGTCATTCCCATGCCGGTTCCCGGCCTCGGGACGGGGTTCGACTCGATCTCGGAAGCGAGCATGGCGGTACTCGCCGGTTTTTCGACGCCGGCTCCTCCGCCGGCCCAAAGATCGGGTGCCAGCAGATTCGCGCCGCTGACCAGATCGAAAGGAGCGGCGGTTTTGTACGCCCGGCTGTACGCGGGATCGATCGTGACCATCCGGAAACGCGAGCCTGGAGAAAACGTTCTCTCCGCTTCCTCCCTCGTCATCAGCCCAATCCAAGCGGTCAGCGGGCCCAGGGTATCGGCGAATCCGTTGCCGCTCACCACCGGATCCCGTCCGTAAAGCTTCAGGTAAAGTTCGCGGATCGCCTCGGCGTGGAGAACCGAATTATTTCCGCCCGGATCGATGAACTCGGCGGAGGACTTCATCGCCGCGATAACCGCGTCCAAGGCGGCGGCAAGTCCCGCGGTGCCGCCCGAATCGAAGGGACATCTCATCAGTGAACGCACGTGCGCGAAGTGCTCGTTGGTGGCCATGTTGGGCAGCCGGCCGTAGAACGTGCGGTAGAGAGCGATGACGTCCTCGACGTAAGCGGCCCCGGCGTTTCGATCCGCGACCGAGTAGGCGCAAGGACCGGCGGGAACGTTATTGAAGTACTCGGGGGTCAGCCGAAGAGTGTTTTGGATGTCCTTAATCGACTCGCTTCCGTCGACGATCGTGTTCACGTGCGCCTGAACTTCCGCGTTGGTCGCCTCGCGCCCCAAAAGAGCACGGTATAGTTCGCGGATGGGACTCTGATCGAAGCAGGCCGCCGGAGGAGTCGGGGGGCAAATCTTCTGGGAAAAGCAAACCTCGACGTCTCCCGTCCCGGAGTTGTCGATGTCGGTCGCCGCGGCACTCTTATCGAAGGAGAGATCCGCCTCTCCGCAGAAAAAGCGTCCTTCAGGGGCGTTCAGAACGAAGCTCGAAAGTTTATTGAGATGCCCGACGAAAGTTTCCGCGGTGTCCGCCTTGGCCGTCCGGTCGAGGCCGACCGCGCTTCCGACGGGACCCTTGGTGCCGAATTTCACGGCGCCGTAGTCGTTGGAGTAGGTGGTGATGTCCTGTCGTTTGTCGTTCAGATTCTTGGAGACGCGGGCCGAGGAAATGGTCTGAATGGCGGCCAGCTCTCCCGCGTAAAAGCCTTCCAGCTTCGCCCGATCCTGCACGAGACTCTTCTTGCTTCGGCTGGACACCATCTGCGTGCCCTGGATCATGGCGCCGATGATGACGACGGCCCCAAGGGCCATGACGATCTGCATGAAGCCGGCTTCCGATCGAAGGATTGATTTTTTCAATCGCATACTCCTTACCACTGGAAGGGGACGCCAAAGGGAGTGGGATTTCTGCGGTAGAAAGCTCCTTGCTGAGCGACCTGCACTCGCGGGCCGTCCGGGCTGATGCCCGCCGCCACCGCGGCCGAGGAAATCCGGTACCGGAAATAGCGGCTCGTCCGGCCGTTGCCGCCCATCGGAGGAGCCACGGTGCCGTTCGCATACTGATGAAACAAAGTGCTCAGCGCGATGGGCTCGAGATCGCAGGTTCCCGGCGTGGTCGCCGGATTCATCGCCGCGTTGTCGCAGACCGTGAGGGCGGCGATCTGCGAATAGCGGGTGATCATCCGAGTCGCCGTGAAGGCTCCGTCGTTGTTCGAGTCCCACTGATACTCTAGAGCGTTCGACGTTCCGTTATTCACCATGAGAAACCGAACCCACCTCATGGCGCCCGAGGCGGGTCTGGTAAAATCGATCTGGCACTCGAGCGACTGAACGGCCGCCGGTTTTCGGCAAAGGCTCGCCGCCCGTCCGATCCGCTGGATGAATCGGTTCGCGAGCACCATCTCGGTATTCACGTCGCTCTTCTGGCCCAAGGCCGCCGACGTGTGAGAAACGAGATTGAAGCCCCATATCACCATGGCCGTGAGGATGCCTCCTAGTCCTAAACCCACCAGAAGCTCGAGCAACGTGATTCCGCGTTCGTTACGCATCATGGATCCACCAGCGCCGTGAAGGCCACGCGTTCCACGTCCGTTTCCGTTCTTCCCATGGGAACGAAACTCACCCCGACCGAAACCAGAAATCTCTCGTTCGGGCAGATGGAGTAACGGCCGGTGGGCAAAACTCCGCAGGGCGGGTCGGCGCTGGGCAAGCGCCCACAGGCATTCGGGTTGATCGCGAGAGTCACGGGATCGACCACCACAACTTGGTAATAACGGTTGGGCACGAACTTGGGCGAAGCGAGGTTGCCGAGCGGGATATTGAGAGGAAGCGCCGCGATCGGATCCGGATTCAAGACGGTCGGCGGTCCGCCCGCGGGAGTCGCCGCGCGATCCAGGATGTTCACGTGCGCGCAAAGCGGATAAGGCGGCACGAGCGCGGTGGGCTGGGCGTACGCCGGCGCACGGCTCATGAATCCCGCAAGCTGTCCGGTAGTGAACGCCAAGAAGGTCTCCAATAGTTCCGCGGCGTAGTTTTCAGCCACGCTTTTGATTTCCATTTTTCGGCTGGCTTTGCGGCCGCCGAGCAGGGCGCTGAGCCCGAAGGTCAAAGCGGAGACGAGGATGACGACGGCGATGAGGTTCGCGACGATTGAAATCCCACGGGTTCCAACTATTCGGCGCATGGACTCTCCCGTAGAGCGGTCTTGGGCGGGATGAAATTAATATGTTAAATGATTCAGCAATTTAGAGCAATCTACCGGCTGAAAAGGAGAGGCGTTTAACGGGCTTAGCCGCAGCCCGGATCTCTCGATTACTCCTCTTCCGCCTTGGCAAGACGGGCGAGAAACTCGATGAGACTCTGCCAGCGGCTCTCGGAAACTCCCATGAAAACCAGGCCCCCGAGCAGTGGAAACTCCCGCGAAGGGTTGGGTTTCACGTGGGCGACTTTGCACTGAAGGGCGAGATCGTTGCCGTGCTGGGCGACGGGTAGAGTCACGTTCACGATCTCCCCCGAGGTCACCTGCCCCGCGGCCCGAAAGCCGAGACCGCCGATTCCAAGATCGATGATCTGAATGACCACCGCCGTGCCATCGGCCTTCGTTATCTTGCCCTGGATCAGGCAAACCAGCCGATCGCCCTGTCTCTTGTCGTTATTCAGATAGAGCACGAGCCACCGGTTCGGAACCGTGATGAGCGCGTTGTAAATTAGCACGCCTATCACGAGTGCCGAACCGGCGAGCACCTGAACGTTGAAATCCGTTTCCCGCCAGGCCGCGAACGCAACGGCGAGCGCGAAGAGCGGAGTGACGGCCGTCAGCACGACCGAAGGCCAGGTGCCTTGCCGGACTTTGTAGAAGAAGGCGCCGAGACCGGTGGCTACGAAGGAGAAGAAGAGGAGCACGATCCAGTACACCTGGCTCCAGTAGAAGACCCGCGACAATTCATTCGCCGTCATGGCGAGCAGAAGGTGCACGATGCCGCCGAACAGCATGCTCCAGAAATTGAGATCCATCGCGGAGTGCAGCCAGAACAGGCGCCGGGAGACCCACACGCCCGCCATGAAGGCGAGCATGCCGGTGACGAGCGCGAAGATGGCAAGCACGCTTCCGCCGCGCAAAACGTTCTGATCCCATACTCCCCACGTCACGAGCGCGAGTCCGAGCACCAGCGCGACGTGCTGATACATCCGGTCTCCTCCCTCCCCGTAGGCGGCGAGCAGAAACCACATGGGGATGCTCACGTACACGAGAGCGCCCAGACCCGACGAAAGAGTCCGAAGAGCGTAGAAGCAAAGCACGGGGGACAAGACGTAAGCGAGAGCGGCAACGGTAATCGCGGCGTGAAAGAGCTTGAGAGAGATTTGCGGCAAACGTCGCGCGGAAATCCATCCGAGTACGAGTAGTACCAAAGAAGCGCCGAGAAAACGCACCCCTTGGGGAAGATAGACGGCGGTATCGAGACGGGCGAGAACCGCGATGCAAAACCACGTGGAAGAGAGAATTCCCCCGAGGACTACCGCAAATCCGATGTGCGCGAGACCGATCACTCCTTGGGCGAGAAGCTTACTTCCCCCTCCAAATAGACTTTGTCCCGGGTGGGCACGCCCCACTTCGTGGGGATCCAAAGTCCAAATTCCGAAATCGTGAACTGAGAGTCGAATTCCCACCGGACGATCCGGCCGTCCATGGAGGCGACCAGCCGGATCTCCGGATAACTAACGTGCTCTCCGATCTCGATCCTGGGCCGCACGACCGCCGTAAAAGGATCGTGGGGGGTTCGTCCCGGTTTCAGGACTGTGATGGAGTTGCCGGAGATTTTGATTTTGGGCGTAGCCAGCATGTTGGCCAGCGCGGTGGCCACCGCGCCGGTAGGCTCGTCCATTTCCGAAACGGCGATCTCGAGGGAATATTTCAGACCTTTGTCGACGTGGCCCGGCGTGAAGGAAAGCGTCCCTTCGATGTTGCGTCCGGCAAGCTTCACCACGCGGAAGGGATGGCGGACGAGAGCGAGAAAGAAGTTGCTCGCCGCCCGGTAAGTCGCGATGCCCTCGCTCTCCTGGAAAGGGAATTCCTCGGCAAAGAGCGGCAACGCTCCGGCCAAAGATAGAAGAATTCCCAGTTGAAGGTGCCGCATGTTTGGTTAAGGGAAGGATACCGCGCCCCGCCTAAGCTGTCATGAGAAGGGTGTT
>CAZZHG010000149.1:0-6699 GCA_964653655.1 uncultured Pseudobdellovibrionaceae bacterium
TCCCTGAAGGCCTACATCGGTATCACCACGGGCATGTTCCTGTATCTGATCCGACGGTATCGGGACCGGCAGGATTATTTCTTCCTCTCCTACGGCTTGATGGCCACCGGGGGGTACGAGCTCGTGAAATCGCTGCTCGACGCGGAGCCCGTGGGGGTCTGGCTGCGCGTGTTCGAGTCGTGGATCGGGGGGCTGTATTTCTGCGCCGCCTGGTCGCCTCTCAAAAAAGGCATTTTTCAGCGCCGCGCGATTCTCGCTGCGCTGGCCATGCTGACCATCGCGTTGGGGTACCTGAGTATCGGCTCGGTGGAGGGTATGCTTCCGTACCCGGTGTCCCCCGACGACCTTCCGCTGCCGCTCGCTAACGTGCTCAGTAACCTCGGCGGCATGATCTGCCTGATGGCCATCGTGCTGCGCCTGTCGAGGGGCGACACCGAAACGCAGAAGATCGATCTGGTTCTCCTGGGCATCTGCACCTATTGGGCGTTGGCCGCGTTCCTTTATCCGTTCCTGCACCTGTGGACGCCGAGCTGGTGGGCGATGGGCGTGTTCAAGCTGGTCCCGCTCTTCCTCGCCTTCGCCCTTATCTTTCAGCTCTACATCTCGGCCCGGGACGAGGTCATCGAGACGAAGGACAAGCTCGAGCGGACCAACCGGGAGCTGGAGCACTTCGCCCACGTCGTGTCCCACGATCTGCAGGCGCCGCTCAACACTGTGGCCCGCCGGCTCGCGCTCCTCGCCCGCCGTTTGAAGGGTCAGTCCGACGGCCAGGTCGAGGAGCACATCCGGGTCGCCATCGGCGGCGCCGACCGGATGCAGCGGCTCATCGCCGAGCTCCTCGAGTACAGCCGTCTAGACAAACGGGAAATCCGGCTGACCGCGACCGATTGCTCGCAGGTCGTCCGCGAAGTGCTCGCCAATCTCGAGGGGGATTTGCGGCAGACGGAGGCTCAGGTTCACGTCGGCAATTTACCGGTGATTCCCGCCAACCGGGCCTTGCTCAACGGGCTGTTTCAGAACCTGTTGCTGAACGCTATTCAGAACCGCCGGGAAGCGCCCATCATCGACATCAGCGCCATGAAGTCCGATGCGACGTACACGTTCTCGGTCCGCGATAACGGCACCGGGTTCAAGATGAGGCACTCGAAGAAGATCTTCCAGGTCTTCCAGCAGCTCAATCAGGCCGCGTCCATCAATGGGACGGGCATGGGGCTCGCCACCTGCAAGAAAATCGTCGAGCTCCACGGCGGCCGTATCTGGGCGCAGTCGGAGCTGGGCAAGGGCTCCACCTTCTATTTCACCCTGCCGTCGAAAGCCGTGGAGAGCGAACCGAATGATGTGGCCGAGGCGGCCTAGAGGCTCGTGGGCGGAGTGGTTGCTGGTTGTATGTTGCGTGAGGGCTCTGCCTGGAAACTTACACCTCCTGTTGCACCGAACTTCTTTCGAGTTACGTGTGAAACGTATGCCGGAAGGGTGCCCTATTCGGGCCTTGGCGGGATTTCACCGACCTACGCGTTCCCCCTTTTGAAACGTCTTAAGGTCAGAGACGCTCGTCATTCGAGCTGACCGAGTCAAAGCGCAGCTCGCGCGAAATGCGTTCCTCGTAGGGGATATTACGCGCAGCGACATGGGGCGCGCCCTTGAATTCCCTTGGGGGGCCAAAATGGTTGTGATACCTCTGATCACCGTTCGGGAGAATTCATGAAGGTTTTGGTCACCGGGGGCTGCGGATTCATCGGGTCCCATTTCATCGAGCACACACTCGCCCACTACCCCGAGGACCGCGTCCTCAACCTAGACTCCCTTACGTACGCCGCTCATCCCGATACCGTCGATTACCTGGCGAACCTCGCGCCCAGCCGTTACCAGTTTGCGCGCATGGACGTGAACTCCGATGAGGTCGGCAACCTGCTGCGCGCCGAAAAGGTGGACGCCATAGTGAACTTCGCGGCGGAAAGCCACGTCGATCGCAGCATTCTCGATCCGGGGGCTTTCGTCCGCGCCAATACTCTCGGCGTTCAGAATTTGCTTCACCACGCCCGTCTGCAGGGCAACCTCCGTTTCGTTCAAGTGTCTACCGACGAGGTGTACGGCTCTCTCGAACCGGGCCAGGCCACCTGCGTGGAGGATTCCCATCTTCACCCCAACTCCCCGTACGCGGCTTCGAAAGCCAGCGCCGATCTTCTCGCGCTCGCCTCGTTCCGTACCTTTCGCCAGCCGGTGCTAATCACCCGCTGCACCAACAATTTCGGCCCGTTTCAGTTCCCCGAAAAATTGCTTCCGCTGGTCATCGCCAACGCTCTCGAGAGCAAAGACATTCCGGTCTATGGCGACGGCAAGCAGGTGCGCGACTGGATCTACGTCAAGGATCACTGCTCGGGTGTCGACGCCGTCTTACGGAGGGGAAAACTCGGAGAGATCTACAACATCAGCGCGTCCCAGGAGATGTACAACGTGGACGTCATCACGCGCATTTTGAAGATGCTCGGCCGTCCCGCTTCTCTAATGAAGCACGTCGGCGATCGGCCGGCCCACGACCGGCGTTACGGCCTCAACGCCGACAAGATCCGGCGCGAGCTCAACTGGCGGCCTTCGTACACTTTCGACGACGCGCTTAGCGAAACGGTCACCTGGTACAAGGAAAACGAGGCCTGGTGGAAGAAGGTCCGGGGCGCCGATTATCAGAAATACTACGAAAAGAATTACGACGATAAGTTCAAGCAGCCGAAAGGGGCGAGGGCACAGTGAAGGGAATCATTCTGGCCGGCGGAACCGGCTCCCGTCTTTTTCCGCTGACGAAAGTCACGAACAAGCATTTGCTTCCGGTCGGTAACAAGCCGATGATTTTGCACCCGATCGAAAAGCTCGTGAGCGCGGGGATCACGGAAATCCTCGTCGTCACCGGCGTGGAGCACATGGGGGACGTCGTTACTCTTCTGGGCTCCGGCAAGGACTTCGGCGCCCAGTTCACCTACCGCGTTCAGGATCAGGCGGGCGGCATCGCCCAGGCGCTCGGTCTCGCGGAGGCCTTCTGCCACGGCGACAAGAGCGTCGTCATTCTCGGCGACAACATGTTTTTCGACTCCCTGACTCCTTTCGTCACCGCGTTCCGGGACCAAAGCAAGGGCGCGAAGATCCTCCTCAAGGAGGTCAAGGATCCGCAGCGTTTCGGCGTGGCTGAGCTGAGCGGATCGAAAATCGTCGGCATCGAGGAGAAGCCCAAGAACCCGAAGACGAACCTCGCCGTCACGGGCATCTACTTCTACGACGGAAAAGTTTTTGAAATCATCCGCACGCTCAAGCCCAGCGGCCGCGGTGAGCTCGAGATCACCGATGTGAACAATGCCTACGTGCGGAACGGCTCGATGACCTATGACACTCTGAAAGGGGAGTGGACCGATGCGGGAACCTTTGAATCCCTCCACTACGCCAACCAAGTCGCCTTCGGAAAATCCCGGTAAGCTTCTCGCCGATCCCGGCCTGATTTTCACCACGGGCCCGATCGACGATGTGAAAATCACCAAGGTCGCGAAATGGACCGACGAGCGCGGCTGGCTGATGGAAACCTTCCGTCACGACGATCTGGAAAGCCAATATTTCCCGAAGATGGGCTATACGTCGCTCACTTTGCCGGGGGTCGCCCGCGGCCCGCACGAGCATGTGGACCAGGCCGATCTCTTTTTGTTCCTGGGGCCGGGACTTTTCCGGATGTATCTCTGGGACAACCGCCCGGAGTCGCGCACGTACTTGAACCGCATGACGTTCGAGGCGGGAGAGGGCCATCAGCTTCAGGTGCTCGTCCCCAAGGGGGTCGTGCACGCTTACCGAAACATCGGGGAGAACCCCGCCCTCGTGCACAATTTCCCCAATCAGCTCTACCGGGGCGAGAAAAAGCGCGAGCCTATCGACGAGATTCGCCATGAAGACGAGCCCACGTCCCCCTTCCGGGTGGACTGAATCCCTTACCGGCCCCGTTCTCATCACGGGCGCCCGGGGCATGCTCGGCTGGGAATGGGCGCGCCGGCTCGACACGCTCGCGATTCCGGCGGTCGCGCTCGGGCGCGACGAGCTCGACGTCACCGACGAAGCCTCCATCGAGCGGGCTTTCTCCAAATACCGTCCTTCGATCGTGGTCCACTGCGCGGCGTACACGAACGTCGATAAAGCGGAAACCGAACGGGAAGCCGCCCGCCTCTCCAATGCCGTTTCCCCGGGACTCGTCGCCAAGGCCTGCCGCAAGCACGGCGCCAGAATGGTCCACTACGGAACCGATCAGGTTTTCGATGGGAGCGGTTCCGTGCCGAGGACCGAAACCGATCGGCCGAAGCCTTTGAATCAGTACGCCTCGACCAAACTCGAAGGGGAAACCCCCGTTCTGGACTTACCCGGATCGCTCGTGATCCGCGTGCAGTGGCTTTACGGCGAAAAGAAGGACCGGTTCACTCCGCTTAAAGACAAGGAGCTCTTCACTCCTTTCGCCGATCAGATCGGCGCGCCGACCTGGACCCGCGATATCGTCGATATTTCCCTTTCGCTTCTATACCGCAACGCGAGCGGCCTGTTTCACCTTTCCTACGACGACCATGCCTCCTGGGCCCAGGTCTTCGAGCGGGTGAAGTCGACCCTCGGCTACAAGGTGAAGCTCGAGCCCAAACTCACGAAAGATTTCAGTCTGCCCGCCGCGCGTCCGCTCTTCAGCGTGCTTTCGAACCGTAAGCTTTGCACGGCGCTCGGGGTTTCCGGCCTTGGCAGTTGGAAGGAATCCCTCGATGAGTTCCTGAAAACCGTCGGGGCGAAATGAACCGCCTTTCCTGCGACGTTCTCGTCCTCGGTGCCGGAGCCGTCGGGCTCTCCGCCGCCCGTCACCTTCCTCAGCGTTGGAACCGCATCCTCGTCGAGACCCATCCGAGTTTCGGGCGCGAGGCTTCGTCGAGAAATAGCGAGGTCATTCATTCGGGAATCTACTATCCGCCCGATTCCTTGAAGACGAAGTGGTGCCGGGAAGGGCGCGCTCAGCTCTATCTTTACTGCGCTGAGCAGGGGGTTGATTTCCGAAAGATCGGTAAGCTTCTTATCGCCACCGAGACGTCGGAACTGGGCGCCTTGGAAGCACGGGTTACCCACGCGCGGGAGTGTGGGGTGCCCGCCGACATTTGGACGTCGGCACAAGTTTCCGCGCGAGAGCCCGAAGTGCGCGCGGTGGCCGCGGGATTTTTCCCCGAGTCCGGAATCGTGGACTCCCATTCCTTTCTCGCAGCGATGGAAGAAGAGTTTCTCGCCTCCGGAGGTACGCTCGCGTACGGACACAAGCTTCTCTCGATCGAGAGCCACGAGTCGCGCTGGCGGGCCGTTGCCTCCACGGGGAGAGAGACTTTCGAGATCGACGCCGGAGTCGTCATCAATGCGGCGGGGCTTTCGGCCGCCCGGATTTCGAACCAAGCGCTTGCCACCGATCGGTTCCAGCACAAGCCCTGCCGCGGCCGCTATCTTTCACTTTCCCCGCGCTGGAAAGGGAAGTTTCGTGGACTCGTTTACCCGATGCCCCAAAACGACGGGCTGGGCGTGCATGTGACCTTGGACCTTACCGGCGCGGCCCGCCTGGGTCCCGACGTGGATTGGTGGGAGGGCCCCGATTCCGACCTATATAAGGTGGAGTGGGAGAAGCTCGAGGCCCCCTTTCTGGAGGCTGGCCGCCGTTATCTGCCCGCGTTGGAGCGCGAAGACTTGGGACCCGGGCTCGTCGGAGTCCGTCCGAAGCTTTTCGTTGAGGGTCAAGCGCATCCGGACTTTCTTGTTGAGGCGCGCCACGGCTTCGTTCATTGTCTCGGGATCGAGTCCCCTGGCCTTACCGCCGCGCTGCCCATCGGGGCCGAAGCGGCCCGTCTCGCCTGCGAGGCCTTGGGGTGAGAAAAGCTTTTCCGCGCCGCGATTGCCGGGATTTTCGGATCGAGCGATAATAAGAACTCCCATGATAACCGCAGAGCAACGCATGGCTAAGAAGGAAGAAGCCCCCCATCCCATGACGGACCGTGTGTTCGGTGTGTTCGTCGGCGGCGTGTTGTCGGTGATTTCCGTTTGGCCGGTGATCTTCAACAAACCGCACAAGTCGGGGCTTCTGACGGTTGCCGTCACTCTGGTCATACTCGGCCTGGTCAGCCCCTCGCTTCTCAAATGGCCGAAGACGATTTGGCTTTTCATCACTCACAAGATTTCCGTCGTCGTGAATTTCCTGCTTCTCTCGATCATGTTCTTCGCGGTGGTCACGCCGGTCGCGCTCTTTTTCCGTCTGATCGGCCGGGACCCGCTGAACCGCAAACTGGATGGGAAGGCGCTCTCCTACTGGGTGCCGAGAACCGCCGAAGTCCCTCGGTCGATGCAAAATCAGTTTTAATCGGAGGATCCATGTCCTTTTTCAAAGAGCTATGGACGTTCCTGAAGTCGCGCAAGAAGCTTTGGCTGGTTCCCATGCTGGTCGTGATGGCCATACTCGGCATCCTCGTCGTCATCGGGGGCAATGCCACGGTGGCGCCCTTCATCTACACTTTGTTCTAAGGCGGATTCATGCGGGTCCTCGGAATCTCCGCCTTCTACCACGATAGTGCCGCCGCCCTGATCAAGGACGGCGAGATCGTCGCGGCCGCGCAAGAAGAACGCTTCACGCGCAAGAAACACGATGCGCGCTTTCCAACAAACGCGGTC
>CAZZHG010000150.1:0-6497 GCA_964653655.1 uncultured Pseudobdellovibrionaceae bacterium
CGTCACGATGAAACGCAGGCGGAACTTGAAGAGACTGATGTGGCGAAGGGGGGAGTGGGAAATCATGAAGCCACCCTCCCTTCAGTCAAAGCCGGCGAACGCAGGCCGAACGCCGCGTACAACCAGAAGAACGAAGCATCGGGCTGGAAGAGAATGCCTTCGGAGCCTAGGCCCGACAGCACGATGACGAAGCAAGCGCCCGCCGAGATGAGCGCGATCTTCGAACCCGTGCACACAAGATGCCAAACGACCGCGGAGACGAGCAGCAGATAGGCGGTGAGTCCGCCGATGCCGAGCTCCGTGAAGAGAGCGAGAAACACGTTGTCCGAGAACGACCAGCGCGCCTTGAAGAGCCGGTCTCGGTCCATGAGGGCTTTCCAGGGAGCCGCGGCCGCCCCGAAACGAGACAGGCCGTTGCCGGCCATGGTGAAGCTCGCGCGTTCGATGAGCTCGTTCATCGCCCACGTTCCGCCTCCGGCGCGGTTCCAGGATTTGGACTCACCGAGAGTGTTTAGACGGGCGAGCGCTTGTTGCAGACGCATCGCCTGACCCGTGTCGCGGGTCGTGACGAGCTCCTCGTATCGCTTTTTCGGGGCGAAAGACATCGCGAGCGGCACGGCGGCGATCGCCATGATCGCGACCGGCACGTATTTGCGGCCGAGCACGAAAGTTCCGGCGAAGGTCATCGCGAGAAACCGGACAATGCTCGCCCGCACTTGGCACACGAGCAGCGTGCCGAGGGCGAGCGGAAGGAAAACCACGAACAGCCGCGTCCACAGCTTGGGCCTTGCGATCGAGCCGTCCCGGCTCGAGGCCATGTGGTACAGAATCAACGACGCCGTGAGGGTGTGGAACATCCACAGACCCGGCGCGCCGGGTAGATTCGTAGTGCCGAAGGGGCGGTACGGGAACCCCTGGAGCAGCTGTAGGAGCGCGGCCTGATACCGCGGATGGAACATCGGAAGCACCTGGGGCCCGAGCCACCAGTCGAGAAGCGCGACGCTAGCCTGGAAGAGTCCCATGCTCATGATGAGCGGCGGGATCGTTTTGAGCTCTTCGTCGGTGAGCAGGTAGCCCACGATGAAGAGCATCAGCATCGGAACCACGTGCACTTTGAGTCCGGCGACGGAAGGGAGAAAGCCGAGTCCCCAGGGATTGAAGAACTGCACTCCGACCCAGAGCCAGAACAAGAGTAAGAACGTGGCGACGCGATCGATTCGCTCACGCACATCGGGAGCGAGCGGCGCGATTGCTTCGAGGGAGAAGCGCGGCACTAGCCGCAGAAAGATCACGATGAGAAATACGTCGGAGCCGACGTGAATCAGTGGATTGTAGTTCGTGAGAATTTTGAACGCGCCTTCAAACATCAAGTACAGGAAATAAAAGCGGATGAGACGTTGAGGCTGAATTTTCAGCACGCTCGTCGCGCCGGAGACGGCGAGTACGGCGGTGAACAAGAGCGCAGCCTTGTCCGACTTCAGGAGCAGGTAGATGCTGAGCAAACCGGTGAGCGGCGGGAGCAGTTGCCACCGATTCGTGTGAAGTCGCTTTGCGATCTCACCAAGGCTTGCGAAAATTTCTTTGAGCGATGTCATCCGCACTATCCAAGAACTTATCGGCGGATTTACGCTCAAATATGAACGAATCCCGGGATTTGACGGCTCGCGGGGGATAAAAGGCGCTAAAGCCGGCGGCGGTTTTTGCCGATGAGAAGGGGTCGCGGGGTGTCTCCGCCACAGGGATGAAAGTCGTTTTCTTAAGCACGGAAGCAGGACTGGGCGGCGCCGAGCGTTGCCTCGAAGATTTGGCCATTGGCCTACCTGCGCGCGACGCGTCGTGGGAGACCCATGCGGTGCTTCTTGCCGACGGACCCCTCGCGGAGCGTTTGCGGCGGGGCGGCGTGGGCGTTACGATCCTGCCGCTCCCCGGCGAAGTGTCCGGATGGGGCGAGGCGGCATCTTCCGGCTTCTCGGATCGCGTCAAAGCTTTACTCTCCGGCGGTAAGGCTTCGGCCCCCGCTCTGAAGTTCGCTTCCGTCCTCCGCCGGACGCTAGTTGGGCTTTCTCCCGACATCGTTCACACCAACGGATCGAAGGCCCATTTGCTCGGAGCCGTAGCCGGCGCGAACAACGCGAAGCTGCTCTGGCATCTGCATGATTTTCTGGGAAGCCGGGGGCTTTCGCGTTTGCTCCTGCCGCTCGCGAGCCGGAGAGTTTCTCTCGCCGTCGCCAACTCACAGGCGGTTGCCGACGATGCCGCTTCGGTTTTGAAAAACGTTTCCGTCGAGTTCGTCCACAACGGAGTCGACCTCGGCTACTTCCGCCCCGGCAGCGGGGACGGCGCTTGGCTCGACGGTTGCGCTGGACTTTCCGCATCCTCCGGCCCCCGGATCGGACTCGTAGCCACCTACGCGCGGTGGAAGGGACATTTGAATTTTCTCGCGGCCGCCGCTCAAGCCTCCGGCCGGATCCCGAATGCCCGGTTCTATGTAGTGGGCGGCCCGATTTACCGCACCTCCGCGTCCCAGTTTTCCCTCGAGGAGCTGAAAGCGGAGGCGAAGCGCCTGGGTATCGACGATAGAGTCGGGTTCGTTCCCTTTCAGGCCGATGTCGCGAAGGTCTATCGGGCGCTCGATGTCGTCGTGCACGCGAGCACCGAACCCGAGCCATTTGGGCGCGCGATCGTGGAAGCCATGGCTTGCGGCCGCGCGGTGATCGCCACTTCCGTCGGCGGCGCTGCCGAAATTCTCTCGAATCCGGAAGAAGCCGTTACCGTCGGGCCGAAAGATCCGGCGGGGCTCGCCTCCGCCATCGTGAGGCTCGCCCAGGACGAAAAGCTCCGCCGCAAAATGGGAGACCGCGCCCGCGCCGCCGCGACCGAGCGGTTCTCCGTAACCCGGTATGTCGACGGGTTTCTCGAAAAGTACCGCCGCCTCGCCGCGCCGCCCGCCAGCTCCAAACGCGTCCTCGGCGCGTGATACACTTCTCCTATGCCTTCGCGTCTCCTCGTCGCCATGGGATTTCTCGAAGACGGCTGGACGTCGAGCCGCGTTTGGACCGAGCAACTCCATGCGTCCCTGAAGGCCAATGGTTTTGGAACCGCTGATTGTTTCGCCCCGTCCTTGGGGCGCCGTCCCCGCTGGTGGGATCGCCGGTTTTCCTATCCGAGACTTCTGCCGAAAACGGAGATTTTGCAGCTGATGGATCAGAGTTACGGCAATGCGCTCCATTCGGTCGGTAGCGGTTGCAAGTCCGTCGCTCTCATTCACGACATCGACTTCTGGCGCAGCCGGAAATGGTGGAATGCTTTCATGCGCCGGAGGATTCTCTCGGGCCTTGCCCGCGCCGATCGGCGGGTGGCCGTCAGCCGCAAGACGGCGGAGGAAGTGGAAAAAGAACTGGGTCTCAAGGTTCACGCCGTGATAGCTCCCGGCTTCGATCTGAAAACGTTCGCCCACTCGCCGGCGAAGCGGGAGGAGAAGCTCCTGCTACACGTCGGAACTCTCATCGACAGAAAAGGGCCGGATCGCTTGCTTCGGCTGCTCGCCGCCATGCCGGGATGGAAGCTGCTTCAAATCGGCGGGAAGTGGAGTGAAGCGGATCGTAAGTTGATGGCGGACCTGAAGGTAGCTGATCGGGTCGAGGGAAGCGGTGAGGTGGGCCTCGCGGATCTCGCCAAAGCTTACGCCAGAGCGGGCGTCCTCGTGATGCCGTCGAGGTACGAGGGATTCGGCATGCCAGCGGTGGAAGCGCGGCTGGTCGGCACTCGAGTCTGGGTCTCGAAGGAAGTACCCGCCGCCGAGCATTTCGAAAGCGACGACGGCGCGGGGATCGTTGAGTTTTCCTGCTTCGATTCCGGCGGTTCCGAACGGGGCCGGGCCGATATCGTCTGCAAAATCGTCGAGGCCGGAATCTCTCCGATCGCCTTTTTGAATCGCCAGGCTTTCAGCTGGGATCGGGCGGCCCGGCAATTCGCGGAAATCTATTCCTCTCTGTGAAAAAATTCCGAAATGGAAGGGTCCTCCTCTTTCTCCTGCTGCTGCCCGCTCTCGCGTCCGCCCACCCTATCGTCGACGCCTGTTTTTTCTCCTACGGCCAGATCGCCTGGACCGAGGAGGCGATCTTGCGCTACGTCCAAGAGTTGTCGGACACCGAAAGACTGACGAAAGCTTACTTGGACGGCAGCACGGTCTCGGCCGCTGAGTGGAAGAAAGTGAACGATGGTCGCGGCTCCCGCGCCTTCAGGGAGGCGGGCAAGAACCAGAACGACTACGGCGCTGAAATGCATTTTCGCAAGCAATTCCTCGAAGCGATGAGGAACGTGAAGGCGAGCCCGAAGAACGTGTATGCTCACGAGGCTTTAGCGTATCTAGTGAGCTACTTCTTGGAAAGGACCGGGGTGCCGGTCGAGGTCCGGCGGGTGGGCCGGACCAGCGAGTACGCGGTCACGGTCAAGCCGCTTACCGACGAGGAATGGACGGCCTGGAACCGCCAGAGCCACGGCGGAGTGGGAAATGGGACGCCGTCGCTCGTCAAGCTCGCCCGGCACCTGGGGCGGCGGAAGCTCGCGCTGGAATTTCACACGGGCGACGTCGCCGGCGTCGACGACTCGGGCGGCCACTTTCAAAGGGATTCTCACATCTCGCTCGGCTTCGAATCCCTCTTCGATCTCCATCTGACTTCCACTTTGCTCCACGAGAAGATTCATGCAGACCGGTACGAGGGCCGTGACAGACCTTGGGGTACGTGGTCTTCCTTCGAGGACGAAGTGCTCAAGCCATATTTTGGGAACCGCGGCGGAAAAGATCCTTTTCCCAGCGGGCCGATTGACCGGAGAGAGCTTCGTCCCGCGCTGCCGTTCATGGAAGTCGAGGCCACTCGGGGTGTCACCGACAACAGTCTAGAGGGCACCTTGTACGAAAAGCGTTTCATGTTTGAGGAGCTCGAGGCCGTCTGGCGCGAGGCCCTTCAGCACGCGGCTACGGCAAAACGCCTCAAGGCTTTCGCCGAGAGGGAAGGACCGGACCGAGTTCCCTTTCACGCAGCAGAAATGGAAATGGCCAGGGATCACGCCAAGAAGGCGTTGGATCGCCTTCGGTGGGTCGCCCGGTTCTCGGGGGGCGTGAACTATTCCTTATACGATGCCAGCACGACGGGAAGCCCGCCGATGTTCAGTACGGTTGAGAAATTCAAGCTACGCAAGTCGGCGAAGGCGCCTTTTGACATGGAGATCGTCTACGACGATGGGAAAATCGTGCGCTTCCTGAGCTCCCAATTTCCCGACCTTCCGAAGCAGGCGGAAGGCCGGGACGAAAAGGAAAAGCAGACCGTCTATCTCAAGCTGGTCTTCGAACGGGTTCGGCAGACGGCACTCGCGATCCAATTCAACGGCGGGGATCTTTCGATTCTGCTGAGGAAGGAATTTCAGATTTCGGACTAAAGGCCGTAGGCAGCGAGACAGCGGCTGACTACTTGGGGCCAGGTGAAGAGATTGGTGACTCGGGCGCGGGCGGCCTTGCCCATCGCCTCGACGTCTGCGGGGTGATCGCGTAGCCAGGCGAGACGGGATCTCAAGTCTTCCGGCTTCTCCCAATCGACGAGAAAACCGGTCTTCTCGTGTTCCACCACTTCGGGGAGACTCGCGACCCTGGTTCCGATTCCCGGCGTGCCGCACGCCATCCCTTCGAGCAAGGTCTGTCCGAGAAGTTCCGGCACCTTCGTTTCGTTTCCGAAACGATCGCGGTAAACACTGGGCAACACGACCGCGAGGCTACGCCGGTACGCTTCCACCAAGTAGGTGTCGTTCGCGTCGTGAGTGAAGGTGACGTGTTTTCCCTTCGCCAGGTCCTTTAGCTCGGCGAGGTAGGTGTGATCGTAGGGCTGGCCGATGATCTCCAGATCAATCCCCTCCGGGAGCGCTTCGATCAGAAAATCGACGCCCTTATGCGGAAGGATCCGTCCGACGAAAACGACTTTAGGCTTTCTCTGTCCGGGGGAAGGAGAGAATTTCTCCGCGTCCACTCCGCCGAGAATTACCGAACTGTTTGGATGCGGCTTGCGGCTGAGCGACAGCGAGTATTGCGAAATGTGCAGCTCTCCGGTGAACCACGGATCGGTTTTAACGTAGGCGGAAAGATCCCAGCCTCCACCTCCGAGATCGGTGACGAAGACCGGCTTCCGCATTAGCTTTCGCGCCCCGGCGGCGAGCGAAGTGGTGAGGATGTGCTTCTGATGGCAGTGAACGATCCTGGGAGCGAACAGCCGAGGGAGCAGGTGAAGCGAAAGCGGGTTTTGAGACTCCTGTTTCACGAGCCACTGCGCGGGGAAATGCTCGACGGTGAGCTTGCCTACTTTTTCCGTGGCCCGCTTCGCGCCGAAACAGAAAAGTGTCGTCGACACCTCGTCGGCCATGTGCCGGGCGAGTTCCAAAGCGTAGCGTTCGGCGCCGCCGACCACGCCTTGCTTGCCGAAGCCGGCCGGCGAAATCTACGACGTCTT
>CAZZHG010000151.1:0-6381 GCA_964653655.1 uncultured Pseudobdellovibrionaceae bacterium
CATCATGCCGGGCCAGATTCACAAAGTCGGCCGCATCGGCGTCGTGTCCAGGAGCGGAACGCTGACGTACGAAGCGGTGCACCAGCTCACTCAGCTCGGCATCGGTCAAAGCACTTGTGTCGGCATCGGCGGCGACCCGGTCCACGGCGTTTCCTTCGTGGAAGTGCTGGAGCTCTTCAACGCGGATCCGAATACGGACGGCGTAATCATGATTGGCGAAATCGGCGGCTCCAAGGAAGAGGAAGCGGCCGACTACATCAAAGCAAAATTCAAGAAGCCGGTGGTCGGCTTCATCGGCGGCCAGACCGCTCCCCCCGG
Organism: uncultured Pseudobdellovibrionaceae bacterium; assembly: GCA_964653655.1. Classification (GTDB taxonomy): domain Bacteria; phylum Bdellovibrionota; class FAC87; order UBA2466; family UBA2466; genus CAZZHG01. Next base: position 319 of record CAZZHG010000151.1, read on the forward strand.
AAAGAGGATGGGCCATGCCGGCGCCATCATCAGCGGCGGTAGCGGAAAGGCCGAAGATAAAATCAAAGCGCTCGAGCGCGCGGGCGTGGCTATGTCCATGAGCCCCGCGACTCTGGGCTCGACGATGGCAAAACTTCTAAAGAAATAGAGGAATACAATGGCTACCGAACGCACGTTCTCCATCATTAAGCCCAACGCCGTTAAGAAGCATTGGATCGGCAAAATCATCAACATGATGGAGGAGGACGGCCTTTACGTCGTCGCCGCCAAAATGAAGACGCTCACGCGCCAGGAAGCCGAAGGCTTCTACGCCGAGCACAAAGAGCGCCCGTTCTTCAAAAGCCTCTGCGACTTCATGACGAGCGGACCGGTCATGCTGATGACCCTCGAAGCGGAAGGCGCCGTCGAGAAATACCGTAAGCTCATGGGCGCCACCAACCCGGCGAACGCGGCTCCGGGCACCATCCGGAAAGCCTTCGGCGAAAGCCTCGAAGCCAACAGCGTGCACGGCTCCGACAGCCCGACGAGCGCGGCTCGCGAAGTTAAGTACTTCTTCGGCTAAGCCGGGAGTTAGTCCACGCACGACACCCGAAGCTGTACCGACGGCGATTCTTTCGCCGTAAGGCGCCCCTCCGCGAGGAGTGCCGCCCGATGTCCCCTACCCCTAACGAACTACCCTAACCCCGAACCCTTCCCTGAAGAGATCGAGCGAGAACGTGCCGGGGGAAGCTGTCGGCGCGGGAGTCGGCGTAGCGGTCGGCATCGCCGGCGGTGTTCCAATAACCGGGTTCGTCGTGATACCGAAACCCGGCCAGGTGACCGGAGTCCCGACAACGGGCGGTGCGATCACCGGGGGTGAAATCGCTGGTGGAGTGAGCGCCGGCGGAGCGATCGGCGGCGACACCGGAGGCGTCGGTGGCGGAGGAGGGGGCGGCGGTGGCGGAGGCGGCGCGCAGCCGTAGGTTTCGACCCAGCAAGCCACCTCGGCGCCTTCCTTCTGTCCGGGTACCACGCAAGGATTCGTGTTGGTCCCCACGCAAGGGCATTTAATCCCAAATGCCCCCATGGCGGGTGTATTGGCCCACCTCCAACGGGCGGTGGCCGCCGCCGGAGCCCTCATCACCGTGAGCGACATGCCTTTGTCGACGAGATAAGAGCCCGTGCACTTGAATCCGTTAGCGTCGATGTCGGCGTAACAAGCGATTTGATTGGCGTCGGCCGCGGGATCCGCGGCGGTGTCGTCCACGTAGGCACCCGAAGTCTTAAAGGCCTGAGTGCAATTTCCCATGAAATACGTTTGCACTTGGTAGCGTGGTTTCCAAAGCGGGTAGTACGTCGCCTCCACATTCATCACGCCCAGGAAATCGTAGTCAGCCACGTGCCCCGGAAACTCCCGGTTGTTGATGATCCAGTAGCCCCCGCTCATGTGGTTGCCCAAGTTTCTCTGGGAAGCGGCGAAGCGAATCTTGCGGCGCACGCCCGTATAAAACGTCTCATCCACGCAGCCGTCCTGCTTGCGGGCGCCGGGAACGGCGTACTCGCACTTCACTCCGGCCGGGCTTTGTCCTTCCGGCGTGGTGGTCAGAATGATTCGCCCGCCGGTACCGTCCGTCGGAGCGTTCCCGTACGGCTCGGTCAATTTCACTTTCACGGAAAACTGTTCCCCCGGCCCGTCCGGCTCGTAATTGAGGCAGCCGCTCACGAACGAGTTCGCGGCGTCCATGATGTCACCGGCGTAAGGGGCCACCTGCATCGCAGTTCCCCCGTTCGCGAGTCGGCAGATTTCGATACCGGTCGGAGGCGGAGGGGGAGGAGGAGGCGGCATTCCGGGCCTGGGCGCAGGCGGCGGCGGAGGATCGTAAGTGGCGGTGGCCATGACTCCCGAGACGTTCGTGTCGCCCTCGAAGCTGATGGCCGGTCCGCCGCTATCGCCGCCGCACATGACGTGGGGATCGGGGACGAGGCTGAAAAGCGAGGTAGATAGGTGCGTGGTCTTCGCGCTTCCGATGCGGCGAGGTTTTCGGTTCGCTTCATCCGCCGCGAGGCTATAGCCGTACCCTTCCAGATTCACCTTCGTACCAACCGCCGGCACCTTCGGATCCATCGAGAGAAAGGGCCAACCGACGAATTGGTCCCGTCCGCCGATCAAGCGCAACTTCACGACGGCGAAACCGTCCGTCCCTCCGTTGCGGAGCTTGATGGTGCCTACGTTCTTCTTCTCCATGACCGCGCCGTAGTTTTTCACCGCGCTTGTGGTGATGACCGGATCGATGGAGTACAAATTGCCGTTTTGGATGTTGCAGTGCTGCGCCGACAGTGCGACCGCAAACGTTTTGTCCCTGTTCACGCAAAGCGTGGTTCCGCTGCAGAAAACGCCGGCCGCGGAGTTGCCCCGTAGGAAAGCTCCCACAGTGGGATCCGCGGTTTCCACGCCGTTGCGGATACCGCGCGCCTGAGGCACCGCCGGAGCGCTGGAATTCTGGGCTGGTGGTTTCTGGCATCCCGCCAAAACGAGAATGAGAAAGGACAAGAAACGAAGTGCCTTGAGCATCTTTCCTCCAAAACGACGTACCGCTGGAACGGGAGAGAAAGTCTAAGTTTAACGAGCGTTTGTGTGCGAAAAATGGAGGCAACAAGGCCAAAATACCCTGGCGAGATCAGAGACTTATCCCGGCATTAGACCAACCGGAAGGGATCTGCTAAGCACTCCCCATACAAAGGAGTGCCCATGAAGTCGTTGTTGTTCGCTCTCTTGCTCGCTTTCCCCGCTTTCGGCGCCAAAGCTCCGGCCTACGTCGCTGAGTGCCGCGTGGCCGCCATTAAGAAGCTCAATGCCAAGGCTCACGCCTCGCGGCTCGTGCTCATCGAGAAGTCGGTGCGGGTCACCGCCATCGACGATCGCATCTGGAATCCGTGGAAGTACGTTTGGTTCGCTGGCGTCGGCGTGGACGATCGCGGCCGCCAGTACGCGCTGCAGACCCAGACGCAGAAGTCGTTTCTGCCGCTGGTCACCTGCTTCTAAGTTCTCAGCTGAAGGTAGATCGGGCCGCAGCCCGTATGGCGGCCCGGGACTTCGGAAAAAGACACGTTGCGATGACCCGGCTGGCTTACGCGGCCGGGGATCGCTTCGCTCCGTCCCACGACCACTTCGTCCGCCTGGCTCGAGGTGATGAAAATTTCCCTGCCGTCGGGCGTCTTCAAATAACCTTCCAGCTCGTCGTGCGGCGGAAAAGTCCGTATGCCCACCCGGACTCCGGGGTCGTCGGCGCGGCCCGCTTCCATCGCTCTCCCGAGATTGAGATAGTCCAGTCTCCAGCCCCTTCCCTCCACGACGTTCTGCACGCAGACGAGCGTTCCCGTTTGGGAATCCCAATGGAGATTTTGGTTGAAGGGCCCCGCCTCGACGGTAGAGACGACGACACCCGGAGCGGAGCTCTTGCCGGCCGCGAGCAGTTTCGCCGGATCGTAGAGGCGGACACGCGGAGTTTTGTCGCCGTAGTCGGCGGTGGCGACGAGCTTTTTCCCGTTCACCTCGACGAAAACGGGACGGGTGCCGTTCACGGCGGCGTCGTCCTGAACCACCGTTTTCACGGCGCGATCCAAATTTCCGTCGGCAAGCGCTCTATCCCAGTCGAGGGAATAGATGTGGCCCACTCCGTTCACCGTATTCCCGAGTAGCGTTCCGAACTGCGAGTCTTGGGTGAGTCCCGTGGGGTGCGTAATCACGGGCACGCCGTTCTGAGTGAGATCGATCGCGCGCCCGGTGGGGACCAGGTTGCCGTCGTATTCCCGGATTCTGCCGACTCGCGGGACCGCCCGGGAAACATCTCCGTAGAGATAAAGCTTCCCGTTCATCCAGGCTCCGCCTTGGGCCTCGCCAAGCCCCACGCCGGATACCATTCGGCCGTCGCTCACGACGCTGTTCACCTCCCACGGCTTGTCCGGCGGATCGGCCGCCCAAGCGGACGAGGCGAGCACTAGCCATGGAAGCAGGGAAAACATGGATTCGATCTTAGTCCGGGATGCTTTGGGGATCTAGGCCACTTTCTTGGCGCGCACGAGCTGGCCAAGGCCGATTTGCAAGAGCACGTTTTCGACTTGGGCACGGGCGAGGGGCGTGTCGAGGTAAGCATCGATGAGAACATCATCGCGCTTCTTGTAGTCGACGCCGACGGGGATGAGCCGCAGAAGCGGGACGCTCGAAGTGGCGGGCTCGCCCTTCAGCATGTTCACCATTTCCGGCTCATTGATGAGGCCGAGCTCCGAGCCAAAGAGAATGGCGGCCGGAGGCTCGTGGAAAGCCATGGCAATGCAGGAAACCCCGTCCTTCACGAAGTGAACTTGGAGACCCCATTCCTGAAACACTTTGCCCTGGGCCTCGCGCTTGTCGGGATTGGGCTCGATGACGAGAAGGCGGCTACCGGAGTTGCTCTGAACCGCGTTCACGCGGCTGATGACGTGAGGGAGCAGCACGTGAAACACGGAGCCCTGCCCTTCCACGCTCTGTACCCAGATGTTGCCGTCGTGAAGGGTCGAAATTTGTTTGGCGACCGTGAGGCCGAGGCCGCGGCCGTCCGCGCGGGAGCTGTCTCTGATCTGCGCGAAGCGATCGAAGATCCGCTGCAATTCCCGAGGGGGAATGCCCTTGCCTTCGTCCTTCATGCTGACGACCACCATCGGGTACGGCGGATCGCTTTTACGGCGGCCGACGAACGGCTCGACGGTAAGGTAAATATTTTTTCCCGCGGCGGTGAACTTCAGCGCGTTCACGAAGAGGTTCTGGAGCAGCTGATTGAGCCGGTCCGAATCGGCGAGCACCCGCCAGTCCTGAATCGCGTTCTGATAGTGAAACTGGACGTTCTTCTGCTCGGCCTGGCTGCGGTAATCGCTCCAAAACACCGAGAGGCATTCGTGCAAGTTTAAAATGCGGTAGTCGGGCTTGAGCCCCTGCTCGAAGCTCATCACGTCGAGCAAATCGTTGACGAGATGGATCGCGTTCACCGACTGGCGCTTCGCCCGGGTCAGAAGTTCCAGATGAACGGGACTGAGAACGGAACTCTTGTCCTTGGCGGCCTGGTCGATGACCATGCCGAGACTCGCTTGAATGAGGCCGAGCGGAGAGCGCAAGTCGTGGGCGGCCACTCCGAGAAATTCCTCCCGCTGTTTCACCACGGTTTCATTGCGGGCGCTGCGCATCTGGGCGTCCCGAAGCGACTGGCGCGACTCATCCCGCTCGGCGCAGAAGCGCACCCGCACGACGATCCGCTGAGCGAAGCAATCCGGATTCTCGGTGAACAGAAACAGATCTTCCACGGCGAGAGCGGCGAACTCGGAAAGCACGGGGCTCTTGCCGTCGGCGCAACCGGCGGCAAGGCAAACGGCCTGCAGACGGTTGGTCGTCTCCAGCGTGATGGCTTTCAAAAAGGCGCCGAGCTTTTCCGCGGAAGGAAGCAGCCAGAGCAGAGCCGAGACGTTTCCGACGAGATTCGATTCCACCCAGGCTTGGGAGAAATCCGTCTTGGCGTCGACAGAAACCCACTCGTTGCGAAGCCCGACTTTACGAAGGGCGGCACGAAGTTCTTCCGTGGCCTTTTTCTCGGCGGCCGATCCGAGCCAATAGGCGATCTTGGATTCCGAAGGCATACCAAGTTCTTATCGGCTGTTTGGCCTCCCCGCCTTGAGCCCACGGGCCTATAGGGCAATCCTTCGGGATATCAGTGCGCTAACGCGATCAGCCAAAGGCCGACCAGGCCTTGTCCAGACCCTGCAGGTACCGATGCGTGCGGATGTTGAGCTTTGCGTCCGGGCGAATCTCTTTTTTCACGGAGTCGTAGACGGCCTTCGCGCTCGCCTTGTCCGACATCGGAGCATAGAGCTTGATGAGGAGCGTCGCCGCCCGAATGCGGTTATCGCCGTAAGAAACCTCATACGCGCGCTGAGCGACCGGAATCGCTTCGGCCATCCGTTTCGATCGGTGAAGAAGGCCCGCGGCCTGATAATGAAACGTGAAATCGTCCGGAAACTTTCCCCGGTATTCGTTCGCGAGTTTCAAGGCGGCGTCCA
>CAZZHG010000152.1:0-6189 GCA_964653655.1 uncultured Pseudobdellovibrionaceae bacterium
CAGGCTGGATTTTCGGAGAGTTCCTCTTCCTCGAAGAAGTCGTCCGCTTTCGCCGTCTGGCCTAACCCAAGGCAGAGGGCAAATATCAGATACGCACTCCATTGCCGCATACGTACTACCTCCCTACGATTCCACCCTCCAGTTTAGGCTTGGAATGTGAAGACTTTGTGTTTCCCGTGATTTTTCCTCCATCTTTTGGGCTATCTTTATGAAAGGATTGGCATTTTGCCTACAAGAATCCTTAACCGAGTCTCCTTTCCCCTTGCCCTGGCTGAGGACACGGTGCTAAACACTCCCGCTAATCGTAGGTGGGTCGTGAAGAAGTTACTCTTCGTAATGCTCGTCGATTTGCTGCTCTCCATTCTTGCCGTGAGCGAAGCTCAGACTTCGGCCGCGACACACCACCCTGCGGTCCGCCACCACCGGCGCTAATCTCTCACCGCGCTAAGCCCCATTCGACCCCTCAAGCTATAATCACTCCGTCACCTTAAAAGGGGGGTTCATGCGTCTTTTGCTCGCCACTCTGTTTTCGATCGCGCTTCTTTCGTGCGCGTCGCTCGCGTCCAAACCGAAGCCCGTCGCGAAACCAAGCTTCGGTTCCCCTTGGGTGAAAAACTGCGCCGAGGACGAGGAAAAGTTCTGCAAGCGCTGGACGGAAAAAGAAGGGACGCGGATGGATTGTCTCGCCCGCGCGGAAAAGGAGCTCTCCGGAGCGTGTTATCAGTCGCTTCGCGAAGCGGCTTCCCCTTGCGTCTTCGATCGCGCGCGCCTCTGTCCGGAGTTCAAGCCCGCCGATCCGAAAGTTTGGAGCTGTTTGAATCAGAAGGGTAAGGCGGTTTCGAACTCCTGCCGCACGTTCCGGACGGAAATCGTCAACCGCGAAAGAACTCTCCGGCAGACTTGCGGCAGCGATACGGAAAAATATTGTTCGTCCGAGAACGGTGCGCCTTGGCGCTGTCTCCGGGAGAATCTCTCGCGCGTGAGCCCGAACTGCCGCGGGGAGATCGCCAAAGGCTTCAAGGGCAAACGCCGTGCGGGCTGAGTGGTGGCTAGTACTTCTGCTCACCGCCGGTTGCGCGACGATGAAGCCACCGGCCCGGCGCGGAGCCTCGCTTCAAAAACTTCCCTCGCCTAAAACTCAGAAAAATCCCGTCGGCTCCTACCCGGACCCCAACGTCGCTTCCCGCTTTCGCGGGCTTCATTTTTTGGGGGAAGGGATGACCGGCAATCTGGAATTTCTCACCCAGGTGGAAAATGCAACGGAAGAGACCCGCACGTTCCAGACCGTAAGGCTCGAGCTCTTTCCCGATCGCGCAACCGTCGGAGTGACCGAAGGCGTTCCCCTGGAAGCTCCCGAGCCGACGGTGCCCTTCACCTTGAAGAGCCTTTGGGAGGCGAACGACGGCGGGCTTTGGTTCAGCGACGGGGTCGCGCCGGGGCTTTTCCGTTACGAGAAGAGCGGCACCGCCGACAAGCGCCTGGTGGCGCTCGGCTCCGGTCTCGGCGGCGAGGAAAAACTTCCCTCCGCATTCAAAGATTATTCCATCGGCCCGGTCCTCGGTTTCGAGAAGTCGCTCTACCTCTTCGGCGAAAGAGCCATTGGCGACAAAGCGCCCTGGGCACGAGTAATCGAGTGGGAACCGGGAATCGGGCTGGTGAAGCGCGCCTTTTTCTATCCGCTCGATTCCAAGGACTCAACGGTGGCCGGAGCGGTCGCCCTCAACCTCAACCGCTTTCTCATAGCCGAGCAAACCGGCGACAAGAGCTACCGCGTGTACCGGGTGGACTCCTCGACGGCGACTGACATTTCTCCGCTTCACTGGATGCAAGCGCCCGGCTCGCCGTCCTACTGGGACGGGCTACCGGCCGTGCGTACGGCAAGAAAAACTCCGCTTTTCGATCTGGCCGGGGAAGGGGAGCTGGACGGGTTCGCTCTCGTCGACTATTCCACTGTGGTGGCCTTGCGCTGGACGGAGCAGGGCACCGACCTGTGGTTGCAGCGCCTTGCCGGCGGAGCCATCACGTCGAAGAGTCCGGTGGATAACCCGTCCGTATTACCGGAGATGACCAAGCAATGGCGCCCCCCCGCGGTAGAGACGTTGTAGCCGAGTACCTTCTCGCGCTGCCCAGCCGGCGGGGCATGGCCGGATTCCTCGAAGGCATGCGGGTCCCTTGGGACGGGTACAGCTACATGCGCGCCCACCGGCGGTTGTGGCGGTTCGGGTGGCTTCCGCTGCTTCTGAACGCCGTACTCACTTCTCTCGCGTTCGCCGCGTTTGCTTACGGCGGCTGGGCGCTTTACGGCTGGGCGGCCGCGCAGCTGGTCCAAGCCTGGTGGGCGGACGTATTGCGGGTGGTCCTCGGAATCGGCGTCGGCGCTCTCGTAATCGGAGCGGGGCTCGCCACCGCGCTCACTCTCAGCGTTATCTTCTGCAGCTTTTTCTACGTCGCCCTCGCCCGGGAAGTGGAAAAGCAACTTGGTGTCGCCGACGGAGAGCTTCACGACGTTCCCTTCTGGCGCGACCTGCGCGACAACTTGCGGGGCCTCTTCGAAATCCTGGTCGGCAACCTCGTGCTGCTAGGATTCAATTTCATTCCCGTCGCGGGGCCGGCGCTCGCCGGTTTCGGCAGCTGGTACTTCAACAGCTTTCAGCTCGGGGCGGAGTTCATGGAGTACCCGTGGTCGGTCCGGGGCAGGGAAAGAAGGGAGCGGCGCGCCTTCGCGCGCGAGTTCCGGATGCAAACCCTCGGGCTGGGCACCGTCGTGTTAGTCTTCAATCTCATCCCCTTTCTGGGGGGTGCCGTACTCACAACTGCGGTCACCGGCAGTGTTTTTCTTCGCCGCCGCCTCAACCGCCTCCAAAAATGATACGATCTTTCCCATGGAACGAAAATTCAGCCGCTTCGGCGTCGGATTTCTGACATTGGGCGCCTTCGCGCACTCCGCCTTCGCCACTCAGCCGAAAGCCCAGAATGCGCTCGAGGAAAGCGACGAAGAGCAGATGGTGACCCAGGTCGAGCAGATGGGGAAATCCATCCAACAAGCGCTCTCCAAGATCGCGACCCAGTTCAAGTCCGGCAATCAGGATTCCGCCGCGGCGAAGGTGGACCTGGAAAAGCTCGCCGCCGACATCGGTAAGACTCAAGCCGCGATGAAGAACAATCAGAAAGGCCGCGAGCCCGCCGCTCCCGCCAAGAACCAGGAAATGATGAAGACGCTTCAGAACTTCATTCAGAACCTGAGCACCAAGATGCTCGATAACGTGAACCAGACCGTCGACAAGCTGGAAAAGATGGGCGACGAAGGCCAGTAATGGAAATGCGCTTCTGCTACATCACCACTTCATCGAAAGACGAAGCGCGCGCCATCGGCCGCACCCTCGTCGAGAAGCGGCTTGCCGCGTGCGTGAATATTCTGGACGGCATGGAGTCGATGTATTGGTGGGAAGGCAAGATTGAAAGCGGTCACGAGACCGTGTTGATTGCCAAGACCGAGCGCCGGCTGATGGACCGCTTGATTGCGACCGTCAAAGCCGTCCATAGCTACTCGGTTCCTTGCGTGGTCTCTCTTCCGATCGAAGAGGGAAACCCCGACTACCTCGCCTGGCTCAAATCCAACTTAAACGGCTAAATGCCTGTCATCTTGAGGCCGAGCGCAACGAGAACGTAGCGACCTTTGGCCTGGGCAAAGCGGATATCACCGGAAGTTAGCGTGCAATGGCCAAAGTTCGTTCCGTCGCGACCCTTCGGGCCAGGCTCCTCACGATGACAATAGGTCGAATTCGGCCAGCACCGGCGCGTGATCGCTCGGCAGCTTCCCCTTGCGCTCGTCCCGGTCGATGCGCGCGGATAGGCATTTTTCGCCGAGCGCCTCCGTCGCCAGAACGAAATCGATCCGAAGCCCCTGGTTTTTCACGAAGCCGAGATTGCGGTAATCCCACCACGAAAAAATCCGCTCGTCCGGGTGGTGCTTGCGAAACGTGTCCGTGAGACCCCAGGAGTAAATCTGTTTCAACGCCGCCCGTTCCGCGTCGGAACAGAGAATCCGGCCGCGCCAGAGATCCGGATCGTGCACGTCCAGGTCCTCGGGAGCGACGTTGAAATCCCCGCAGAGAACGAGCTTCTCGGACTTCTTGTACTTGCCGAGGTATTTTTCCAGCCGCTTGAACCAGTCCAGTTTGTAGACGTATTTTTCCGCGCCGACTTCCTGCCCGTTCGGAACGTATACGCTGATGACCCGCACGCCGTTCACGAGCGCCGAAAGGCAGCGGGCTTGAGTGTCGCCCGACTCGTCCCCGAATCCCTCACGGACGTCTTCGAGGGGGCTGCGCGAGAGAATCGCGACGCCGTTGTAAGTTTTCTGTCCGTGGACCGCCGCTTCGTAACCGGCTCCGCGCACCGCTTCCCACGGAAATTTTCCCGGCTCGCATTTCAGCTCCTGAAGACACAAGGCGTCGGGTTGTTCACGCTGCAGGAAAGCGAGCAGGCGATCGAGCCGCGCATTCACCGAATTCACGTTCCAAGTGGCTATTTTCACGAGCGGATCCCTCCGAGGGAGGCAAATTGCCGCGAAATCAACCTTTCGGCAAGAAATTCCGATAACTAGGACATGAGGTGGAGTCTTCTCCTGGGCCTGCTGCTGGCGGCGTCCGCCGCCCGTGGCGTGGAAGTGTTGTCGGTCGACCCGCAAGGGACGCTGGTGACCATTGGCCCGTCCTTCGGAATTCCGTGGACGGTGGGCGAATCCGTCTGCTTTTTCCGCGGAATGAGCAAGCTCGCTTGCGGCTGGGTCTTCAGGCGCGTGTACGAAGGCGCGCAGGTTCGGCTCGCACTCGCCACCAAGCCCGAGGATGCGGTGAAGCCTCGGGACAGCGCCGAGCGAGGAGACGTCGGGGCGCAGGTCTTCGAAGTCATCACGCCGAAAAAGAGCGGGCTCATCACTCACGGCCCGCGCCACCGTTGGTCCGTAGGCGACACGGTTTGCTTCTACCGCAAACAAGATCCTCTCGGCTGCGGAGAGATCTCGAAGACCGATCCGTTCACCTCTCGGGTGGATCTTTTCTGGTCGAGCGGCAACGCTTTCGATCCCGGCGACGAAGTACGGGATGCGCCGGGAAAATCGCGCGTCGTGAAAGTGTCCGATACGGCGGGCGACATCGTCGTCGGCCAGGCCCTCGCGAAGCCATGGAAGCTCGGCGAGACTCTCGCCGTCATGAAGGCGGGAGTGGGAATCGCTTGGGGCGAAGTTACGAAGATCTATCCGCTCACCGTGGAAGTTCAGATCTATTCCTCGAAGGAATCTTTCGACGAGGGCGACTGGGTAAAGCCCATGCCGCTGCCCATCGACATCAGCAAATCCCGCCCGAAAACCCCGGAACGGGAAACCGCCGGCGTCTCCGAAACGTTCACGTTCCGGGACGATCACCGGGAGATCTTTTCCGTCGGGCTGATGACGCTCATTCTGAACGCCCGTTACGAGCGGGCGATTTTTCCGCGCGTGACCCTCGGCGGAACGCTTCTGGTCGTGGGGCAGGCCCTCGGTGGCGGCCGGGTTTCCGGAGTCGGCGTTCTGGGCACCATCACCTATTACCCGCGGGTCTTCCCGAAGGGGCTGTGGCTGCAGATGGGGGCCGGGTTCGGCCCGCTGACTCTCGCTCGCGCGGGACTGAAGGACACCTTCATCAGCCCATTTCTTTCCACCACCGGCGGCTGGCGCTGGCAATGGGGCTCGGGACTGACGGTGGGGGCGGGGGTGGGCGCGATGTTCTTCCCGTCGACTTCGACGGCGCGCGTGTTTCTCAATCACTCGGGTGTTCTGCCGACGGTCCAATTCGATCTCGGAATGGTGTTTTGATTTATGTCGCTTAATTACGATCGCATCAAGAAGAAGCACGACGGAGACTCCTTCTGGACCTCCTATAGCGATCTGGCGACCGTGCTATCGATCCTCTACCTGGTCCTTTACGTCGTGGCGACGCTTCGATCCACCTCGGCTGTGGTCGTGGAGCGGTCCAGCCTGATCGAGGCGCAAAAGGAAATCGAGTCTCTCAAGGAGCAGCTGAAATCCTACGAGGTTCTGAAGGAAGACTACGTCAAGAACGCCGACCAGGCGGAAGTGAAGATGTACGGCGATCTGCTCGGTCAGATGGAGCTTCTGGAGGGAGACGCGGCGGAAGAGAAGAAGCGGCT
>CAZZHG010000153.1:0-5770 GCA_964653655.1 uncultured Pseudobdellovibrionaceae bacterium
GAGCTCAACGCGAACCCAAGGGCGCGCAGCGCCAAGCTTCGCTGCATTGAAAAAGTCAGCTCCTGAACCTAAAATAGAACTAGTCCTTCCCCTTGTCCTAATCCCTATATGAGCGCTAACTCCCGTTCCCGAGTGGAACTCTTTTTTTGGCTCGTACTGATCTGCGTCGTCGCGGTCGGAGTCATTTGGATCCGCACGGCGACGGTGAAAGCCACCTACCTCTACGCCCAGCAGGAAAAAGAGCTGCGCAAACACCAGAGCCGGATCCAGCGCGGCCGGGTGAACTGGCTTCGTCTCACGGCTCCCGCCCGCCTGGATGCCCTGGCCAGAAATTTGAAGTTGAACCCAGCCAAGGCCGATCAGGTGCTGAAATATGAAAAATAGCGAGGTCGTCGCCAAAGCGCCGCGCCTCGCCTCGGCGGTTCGCTTCCGCCTCGCCGTAATCTTCTTCGGCGTGATCTGCGGTTTCGCGCTGGTGTGCCTGCGTCTCGTCCAGTTGCAGGTGATCGGAAACCAGGCACTGCAGGACCTGGCCCGCCGCCAATTTCAGAAGACCGAAAAAACGGCCGCCTACCGGCTACCGATCTTCGATCGCAACGGCGAGGAGCTGGCGACGAGCATTCCGTCGAGTTCCGCGTTCGCGCGGCCGAAGCTCGTCCGCAACAAGTACGGAGTCGCGAAAGCGCTCGCCCAGGTGCTCGGCGGCAGCCACCGCATGTGGCTCTCCAAGCTTCGCGGCGACAAGCCCTTCGTCTGGCTGAAGCGCCAGATGGACAACAATCTTTCCCGCAAGCTCGCTTCCATGAACCTCGAAGGGGTTTTTCTCGAGCAGGAGAACCGCCGCGTTTATCCGAACGGCTCGCTCGCGGCCCACCTGCTCGGCTTCACGAACATCGACGGCCATGGCATCGCCGGCGTCGAAATGTCCTTGAACCCCGAGCTCATCGTCGAGTCCGATCAGACCGAAGGCATGAAGGACGGCCACGGTAAGCCGTCTTACATCGCGAGCCGCACGCCAAAGGAAACCGAGAAAACCGGAATCTTCCTTACGATCGACCGCCGTATCCAGCACGTGGTGGAAGAGGAGCTGGAACAAACGCTTCAGACGACCGGCGCGAAGGCGGCGATGGGAATAGTGCTCGATCCTTTCACGGGCGAGCTGCTCGCCATGGGGCAGACGCCTTCGTTCGATCCCAATGAGGTGAGCCGCGCTCAGGAGGCGAATCTCGTGAACCGGATGGTCTCGCACCGGTTCGAGCCCGGCTCGACGATAAAAGTGCTTTTCGCGGCGGAGGCCATCCAGGATGGGCTGATGCACGCGAATACGCCCATCGACTGCGAGCACGGAAAAACCAAGATTGCCAACGTGACGGTGACCGAGGCCGAAGCCGATCATCATTACGGCGTCGTTCCGCTTCGGCGTGTGATCCGAAGCTCCAGCAACGTCGGCGCCGTGAAGGTCGCTCAGGCGTTGGGGGCCGAGCGGATGATTTCGACCATGAACCGATTCGGGCTGACGTCGAAGACGAACGTAGGCCTTCCCGGCGAGACGACCGCGGCTCCAAAGGAAATGAAGTGGTGGAAGAGCGTGAACCTCGCCATCGCGGGCTTCGGCCAGGGAATCTCCACGACCCCGCTTCAGATGGCGGCCGCCTTCTCCCCCTTCGCGAACGGCGGCTTCTGGGTGCGCCCGAAACTTCTTCTCGACGAAACCGCACCGAAAAAGGAAGAGCGGCTCGACATCCGCCGCGTACTTTCCCTCAAAACCGTCGAGACGATGCGCAAGATGATGACGGAAGTGACTGAGGAAGAAGGCGGCACCGGGCACGAAGCAAAGGTTCCCGGCATCCGCGTTGCGGGCAAAACCGGAACCGCTCAGAAGTACGTGCCAGGCACGGGTTACATGGCGGGCGCCTACTACTCGTCGTTCATCGGATTCCTACCGGCGGACCGGCCGCAATTTCTCATTGCGGTGATGGTGGATGAACCGAAGAAGCCTTTCTATGCGAGCGTCGTCGCGGCCCCGCTCTTCCGGCGGATTGCCGAACGTTCCTTCCAGATTCTCGGAAAAACTCCCAGGAAGCCCGTCGTGACGACGGTAGCGGCCGTGGAAAAAGACGCGGAACCGCTGCCCGCCGTTCTGCCGACGGCGCCCGCGCCGACTTTGGAAAGCGGCGAGGACGGCAAATGGATCATGCCGAATCTAGCGGGAGTTTCCCTGCGCGAGGCCATGAACCTCGTCGGCCCCCACGTTTCGAATTTAATCATTCAGGGATCGGGGTATCTGACCGGACAAAGCCCCGAGAGCGGAACGGTCATCAACAGCCAGACTGCGGTCCGCCTGAACTTCTCGCCTTCTCTCGCCAAGACTCCCTAGGACTTCTGCGTGAATTTTCTGAGGTAAGCTTCGAGCTGCTTGCGGCTCGCCGGCTGGCCTTTGCACTCGGCGGGTTCCTCGGTCGTAACCCATTGGAGACGGCTCTCGAGTTTATCGCCCCTCCATTTGCCGACTAAATTCGGATTTGAAAGAAACTTCTCGCGGGCCTGGTCCGATACTTTTGGCATGCAGTGATCGAGGGTCAAGGACAACCAAAATCCGGGCGCCACGGATTTGTCCGGGGCATCCGCCATGCGGGAATGCAAAGTGCAACTGTGAGAGGAGCCTTTCCCGTCGGATATTTTCAAAGTCGGGTTTCCGGAGGAGGGAATTGTGAAAGTTCCCGAAATACGGCCCGCCTTCGTCTCGCAACGAAACAGGTCGGCCCCTTGAGCGCCGGACGCTAGAGCGAGAGCGATGAACCACGGCTTCATTGGCAGAACCTCATCGTATGAGTGGCGCAGTGAACGTTCCCGCTGCCCATATGGGCATAGTAGTAATCGTCCGCGTAAGCGTTTGCCGCGCCGGTCTCGGCTAATGTTTTCTGCATGTACTCTCTAAACAGCTTGTTGTGAGGATGCGGGCTGACGAGCGTGTTGCCGGAGCTGACGCCGTTGACGAGATTCGGCAGCCACGACCGCACGGCTCCCTTCGCCATCCGGAACCGATCCTGAATCGGAGCCGTCTCCTTGGCGCCGGGAACGGGAATCGGCTGGCGCATCGGTTGGTAAAGCATCGGCACTTCCACGACCTTCACCTTGCCTTTGCAGGCGGGAATCCGCTCCTCGATCCGTTTCACCACCGTTCGTTTCGTCGAGTCCAGATAGAGCTGGGCAAGCTCGTAACTCACGGCGAACTTCGGAAACTTTTCGATCAGCTCCGCCACCTGGCCCGTTTTGAGCTGATTGCAGTCCTCGTAGATCTTCTTTCTCTCGTCGCTCGTGTAATCGGGAAGGTTGGCTTTCTTCCGCAATTCTTCCTGGTACTCCTGCCACGGATTGCAGATCCACCACATCGAGAAGTCGGTTCGCAGCCGGTTTTCCTCTTCCTGGGAAACGACCTTGGAGCCCGGGGCACCCTCCACGAAAGGATCGTCTTTGTGGGCGGGATCCTTCAGTAACTCCATCGCCTTGCGCACGCTTGCGATCGCGACCGAAAATTTACAGGGTTCTTCTCCTTTCGGGTTCGGAATCGTCGTCACGATTTCGTCGGCGTGCCCGATGTAAAGCCAATCCGTATTGACCTCCACCTGATTCTCGATTCCCCCGGAATACTGCCGCGCGAAATCGTTGCTGACGTTGAGGCCGCGGGTCACCAGTCCGCCCGGAAGCCCGACGATGTTTCCGCCGGCGTGCCCGTCGCCCTGCTCTTCGCCGGGAGGCAAAACGATCGGCTTACCGAGTTTGATGAGCGGACACGCGGCGTGGGCCGCGTTGGCGAACTCTTCACCGGTGAATTGCTGATCTTTCTTGCTGGAAAGCTGCGACGGAATCGGACGGATCTCGACGGTTCCCGGTTCGGACCCGCGCACTGATTTCATCGGATCCTGAAGGTAAACCCATTGCTCGATCTTGAGCGGCACGAGGGTGGCCAGCCACCGTTTCTTTTTCTCCTCGTCGTTACCCGCTTCCTTGCCGATGGCCTCTTTGATTTTTTCGAGGGTCGTCGGGGCGACGGGAAGAAAGAAGAGAGGAACTTTCGGGTCCGCCCCTTTCAAGGCGCCAATCACGAAGTCTACCGCCATCTTGTACTTAATCTCTTTCCAGTACTCGATATTGCTGGGCGCCCAGTTGCCGTAGTGGGGATTGAAATCGTCGGCCACGATGTGGGCCATCGCGGGAAAATCGTCGGAGAGCACTTCGCTTCCCCTGGGACACGGAGGAGCCGCTCCCTTTTCGCGGACCCAGGCGGGGCAAAGATCTTTGGTAGGGGCGGAGTCTTGCGCGGAAACGGCCGGTTCCTCGTGGTCCGCCCGCAGGGAAGGGGAAAGAGTGAATAGGAGCAGAAACAAGAAAGCCGATCTCGCCTTACCCATGGGGGCATTCTAGGCGAGACCGGCGAATGGGACGAAGAATCAATTTCAGGCTGAAGCCCTAGCAAAACGCGGGCGGTACAGGTAGGAAAGGGCCATGACTCTGCGGGACCTACTGCTCCCCGAGGAGATTCTCTCCTCCAAGTTGACCGAGGATCCGGACGTCGCCGGGCTTACGCAGAATTCCTCCGCCGTGCTTCCCGGCTCCCTCTTTTTCGCCGTGGCGGGCACGCGCGCCGATGGTCACCACTTCGTCGAGTCGGCCCTCAAGAATGGCGCCTGCGCGGTGATCGTGGAGCAGCAAGCCGTTTACGCCGCTCACCCTCGAACGATTTTGGTCGCCTCCACCCGGCGCCAGCTCGGCGTCTCCGCCGCGCGCTGGTTCGAGCGGCCCACGGAAAAATTCAAGCTTGTCGGCATCACCGGCACCAACGGGAAAACCACGACGAGCTATCTGCTACGCGAGCTGTGGGACAAATCCGGCTTCGTCTCCGGAATGCTCGGTACCGTTCAGTACCTCGTCGGAAAGGAAGTGCTTCCTTCCGATCTGACCACTCCGGACGCGCTTTCGCTTCAGGAACTTTTTCATCGGATGGGAACCGCGGGCGTCACTCACGCCGCGATGGAAGTGTCCTCCATCGCCCTCGATCAGTATCGGACCGCTGGTACCGCCTTCGATACCGCGGTTTTCACGAACCTCACTCAGGATCATCTCGATTATCACCACACGATGGAGGAGTACTTCCGGGCGAAGCTTCGGCTCTTCACGGAGTATCCGCTCAGGACCGCCGTCATCAATGTCGACGATCCGTGGGGCGCGAGGCTTTTCGGGGCGGCCGCCGCTGCCAGAAAAATAGGCTTCTCCTTGGACGACGCCGGCGCCGAATTCTTCGTTCATTCCCTTCGCTTCGAGAAGGCGGGTACACGCGGTAAAATCCGCACGCCCGAAGGGGAGATGGATTTGAATCTTTCTCTCATCGGCCGCCACAACGTCTTCAACGTGGCGGGCGCGCTTGCCGCCGCCTACGGGCTCGGCATGTCTCTCGAAGAGGCGGTCGCCACCATGGCCACGGCTCGCGGGGCCCCCGGCCGGCTGGAGCGGGTGATGGACGGAGAGGAGTATCCCCATGTTTTCGTCGATTACGCGCACACGGATGATGCCTTGCGCAACCTCTTGGGGGCGGTTCGGGACTTGCGCGGCTCGCAGCCGGGCCGGATCGTTACGGTATTCGGATGCGGCGGCGATCGCGATCGAACCAAGCGCCCGAAGATGGCGAACGTCGCTTCCACACTGAGCGACGTGACCATCGCCACCTCCGACAATCCTCGCACGGAAGATCCAGATAAGATCGTCGCCGACG
>CAZZHG010000154.1:0-5395 GCA_964653655.1 uncultured Pseudobdellovibrionaceae bacterium
GCTGCGGATGCTTGCGGCCGCCCTTGGGCGGAACGTTGGCGCGCGTGCCTTCGAAAATCTTCAGAAGCGCCTGCTGTACGCCTTCGCCCGAAACGTCTCTCGTAATCGACGGGTTCTCGCCTTTGCGGGCAATCTTGTCGATTTCGTCGATATAAACGATACCCTTCTGCGCCTTCTCGATGTCGTAGTCGGCGTTCTGGAGCAGATAGAGGATGATGTTCTCGACGTCCTCGCCGACGTATCCGGCTTCGGTCAAAGTCGTCGCATCGACGATCGTGAACGGAACCTTCAGGAGGCGAGCAAGCGTCTGAGCCAGCAAAGTCTTACCGGAACCCGTGGGCCCGATGAGCAGAATGTTGCTCTTCTGCAGCTCCACTTCGGAGCCGTAGCTCGCGGTGACCTTCGAGTTACCGATGCGCTTGTAATGGTTGTGAACCGCCACCGAGAGAGTCTTTTTGGCACCCTGCTGACCGATGATGTAGTCGTCCAGAGTGTTCTTGATCTCGGTCGGCTTGGGAATCTTTTGATTGCCGGCCTTGAGCTCCTCTTTTTCGGCCTCCTCCGCGATGATGTCGTTGCATAGCTCGATGCACTCGTCGCAGATGTGGACGGTGGGGCCGGCGATTAGTTTTTTTACTTCCCGCTGGCTCTTTCCACAGAAGCTACAAACCAGATTTCCGAAACTGTCGCTGTCTCTTCTACTCATCTATTTATCTCCCCCGGGTTTCCCCTCGGAACTGCCCGAGTTAATTAGCTCCGCTTAGACTTACCGCCGATGCTACGGAGTGTCACAACCTGATCCACTAAACCGTATTCCTTCGCCTCGCTCGCCGCCATGAAGAAGTCGCGGTCGGTGTCTTTTTCGATGCGATCGAAGGGTTGCCCCGTATGGGACGCAAGGATCTGATTTAGTTTCAATTTCGCGGCGAGAATATGCTTGGCCTGGATGGCGATATCCGTCGCCTGCCCTTGGGCGCCTCCTAGAGGCTGGTGGATCATGATCTCCGAGTTCGGCAACGCGAACCTTTTCCCTTTCGTACCGCAGGCTAGGAGGACCGCCCCCATGCTTGCGGCCATGCCGATACAGTATGTGCAAATGTCGGGCCGCACGTACTGCATCATGTCGTATATGCCTAGGCCCGCGGAAACACTGCCTCCTGGGCTATTTACGTAAATATGTATGTCGGCTTCCGGGTTCTCCGACTCTAAAAAAAGTAGCTGGGCGATGACCAGATTTGCCACCGCATCGTCGATGCCGGTGCCGATGAAAATAATCCGCTCTTTGAGCAGACGAGAATAAATATCGAAACTTCTCTCCCCTCGAGCGGTCTGCTCGATCACGATGGGGATGAGGTAACTAGAGGTAACTGAATCTGGCATGGTGGTAATCCCGCTTTCCTTAGACGTTTGAGAGATCAAGGGTGTGTTGGAAACCGAATGAAGGCCCGGCACGGAAGGACACCTCCAGGGTTTATTTAACTCAATGGAATTTGGGATGACAAGACCCGTCGTGGCTCGCGCGCTACGTAAATTAGCGTTTTGGCGAGCCTTCGACGAGCTGGGCGTTCTTGATGAGAAACGCGAAGACCTGGTCGGTAAGCACTTCATCCCGGATCTTATCCAGCATGCCGCGCTCCGCCAACAGGTGTTCCGTCTGCTCGGGAGTTTGATTCAATTGGGCCGCGAAACCCGATACACGGTCCTGAACTGCCTTTTCGTCGACCTCAATTTTCTCTTTGATCGCGATTTCCTTCAAGATCAGAGAACTGCGGACCATTTGTTCAGCCCGCTTGCGCAGTTCCTGGACGTCTTTCTCCTGGAGCTCGGGAAATTGATTCGCGCCTCGGCGCTTCATGTCCTCGAACATCCACTGCAGGAGAGTCCGCGACTGAGTTTCGATCATCGAGGCGGGAACTTCGAAAGTGTGGCTCGCGATTAGGTAATCGACGATCTCTTTCCGCTGGGCCCGCTGCGCTTCTTCCTCTTTCGACTTCACGACGTTGTCGCGAATCTCGGTGGTGAGCGATTCGAGAGTGTTGCCTTCTTTCAGCTGAGCGGCCATCGCATCGTCGATGGGCGGAACCACCTTCTTCTTCAACTCGATGAGCTTCAGGAAGAAGTCGGCTTCTTTTCCAGCGAGTTCCTTGTCGCCGAAATCGTCGGGAAACTTCGCCGCCACCGTGCGCTCGTCGCCGAGAGACATCTGCAAAAACGCCTCGTCGAGCTCGTTCAAAAGTTTTCCCGTTCCGATCTCGACGGAAAACGGCTTGCCCTGATCTTTTTTGTCGGAGCCCTTCATCTGGTAGCCGACTTCGACGAGACCGTAGAAACCTTTTTCGGGCTTAGTCGCGTCCGTGGGCTCCAGAACCGCGAGGCGATCCTGAATGTTGGCCAAAGTCTTCTTCACTTCGTCTTCGGTGGCGCTCGTGTCCGCCTTTTTCACGGGAACGCCTTTGTAGTTGCGAAGCTCGATTTCCGGCTGCACTTCGAATTCCGCTTCAAACTGGAGAGCCTTCTCGGCTTCGTCCGGCATCTGAGTCACCTTGATCTTGGGGCGGCTCACGGGGACGAGCTTCGTCTGCTCCATCGCTTCGTGAAGAGAAGCGTCCATCAAGTGATTCAAAACTTCCTTTTGGATTTCGGCTTTGTACTTCGCCTTCACCATCGTGATCGGCGCTTTGCCCGGGCGAAAGCCGGGCATCTTCGCTTGCTGGGCGAAAGCGCGGGTGGTGCGGTCGTGTTCGCGCTTGAGCGTGTCTCCGGAATATTCCAGCTCGAGCCGAACTAGGGTCTTCGAGACCCGGTCGACCTTCTTCACGTTCAAGTTATGCTCATGTTTTTCCACGACTTCTCCCAAGGATTCGAAATTTGGAACCTTGGGTGAATATCACAGGGCGGCAACGATCTCTAGCGGGATTTAATCCCCTGGGCGGGGGCTTCGTGAGGAAAAAGCGTGGGAACCCCGTCGGTTACGGGGAATCGGGCCGTGCAGCCGGAACACCGAAGTTCGGTCTCTCCGAGGTCCACGGGACCGGCTTCACAGTCCGGGCACCGAAGAAGAGAGCCCAAATCGATTTTCCTGGCCGGAGCCAGGTACCGGAAAAAGCCCATCGCGGCCCGGCGGGCAAACGAGCGGGGATTTTCATTCTTCGTGGTGTCCGCCTGGGGAGTTTCCCAGCGGATGGGCTCTTCGGGATTGAGAATGCGGTAGCGGATCTTGTCTTTCCAGAAATAACGCGTGACCCAGGCTTCCGGGTCGAGCCTCGGTAACCCCAGCCGGCGTTCGATGACCGGGCGAAACTGAGCGGCGAGTACCGGATCGGGAGCGGCCGCGCTCTTCTTGCGAATTACGAGCTGGGGCTCGCCCTTTACTTCCTCTAGGCCCACTTCCAGGCGATGCATGGTGAGCGGCTGCACGTGCTCGCCCCAAAGGCTCGGCGTTTCGATGTAGCCCGCGTTCGCCACCCTCTCGAGCTCAGACAGAAAGGCCTTCGGATCCCGGCTGTGCTCGAGCACGTGAAAGGCGATGACGAAATCGAAGGCTTTGTCCTTGAAGGGAAGCCGTTCCGCTTGACCGAGTACGAGGGGCCTGTCGCGCACCGTCTTTCCGCCTACCCGCTCATTTCCCTCGAGCGACATGTCGAACAAGACGTCGGAGCGCGGGCAAGGGCTGTCGCCGGAGCCGACCTCCAGCACGAGCGCATTGCGGGCAATGGGAAGCCTCAGCTTTCGCGAGGAAAACCAAACGCGGCGTAAGAATGAGATGGGCAAAGAGTCCTCAGGTATCGTTCTTCGGCGGAGCCGAACCGAACTTTCCGCCTTGCGGATCCAGATACTGGTTACCTTGCTTGAAACTCTGAAGGAACATCAGTGAGACCCCGACCACAATCGCCGCGTCCGCGACGTTGAAGGCCGGCCAGTGATAGTCCTTCCAATAGAAATCCAGAAAATCGACGACAAAACCGAAGCGAAGCCGGTCGATGAGATTGCCGATCGCGCCTCCGACAATGAGGCTCAGCGCGACCGTGGTCGTCACCTGGCGCGAGTCGAGGCGGAAAAGAACAAAGCCTATGGCGAACAACGCAATCACCGGAACGATGATGAAAAAGGGATCTCGGAAATACGCCGGCGCGCGGTGGAGCAGTCCGAAGGCGGCGCCCGTGTTTCTCACGTAAGTGAGCGAGAAGAACGACTGCAAAACGGGCCGGCTTTCCCCCCAGCGGAATTCGTTGTGCACGACGTGCTTCGTCCACTGGTCGAGGACGAGAACTACGAGCACGACGACCAGAAGGACGATGTATTTTTTGTGGTCGCGCTTGGTGGCGTCGCTCATGGCGTTAATTCTCCATCACCCGAATATTTTCTTGGACGGCGATTTCAGCGCCGTCCGCGACTCTTACAGTGAGCCGCCGCCTGTCTCCGCTTGGTCTTGCTTCAAAGTATTATAGAACATCAGGCCCACGCCCGCGATGATGGCGAAATCGGCGATATTGAACGCCGGCAGTTTCATCGCCGGACCCAGATGAAAATCCAGAAAATCGATGACGTAGCCGTACTGAATGCGGTCGAGCAGATTCCCTATCGCGCCGCCCAGGATGCTGGTGAGCGCAAGCGACGTCGCCATCTGATTGTCCTGCAGCTTGATGAAGATGAGAACGATGAGAATGAGCGCGAACACCGGAATGCCGATGAAAAACACTTCCTGCAGCCCCGGCGGGACTTTTTCCATGAGACCGAAGGCAAAGCCCGCGTTTCTCGTGTGCGCGAAGCTCATCAGGCCGGGCACGATCCAATGCCGCTCGCCGATGGCGAGCTTCGAATGCACCAAGTGTTTGGTGAGCTGATCGCAAGACAGAATGAAGCCGGCGAGCGAAAAGAGAATCAGGTATTTCTGCTTCATTGAATCGCCGGAGTTCGGAAGGCTTAAGCCTTACGAACTCATGGAGTCGAGGAATTCCTGATTCGTCTTGGTGGCCATCACCTTGTCGAGCAAGAATTCCATGCTGTCGACCGCGTTCATGGGCTGCAGCACTTTGCGGAGAATCCAGACGCGGTTGAGCGTCTCCTTCTCCATGAGCAGCTCTTCACGGCGGGTACCCGACTTGTTGATGTCGATACACGGGAAGATGCGCTTTTCCATGAGCTTGCGGTCGAGCGTGATTTCCGCGTTACCGGTACCTTTGAACTCTTCGAAGATCACTTCGTCCATGCGGCTGCCGGTGTCGATCAGGGCCGTCGCGACGATGGTCAGCGATCCGCCGCCTTCGATGTTACGGGCCGCACCGAAGAAGCGCTTCGGCTTGTGGAGCGCATTGGAGTCAACGCCGCCCGACAGGATCTTTCCGCTCGGCGGAACGACCGTGTTGTAGGCGCGGGCGAGACGGGTGATGGAGTC
>CAZZHG010000155.1:0-4937 GCA_964653655.1 uncultured Pseudobdellovibrionaceae bacterium
CGTTGATGTCCTCGATGACATCGACATTGCGGGTCGCTTCCGCGGCGGCTTGCTTGCCCCTCACCAGATCAGCGATGGGACGGCGGACTCTTTCGAGCGCGTCTCCGAGCGAAACTTCGGGATTTGTTGCGGAGCGCCGGGCGGTACTCGCCATGGGATTTCCTCTCGGTGAAGGTACCCATTCCTTTCGGTCTTTTCCGACGATAAGGAGAGGAGTTCGCCGTGTCAGATTGAAAACCTAACCTCACCGCCCTAAAATAGAATCATGAAACTAATCTCCTTGCTCTGCGTCTTTCTGCTAACCGCCTGCGCCGCCACGGAAAAGAAGGGGGCCGACGCGAAGGCCGCCGCCTCCGGAAAGGCCGCCGCCGCGGGCGACGCAGCCGCCCAAAAAGCCGACAAAGCCATCGGGGCCGCTGGAACGATCACCTGCAAGTCAGCCTCCGAAACTCGCGTGCTCACTACGACGCCCGTCGATAAAGGCTGCGAAGTGGTTTACGAACGCAACGGCGAAAAGACGGTGGCCGCAAGCGCGAAAAACGATCCCACCCACTGCGGGAAAGTGGCGGAGAGAATCCGGGGGAATCTGGAGAAATCCGGGTTCAAGTGCGCGGCTAACTGACCCGCACTTCCAGCCGGGCCGAAGTGCCGGGCATTTCCATCTGCAGGCGATCGCCTGAAGCGATCGGGCCAACGCCTTCCGGCGTGCCCGTGTAGATCAGATCCCCCGGCGCGAGCGTGAAGTATTTCGAAAGGTAACTCACGAGACCGGCGATGGGCGTTTCCATGTCTTTCGAATTGCCCTTCTGTTTGACCTGGCCGTTCAAAGAAAGAGTGAACGCGATGGACTCCGCCTTCACCCTCTCGGCCGCGACGAAATCCCCGAGGACCGCGAAAGTATCGCAGCCCTTCGCCAGCGCCCAAGGCTGTCCCTTCTTCTTCGCCTCGCTCTGCCAGTCCCGCGCCGTAACGTCGATACCGGGCGCGTAGCCCGCGACGTGGGAAAGGGCGCTGGCCAGGGGAATGCGGCTGCCCCCCTTTCCAATCACGGCCACTATCTCTCCCTCGAAATCCACCCGGCCCGCTCCTTCCGGCAGGCGAATGCTGCCGCCGGACAAAAGAAGGCTCGAAACGGGTTTCATAAAAATAATGGGCTCCGGAGGAACCACGTTGCCCAGCTCCTTCGCGTGAGCGGCGTAGTTGCGGCCGATGCCGAAGATTGTGCGAACGGGAATTCCAAGTCCCGGAATGAGAACCGACATGGCCCAAGAATCCCACAGACCACTATCTTTGTCTTGCCCGGTTGGAGTAGGCTCGCCGCCGATGTTGGAAGTCCGCCCCATAGCCGCATTGCAAACCTGGCACCTTCGTCAGAGGCTTCTGCGCCCTCATCAGCCGATTTCCGAAATGTTCTTCCCCGGAGACGACGGCGCGGAAACGATCCACTTCGGAGCGTGGGAAAGCGGCGCCCTCGTCGGCATCGCAAGCCTATACCCCGAAGCTCTCACTGAGCGCCCGGCCCGTGCCGGCTGGCGCCTTCGGGGAATGGCCGTCGAGCCCGCCCTTCGCCGGCAGGGAGTCGGAGCGGAACTGGTGCGATCGTGCGCCCAGCATGCGCGTCGGAAAAACGGCGAAATCCTTTGGTGCAATGCCCGCGAGAACGCCCTCGCCTTCTACGGGTCTCTCGGCTTCGAAACGATTCGGGGCCCCTTCGACATCCCCGGGATCGGCCCTCATTTCCTGCTCAGCCTCGAATTGTGAAGGTGTAGACAGCCTGTAATCGCCTAAGTTCCGGATTTCGACTACCGCCTGGCCGTGCACAGGCAGTGGGGGATGCGGCGGAAATGGGCTTCCCGTTTGCACCTTTCAAGATCCGTCTGGCCATCGCATCCGGTTTGGTTTGAATGGGGGAGGACGCATGGGCAGGTTAGCAATCGGTCTTTGGATACTCGCGTTTTCGGCGGGACCCGAGCTTTCCGCGGGCAGCGACGATCTGGATCTTCAAACCAGACGCCTGGAGGAAACTCTGGGCCGCCAACGGCAACTTCAAGACAAACAGGCAAAGCTGATGCAGCTCCTGACCGAGGAGCGCACGAAGCGCTTCGGCAAAAAGGATGAAGTGGCCGACGCTCTCGCCACGCTTCCCGTAAAGGCTTTTCCAAATCCGGTCACGGCAAGAGACAAGGCCGGCGAAATGGCGATTCAGACTTCTCTCGTGAAGTTCGCCACCGAAAGATTCGACGATCTCTCCACGATTCCCGATGCCGAAGCCGGCGCCGAGGAAAAACCTAAGAAATTGGAAAAGGACGACCAGGCTCCGAAGGTCACCTCCTTTCCCGTATTGAAACAGGTCTTGGATCAGATCGGGGATCAGGTTCTTTCCGCTCCCGAAGCTCTTTCCAAAGTAGCCGATCTGGCAAAGGCTCGGGCGGAAGCGAAGCTCAAGGCGGAACAAAAGAAACCCGAGACCGATACCGCGTCGGCGGACCATCCGGAACTCGAGGAGACCGCGGACAAAAAGCCCGAGCTCTCCTTGAATCAGAGAATCGCGGAAGAGTTCAATAAAAGCGCGAAGGCCGTGAATGAGTACTTCAAATTCGCGAATGACCAAATCAAACCGCTGGTCGGGGAAGAAGCGGACGAGGAGAAGAAAAAACAGCTCGCCGCCGACGATCCCCTGACTCCGCCCGGAGCGGATGGGCCGATGGGCGGAGAGCCTCCCGGTGGCGGCGGAGGAGCCGGTCAGGATCCCAATCAAGGTCAAGGCAACAAGGGACAAAACCAGGCGAAGAATCAGGGAGACAAGAACGGATCCGGCGGCGGAGGGGGTGGTGGGGGCGGAGGAGGAGAAGGCGGAGAGTTCAAGCCGCCACCCGCGATTCCCGCGGCCCAAATTCCGCAACCCGGCGGCGTACCGAGAGTGGTCATGTCCGATCAGCCGAAGGAACCGGACTTGTCCGCGCTTTCGGAAGTCACCCAGTCCCTCGCGGCGAAACCGCAAACGCAGAGTTTCACCGCTCCCGGCGGCCAGACTTTTCAACCGACTCTTGGACCCAAAGCTCAAACGGCGCCTCCGACCGCGGTACCGGAAGAGCCGGTTCGCGCGCCGGCGTCTCTCGGCGGAGAACGCTCAGCGGGTTCCCCATCTCAAGGAGGAGCAACGGCGAGCTCGGACGCGGGCACGTCACCCGCCGGACCTAAGGACGGGGTAAACGGAGCGGTTTCCTCGGCGGGAAGCCCCCCGTTCGATGCCGGCGTCTTCAATATCGGGCCGAAGTATCCGGGAAAGGGCGATTCCCGATCGTTTCGCGTGCCGGTGGCCTTCGCCTCCGGGGGCGACGAGGACGACAGCGGCCCTTCGGGAACGGTATCCACCGGAGCGCAGCCCCAGCTGGCTCAAGTGGGGATAGCGCCGCTCTCCCTGCCCCCGAAAACGGAATCGGATCGCCGTGGCATTCTCAGCCACGTGGGCACCCTTTGCCGTCAGGTGGGCGCGGCGAGAATCGCCGCCTGTTCCAAATAGCCCATATTGACTAAAATCCGGGGCGATCCGAAACTCCTTCCAAACCTTATAAGGAGTTCCGGAATGCCCCATTCCACTATTCGTAGGACCCTCGCTTCTTACCTGGCGGTTTTCTTGGCGCTTTCGCCCTCCCTGGGGCTGGGATGCACCACCTTCTCCCTGCCGAACAGCCAGGAGAAGATCGTCGGAAAGAGCTACGACTGGTTCCAGAACCACGGCATCGCCCTGGTGAACTCCCGCAATCTGAAGAAGAAAGCGTTCCTTCTGACGAACGACAAGGCGGCCGAATGGACCTCGAAGTACGGAAGCCTCACGTTCAACCAGCACGGCCGCGAGATGCCCCTCGGCGGAACGAATGAAAAGGGTCTCACCATTGAGATCATGTGGCTCGACGGTTCCGAGTATCCCGCCTCGAGCACGCTTCCCGCCTTGAATGAATTGCAATGGATTCAATACCTCCTCGACAACGCCGCGAGCGTCGCCGAAGCGGTGACCCTGGCTCAGGCCGTGCGCATCTCCCCCGTGGTCGCCGAAGTACACTACCTGGCCTGCGACCTCACGGGCGCCTGCGCGAGCTTCGAGTACGTCGCTAAGAAACTCGTCATTCACGAAGGGACGAAAGCTCCCATCACCGTACTCACGAACGATACCTACGCCGACTCCATTTTGTCCCTGAAACAGTACTTAGGCTTCGGCGGCAGTCAGGCGTTGCCCAAGGGCATCGCTTCTCTCTCGCGTTTCGCGCGCGCCGCCGGTCAGGTGCAGGCCTTCGATCCGGCGAAAGTCGCAAGCCCGATCGACTACGCCTTCCAGACTCTGGCTTCGGTCGAACAGCCCGGCTACACGACGTGGAACATCGTCTACGAGCCGGCCAATCACCGCGTTCATTTCCGTACGGCGGGAATGCCGGCCCTGAAGGAAATCGATACTTCCAAGTTCGACTACTCCTGTAAGAAGGGCGCCCAATACGTCGACATGAAAGTGAAGACGACGGGCGACGTCACCGGAGACTTCGCGGTCTACGGCGCGGCGGAGAACGTCTCTCTCGTGCAGGCGGGGCTTGGCGCATTCGCCAATCAGCTCCCCAAGGGCGCCGTCGATGCGGTCGGCAAATACCCGCAGACGCTGGTCTGCACCGAATAATCAAAGGTTGAGCGCGTAGTTGTACCAGACGCTTTTTCGGGCCGGCAGCCGGTCGTAGAGACGCTGCGCCTGCTCGTTGCAGAACTGCGTCTGCCATTCGAGCTTACGAACCCCGCAGCAGCGCGCGTAAGAAGTGGCATGAGCTATGAGCGCCGTCGCCACGCCTTGGCCTCGGAACCCGGGAACCGTGTAGAGATCGTTCATGATGGCGGAACGTCCCGCCGATAACGTCGACATTTGCCAATACACTGTAGCGAAACCGGCGGGCTGC
>CAZZHG010000156.1:0-4889 GCA_964653655.1 uncultured Pseudobdellovibrionaceae bacterium
CTGTAGCCGGCGTTCCAAAGATCGTAGATGAGCTCTTGATGCTTCAGGAAGGATTCGGTGTAGCCCTGAACTAGGACGATGACGCCTTTGCCCTCTTTGCGGGGGAAGGCGCGGTAGCGGAGCTCGATTCCGTTCACTCCTTTGAGAGTGCCGGGCGTGCCGAGGGAAAACATCGGCGTCACGAGCTGCGCGAAGTCTCTTTTGAGATCCGTTTCAGTCAAAGCGAAAGCCATCGCCGAAAAGAGCGCCAAAACGAGTGCCGTGTGTTTCACCAAAGCGTCCTCCAAAGAGCCGAACCCGCCGGAAGGTATAGCAAAACGCCTACCGCCGGGTCAATTAACGAGCCGGGGGTTTGGAGGGCCGGGTCCACACGAACGCCAGGACCGCGGCGCAAACGCAAATCATCGTAATCTTAAGCGGAACCGGGACGTTCGTGAAGGCGGCCACGTATAAGTTGGAAGGAATGACCAGAACGGTGGCCATAATCTTCCCCTTGGGGCGGACCACCCCGTGGCGCTCCCATTCCCTGAGCGGCTTACCGAACCACTTATGGTCGAGAAGCCACTGGTGAAGCCGCTCGGAACCCTTCGAAAAGAAGTAGGCGGCGAGAATCACGAAGGGCGTCGTCGGAAGAACGGGAAGAAAAATCCCGACGAAACCGATGCCCAGGGCGATCCAGCCCAGGACTACGAAAATAGTGCGTTTGGCGTTCACCGAGGGGCGTCGGCTTTCCCGCACTTGAGGTTGGCGGGAACCGCTTCGTGGATTTTTTTCGGGTCGGACAGCTTGAGCCCTTTGAGGATGTTCACGAATTCATCCTTCGAGATGGAAGTCTTCGCGCGGGGATTGAAGGCCTTCTCCTCGAGGATGGTGGACCGGGTGCAGCCGTTGTAGTCGTGGGCCGGAAAAACGAACGTGTCGTTCGGGAGCAGGAAAAGTTTCCGGTGTATGCTCTCGTAGAGCACCTCCGGAGAGCCGTCCTGGAAATCCGTGCGCCCGGTGCCGCGGATAAAAAGCGCGTCCCCCGTGAAAACCATTCCGGCGACGAAGTAGCTGGTGCAACCGGCGGTGTGACCCGGCGTCGAGAGAGCCGTGATTTCGAAACCGTCCACCTTCAGCTTCTCGCCGTCGGCGAGCAGAAAGTCCGCGCACGCGACCCCCGACTTCGAGCCGAGCCCTACCTTGGCACCCGTGGCGAGCCGTAAGGCGTCCGCTCCGGTGATGTGATCGGCGTGGACGTGAGTCTCGAGGATGTACTTCAGTTTGACGTCGAGCTCCTTAAGTATTTTCTGGTCCCGCGCGACTCGTTCCAGGACCGGATCGATGATCACTCCGGCGCGGGTCTTCGGATCGGCGAGCAGGTAGGTATAGGTGCTGCTCTCGGTGTCGAAAAGCTGGCGGAAGATCAGGTCGGTCATGTCGCCCCTCATCGATTGGATTGCTTCACGATTTGCTGGAGGCTCCGCTTCATATCCTTGTCCTTGATGGCATCGCGCTTGTCGTGAGCCTTCTTGCCGCGCCCCAGGCCCAATTCTACCTTAGCGATGCCTTTCTTGAAGTAGACTTTCAGCGGGACGAGGGAGTAGCCCTTGATCTCGATTTTGCCCCAGAGCTTGCTCAGCTCTTCCCGTTTCATCAGCAGTTTTCTCGTCCGCTCCGGCTCGTGGTTTTGCCGGTTCCCCTGGGCGTAAGGATTGATGTGGGAGTTGATGAGGAAAAGCTCCCCCGATTTGAAAATGGCGTAAGCGTCGCGGATGTTGGCGGTGCCGGCGCGAAGCGACTTCACCTCGGTTCCGGTGAGCACGAGACCCGCCTCCCACTTTTCCTCGATGTGATAATTGTGGAAGGCCTTTCGGTTGTCGCAGACGATCTTGATGCCTTCCGCGTCTTTGGGTTTTCCGCTCATTTCGCCTTGCCCTTCTTCGCGGCAATCGGGTGATCGGAACCGACGATACCCATCGAGATGGCGATGCGTAAGGCTTCCTGCACGGAGAGGTCTAACGGCGTGACTTTGTCCTCGGGGACGAGCACGTAGTAGCCCGAGATCGGATTCGGAACGAGCGGGATGAAAATGTTCATCATCGGCTTTTTGAAGTGCTGCTGCAGAACCGGATCGGGGTTGCCGGTCACGAAGCCGATGGAGTGAAAGCCGGTGCCGGGGAACTCGACGAGAACCGCCTGCTTGAACTGGTTGTTCGACGGATTGAAGATCGTCTCCAGAAACTTCTTGATGCCCCCGTAGATTCCGCCCACGAGAGGCGCTTTGCGCACGGTCTTGTCGGCCCAGGCGATGAGCCACCGGCCCACGTAGTTGTGGGTGAGAAGCCCGGTGAGGGTGATGAGCACGACCGAGATCAAAATCCCGAGTCCCCAAAAATCGATGGGCAGGTGCGGAAGGTAGTTGCGCACGGCCTTGTCGATAAAATTGAAGAACCACCGAAGGATGTCGATGGTCGCCATTAGGGGCATCAGAACCAGAAGCCCCGTTACGAATGCGTTACGAAGGCGTCTCATGTGCTTCCGGGTAGAGTGTCCAGTTGTCGATTAGCCGGGTGGCGCCGATTCTCACGGCGCCGAAAAGTCTGGGCTGCGAAAGGGAAGCGACCGCGCCCTGGGCGGGCGCCAGATCGGACTCGGAGCAGATCGCCAGATAGTCGATTTCGATGCCGGCCGATTTCAAATCGGACTCGATGCCTGCGATTAGAGAGGCCACCGTTTCCGCGCCGTTTTCGAGAGCTCGGTTCTGCGCGCGCGAGAGCGCCGCCGGGAATCTCGCCGCCCGGGCCCGGTCCTCGGCAGACAGATAGCGGTTTCTCGACGAGAGCGCGAGCCCGTCCGACTCCCGCACGATCCGGTGCGGAAGAATGGTGAGCGGCATGTTGAAGTCCGCGGTCATCTGCTGGATGACCCGCAGCTGCTGAAAATCTTTTTCACCGAAAACGGCGAAGTCCGCTTGAGTCGTCTGAAAGAGCTTCAAGCAGACGGTGGCGACCCCTTCGAAGTGCCCCGGCCGGCTTTTGCCGCAGAGATTCGCGGTGAGCGGGCCCGTCTGAACGCGGGTCTGGAAAGCCGCGGGATAAAGATCGGAGGGCTCCGGCGTGAAAAGCAGGTCGACTCCGAGCGCTTCTAGCTTCTCGGTGTCGGCTTCCAGCGTGCGCGGATACTTCGACAAGTCTTCCTTCGGACCGAACTGCAGCGGATTCACGAAGATGCTCGCGACGACGCGGTCGCCGAATTTTCTCGCGAGCTTCACCAGATCGAGGTGGCCTTCATGGAGCGCGCCCATCGTCGGAACGAACGCGATCCGGCTTTCGCGCTTCCAGCGCAGCACGGTTTCCTGAACGATTTGAGGGGAGGCGAGCTTTATCATCAGTGAAACGAATGCGAATCGGCGGGAAACGCACCCTCTCTGACTTCCGTCGCGTAGGCTTCGACGGCGGTTTTCACGGTCTCGCCCATTTCGGCGTAGTGCTTTACGAACTTCGGCTGGAAGTTGGGATCGAGGCCGAGCAAATCCTGAAGGACGAGCACCTGGCCGTCGCAGCCCTTGCCCGCGCCGATGCCGATGGTCGGAATGCTCACGCGCTGGCTGATTTTGGTGGCGAGCTCCGCGGGAATTCCCTCGAGCACCATCGCCCACGCGCCGGCGGATTCCAGCGCGAGAGCGTCGGCGAGAATGGAGTCCTTCGCCGAATCCGTCCGGCCCTGCACCCGGTGCCCACCCATGGCGTGCACGCTCTGGGGCGTGAGACCGATGTGTCCCACCACCGGAATGCCGAGCTCCACGAGCCGTTCCACGGTGCGGGCGATCGCGACTCCGCCTTCGAGCTTCACCGATTCCGCGCGGCCCTCCTGAAGCAGCCGGCCCGCGTTCCTGATCGCGTCGCGCGGGCTCGTCTGGTAGCTCAGAAAGGGCATGTCGATGCATAGGTGAGAGCGCGTGAGTCCGCGCGCCACCGCTTGCCCGTGATAAACCATGTCGTTCACGGTAACGGACAAGGTGTTCGGGTGCCCCTGAATCACCATCCCCAGGGAGTCGCCCACCAGCACGAGGTCGGCGATGCCGTCGACCAGTCGGGCGAAGGTGAAGTCGTAGGCGGTGACGGCCACGATCTTGCGGGAGCCCGGCGTGGTCTTTCTCGCCTTCAGCTCGGGAATCGTTATCTTTTTGGTGTCTTTCGCCTGGGACATAAGCGCCTCAATATAGTCAGGTTACCGGTGGGACTACAAGTCGGCCCCCAGAGTCACGCCGAACGTGTAGGCGTGCCCTTGAACGGTATACCCGGGGGCGCCCACGTCGGCGCCGGAGACCTTGGTCACCGTTCGGTTTTTCATCCAGTGATACTGGGCGTACAGGCCCCAGTTGAGATCGAAAGGAAGCCACTCCACCTCGCCGAGGCGGTGGCGGAAACTCGCGCCGACCACATGCGTATCGGTATCGAGAGGGTTCGCCGCGCCGGTGACGTCTTTCACCGGAGAAGGGCGGAACTGGTAGCCGGTCGCGAAAGTCAGCTGCTCTCCCACGAGCGGCACTTCGACGGATGCCCGCGGAGACCAAGTGTCGCGCATTCCGATCGCCGGCGCCTGAGTGCGGTGAGTATTGCCGCGCGAGTCGGGAACTTCCGCCATGAGAAAGGCGGGCTTCCAGCTCGTCCATTGCTGATAAGCGACGCCCACCGAGAGAGTCGCGAAAGAAAACTTGTGCTGAACGTCGCCTTCGAAAAGGCGCGGCTCGTAGTAGAGCGAGGTGCGCACGAGAACGGGCTGTTTGACGACGGTATCGCCGGCGACCGGCACGGTTCCGCTGAACGATTCCTGAAAGACGGGATCGATGGCTTCCCGGAAAACGAGGCTCGCTCCCGTGCCGCCGTTTTCGAAATACAGTCCCG
>CAZZHG010000157.1:0-4526 GCA_964653655.1 uncultured Pseudobdellovibrionaceae bacterium
AACTTGAAGTAACCCGCCCAGGCGAGCGGCAATAGGAGAAGAATTCTCATCAGAGCTTCATCCGGAAGTAGACGACCTTCTCGGTTTCCTCGAAGCCCCAGGCTTTGTGGGCGATATGGCTCGCCTTGTTGTCGATGAGAGCATCCGATCCCAGTTCTTTCATGCCCATCTCGCGGCCCCATGCGGAAACCGCTTCGACGAGCCTGCGCCCCACGCCCTTGCCGCGGGCGAGAGGGTCCACCCAAATGCCTTCCAGAAAGGCGAGCGGGCTCGTGTCGCAACCGTTGGCAAACCCGCGCAGGAAAACTTCCGCGAAGCCCACGGCCTTACCCTTCTCGTCGAAGGCGAGATAGACGGCGGCATCGAGATGCTTTTCCCAGATGGCTTCTCCATCCTGCTCGTGCTCGGCGCGAGAGGTGCCGGGCCAAAGAGCTTCCCGAAGACGGATCCACTCCGGCGTGTCTTCCTTTTTTCCTTTGCGGATGGTGTAGGTCATCATTTCAGGTACGCCCCAAGTTTCTGGATCATCTCCACGTCCTTCGCCTTCAAATGTTCTTGATGCGACGGAGTAATCAAAACCGAGTGTAGCTGCGGAAAAGTGAATTGCTTCGCGTTCATGCCGACGTGGCAGCGCTGACACTTTGCCGACGTAACCAAAGTCGCTAGCTGATCCTTCAACCGCGCTTCCTCGCGCGAGCGTTGCTCGGCGGATATCGGAGGAGCCGTCGGCGCCGCGGTCGCAGTGGGAGAAGCGGGAACGAGCGCCGTTCTGGGGTTTCCCCAGACCGCTTTCACGACATCCGTGTAATAGATGTCGAGGGACTGGCGAAGGCACTTCTCGAAACCTTCCTGAGTGGAAAGCTTTCCCGCCGGATAATTCGCGACGCAAAATTTCGTCGCCTTCTCCAGCTCCTCGGCGAATTTCGAAGTGGAAACTTCCGCCGCAAACCCAAACGCCGGAAGCAAAAATAGAGCGGCAAGAAACCGATTCATCAAACCTCCGCTAGAGCCATAGGGTACCACGGCCCAATCCGGGACTTGTCTAGGGTTAGGACAAGGTACGGAAGGTTAGACTAAGAACCGGTGGCGTTCACCATCACAATTCAATAATTTCAATAACTTAAGATTTGCTAACCGTGGCCCCCGCGTTGCAGTTCCTACGGGCCGGGGAGCAGGGTTTGAAGGGGTTACTACTCACAATTTGGCTGGCGCTTTCGATCAGCGCGCCCGTCTGGGCGTCGTCGAAACCCTATTGCCCGTGGGCGCGTTTCTCCGCCGATGAACAAGTTCGAATTCGCTCCGGTTGGGGGGAAGCCAAAGGACACCACGGCCATTTCACGCTCGCCCCGCGCCATCATCTGGGCGCGGTCGAACAAAAGTATCTGCAAGATAAGGCGCGTCCCGAAGGCCTGAACCTTCCCATCGAGGGCAAGGTCGAACGGTTTCAAAAAACGGATCTCGACGTCGATTTCAACGGAAAGACGGACAAGGAACTCCAGGAAATACGCGACTTCGGGCTATCGGAAATGGCCCACTCGTACCTTAAACAGCCGGAGATTCTCAAAGGAACCCCATACGGCGGTTTTTCCCGCTTTCATTACTTCACGAGCGGAGCGGGCCTATGGAGCCGCGGCGGCGGAACCGTGAAAGCGCTGCTTCCGCTCAACCTGAAAGAACTTCTCACTCCCGCGGAGCTGGGTGAGCTGACCCACGCCGGCGACATCGTCGCGGCGAAGGGACCCGAGGAAATTTTCAAAATCGCCGGTATCAGCGGCCCCGCCGATCCGGCCCGGGCGGAGGGTATTTCGCAAAAGGCGGTGGAAACCATCCGCCACCTGACCAACCGGGCGATGAAAGATCCCCGCGCCGTAAACGTACTCGACGTGAAGTTCGCAAACGTTGCCCTTTTAAGCCAGCAAACGGGTTCCTACATTCACTTCGACGTCTGGACGAGCGAGCAGACTCACCCGGCGATCAACGAGCACATGGCGAGAATCAAGTCCGACTATATGAAGATGAGGTTCCATAGCGATCCGAAAGAGAACGCCAGGATTCAGAAAGCCATCGGGAAGTACGTCGAGGCTAGCGAGCGCCTCAACGAAACCCACCTCTTCGGTTATCAAGAAGGCATCTACCCGCTCGACCCCAAGACCGGGCGCTCCCTGGAAAACCACGCCGCCATCGGCGAAGGCGCGGGAATGGCGAAGCACTATCTCGATCAAAGCGGCCGTAGCGCGATCTTGGCCGACCGAGGCACTCGCGACTGGGTCTTCCAGAACATCGAAGTGACGAGCGATCTGGCACTCGAGTACGGCGCCTATCGCCAAAGTGGAAGAAACGCCGCCGCGGTACTGGTGCCGACGGCTCCGGGCTACGCCGGCGGAAGCCCATACATCATCCGCCGCGAGGACGGGTCCGTCTCGAAACAACTCATTGAAGGCAGCGCCGTTTCGAAAGAGCTTCGCGACGGGAACCCATATTTCAACTCAAATACGATTTACCAGTCCACGTCGCTCAAACCGCCCCAGAACGTGGGCTACGAGACGAAGGACAACGGCCGCATCGTTCGTCTAAAGATGAACGCGGGCGACATCACGCTCACCGAACCGAGCGCAATGATCGGCGGCCGGGCGAAGGAAGAATACGAGAACTTCAAGACGTACGCGGAGTACAGCGACAACGGCGAAGCCACCCTACAGGCGATGCGCCGTTCGTGGGTTCGCCAGATGGATTCTCAAAAGGAATAAGTAGATTCGAGCGAGCCGCCCGAGAACTTGGGCACCTGACGGCAGACGCCGCCGGAGCACATGGTACCGCCGCTCGTGCTGCCCGCGAACGCCCGCGCCATGAAAGCACCGAGCTTGAGAGAGGCCGAGGCGTTGAAGAAATGTTTGCCGACATCTTCCGTATTGGTCGGAACGACTTCCATTCCGGCCCCCACGTTGAATTTCGACGAGAAATTGTAGGTGAGGTCGACGATCTGCTTGTCGTCTCGCACAGGAAGCCGGGCGATGTCCGTGCGGTTAAATAGCCGGCGCACGCCTAGCTCCACACTCTGGCCTTCGAACGTCGGAACTTTCGCTTTCACCGCGGCGTGGGAGAGGTCCGCGACGGCCGGCATGTAACGGTAGCCCGCGCTCAACTCGAAAGCCGTGCGGCCCGGACCCTTGAATCCGCCGGCGACCACGCCGTGGTGGATGGAGGCCTTCTTCTGGCGATCGTCTCCGATGAGATACGAAACCCGGGTGAATGCCCCCGCTTCCAGGAAACGGTACTCGGCCGAAAGTTTTCCCGCGGAAACGTCCTGGGTATTGACGGTCTCGACGATATCTTCCTCGAGGGTCGGCGGACGGCGGAACTCGAAGCGATAATTGCGGTAGTCTTTGCCTTCCAATTTGAACTTCCAGGGCGCGGGTACGAAGCTCACCGAGCCGTAGGTGCCGTAGCCGGTGGGAAGCATTTCGCTCGTCGTTTCCGTCTGGCGCTTCGTCAGTAAAACGTTGGACTCCAAATACGCGTCGATGCCGTCTTCCGCGCCTTCGCGCGAGAGACTTGCGCCGATCGTGT
This sequence comes from uncultured Pseudobdellovibrionaceae bacterium, assembly GCA_964653655.1. Lineage (GTDB taxonomy): Bacteria > Bdellovibrionota > FAC87 > UBA2466 > UBA2466 > CAZZHG01. Next base: position 3,568 of record CAZZHG010000157.1, read on the forward strand.
TCCAGTACCGATCGAACGTCCGGTCGGCTTTGCTCTGCTGGGACGAGAAGAGGTAGTGCGCGCCGGTAGTGACGCCGCCGCCTACCTTCCCTTTCACCTCGCCGCCCGCAAGGTAAACGTTGCGATCGAGCGTTGAGTTCAGCACCGGGTTCACGGCGACTGGAACTTTTAACTCGTTCACGCGGCCCGCGAACAGACCGACTTTCAAAACGTCATCGCTGTAACGGAGGTTCGCCCCTTCGACGGTGTTGTCGATGCCGAAGACCGGATCCCGGTAGAGCGAGAGCGCGAGGCCCTTGCCCAGCTCGACGTGGCTATCGCCGACATCGAGCTTCCAGTGATCCCAGTCGGCCGTGAGATATTTCTTCTCTAAAGTGAAAGGCTTGTTCGAGTCGGCGCCCTTGGTAATGGGCAACTGGCTCGAGAAATCGACGCCCAGGTTGTACTGGTAGTAGCCGCCCCGGATGGCCGTCTCATGGAGCATCAGGTTGCGGCTGGCGAGAGTCGGATCGTCGTCCTTGCGGCTGAAGACGAGGGTGTGGCCGGAAATTTTGACGTTGGCCTGGCCGGCCTCCGCTTCGATCAGCGCGCCTCTGGCTGAGACGGCGAGACCGAGCGAGCAAACAAGAACGCTAATTCTTTTTGCTGTCATCGGTCCCCTTCAGCGCGGCGGCGATGTGTGTGAACAGCTCGGGTTGATACCCCTGGAAAGAAAGTTCCAGCTGGCCCTTTCCGCTGACCAGCACGGAATATGGAAGCTGTTTGGCCGCCTGATACTTCCCGAAGATCTCGTGGTTCGGGTCGAGGAGCACCGGAAATTTGATGCCGTACAATTTCACCGTCGGCGCGACGTCGGAGTTGGTCTCCGAGGTATCCACGTTCACCGTGAGCACATCGAGGGGAAATTCAGGGTGCGCCTTCATGTAATCGGCGACGCTTTTCAGCTCTTCGAGACAAGG
>CAZZHG010000158.1:0-4294 GCA_964653655.1 uncultured Pseudobdellovibrionaceae bacterium
AGGACATCCCCAAGTTCATCAAGCGCCTGTCGGCGAATCCTAAGTTGCTCCAGGAAGTGGCCCGGGAGACGGAAGGGCTGGGCGGGGTCACCAATCCGGCGCTCTGGAACAAGTACATGGACGTTTACGACAAGCTGGTGCTCTTCGACCCGCACTACGTGGAACTATTGGACCGCGTGGACCAGAAAGCGTCCCGGGACGGCCTCGTCTACGACGTGGGTGCCGGAAGCGGCAACTTCAGCCTCCGGCTCGCCGTGAGCGCGCCGGGCCGCAAAGTGATCGGCGCCGACATCTCCCCCCACGGCCTCGATATAGGACGGGAAAAAGTAGCGAACCTGTCCAGCGTGGCAAGCCCCGACCGGCTAGAGTTCCAGGTTCTCGACGGAAAGACCCTTCCCGTGAAGGGCGCGAGGTCGGTCGTCGTGATAAATACTTTCTACGCGGCTCCGGACAAAGTGGCTTTCCTGCAACAGTTGCGCGACTCGATGGCGCCCGGCGGAGAGATTCTTCTGCACGACTTCTTCCCCGAGCGAAGCGGGATGAACATTCCCGAGGCGGTGCTTCAGGGTCAGTTCGTAGCCCAAATGCAGGAAGCGGTGAAACGAGGCGCGCAGCTGACCGAGCAGGACGTGGCGTTTCTTTATTTCATGAACCGGGAGCGCATTCTGCACACGGCGAAATCCCTGACCACTCAGAGCGAATTCAAGAAAATGCTCGACGAGAACGGCCTCGAAGTGGTCTCGAGCGAGGCGTCGGGCTACGTCGGCGGGACTCTATTTCGGTTGCGTGCCAAGCCTTAGCACGGGCGCGTAGACGGCGCCGCCGTAGCGGACGCAGATGTCGCGGGCATAGGCGTTTACCACCCACTTGTCGGGCCTTCCGGTTTGCACGGCCGAGTACTTCAGCGGGAAGCCCTTCTTTTCGTAGAAATTGGCGAGCAGCTCGTTCTCGCACACAGCGATGATAGTCAGGTCCTCAGGGATCTTGTCGAACCCTCCGTACTCGATCCGCAAGCCCTCCGCCATCGCCGTTAGTATTTCCTCCATGGAGCCCTGCCCGCGCAAAGTCGCGAGCCGCCCCATCTCCATGATTTGGTTAGTCGGCTTTCCGTCCGGAGTGAGCCGCAGGTTGACTGCGGGAAGAAATCGTTCCGTCGGCGTATGGTAAGGCTGCCAATTCTTCATGCGGAGCCATTTCTTTCTCTTGCGATCCGAACTGGCTGGAGTGCCTTCCACCCGTCCGTCGTAGAGCATCCCGAATCCCGTTACGCTTTCCACCCCATCGATGGTTTTGGCGACGGTTGCATAACTGGTCCGCTCGGGCGCGAGACGCTGATATTCGTCGTTGAAAAACCCGTCGATCTTATCCGCGTGCTGGGGATAGGCTTCCTTGTACCTCGCGGCCGCGAGTGCGTATCCTTGCTGTACGATTCCTCCGAGCTTGCCGAACTCCTTGTCGACGGGCCGGTGCAGCTCGAAGCGGCCTCCCTCGACCGTTCCCGAACCGAGCGGCAAAGTTCCCGTCTGCAGAAGCGATTGAACCTTCGCCGCGGTAACTTCGGGCTTCGCCGGGTCCGCGTCGATCCAGATAATGCCGGGCATTTTCGAGAGCGATCGAATCTGATTTTCGGCGACGCCATAGCCGGCTTCGACGAGCGCGAGCTTCATCTTTTCGAGAGACAGGTCCCCCTTTAGATGGCGCTCCACGATTTTGTAGACGGGGCTCTCCTGGAAGGCGGGACTCTTGTCTTTTCCTTCCGCGATGAGCCGTTGCGTTTCCTCGACGAGTCCCGCGGCCACGGCCTTTTCCACTCGTTGGGCGATCGCGCCCCGAACGTCGTAGCCCTCGGGCCAGCGGAGCCCCACTTTCCAGATTCCCGGCACCGCATTCTCGAGGGGCTGGAGATAATTCCTCGAGGCGCCATCGAAGAGGACGGGCGTCGAGTCTCCCACCTCCCTCAACACGTCTTTCACTTTCTCGACGTACACGTTTTCGTCGAGGGTCGGAGCCAGAGGCTCGAGCACTCGGTAGAGATGCGTGCGGCTGTTCTGGACTCCGAAGATGTCGGATAGGCCCGAGCAGATGGAGAAGCCGCCGTCGTAAAAGTACATCTTGTCGCCATTGATCACGTGGGCGTCGGTGCCATTTAGGACGGCGACGACGACCTTCGTTTTACCGACGGTGGTGGGGCCGGTGAGAATCAGTCTCGGTGCGACGCGGACGTAGGGACAAGGGTCCTGGGCGAATAGCGGAAGGCACACGAAGACGAGGGCGAACAAGTAACGCGCCGAACTCGACAAGGCGGAGAGATGCCCCAATGCCATGCCTACTCATCGGAATATTCAGAGCTTTTGTGGACAGTGCGCCGCAGCGAGCTTATTCGAAGCGGACGGCGAGGATTTCGTACTCGATGTCGCCCTTGGGCACTTTGATGGTGACCTGATCGCCGGCCTTCTTGTTCAGAAGCTGGCGGGCAATCGGAGACTCGATGGAGACGAGACCTTGTTTCACGTCCGCCTCGTCGGTGCCGACGATGCGGTAGGTGATTTTCTGCTCGGTATCGCAGTTCATCAGATCGATGGTGGCGCCGAAGACGACCTTGTCGGTCTTGAGGTCACTCGTGTCGACCACCTGGGCGCGAGCAAGCTTGTCTTCGATATCCTGGATACGCCCTTCGACGAACGCCTGCTTTTCCTTCGCGGCGTCGTACTCGGCGTTCTCAGACAAATCGCCGTGTGCGCGCGCGATGGAAATGGCCTGAATGACCGCGGGACGTTCCACGGACTTGAGGCGCTTCAACTCTTCCTCGAGCTTGTTCTTGCCCACCAGGGTCATCGGGACTCGGTCACTCATGTTCTCTCCTGCAGGCAGTGGGTCTCGATAGGCACTTTCTTTTGTATGGCTATCGCCTGGGCCGCGGCGCGGGCGGAGGCGATCGTCGTGAAGTAAGGCAAATTTCTCGTGAGCGTCGTGCGCCGTAGCTCATAGGCAGCGCCGACTTCGTGAACCCCGAGGGCCGACGTGTTGATGACGAGGTGAATCTCCCCGTTCTTGATGACGTCGACCACGTGAGGCCGGCCTTCGTTGACCTTGTTCACGGTCCGGATCTCGACGGAATTCTTTCTGAGGAAATCCGCCGTGCCGCGGGTTCCGCACAGGGTGAAACCTTGCTTCGCCAGCTCGAGCGCGATGGGAAGAAGCGCTTCCTTGTCGCCCTCTTTCACGCTGAGAAACGCGCAACCCTTGTCCGGCAGCCGGAACCCGGCCGCGAGCTCCGCCTTGCCGTAAGCCTCGGCGAAAGTTTTGCCGACGCCCATCACTTCACCCGTAGACCGCATCTCGGGGCCGAGAATCAAATCGGTGCCGGGGAAACGGCTGAACGGAAATACGGATTCCTTCACGTAGACCAGGTTCATGGGCTTATTGACGATGTTGAACTCTTTCAGCTTCCGCCCCAGCATGACCTTGGTAGCGATCTTGGAAAATGGAATGTTGCGCGCCTTGCTGGCGAAGGGAACCGTGCGCGAGGCGCGCGGATTCACTTCCAGAATGTAAACGCGGTCGTCTTCGATGGCGTACTGGATGTTCATCACGCCGACGACTTTCAGCTCCAGCGCGATGAGCGTCGTCTGGCGCTCGAGCTCGGCCTGAATTTCCTTCGACAGAGTCATGGGCGGCAGACAGCAAGCGCTGTCGCCCGAGTGGACTCCCGCTTCCTGTATCTGCTCCATCATCCCGACGATGGCGACTTCCTCGCCGTCGCAGATCGCGTCCACATCGACTTCGATGGCGTTCTTGAGAAACCGGTCGATGAGAAGCGGCGATTCCGGAGTGATCTCGATGCCGCGCATGAGCCAGCGCTGAAAATCGCGCGGGTTGTAGAGAATCTCCATGCCGCCGCCGCCGAGAACGAAAGACGGACGGACGAGAAGCGGAAAGCCGAGCTGAGTCGCCGCTTCGAGGGCGAGCTCCCGATCGCCGACGGTGACCGACTCCGGTTGACGGATGCCAAGCTTGTGGCAAAGCGCGCGGAACTTGTCGCGGTCTTCCGAGATCTCAATGGCCTCGGGCGAGGTCCCGATGATCGGAAACGGATGATGGCGGAGCTTGCGGCTCAAGTTGAGGGGCGTCTGCCCGCCAAAGTGAACGATGACTCCGTCCGGTTTCTCGTGCTCGAAAATGTTGAGAATGTCCTCGAGGTAGAGCGGCTCGAAGTAGAGCTTGCTGCTGACGTCGTAATCCGTGCTCACCGTCTCCGGATTGCAGTTGATCATGATACTCTCGACGTTTTCCT
>CAZZHG010000159.1:0-4080 GCA_964653655.1 uncultured Pseudobdellovibrionaceae bacterium
GAGCGATTTTTTTCTCGGGGCTGATGTGGGCGGCGCTTTCTACGATGTGTTCCCGCCCGACGTGAATCCGTGGGATGTCCGCCTTTTTCTTGCGCTACTTACCGTAACCCTGGCGCTCGGTTCCATGATTTGCGCATTACTCAGCGATCCCGTCCGCAAGTATGCGCACCTCCAAGAGCGGCGGTTGAACGTGCTGCTGGATGAGATGGAAAAGGAGCTGGTCGTCTACTCCCACCGAAAGTTGAAGGGGAACCTTTGGAGGAGCGACAGCGAGAGCGAGCGTAGGGAAGCCTTCGAATGAAGGGGGATTTCGGAAGAGCGAGAGCGTGAGCGAGCGCAAGGATGGGCTAACTTTGGATCGCCTCTAACGAATGTATGAGACCGGTCAGCATTCCGCTAATCTCGTCAAGCAGCCCATACGCCTCTTGATATTCCTCAGGGCAAATCACGTTAGCCAATTTGAGCGAATGCAGTATCGGGACGCATTCGTAAGCCGATCCCCGGGCGATTCGGAAGAAGTGGGCTCTGTCCACCTTGGACCAACGGCCGCTACCTTCGGCTACATTGGAAGGGATTGAGAGTACCGCTCGCCGAAGTTGATCAAAATGAGGATGAGAAACTGGTCTGGAAACCAGGATTCTTACCGCGAGCGCATCGAGCAGAAGCGCCTTCTGATAAACGTGTAGTTTTTCAAAGGGAAAGGGCACCCGATACTAGTAAGGGTTTAGAGCTAACTAAGGAAGAGAGATAGGGGAGCGTAGATCAAAATAGACTTCCTTGCGCTCGCTCACGCTCTCGCTCTTCCCCGCTTTTCCGGATTTAGTTCTTGCCGGCGGCTTGCTCAGCCAAACGGCCGCAAAGAAACATCACGACCCCGATGAGAAGCATCGTCAGCTCCTTCGACATCGATTCTTCCCGCATACCGACGAAGAGGGCCAGCGCCGTGACCGCCATGGCGGCGGCCTGAAGAGTTTTGGCGAAATAGAACAACATATAAGGAGGCACAACCTAGCCTATTTCCCCCGCTTTTGGGAAGATGGGCCCATGGCGATCGTCACTCTTCTTACCGACTTCGGCGTCGAGGATACTTATGTTGCCGAACTCAAAGCAGTATTGCTTTCGGGGGATCCCAAGGTCACCCTCGTGGATCTCACCCACGACGTGCGCGCCTTCGATATTTCCCTCGGCGCTTTCCAACTGCTTCGCGCGTACCACCACTTTCCCAAGGGCACCTATCACCTGGCGGTCGTCGATCCCGGAGTGGGAAGCCGCCGTAAATGTCTCTTCGTGGAAACGCAAAAATATCGGTTCATCGGGCCCGACAACGGGCTGCTCAAATGGGCGGTCCGCCACTCCGAGTACGTGGAAGGAAAGCCCGCGAAGATTCGCGAGATCGACGTTCCCGAGGGAACGGGCCCGACGTTTCACGGGCGCGATGTGTTCGCCCCCGCCATTGTCCGCCACATCAAAGGAAAGACATTTAAAGGAGAGAAGCTGAAAGACCTCGAAGGGCGCGACTTCCCGGAGCCAACCGAGCGCGACGGTTTCGTTACCGGAGAAGTCATCGCGATCGATCACTTCGGGAACCTGGTCACGTCGCTTCCACAACTGCCAAACGAAACTCCGGAAGCCCGCATCGGGCGCGATGTGTTGAGGACGGTCGGCTGCTACGCGGACATTCCGCCCGGAGAAGCCTGTCTGGTGCCCGGCTCTCACGGATACTGGGAGATTTCCTGCCGGGGCGCCTCGGCGCATCAAAAGCTTGCGGTCGCCGTCGGCGAGTCAATCCGTTTTCTCCGCTAGACTCTGATATAATTAATTTTGACCAGCGGCCTCTCTATTTAATCCCCCGGTTCATAGGATCCTATGGCGACCCAACAGCGCAGTGCTGTCCTCATCTCGTTATTCATCATCGGGCTTTGCGTGGACGCGTTCGCCGCCAACTCCAAGAAGGATTTCCGCGGGCTGTTCGGCAACTACCGGCGCGAGCAATACGTCGAGAACGAAGGCCGTAACTCGGATTTCGGAATGGACATCGGTTTGTCGACGCTACTGCCGATAACGCCGATCGTGCAGAGCCTCGAGAGCGTGGGCGGAGTGCCCAGCTCCCTGAAATACACGACGTTTTTCAATTTCGAGCTCGGCTTTTTCCTTACGCTGAACTACCACTGGGAGCTTTTCGCGAATCTCGGTTACTACAATTACGAGACCCGCAAAGAGAACTCCGTTTTTCAGGATCCAACCCAGCCGCTCTTTCATCAGTTTGAGATGACGATGATTCCGGCGATGGGCGGCGTCCGCTATCGTTTCACCACCGATGACATCGTGCCTTACGTCGGAGTCGGTCTGGGTATCGCTTATACGAAGCGCAAAGGCTTCTACGATTACAACGACGTCACTTTCCACCAGCAGTATCTGAACGCGATCGTCGGTCAGGCTTTAGGTGGGGTGGAGTTTTACATTGCGGCGCGTGCGGGTATCCGACTTGAGATTTCGGCGTACTTCATGAACTTGCCGTCTTTCGACTTCCAGCCGGGTGCGGGCATCTCGACATTCCCTTTAATCTCGTACAAATCGAACCCCTGGTCGGTGCGGTACTCGAGCGGTCTTTTCGTGTTGTTCTAAACTTTTCCTGCGCTTTTGCCGATTCGTGAGGCGTCAGGCGACTTTTATGGAGGACTCCCATGGGTGAAATAGCTGAACTCGCTAATTTCGTAAAAGAAGGTGGGTTCGCAAGTATGATGGTGGTGGTGGTAGCGGTCATGTGTGCCGCAATCGCCGTCGAACGTTGGGTACGGATTCAATTCCAGTACGCGATCAACAGCCGCGCCTTCATGGCGAAGCTGAAGAAATACATCCTGAGTGACAACATCGATCGCGCAATCAGCCTCTGCAACAGCCGGCCGCAAGCCTTGCTGCCGCGGGTGCTGAAAGCTGGCCTCACGCGCGCTAAGGATTCCCCCGCGGATATCCAGAACGCGATCGACGAGGCGACGCTGGAATGTCTCCCGAAGCTCGAAGCTCGGGCGCTGTATCTGCCGACTCTGGCCAACCTTTCGACCCTAATCGGGTTGTTCGGTACCATTCTCGGTCTGATCATGGCGTTCCGCGGATCGGGCGACGTGGACGCGGTCACCCGCCAAACCTTCCTGCAGAAGTCCATCGCGATCGCGATGCACACGACGGCTCTGGGTATCATGGTCGCCATTCCGACCTTGTTCATCCACGCCGTGCTGCAGTCGAAAATCAACGGGATGATCTCCGACATCGACCAGTACTCCGTGAAGCTGATCAACCTGCTCACCGCTTCTCAGAAGTCGGGCACGAGCGGACGGTCCGCCGGATCGGATGACAGCAGCGCCGCCAGCAACGACGACTAACTGCTAGTTCGGTGAGGTTATGGCAAATCGTCCCAGCTTAAGTTCACATCGCATGAAGCCGGAGTCGGGGTTAAACCTGACTCCGTTCATCGATATGATCACGTGTCTGATGTTCTTCCTTCTGATGTTCGCCGGCATTTTGCCGGTCGTGACCATCGATGCGCCGCTGCCCAAGGTGGCCTCCACGGCGGCCGAAGTGAAGAAAGCGAAAGACAGCGAGAACAAGCTGGAGCTGACGGTCCACATCACCTCGAACGGCTTCAACGTGAAGGCCGACGCCAACCGGGACTTCGGCATCGCGAAGACGGCCGACGGCAAGTACGACTACGTGGCACTGCACAAGCACCTGATCACGCTTCACACGAAAAAGCCCAACTCCCACGAGATCACGCTCATGCCTTCCGATGACGTCACGTACGACGTGATGATCGAGGTCATGGACGCGGCTCGCGAGCTGGGCAAGGGCGACCCCGGGTATCAGGTTGTTCCGCCCGAGATCGCCGGCAACCAGGAACGCATCCAGTTCAACCGGATGTTTTCCGACGTAAGTATCGGAGGAGTCTAATGGCAGACGTTGGTGGTGGCGGAGGAGGAGGAAAAGGCAGTCGCGCAACTTCGGGTCGCGTGACCAGCCGCGCTCGCGCGGCCGGTGCGGCCGGTGGTGGCAGCGTACTGATGCTTGCCTCGATGTTGGACATCC
>CAZZHG010000160.1:0-2709 GCA_964653655.1 uncultured Pseudobdellovibrionaceae bacterium
AAAAAGCTGAGACTCGCGAAAAGAAACAGCATCGAGTTTTTGCCGAAGTAGAGAAACGCTTCGAGCGCGGCGAGCATGATCCACCACGAACGAGTGCGGATCCTGACCTCGTGCAGGTCTTTGTCGGGCTTCAGATAGGCGAATACCTCGATGATGAGGGAAGCCGCCGTCAGCAGGAAAAACAGCGTCGCGCAGCTCTGGAAAATGAGCGGATCTCTCACAGCGCCACCCAGTTCGCTTTCGAAATCTTAGTCTCGAGATCCTCGAAGGATTTGGCGAGAGCCTCCATGAAGGCGTCCTCGGACTTATCCTTACCGAACACCGGTTCTCCCAAAATCACCTGCGGCACGAGCGGGACGAAAACCATCTCTCCCTTCGGCAACGACTTGCCCAGACCCCACATGTAGAGCGGATAGACGGGGAGGTCGGGGAAGCGGGCCGCGAGCTTCGCCACTCCGCGCTTCAAGCCCGCGCGTTGTTCGGGAAATCCGCGCGTGCCTTCCGGAAAGAGCGCGAGCGTCTTTCCCTCTTCCAGCACCTTCGCCATGGAGTCCACCGCCCCGGGCCGGCCCCTGGCGCCCTCGGCTCCGGCCGCCTCTTTTCGCCACACCGGAACGAAGCCGCAAAAGGTGAACAGAAACCAGGAAAACACCGGGATGTCGTAGAAGTAATCGCCGGCGGCGACGAAGCTCGTGCGCGCGGCCACCTTTAGAGGAAGCAGCCCGAGAATCAGCACCGTGTCTAGATGGCTGTTGTGGTTGGGCGCCAAAATGAAAGGCCCCTGGCGAGGCACTTTCAGGCGCGAATAGCGGTTTAGGCCCAGGAAGTACCAGATGAAGGGACGGATCACGAAAAGGAGGATCGCGATTTTGATCCCCGTTCGGATGGACGCCAGTAATTTCATGGAATTCCTAATCTTACTACAGGAAGCCTTTTTGAAACGATCGCTTTGCATACTGTCTGAATAAGGAGCCCCCCCATGTTCCTCCTCAGAGTTTGCTTTCTCTTACTTGTCCTCGCTTGCCTGCCTAGCCAGGCGGGCCCGAACCGGCCGATCCAGACGGTCGCCGCCTGCAAAGGGCTGAACAAAAGCAACGAGCCCTGCCTATGGTGGCATCAGGTCGATTCGAAGCGTTGCGAAGGAAAATGCTCGAAGCTGGTCATCTACTTCGCCGGAGGCGATCAGAGCTGCTCGCTTCCCCCCGCCTATCTGGATCAATATTACGGCGGAGTGGCCAATGCGTACGCCGAGGCGGGGTACGTATTCGTTTGCGCCAACATCTTCCAGAACACTTTCACCCCCGCGGCGGCGGCGGTGCCCTACGCCGACGAGGCGGAGCGAATCGACCATCTCGTCAGGAGCATCACGGCGCACCCGAAGATTCGCGCCCTTTGGAACGGTACGAAGTTGCTTTTCTCCGGCATCAGCCATGGCTCCACGGCGCCCGTGATTGCGATGAAACAAAAAAAATACGACGACCAGATATCCTGGAAAGGCACAAAAACCACGGGAGCTTGCTTTCTCGATGGGCAATACGATCCCGGCTACAACAGGCTGTTTTGGCTGTCCCCGGCGCAACGCGAAAGCTGCGCCTGGTTCGTCGGCCGCACGATCTGCGGCCGCTACCAGGGCTCGTTCTTTTGCAATCCTTTCCTCCCCAACGACGGGCTCAGTCGCGACACCATCGTCGATACGCTCCGAAAGACTCCGACGATTCGGCCGAGCGACTTCGCCGTAGCCAACTGGAAGCTCGTCGAGTGCGGGAGCAAGATCGGAGGCTGTGAGGTCGGCGCGGAGGCCGACATGCTTCCCGCGGCGCCGATTGCCGAGCTTTGCCGCCAGATTTCCTCCCTACCCGGCCATAGTTGCGAATTCGCCTCCGAGCCGGAGAAGAGCCATGAGGAGTGCGGGCTTGCCGGAGTGGCCGATCGCCAATGCATCGGTTGGTTTGACGGTCTGAAATAACTTCGCCTTAGAAAGGATCCCCCCGTGAAGTACCTATCTTTGGTTACGGCTCTCGTCCTGTTCCTCGGCACCGCTCGCGCCGAGCCCTTCGAAATTACCGAGAAGGGCATTCGCGAATTGCAGGCCGCGATGGCGGAGCGAAAGCTCACCTCCGAGCAGCTGGTGATCGATTCGCTGAAACGGATCGCGGCCTACGATATTTCCGGTCCCAAGCTGAAAGCGGTAATCCCTTCGTTCAATCCCGTCGCCCTGATTGCCGAAGCGAGGCAGCTGGATCGGGAGCGGGTCAGGACCGGAGCGCGCGGTCCCCTGCACGGGATTCCGGTACTTCTGAAAGATACGATCGATGCCGTCGGTTTTCCGACGAGCGGAGGCACCACCGCGCTGAGCGGCGCCCACCCCACGCGGGACGCGTTTCTCGTGGCGCGCCTTCGCAAGGCTGGCGCCATCATTCTCGGAAAGACCAACCTCGACGAACTGCAGATGGGCGGCTCGGGACTCAGCACGAGGGGCGGCCAAACCAGAAACCCTTACTCGAGTGCCATTCCCGGCGGCTCCAGCGCCGGAGCCGGCGCTGGCATCGCGGCGGGCTTCGCGGTGGTCAGCATCGGAGCCGACACCAACGGGTCTATCCGCCTTCCAGCTTCCCTCAACAATCTCTGCGGCCTCCGGCCCACGATGGGCCTCGTCAGCCGTACCGGCTCCCAGCCCGGAACCGATCACATGGACGTCCTCGGACCGAT
>CAZZHG010000161.1:0-2699 GCA_964653655.1 uncultured Pseudobdellovibrionaceae bacterium
CGTTCCCGCTCATTCCAGTGACTCGATAAGCTGCGCATGGCGCCGATGAGATGGGTGAAAAAGCCCACCTTCTGCGGCTTCCACTTCCGGTCCCCGCCTAAGGTGGCCGTCATCGCCTCCCGCAGCAGATCCTCGTGATCCCTGCCCAGGGTACGCCCGCCCAGGGAGCGGATACGGAACTTCGCATAGCGCTCCAGCCTCAACAATTCGGCCTCGCTCAGCGATTCAATGGCGGCCTTGATGTCGTCGACCCCTGCGATCGTCTCACCAAGCTCCGTTGCAACACTGTCGAAGATCTCCCCCATGGCTGATCTTCTATAACACAATGCCGCTCACCGCTAAATCTTGGACGCGTCGAAAAAAGAATTCCCCCTTTGTCCGCCCTCGGCCCCCAAACGGCATTCACCATCGAAAGGACGAACGATGGAAGAAGCCGCCAACAAATATACCGCCGCCGGGAGAACGAACTTCGAGCGGCCACTCGCGCGGTCGCCCCAGCAACGAGCCTTCTCCGGAAGAAGCGGGCAACAGGGCAAGTGGCCACAGACGAATTCGACGAGAACTCTCGTCACCAACCTGCCCCGCTCCCTGACGACCAACCAGGTGAATCGTCTCTACGCCATCGCGTATGGACGCCGGTGGAGCCGAAAGGAAGTGGGCGATGCCGTTCAACATTGGTTTCACAAAAGGGATCCGAACGAGTTGAGCCGAATGGAGTACGACCGGATCTGCCAGCATCTCTTAACTGGAGGTGAACGACCGCCGGACTAATTCCGCGTATCTCACCGTTGCTGCTTCGGCCTTCTTAGGCCGACCGAACAACGGGGCCTGCTGGGACGTGAGTGGTTCCCCCAAACACGCCTCGGAGGCCCCGTTTTTCATTCCGTCCAAACCTATGAATCTCCAGGAAAAATCGGCATCATAATTGAGGGCTCCCTCCACGCTATAATGGGAATGCCGCCCGTACCGTCGCAATCCCTAGGGAGCCCGTTTGCGACGCCAACTTCCACGTCTCTTTCAAATTCTCGCCCTTCTTTCATTGCCGGGATGCCTTGTCGTGCAAAAGAGCACGGACGAGGAACTCGCCTCGCAGCCGGTCCCCATCTCGGGAGGTTCGCGCCGGCCGATTCTTGACGACCCCTCCAAAACGCAACTCGACTGCCGCTACGTTGCGGCCCAAGCGGGCGGAGATCTGAATTGCCTCCTGCTCGTTCCGTTCGACGGAGCATTCGTCCCGGCCGAAGAGCTGGCCCGCGGAATCGACGTAAAATGGAACGTGACGATCCCCGCGCTCTACGATCAGGCGGCGGACACGGACTGCACGCGCGGGCCCGTCTCGTTCGCCTGCCGGTACCAACAAACACCGCCGCCTCTTCTAGTCGCTCTGAACCTGATAGACACGCGCGGAGCTGAAGCCATCGGCGGACTTCTGACCGCGGAAGTGGATACTGGAACGGGAGCCATCACGAGGATTACCACCAGCTCGTCGACGGTTGGAAACTCGGCCCGTCTGCGGATTGAACTGGCTCCGCACATAAGTGGTTCGGAATCGAAAGTCGGCGCCTTCCTGGTAACCGCCGGGGAGGACCCTCCGGAGTGCACCCCTGCTTCCGCGGCCGGCAGCGACCTGCCCCGATTCAAGAAGGGAACCATGATCGACTGGACGCCGGCCCTGCCGGCGCCCAAATCCGAAATCTATTTTTGCGTAAGTGACGGCAAGACCGCCAGTTTCGCGGAAACGTACGTCTGGACGAAGTACACCAGCGAGACCGCGCCGCCTAACGTCCGCTTCCATCAAAGGCTTAAGCGGGTGGTGGAGAGAATCGAACCGAGAGCCGACGGCTCGGCCGTTTCCTTGAACGTTCGGCTCACTGAGTTCGGGGCACGGCCAGGGTACACGGTGCTGGGCTACGTTCAGGACGGCAAAGGTAGTTTGCAAAGGCCGTGTTTGCCCGAGACGCCGGAAGCGGGCTTCGCCTTCGGTCCGACGGAAACGCCGCAGAGCTGGAATATCGGCTCTCTCGACACCTCCCGCGATTACACATTCCTGTTCTGCTTTCAGCCCGAGCCAGGCAGAGCGCTGCGCCGGGCGAATGCCGTCGTACAGGCGTTTTGGGACGATCGAGTAAGTGCGGTGAGCGGGAACGTGATTGGCTGGAGATTCGTCGTCAAGAATCCGAAGTAAACCCGGGGAAAAATCGGAGCGGCCGGATTTGAACCGGCGACCCTCTGGTCCCAAACCAGATGCGCTAGCCCCTGCGCTACGCTCCGTCGAAAAATCCTTCTAGCATCCTAATCGAGAAGGGACGACGGCTAATTGAGATTCTTGGGAATTTGCACGGGCGCGGACGGTCTGGAGCGATGCAGCGGCATCGGCTGTCTGACCGGGGCCGGCCGATGGTGCTGGCGCCAGTACTCACCGAGGCAAAGCGCCGCGGCGACACCGACGTTCAAGCTCTCCACCTGCCCGGATCCGGGAATGCAGGCGATTTGATCCGCCTGAAGGAAAACCGCCTTCGACACACCCTTCGCCTCCCCTCCGAGAATGTAGAGAGTCTTTTCGGGCACGCGGTACTGATAAATCGATTGCCCCTTGTGACTGGTCGTCGCGACGCGCGTGTAGCCCGCGTCCTTCAACGCCTGAAGCCCGGGACGGGCGACCGGCACCGGGACGACCCGCACGAACTCGGCGGCGCCTT
>CAZZHG010000162.1:0-2607 GCA_964653655.1 uncultured Pseudobdellovibrionaceae bacterium
ATGGACGTCATCACGCCGGGCTCCCACGGCTCCCCCTTCGGCGGCAATCCGCTCGCCGCCCAGATGGGCGGTGTCTCTCTGAAGGTGCTCCGGGAGGAAAAGCTCTCCGAAAGATCGCTTACCCTCGGGGAAAAAGCGGTCCGCCGCCTGAAGGACGCCCGCCATCCCCTGGTCAAGGAAGTCCGGGGAAAGGGCCTTCTCATAGGCATCGAAATGACCAAGGAAGCCGGGGGCGCCCGCCGCTTTTGCGAGCGTCTTGCCGCGATGGGGGTCCTTTGTAAGGAGACCCATGATGTGGTCATTCGGGTGGCCCCGCCGCTGGTCATAGAAGAGGCCGAATTAATGGCCGGAATCGACCGCATTAACGAAGCAATTCAAAAGGGTTAGCCCTTCCATCCGCGTCCTTGATCCGCTCTCCCCGGGTATGGTACTTCTCGACCCGATGCGTTTCCCTTTCATCGCCGCCGCCCTTTTTTCGTTAATAGCGCTGGGGGGCTGCGGGGTGAAGACGGATCCGGTTCCTTACCTCGATACCTTGGGCAAGCGGCCGCCGGCCGCTCCCTCCGAGCCCGCGAAGTCCGAAACGGGCAAGAATCAGGCACCAAAATGAACCTTCACTTTCACAAGATGCATGGCTGCGGGAATGATTTTCTAATCGGCGACGATTTCAGCGGGTCGTTTCCCGAGCTGAGCCCCCAGGACGTCCGTTACCTCTGCGACCGAAATTTCGGAATCGGCGCGGACGGAATCGCCCTTCTTCAGGAAGGCACCGACACGGATGCGAAGTGGACCTTCTACAATTGCGACGGCTCGGAAGCCGAAATGTGCGGCAACGCCGCCCGTTGCGTAATGCGCTACCTCGGGGAGAAACATTTTCCCGGCGGAGAAGCGATAAGTCTCGAGACTCTCGCAGGCGTCATCCGCGGACGGACCCTCGAGGACGGCATGGTGGAAGTCACGATGCTCTCAGAGAGCCAGGACTCCTTCGAGCTCGAGGAAAAGCTTCTCGAGATCCACGGCGAGCCGATTCAGATGTTTTGTCTCAACACCGGCGTGCCCCACGTGGTGATCGAAGTGAAAAGCCTGAAAGGCTATCCGGTCGCGAAGATCGGCGCCGCCGTCTTGAATCACCCGGCGTTCGCGCCCGAAAAGACGAACGTCACGTTCTTTCAGAGAATGGTGGGCAGCCGCATTCTTTCGACCACGTTCGAACGGGGCGTGGAGAAGGAAACGTTTGCGTGCGGAACCGGAGCGGCGGCCGCAGCCCTCGTGTTCTCCGACGTGTACATGGAATCGCTTCCGGTCGAGGTCCAGGTTCCCGGCGGCGAGCTGGTCGTCGATGTGAGCCCCGCGACCCGCTATTTGCTTTTGAGAGGGCCGGCGACTTACGTCGGCGAGGCCGAGGTCATGGAGCTTCCGGCGGATTTCCATCCGCCCGAGCTTTACGGAGGCCCGAAAGGAAAGCCATGAAGATCGAAGGCGTTCACGTAGCACTAGCCACTCCCTTCCGGGCGACCGGAGAGTTCGATTCGGCGGCGTTCGATAAACTTCTCGATTACGTCATCGGCGCGGGAGTGCACGGTCTCGTTCCGTGCGGCACGACGGGAGAAGGCCCGGCGCTGAACCGCGAAGAGCGGCGCCTGCTCATCAAGCGCTGCGTGGAAGCGGCCTCCAAGAAAAATTTGAAAGTGACCGCCGGCTGCGGAACCAATTTCACGGCGACCACCGTCGAGAGCGTGAACGAAGCGGCGGATCTGGGTGCCCACGCGGCCCTCGTCGTTTCGCCCTATTACAACAAGCCCACGCCCGAAGGGCTTTACAAGCATTTCACCGAAGTCGCCGACCGCGGACGTTTGCCGGTCGTTCTTTACAACGTGCCTGGACGCACGGGCGTGAATCTTTCTCCGGAGCTCGTCGCGAAGCTTTTCCAGCATCCGAAAATCGTCGCGATCAAAGAGGCGAGCGGGCAGTTCGGTCAGTGGCTTGCGCTCGCGCACGGCTGCGATCTTTCCACGAAGAGCTTGCTTGCTGGAGACGACGACGGCTTTGCGCCGATTCTCGCGCTCGGCGGAACGGGCATCATCTCGGCTTCGGCGAACGTTGCGCCCGCTCACTTCGTCGCGCTGTTTGAGGCGTTCCGTAAGGGAGATTCGGCGAGCGCTTGGGGCATTCAGAAAAAACTTCTACCGTTCGTGAAAGCCATGTTCGCGGAGAGCAACCCGGCTCCCGTCAAGTATGCTCTGTCGCGGATGGGAATCTCCGAGGACTCCTTGCGTTTGCCGCTGGTTTCGGTTCGCCCGGAAACGCGCTCCCTCATAGAGGCGGCGCTGAGAGGGTTGGAACTTTTGAAATGATTTTCAAAGTTGGAATTCTAGGCGCCTCGGGCCGGGTGGGCTCCGAGATCGCAAGCCTTCTCGCCGCCGGCTACCGGAGCGGTGATGACTTGCTCGAGCTTTCGGACGCCGTCACCGGAAGCGGAAAGCTCGTCTCCATCGAGGGAGTCGACTGCCGTACCTTGGAAGACGCCCCGAGGGAGCCGGTCCACGTTTGGGTGGACTTCAGCCGTCCCGAAGCGACTCTGAAACTTCTCGAGACCGCCGACGCGCC
>CAZZHG010000163.1:0-2558 GCA_964653655.1 uncultured Pseudobdellovibrionaceae bacterium
AGCCTGGAGCAGTTGTTCTTCGCCCAATTCTTCCGCCTGCGCGGAGCTACCCGTAGGCCGACCCAGTTTTTACTCGTCCGCGTCAACGATGCCAAACTCTATCCCTATTTCGCCCGGGATAACGGGGCCTTCCCCAAGGAAGCGCTCCAGTTCAGTCCCAAGACCCACGCGGTCTGGCACGGAGGCTTCTACGAGGAGCTGGCCAACAAAATCCTGGCTCAGAACCCCAAGCTCCTGGTTTTCACCCCCTACTACCAGTGGGTGGACCAGAAGGTGCCCCTGCACTTCGACCCGCGAAAGGTCCTGTTCGCCTCCGCGCTCAACGAGCAGAACCAGCTGATTCCGCCCAAGGAAGCCCTGGTGAGGGGCGACAGTTACGGCTTCTCCAACCTCTTTCCGGACCGCGACAACGTGGTCCGGCAGACGCAGCTGGTCTATTCCTCGGGGGCTTCTCTGGCCCTCAGGATCTATCATCGGTTAACTGACAAACCGATTAAGCGGAATCTCCTCGACCCCATGCGCCTCGATTTCCGCGGGCCCTCGGGAAGTTATCCCAGCGTCGAGGCTTCCGACGTCCTCGACGGAACCGTGGATCCCAGCCTATTCGCGGACAAAGTCGTGCTGGTCGGCAAGGAAGGAAGCCCGTTTTCGGACTTCGAGACGCCCTTCGGCAAAATGTCGGCCCTCGAAATTCACGCGAACTCCGCCGAAACCTTCGTCTCGGGCCGGGAGATTCGGATCTTGCCGCAATGGGTAACGTGGTGCCTGGCCGGCGTCGCGGTGGCGGCGAGCATCGCCATCATCCTCGCTTTCCCCCTCACCCTCGCCTGGCTGTTTCTGCTCCTTCTGTCTCTCCTCATCGTGCTCATCACGCTTTTCGCCTTTTCCCAGTTCAAGCTGTGGTGGGGCGTCGGCAATCCGATCTTCTGCATCTTCGCCACTCACCTTCTCATGCTCGGCTACAAACTGAGCCGCCAGGAGGAGCAGAACTGGAAGACTCAGCAGGAAGCGGAATATCTGCGCGAGATGGATCAGTTCAAAAACAATTTCATCTCTCTCTTCAGCCACGATTTGAAAACGCCCATCGCAAAAATCCGCGCCATCACGAGCCGCATGCTGGGCCCCACGACGGAGCCCCTCAGTGAATCGTCGAAGGAAGCCTTTCAGGCGATCGATCGCACGAACACGGAGCTTGCCCGTCTCATCTCGGACATCTTGCGCGTGACGAAGATGGAATCGATGTCGCTCGAAGCGAGAAAAGACGTCGTCGACCTGAACCGCCTCGTCGAAGTGGCGGTGAGCCGGCTCGCGTTTTTCGCCGAGGAAAAGAAGATCAAAGTGGTCGCCGACCTGGAGCCGCTATTTTCCATGGAAGGCGATCCGGACTTGCTCGGCGAAGTGATCACGAACCTCATCGAGAACGCGGTGAAGTACAGCCGGGAAGGCACCGAGGTCGTCGTGCGCACCCAGGAAGAGGAACAAGGCATCCGGGTGAGCGTCACCGACAAAGGCATGGGGATTCCGCCCGACGAAGTACCGCGCGTGACGGGAAAGTTCTACCGGGGCCGCTCGACCGAAAAAACCACCAAGGGTTCGGGCCTCGGCCTGTACCTGGCCAAGTACTTCGTCGAGCTCCACAAGGGCACCCTCGAGATTCAGAGCGAGGTCGGAAAGGGCACGACCGTGAGCTTTCTACTGCCTTTCGCAAAGTAAATGGTGCCACTGGCACCACGAGCGTTAACAATATACTTCCAAATACTTACCTAGCCTTCTGCTAACACCTCCGGGTCCCGCTCGTTGCGGCGGAGGGCGGTTTTTGATACACAGCGTCCGCAACGTTTAGGGGGATCCATGTATACGATTTTGGTCGTCGACGACGAGGTAGAGCTGCGTAAGCAGATCGTCGCGATGCTGGCCGCCCGCGGGTACGAGGCCGAAGAGGCCGCCGACGGATTAGAGGCCGCGCAAAAGCTTTCGCAAAAGGAATACCCGCTCATTCTGAGCGACGTGAAGATGCCCAACATGAGTGGGCTCGAGCTGGTGAAGCACGTCCGCGAGCAGGGCTATTCCTCCGTCATCGTTCTCGTGACCGCTCACGGAAATATCCGCGACGCCGTCGAAGCGATGCGTGAAGGCGCGTTCGAGTACATCGAAAAGCCCATCAGCGAAGACTACCTGATGAAGGTGGTCGAAAAGGCCGAGAACGCTTACTACATGGTTCAGCGCATCGCCCTCTCCGCTCCGATGCAGCCGGGCGACGGCAGCGAGTGCGTCGGCACGAGCAGGGGCATGAAGCGCGTGTTTCAGCTCGTCGAGCGCCTCACCCGCGTGAACACCTCGGTGCTCATCCGCGGCGAGAACGGAACGGGAAAAGAGCTCGTCGCGAAAGCCATCCATTACAACAGCCCCCGCAAGGACGGCCCCTTCGTCGCCGTGAACTGCGGCGCGATCCCCGAGAATTTGATCGAGAGCGAGCTCTTCGGACACGAAAAGGGCGCGTTCACCGGAGCCGAGCAAAGAAAAATCGGCCGCTTCCAATATGCCGCCGGCGGAACGCT